>CAJUSA010000007.1:0-36885 GCA_910589015.1 uncultured Christensenellaceae bacterium
ATTAGTTCAAACTGCATTGATGAGGTTATTGGCGGACTTACCGATGACAGCATATAAGTCTAACCCAAAATACGGCTAAAATAGGGCATTTTAGCCCAAAATATGGGCATTTTGGGGGGTTAGACTTTTCATAGGAACAAGGGTAAACACTCACTGCCACAAAGGATAGAACCCTAAATGGGGGTTAGAGTTGAAAGTGCATTCTATGAAAAGTCTAAATTCGGGGTTTTTATGACCTATGAAAAGTCTAAATTGTATTTGGAAATGCGCTAAAAATTTATGCGCAAAACTCATCGCTAATAACCGCTAGATAAAGTGTTCGAGCGAATGGTAAATTCGTGCGGGGCAAATTTTAGAACGCTTTGTTTGGCGGTTTTATTACGTTATAAAAAGTCATACTTTTGCGACAGTTGAGGTAGACAAAAGAGCTGAAGTGTGATATAATTTTAAAGTCCATAATGGGAGGTACTCTATGAAAACAGAGAGCGTATCCAAAATTAAATACTTGTATCTATGAAGGATGAGGTAAGTGAATGATTACAGGCGAACTTAAAAACAAGGTTGACAGCATTTGGGACACGATTTGGACAGGCGGCATTACCAGTCCCATAACAGTGTTGGAGCAGATTACATACCTGATGTTTATGAAACTCCTTGACGATAACCAAATCAAAAAGGAAGCGAATGCAAATGCTCTGGGCGTTACACTCAAGAATAAAGTGTTCGGGGACGGGAAGTGCGTTATCAGCGAAGAGCCTCGCATCGTCACGGATTACAAGAATCTTCGTTGGAGCGTATTTCATAACTTCGAGCCGAATGAAATGTTTACGACCGTTCAGCAGTATGTGTTCCCGTTTATTAAAACGATAAATACGGGAAAGGATACGGCGTTCAGTCGGTATATGAAAGACACCGTATTCCTTATTCCTACGGCAAGGGTATTGGCGAAAGTTGTTGACGGCATCGATGCTATGGATATGAACAATAAGGATATCATGGGCGATGTCTATGAATACCTGCTTGGCAAGATTGCATCGGCGGGTGATAATGGACAGTTCCGCACCCCGCGCCATATTATTCGGATGATGGTGCAACTTATGAAGCCGACACTCGCTGACAAAATCCTCGACCCTGCAATGGGTAGCGCAGGCTTCATTGCAGAGAGCGCAAACTACATTCAGGAGCATTTTGAAAAGGAATTGCTCAAAAAGGAAAATGCCGAGCATTACAAAACCACGATGTTCTCTGGCTTCGATACCGATCAAACAATGCTTCGAATCGGTGCGATGAACATGATGCTTCACGGCGTGGAAGAGCCGAATATAAAGTATCAGGATAGCTTGAGTGCCGATAACACCGAAAGGGACGCATACACTCTTATAATGGCGAATCCGCCGTTCACGGGCAATGTATTTCAAGAGGATATAAGCAAAGATATTCTGGCTTTGTGCAAGACGAAAAAGACGGAGCTGTTATTCCTTGCACTCTTTACTCGGATGATAAAGGTTGGCGGGCGTTGTGCCAGCATCGTTCCTGATGGCGTTTTGTTCGGTAGCAGTACCGCACATAAAATGATACGCGAGGAACTGGTAGAAAACCAAAAGCTCGAAGCGGTTATTTCAATGCCAAGCGGCGTGTTCAAACCTTATGCGGGAGTCAGCACTGCAATTTTGATTTTTACGAAAACAAACGCGGGCGGCACGGATAAGGTGTGGTTTTACGATATGAAGGCAGACGGTTACTCGCTCGACGATAAGCGAAGCCAGATTGCTGATAACGATATTCCTGACATTATAGCCCGTTTCGGCAATCCCGATGAGGAAGTAAGGGAACGCACGGATAAGTCGTTCTTTGTGCCGAAAAGCGAAATTATCGACAACGGCTATGACCTTTCCATTAACAAATATAAAAAGACCGAGTATGTCGCAGAAGAATATCCCGAGCCGAAAGAAATCCTTGCGGAAATTCGCGCGTTGGAAGCAGAAATACAAAAAGGGCTGGATGAATTGGAGGGATTGCTGTGATAAGAGAAAAATTGCGTACTCTTGTGAAAGAGTATAGTGAGCGTAATAGGCGAAATAATTGCTCTGCTGTATATAGCGTGACGAATAGTCACGGGTTTATGCCGTCGATAGATTATTTTTTCAAAGAAGTATTTAGTAAGGATTTATCCACTTACAAGATTGTTAGACGTGGGATGATTGCTTATAATCCATCGAGAATCAACGTTGGCTCTGTAGCAGTACAGAGAGCAAAGGAAACCGTTATTGTTAGCCCTTTATATGTTGTATTTTCGGTGGATGAAAACAAGATGCTGCCTGAATTTTTGACCTATTTTTTGCATAGCGATACAGGACTACAGCAGATAGCGGCGCATACATCTGGTAGTGTCCGCGATTCACTGAAATTTGGCGCATTGCAAGATATAGAAATTAACTTGTATTCTATTGAGGAACAAAGAGAAATCATCGCAAAACTGCAAAAGGTTGATGATTTATTAGAGTGTCAAAGAACGGTATTAAAAAGACTTGATGACCTCGTGAAGTCGCAATTTATCGAGATGTTCGGAAGTGTTAATAAAGCGAAATATCCTGTTATGCGCATAGGAGCAGTCGCAAAATTGCAGGGTGGTTATGCGTTTAAAAGTACGGATTATATGTCTAATGGCGTTCCGATTGTGCAAATCGCAAACGTGAATAGGGATAATCTTGATTGGAATGAAATGAACTGTGTACCTGCTGTATTTTTAGAGAAATATTCTGAATTTGCATTGAATCCAGGTGACTTGGTAATGGCAATGACTCGTCCTGTTATCAAATTATTAAATGCTGTAAAAATAGCTGTTGTGTCCGAACAAGATGTGCCCTGCCTACTTAATCAGCGTGTTGGTCGCTTTCGCATTGAGAGAACAAAAATAAATCGAACCTATTTGATGTCATGTTGTCAAATGCAGGATTTTAAAGATTATGTTGTAGCAATGAGTGGGAATTCATTACAACCTAATATAAGTAGCAAGCAAGTTGAAAATTACAGTATTGTTTTACCGCCGATTGAGCTTCAAAACAAGTTTGCGGCGTTCGTCGAACAGACCGATAAATCAAAAGTTTTAATGGAGAGGTGCATTTTTTTGATTAACACTCTCCGAAAAGTAGAAAAAACCAAAGGAATATGCTATAATATAGCGAGTAAGGAGGTCGTATGACAAACTTTTCGTTTCTAAAAAAGTTACCGCAGTTTGAGGAACTCACAACATATTGCGAAGATACTGAAGCCTTTGTGTTGACGAAGCCTGTGCTTTCGGCTATTTCGGCACGGAATGCGTTGGAGTTTGTTATGAAATACATATACAAAGCAAAGGCTGGCTCGTTGCCTGTTCGGGCGAGTCTGTTTGAGCTTATAGACAGTTACGAAATCTCCAATTTCATAAACGACCAAGTTATAAAAGATTCGTTGCATTACATTCGTATTCTCGGGAATAATGCGGCGCATAATAATAAAATTAAAACGACAGAAGCGATGCTTGGGCTTGAAAACCTGCATTTCTTTGTTGGGGAAATCCTGGTGCTTTTAGGGCTGATTAATGATTACCCCGCATTTGACAAGTCGCTTATAACCAAAGAAGCCGCCGAAAAGCCTATCGAAGTGGAAACGATAGAAGTTCACGGCGAAGCCGAAAAAACCTTCAGCGAAGGTATCAAAAAGGAATCTGCGTTCAATGCTCAACGCCCTGCCTATATGAGTGAAGCAAGCACGCGCAAATTGCTCATTGATTTGTATTTGAAAGAAGCGGGCTGGGATGTGTGCGAGCAGGAAGATGTTTGTGTCCCCGGCAAGGCAGGCATAGAAATCAAAGTTCTCGGTCTGCCCAACGGCACGGGCGAGGGTTTCTGTGATTATGTGCTTTACGGCAGGGACGGAAAGCCGCTCGCCATAGTGGAGGCGAAAAAGACGAGCGTGTCGCCAGAGAAAGGCAAACATCAGGTGTGTTTATATGGCGAATGTATGAAGGCGAAGTATGGCTATGTTCCTGTGCTTTATTACACAAACGGCTATTCAATAAAAGTCATTGACGGAATTTATCCCGATAGAGAGTTGATGGCGTACCATACTATTTCCGAGCTGGAATTGCTTATTCAGCGCAGGAAACGCGGTAAGATAACCGACCTCAAAATCAATGATGAAATAACCAATAGACCATATCAGAAAATGGCTATCACAAGCGTATGCGAGCATTTCAATGCAAATAACCGAAGGGGCTTGTTGGTAATGGCAACGGGAACAGGCAAGACTCGCGTGGCAATTTCGCTCGTTGATGTGTTGGCACGGAATAAATGGATTAAAACCGTGCTGTTCCTTGCCGATAGAACTTCGCTCGTGAAGCAGGCGAAAAAGAACTTCGTCAAACTGCTTCCGCATATGAGCGTATGCGAACTTTCTGGTAGTGGGGAAAAGGATTTGAATGCAAGGTTGATGTTCTCTACCTACCAGACGATGATAAACTGTATCGACGGGGATAATAAAACCTTCACGACTGGGCGGTTTGATTTAATCATCATCGACGAAGCACATCGGTCTATTTTCAAAAAGTACAGTTCGATATTTGCATATTACGATAGTCTGCTTGTCGGATTAACAGCAACGCCGCGCGATCAGGTGGATGCGAATACATACAGGATATTCGGGTGCGAAAGCGGCATTCCAAATTTTTCATACGATTTGACCGAAGCGGTGCGTGATGGTTATTTGGTGTCATACGGCGAGCCGTTGGAACGCACGACAACAATTCTGGAACGTGGTATAAGATACAAAGACCTTTCGGACGAAGAGAAAGAAGAATTCGAGGAGACGTTCGGGGAGAACGAGGAAGCCGAAATAACCAGCAATCAAATTTTCAGGAGCGTGTACAATAAGCCGACTTGCAATAGAGTGCTGGAATCGCTTATGCGCGACGGACTGAAAATCGAAAACGGCGATAAGCTCGGCAAGACTATTATTTTTGCGTATAACCATAAACACGCGCAAATGATAGTAGAGTGCTTCCATGCGCTATATCCGCATAAGGGAGCGGATTTCTGTCGTGTTATAGATAACTACGAGACCTATGCCGATGACTTGATTGTTCAGTTTGAAACTGACCCGGATTTCCAAATTGCTGTTTCGGTCGATATGCTCGATACAGGTATAGATGTTCCAGCGGTTTTGAATTTGGTATTTTTCAAGCCAGTAAAATCGTATATAAAATTCATGCAAATGATAGGACGCGGGACGCGCCTGTGCCCAGACATCTTTGCGCCGAATAAAGACAAAACCGAATTTTTAATTTTCGATTGGTGTCATAATTTCGAATTCTTTTCAGAGCCTGTGCATCGCCAACAGAGCGGTAAAGCGGCAATATCCATAACGCAACGCCTGTTTGAACTGCGGCTGGATATTTTGCTGGAACTTCAGCGTTTTGAACATCAGGCTATTCCTTTTAATAAAGCGTACTACGATAAATTAAAGCCGATGCTTTTTGAAATGGTAAAAGCAATCTGTAGTAATAGTTCTCGGATTTCCGTGCGGCAGGCGATGTCGTTTTTGGATAAATATTCGGATGAAAAGATATGGCAGTGCCTTTCGCCTGTAAACGGAAAAGAAATAAAACTCCATATTGCGCCGCTTGTTGAAGATGAAATAAAGGCGAATCAATACACAAAAGCCTTTGATAGCAAGATGCTGAACATTGAGTTGGATGTCCTTATATCCAACGCTATTGGGCGGTCGAGTAAGGATGTTGCGGCTGTGCGTTTAATAGCCAAGTACCTATTAACTAAAGCATCAATACCGCAGATAATGGAAAAGGCGCATCGGCTTAATGAAGCCGCCAGCGACCAATTTTGGGCTGACCCGACAGTTGAGCGGCTTGAAACACTGCGCGAGGAAATACGCGATTTGATGAAATTCCTCGACGACAGCGAAACGATAACATATCTTACACAGTTTTCGGACGAGGAAGTGAAACTTGGTGGTACGGGCGCGGGATTGTTTGATATCCGCACATACAGAGAGAAGGTTATAGACTACCTTGCCGAGCATAGCGATAATCCTGTAATAACAAAAATCAAAAATCTTGAACAGTTAACCGCCTCTGACCTTGAAGAACTTGAATTCATCCTTTGGAATGAACTCGGCACAAAGAATGATTATGTCAAAACAACGGGGGCAGACAACCTTGCCGTGTTTATTCGCAGTTTGGTTGGGTTGAGCCAACAGGCGATTAACGAGAAGTTTGGACAGTACCTGAACGAGAATGTGTTGAACGCACAGCAGCAGGAATTCGTTAAAATGATAATAAACTATATCAACGAAAACGGCGATATAGAAACGGAGGACTTATTGAACACATCACCGTTCGACGATCAGGATATTTTGGAGCTGTTTGGAGAGAAAATAAAAATCCTTAACTTTATCATAAATACCGTACACGGCGTGGTACGGGTGGCAGTGTAATTATTCAAAGAAAATTGTGAAGTCAAAAGATTATTATGAATTTATTACTGTTGATTTCAAATTTTATGCGGATATTTATTTGCAGTTAAAAAAATATTCAGAAGTATATACCAATGGATATGAAGAAGTATTCTATAATGCAGATAAAGAGCTGAACTATCAGTATATGTTTATTCTTTCTGCGTTGTCGCCTATGGACGGCAAGGATATTATTGCTAAAAAAATAAAAGTAGTAGCTGCTTATATAGATGGATATTCAGCAAGGAGAATGTTTAATTTTAGCAAGATAAATTGGAACACTAACAAGAACGATTTGTTTTCCACGATAAAAGCAATTCGAAATATGCCACTTGATAAATTAACCGTATTTTTAACTTATAAGCTCAAGGATATGGACTTACAATTAAACGGTATTATATGGAGCGACAAAGGAAATGAGTTTAGTTGGAATCAGTTCTCTGGACGTTATATCCTTCATGTGTTGGCGCGCTTTACCGATTATATTGATGTCGCTATGGGGAACGAGTCTCTTTTTGACTCATATGTAAATAGAACTGTAAAAAATACTTACGATAGAGAACACGTAATACCCGACAAATATGAGGATTATGCAGCATCGTTCTCTTCGAGAGAGGAGTTTAATAGTTTTCGCTGGAAATTAGGTAACCTTATTTTATTGAAGCTTCTGGAATTTCCTTGGTTGTAACTACAGTATTGGCATTTGTTGATTTTGACGCCAAGGTAAAGTATATTATCGGGGTAGTTTTTTTAGGTGTCCTTCTAGGGATATTTGTCATATTATTAATAATGGCAAATAAAATGGAACATCTAACATTAAAAATTAATAATTCAACGGTCAATATCAAGTTTGCCAACATATTTGAGCAACCAGATCTAAAAGTGATAGCGTTTAACGAATACTTTGATACGCAGGTTGATGACATTGTTATCGCAAAAAAAACATTAAACGGTAAATATCTCCTAGAGTTTGCGCAAAAGGAAGCGTTGGATGAGTTGATAGAAAACAATCCTCATTTGAAGGACCGGAAGGCAGAACCCAATCTCAGTAGAGAAATGGGAAAAAGCAACGCTACAAACTAGGAACTATCTGCAAAAATGATGATTATTTGCTTGTTGCTCTTACGCACTTTGATGATGACAATCGTGCGTATCTTACTTTGCAACAGTATTCGGATTACTATTTTTCTAATTGGGACAAGAAGTGGGGAAAATTATCGTGACCCCGAGGATATGTGGAGAGGGTACGATAGTCAAATTATTATTCGACGTGAAATCACTTCATCGCTTTATAACGGAAATGGAAATAGTAGGAGTGGATTGCTCGGTGTTGTCTTGCCCGAAATGGAATCAAAAATTTATGGTGGACAAACAACTTGCTCTTGTTGTGGGGCTTTGTTAAATTTAGTATATATCAATAATGATACTGTAAAAGAAATTATAGAGGCTTATGATAATATTCAAATCCATGTCGATGAACAAATGGGCGAAGGAATAAAAGCCGAGGAACTTGAACCCATAGTATTTGAGCGTTTTCTTGGTCGAAGAATTGACTGTGAAACTACGGAAGGGAAGTCGATTTCAAACTCTTCCCCGCCTATCTGTCTTTGCCCGACGGAACGGACGAAGCGACGGTGCTCTATTCTTACGCGCCCGAGAAAAAGGATTTCGGCGACGAAAGCGCCTTCTCGGGGCGGATCTCGGCGCGGCTGATGTCTTACGGGGTGGCGAGCGAGTTTCTGCTCGCAAACGCGCGGTATACCGAATCCGATCTCTTTCAGAAACGTTATCAGGACGCCCTCCGCGCGGCGGGGATTTTGCGGCGCAGACTCTCGATGCATGCGAGGAGGTGGGTGTGAGATACGCAAAAAAAATTGCCGTTCCCTATGCGCAACGGCAGCGTGTGCGCCTGCCTGCTCAAAAGTGGAAAAATTACGCGCTTACGCTCAACCACCTGCGCGCGGAAGGCAACGCCTTTGTGCTCGCCGAGGGCGCCGAAAAGGAATTTACGACCGATTACAACGCGCAGATCCTCATTGCGACGCAAACCAGACTCGTAACGATTTTTACGACCATCAACCGCGTCCGTCTCTTGCAGGACAACCGTCAGTGGATCATACCCGATATCACCGAAGCGGAAGATTACGTTTTGCAAACGGGTACGCGCATCTTATACATGCTGTCGCCCAATTCGCTTTATTTCGACGAGAATGCCACGCTGAACAACTATGTGAAAAAGCCGGGCGGATACAGCATGGCGGTGCACAAAGACCGTATCTTTTTTGCGGGAACGGATGGCAAGTTATACTGGTCGTTCGTCTATCCCGACAGGGGATTCCGCGCGACGGGCACGCAGGAATCGGGCGCGGTCGATCTGATCGACGGTTCGCTTGGCAAAGTCGTGCGGTTGCTCTCGCTGGGGGAAAATTTGTTGCTCTTCCGCGAGCGGGGCGTGGAACGGCTCGAAGGGACAGCCGATCCGCTCACCTTCCGTCTTGTGAAAACCGACGTGGAATACCGCGCGGTTCACCCCAAAAGCGTGGCGCGATGCGGCGGGAAAGCGTGGTTCTTCACCGACGGCGGGCTTTATGTTACCGATGGATTTTCCGCCGAACGCATTCTAAACGCCGCGGAAGGGGAAATCGATTTAAGCGCGACCGTGCACGGCTCTTCGTACGGCGGCGAATATTACGCCTCGGTCGCGCGGCGCGGCGGGCAGCGGCAGGTCTATTGCTACGACGCAGTGTACGGCTGCGGGCGGTTTATCGGGCTTGCAAGCAATTCGCTCGCCTGCCTGCACGGCGTGTACCGCCTCTTCGGTTCGGGGGTGGATAAGCTGTGCGGCAGCGCGTTGCCCGAGGTCGGGGAAGTTTCGGCGAAGTTCGAATACGACCTGACCGATATTGCCGACGGCGTGGGGTATCTCGAGGCGGTGGAAGTGGAAGGCAGGGGCATGTTCGAGGCGGAAGTCACCGCAAACGGCGTTACGCGCCGCGCAAAGGGTGAGGCGGGCAAACGTCTTGCTCTCGGCGGCGCGATCCGCGCCAACCGCGTTACGATCGAAATCAAGCCGCAAGGTACGGCGTTTGCTTTGAGCGGGATCGTGCTGTGCAAGCGGCGGGAGGTCGTTTATGACAATTGATATCGTCGATCTGACTTCCGACAAATATAAAAACCTCAATTCGCTGCAACTTGCCATGGTGCGCGCCGCACAGGCGGAAAAAGACAAGGTGACGGCGGCTGCCGCAAACGAAAAGCAAAAGCTGATCAACAAGCTCGTGCAACACAATACCGTGCGTTCGACGCTCTTCGAGGCGGAAAACAGCCGCATCGACGCCGAAACGGAATATAAAGTGGAATGGATCCGCGCCGATCTCGATCATCAGCTTGCCTATGAAAATCTGCAATCTTCGGGGAACGAGGCGGGGGTGTATTCCTATCCGAGCAATCCCAACTATCATTTGTCGTATTCCGAACGGTTCCTCGTCGTGCGCAATTATTACATGAACCGCACGTCCGATCCGAATGCGCGGCTCAAAGCCTTCGGCATGGATACGCTCGCACGCGAGTATCTGGGGGAATATTACCAAACGCTTTACGATCTTTTTGCAAGCTATTGTAAATAAACAGGAATGCCGACGGGAAACCGTCGGCATATTTTTGCGTATAAGGGGCGGGATTCTTCGGCAAGCTCAGAATGACAGGGGTGCGCTCAGAACGACAGGGGTGCGCTCAGAATGACAGGGGTTCGCTCAGAATGACAGGGGTTCGCTCAGAATGACAGGGGTGCGCCCGGAATGACAGGGGGTGCGCTCAGAATGACAGGGGGTGCGCTCAGAATGACTGAGGGCGGGAAAGACAGGGGCGGATCGTCACCCGATGAGAATGCCGTCGACGAGTACGACGTCGCGGTGGGGCTGTCCGTCTAAAATATCGAGCATGAGTTTGATTGCGGCGGAACCGAGGCTGGCAAAATCCTGACGGATACATAAATATCCCATGCTTTTGGCTTTTTCGACGTCGGCGCAGTCGAACCCCGTCACCGTCAGTTCCTCGGGGATGAGGATACCGAGCTGTTTCGCCACTTTATAGACCATTTCGAGCGTGCTGTCGTTGATGCAGCAAATTGCGGTGGGCTTTTCTTCGAGTGCAAGGTAGCGCTGCATTTCGTTCTTCGTGTATCTTTGAAAAATCTGCTGTTGCTGATCAAGCGTGACGGCGATTTCTTTTTTATGCAGATCGTAGGTGTGGAAGATAAATTCGTTTTTTAAGGCAAGTCCGTTTTTCACGATCCCGCGGCAGTAGCCCTTAAAACGTTCCGCCTCGGGGAACGCCATCTTGTCGCTGATCGAGAAAAATCCGATCCGTTTATGCCCGAGCTGCGTAAGTCGGTCGATAATGCGGCACATGCAGTCGGCGTTCTTCGTGGTGACGAGGGGCGTTTCCAACCCTTCGATGGGGCGGTCGAGGCAGACGACGGGGATATCGCGCGCCAAAAATTCGGCGTACAGCCCGATGTTGTCGAGCGAGTCGCAGGGGTAGACGATGATGCCGTCGGGCTTGTTCGAGAGGATCTCGCTTAAAATATTGCGCTCGCGCTCTAAATTATTCTTGGAATTATAGAAGGGCGTAAAGGCGTTGAACGAGAGCGCCGTATTCTGAATGCCCGTCATGATCTCGTTGAGGTCTTCGACGAAGGGCAGAATGATGGGCACAATGAGCGGCGCGCTGCGGTTGAGCTTTCCGTTGATGAACGTGCCGCTGCGTTTTACGCGGTAAATAAGGTTGGCGTCGGCTAAATTTTTGAGCGCGTGCGCGACGGTTATGCGGCTTACGCCGTATATTTTTGTGAGTTCCATTTCCGTAGGCAGTTTGTCGCCTACCTTGTATTTTCCGCTCTGTATTTTTGCGATCAGATCGTTGTATACTTTGTTATAGAGCGATTCTTTCTTTTTTGCCATATTCTCTGTCCTTTATTTCGGATTATACTATATTATTTCACAAAATGCAATGATTTGCTATCATAATTTCGAAAAAATCGCAAAAAAAGTATAACATATTATTTTCATTAAGCTATATTTTTTTACCGAAGATATTGACAAACGATCGAGTCGAATTATAATGGAAAGTAGCAGGGGGACGCAAAACGCCCCGAAAACCGAACAGATCAGGAGGAATATTTATGCGCAAATCACTAACGGCTTTTTTAACGGGTACGGCGTGTCTGGCAATGATGCTGTCGTGTGCCGCTTGCACGGGAACGGGCAATCCCGGCGGGAATAAACCGGGCGGAAACAATCCCGGCGGATCGGAAAAACCGCCCATCGTGGAAGAAGTCGATCCCGCAAAGGCGGTCACGCTGAGAATTCAGTCGGCTGCGCCGTTGCGCTATAATTATGCGGCGCTGTTGCGCAGCGAGCAAGAAGGTTCGCAACTTTATAATCAGGCGTTGTTTTCCAAACGGTTGGTAGAGGGGTTCAAAGAAAAATACCCCAACATTACCCTTCGTTTCATCGAGGACGGCTGGGGCGACGCGCTCTATGAAAAACAACAACTCTATATCCGCGATTACAACGCGGGCGGCAGTATGGCGGTCGATATCATGATCGGCGAAACGTACATGGGATATTTCGCGCAGAATAACGTGTTTGCCGCGCTCGATAAGAGCAAGTTCGAAAACGTTATTGCGGACGCCTGCGCCGACGTAACGGTGAACGGTTCGCTCTACGCCGTGCCCATGTGCACGGGCATCATGGGGTTGCAGTATAACACGAATATCTTGCAGGAAGCGGGCATTCCCGAAGAAGAATGGGTTCCCGCCGACTGGACGGCGCTGATCGAAAACTGCAAAAAGGTTTCCGATTATGCGCAGGCGAACGGAAAAGCGTATAGAGGAATCTGCATGAACAGCGTTTCGGGGTTGCCTTCGGCGTTCCGCGCCGTGCCCTTCCTGCGGCAGGGCGGCGGCGATATCATGACGAACGGCCAACTGACCGTCAACTCGGCGCAAAACGTCGAAACGTTTACCTATCTGCGCAATCTGGCGCAATACGCCTATCCGCAGTCGCTTACGGCGGAAAACGAAGACGTCGTACTCTTCTACTTTACCGATCAGAACCGTTCGGCGTATCTCATCGACGGACAGTGGGCGATGGCGACCGCGGGCGATCATATCAAGAGTGCGCCGTTGCCGACCAAGAATGCCGACGGCACGGGTACGGGCAACATCTTCACGGGCAACGTGCTCTTCGGTATCACGCAGGCTTCGAAAAATCAGGCGGCGGCGCAGGCGTTCCTCGAATACCTCACGAGCAGCGAGGTGCAGAGCTGGTTCTATGAACTCGACGGCAGACTTCCCGTCAACACGGCGACGTTGCAGAGCGAAGAGATCCGCACCGTGCACCCCAACATCAACCCCTATATCGACGCGCTGAACCAGGGCGGATTTGCGGGCGGCATGGCTTGCTTCACAAAAAATTCCAACGATATCTGGGCGTCGTGGGGCACCTTCTACCGCAATGTGCTCACGGGCACGGCGGACATCAAATCGCTTGCCGACGGACTGCAATCGACGATCAAGAGCAAAATGTAACGCGCGCGCGGCGCGCCCGAATAACCGATTTTGGAGAGTGGCATGGAAGAGAAAACGCTGTCGGCGGAAAAAACGCGGCGCAAGCGCAACCTGCGCGAAAATTTAAGAGGCTGGGGCATTATCGGGCCGATCATTCTGTATTACTTTATTTTCGGCATCATTCCCATAATCATTCTGTTCCGTTACAGCTTTATGCAGGACGATCTGTTTCTGGGTACGCAATTCGTGGGGTTCAAGAACTTCGTCACGATTTTCACCGATAAGAATTATTATGTGCTCTTCCTTGCAACCATACTTATCGCGGTGTTTACGATCGGGCTGAGCCTCGTGTTCGGCATGCTCATCGCGTTGGCGGTGACACAGCCCTTGCGCGGGCGCGGCGTATACCGCACGGTCTATTATATTCCCGTCGTCATATCGATGGCGGTCGTGGCACAGATCGCGAACGTGTGGCTTTCGTATAACGACGGCACCTTCAACAACATTCTCAATACGCTCGGCATGGGCAGCGTCGCCTGGAAACAGAGCACGTTCTGGATGTATTTCTGGATCATTTTTATCTGCGTGTGGAAGGGGCTGGGCGCAACGGTCATATTGCTCGTCGCGGGGCTCAACGCCATTCCGCCCGAACTCTACGAGGCGGCGGAACTCGACGGCGCGGGCGCGGTCACGAAGTTTTTCAAGATCACGTTGCCGCAACTGCGCCCGATGCTGGTCTTTGTCATGATCACAAGCATTATCGGCGCGTTCAACATCTTCGAACCCGTTCAGCTCATTTCGCAGGGCGGGCCCGACGGCACGACCAAGGTCATACTGTTCCAGATCTATAACGAGGCGTTCCAGAACGGCAATTACGGCATGGGCAGCGCGATCGCCGTCGTCGTGCTCGTGATGCTCATGATCCTGACCGCGCTCAACATGAAGTTCGGCGAAGAAAAGGAGGAAAAATGAAAGTCGTCAAAAAGAGAACGATCATCGTTTCGCATATCTTCCTCATTCTCGGTTCGATCCTCATGCTCTATCCGCTTGCATTTGCCTTTTTGGGGCAGTTCGTTTCGATCGAAGGCTTTTACAGCGTGGGCATTCTGCCCGTGCCGCAGAAGTTTTCGTATCTGTTTTCGAATCTGGGGCTCATTTTCCGCCGAACGGAAATCTACACTTCCATTCTGCTGACGCTGGCGCGGTTCGTGTGGTATGCGTTCATTCTCATCTTCACTTCGGTGCTGGGCGGCTATGCCTTCGCGAAAGTCAAGTTTAAGTTCAAAAAAGTAGCGTTCTACATTATCATGTCGTCGATGATGATCCCCGGGATCGCGCTGCTCATTCCGCAATATCTCGAACTCATGCGCTTCCCGCTCGTGGGCGGAAACGATATTTTCGGAAAGGGCGGTTCGGGCTTCCGCGACAACGGCGCGCTGCTCTTCATTACGGGGTGTTTTTCGGCGTATAACATCTTTCTCGTCCGCCAGATGCTCACGCAGATGGGCGACGAATACAAAGAGGCGGCGGAACTCGACGGCGCGGGATTTTTCCGCATCATCTTTTCGATCTACATGCCTATGCTGGCGCCCGTGATCGCGCTCATGGTGGTGCAGACCTTTATCGGGCAGTGGAACGATTACCTGTTCCCGATGATCTTTTTATCGAGCGCGCGCGAGCTGTGGCCGATCGGCGTGCTTTCCGTGAAAATTCAGTCCGACTATCTCTCGCCCGCAGGCACGGGCGGCGGACTGATGAACTACCCCATGGTCATGACGATGGGCGTCGTGATGATGATCCCGCCCGTGATCGCCTATATCTGCTGTCAGAAGTATTTCGTGCAGGGATTGGCGGTCGGCGGCGTAAAGGCTTGAAATCAAAAAATTGATATAAAAAAGGGAGGAAAACAATGAAGAAGGCAATTTCTGCAATTCTGTGCGTGGCGTTTTCGCTCAGTGCGCTTGCGGGTTGCTCGCGCGTCATAGACGTCGAAGAGGAAGTCGAAGTGGACGAAACGATCGAAAAGGAAGTCAACTTTTCCGCGTATTCGCAGATCTGGCGCGCGTCTGACTTAGACGTCAACCACGTCGTGGGCGATCTGGCGGTCGATACCGGTTGGGGCGCGATCCCGCAATCGGACAAGGCGGGCGTTTTGTGCGAGGCGGAAACCGAAAAACTGCACAAAACCGCTTACACGGCGGCGGCGCGTTTGCTCGTCAACGATCTGAGCACCGAGCGCAATCCGCTCAAAGACGTCGCCTGCGTGCTGCGCGTGTTGGACGACGGGGGTAAAGAACTCGGGCGGCGCAATGTGCGCGTGGCGGAGTTCAGCGAAAAACTGACCTATCAAGATTTCACATTCACCTTCCCCGTGGAAGAGGAAACCGAAGCGACGTTGCAGGTCTACTGGCCGGGCACGTCGTATGTGCGCGTGGCACAATTCGGCATCATCAGTAAAACGGCGGCAGACCTTGACGCCGTCGACTTTGCCGAAACGGGCAAACATCTGCTCGGCGTCGATATCGAAGAGGATACGCAAATCGAATGGAACGAGGACGCGCTTTACTATTTCGATTTATATGATTATATGCTCAACGTTGCACTCGACGCGGAAGAACAGTACGATATCGCCAACCTCGTGAGCACCCTGCAAGGTTTAGTCAACCGCGACGGACAGCGCCTTTTCGTGCGCTTCGTGCAGCCCAACAATTTCTCGAAGGATACCGACGGCTATTGGCTCGAAGAGTTGACGCAAGAGGGGGCATGGCTGGAAGATAAGGCGGTGATAACCGTAAAATCGCCTGCAACGCTCTTGAAACTGTTCCACCGTTATTATGCGGGCTTTGCCGCGTGGGATCCCGCTGTTCCCGCAACGGTCAACGCGGTCGCCACGGCGTGCGGCGTCGAAAATCTTCTGCCCGTCCGCTATTCCGCGGTGCGCAACAGCTTGTACTGGTATATCGAACAAGCCGAAGAGTTTGCGGGCAGACGCGTTCAGCTCGACCTCGGAAACGTTTTCGAGGGGGGGGGTACTATCTACGGTACGGATACGCCGTCGACGGGCAGCCGCAAGAATGACGTTTATATCTGGGCGAAGGAAACCTACCTCGATACGCATAAAACCAATCCGCATATGGTCGCATATCATGTGGACGCTTACGGCTCGAACACCGTGTTTGCGGCGTACGGCGATTTGCAGAATATGTTCTTATCCAACCGCGATTATTACATTGCGAACAAGGCGTTCTTCTTCGATCTGTCGGTCATGGAATTCGAAATCCCCGACGACGATCCCGATCAGGCGGAACGCGACGGCAATCAGGACGGTTCGATCGACTATCTCACCTTCGAAAAAATCATGAAGGCGCAGGCGGCGTGGGCGGAAGAAACCGACGCGACTAAACCCATCGACGTGGGCGGTTTCACCCCTTGGCATCTCAAATACACGCGCTACACCAACCCCGAGGCTTCGGGTGAGGTCACCTGCGAGTGGGAAACGGTCTATCAGTTTTCGATTTATAACGCGTATATCAACGCCGACGCGCCGCACTACACGGCAATGGCGAACGCCTCGATCTACGCGCAATATCCGATGCAGGAATCATATAGGCAGACCGCTCAGAAAACAGTGAAGGAATCGCTGCCGACGGCGAACGAGCAGGGCGCGAATTATCTTCTCTTCTATATGGGCGACTTCGACGCGTCGAGCTGGCTCAACACGGCGATGATCAAATTCTGGGACGACGAGAACCGCGGCAAAATTCCGCTTTGCTGGTCGTTCGCGCTCGATATCGCGGGGCGCGCAGGGCACGTTGTCGATAAAATGTATTCCTCGGCGACCGCGAACGATTACTTCATCGCGGGCGACAACGGCGCGGGCTACCTTAATCCCGAATCGTTTGCCGACAGTCGCCACGAAGGCATTTACGGCAGTCTTGACGGCTGGGCGGATTACAACAAAGCCGTTTACGAAAAATTCGATATCGACTATTCGGGCTTCCTCATCACCCGCAATGCGGCGACGCAGGATATTCTCGAATGCTATAAAAAATTCTGCGACGGCGTTGCCGTCAATAAGGTCACGAGTGCGTCTGTCGAAGGGCTGTCCGTGGTGCTGAGCAACGATTATGCGGGCAACGTCAACGCATTCGTTCAGGGCTTTGTCGAAAAGAAGGTCGGCGACGCAAGCACGTTCCGCCAGATCCGTTTTATTCTTCGTTCCCCGACCGACGTTTACGAGCTTTATACGGCGCTGCAAAGACCCGAATATGCGAAGTATAACTTCAAATTGGTCGATCCTTACACCTTCTACGGTTTATTGGAACAGCAGGGGAATATGGGTTAAGCCCGAAAATGATAAGGAGAAAAAATCATGAATAAGACGAAAATCAAACATATCGCGCTGATCTTCACGGCGTTGTTGTTCGTGCTCTCGCTTACGCTTTCGTTTTTAACGTTGCGCAGAGCGGGTGCCGAAGTCGCCGCGGCGGACGACGTTAATGTGGAAATCAATACGCACGAGGATTTGGCAAAGACGACGGATAACAACATTTACGGGCAAGAGAATGTGACGGCGGTCGGCTGGACGGGTTGGGGCGGTTTTGCGAAAAGCCTTACCTTTACCGAAAAGCAAGACGTTTCCGCCATTGCCGATTCGGGTAAAGGCGCGCTGTCGTTCTGGCTGTATATTCCCGATCAAACGGTTTTAACGCAGTATCAGAGCCGCAACGCCTCGCACCGTTTCAATTTCGATATTTCTTCCAACGCAACGTACAGTGACGATTATAAGTGGACGTTCACCATGCTCGGCACCGATTTTGCTTCGGCGCGGATCGGCTGGCAGCGCATAATCATGCCGTTCTCTGCGGTGGGCGCGGGCGATAAGTCGAACATGGATTGGTCGAACGTGCAGTCGGCGCGCCTGAACACGACGGGTTTCGGGCTTTCGGGCGGATATACGGGTAGAGTTGCGGAAATCTCGTTCACGACGACGAATCTGTCGAAAAACACGATCACGGGCGATCCCGTAACCGAATTCGGCGTGGGGAACGTGACGGCGGTCGTCGGCAATGCGGCAAGCGTAACCGAAATCGAAAATACCGATCTGGGCGAATCGCTCGGCGGTTACGGCAGACCGAACGAGGGCGGTTTCGTTTCCGTGCTCAACCTCGATATGGCTTACAGCGTAAACACCGTTGCCGATTCGGCGTTCTCGGTCTGGGTGTATTTCCAAAAGGAATCCGACCTCAAAGCCCTCAATGCCTATAATATCGACGTTTCGAGCGGTGAATCGTATTCCGATTCCCACAAATACAGTTTCAATATCAAAAACCTTTTCCCGAAATGCTCGGTGGGCTGGAATCAACTCATCATTCCGCTTGAAAGCGCAAACGAAAAGAACAACATGGACTGGACGGACGTGCGCAATATCCGTTTGAACGTCGACGGCGGCACGGCTTGCTATGTGCTCACCGCCAAATACGAAATCATTCACAGCGGCGTGACCGAACCGACGGTCGTCGGCTATGTGGAGCCCACCGAACCCGAGCCCGACCGCACCGAAACGCTGACGCAAGAGGGCGGGATCGTCACCGTAAGCAATGCCGCAGGCATGGCGACCGATCAAACCGCGCCCGCTCTTGCCGACATCAAACAGCTCGACAGCGCGACTAAGGCAAACTACGTCATTGGTAACATGAACGGCAACTGGTCGTCGTTCGGCGGCATCGTCCGCGCGACCGTGCTCGACAAACCCTACAACGTGAGCGCGATCAGTTCCAACGCAAAGGGCGCGTTCGTGTTCTGGTTATATGTGCACAATCAGTCTACGATCGACTATATCAAAAACGCGCAGGGATTTAATATCAACGTTTCGAACGGCGAGAACTTCTCCGACGCGAAAAAGTGGGAATACAACATCGTATCCCTTGCAAACGACTTTATGGTCGGCTGGAATAAAATTATCATTCCATTCTCGTCGTCCATGTGCCAGAAGCACGGCGGCGGCGCCGAAAACGCCACGGTCGGCAATATCCGTATCGTCGCGCTCGACGGCGCAGGCGCGGGCGTAGCCGACGTCGCGTTCGCGGATTTCGGGTATTTCCTCACCGACGAAACGCAACCGACCGTCGTCAACCGCAAAACGCAGATGGTCAAACCCGACGACGTTGCGTTCGGCGTGGGCGATTTCGCCGATCTGACGAAGGACGAAACCATTTTAACGGTAAACAATCAGCCCGTTCCCGCTTACAGCGCGATCGGCAAGAACTGGGGCAAAAAAAACCAGCTCATCACCTTCGACCGGGCATACGATCTTTCTTCCCACGATCTTTACGGCAAGAGCGTGCTCTCGTTCGGGATCTATTTCGCCGACGAAACGACGCTCGAAGCGCACCGCGCGATTCAACAGGGTTACGCCGTCACGCTCGGCTCGGGCAGCGCGTTCAACGCCGAAAACGCTTATTCCTTTGATATCTCGGCGCTGTTTGCCGATTGCTCGGCAGGGTGGAACACCGTGTATCTGCCCGTCGATACTGCCGATACGAAGGGCGCGATCGACTGGGCAAACGTAAAATTCTTGCGTATCGGTTGGGATACGGCGTTTGCGGAAGGGGAATGCGAAGTCGCGTTCGCGCAGTTCGCGCTCATTTCCACCGACGACGTGGCGCGTTCCGTTGAAAACGATTCGGGCATCAGTCTGAGCGTGACCACCGTCGAAGAACTGCCCAAAGTGCAGTTGGTGCGCAATAAGAAGAATATTACGGCGTATTCGACGATCGGCAAGGGCTGGGGCAGACTCAACGAAAAACGTATTTCGCTTGCCAAGAGCTACAATGCCGCCAAATTCCAAGAGAACGGCGCGCTTTCTTTCTGGCTCTATATCGAAAACCAGAACACGCTCGACGCCTATAAGGCGGTCACGGGCAACTGGTTCGTCACGGTCTATTCGGGCGAATACAAGGGCGCGAACAAGCTGACCTTTGAAATCCACACGGTATTTGCCGACTGTATCGTCGGTTGGAACAAGCTCGTGCTGCCCTTCGCGGCAGGTACGAACAGCAATTTCGATTTCGACGCGATTTCGTCGATTTCCATCAATCAAGACAAGGCGACGCCCATCGATGCGAACAAAAACGAATTTGCCATCGCCGAATTTTCCGTGATCGCGACCGACGCGAAAAACATGACGGTCGTCGAGAAAATCTCGAATATCGAAGAGGGCTTGAATCCCATTGCCGAACGCGTCATCATCGACTGCAACACGACGAACGGCTTGATGTTCGCGGGCAACAAGGTCGATTCGCAGGATCACCGTTACGAATCGGGCTGCGTTTACACCTCGGGCGCGGGCTACGCGCTCAACGCGCAGTTCGAAGGAGGCGAAACCGACTTGCGCAAGCCCACGCTTATTCTTGCGTTCTGGCTTTGGATCGAAGATCCCGCCTATTACTTCGAAGCGGACGGCAAGACCTTCAAAAACGGCATCAACGCGCAGATCGAGCTTTCGAGCAGCGACCGCTACGATACCAACGAAATCAATTGGGAACTCAAACAGTGGGGCGTAGAGAAGTTCGAAAAAGGTTGGAACTGGGTCGTGCTGAAAGGCGCGGACGGCAACATCTCGGGCGGCGATCCCAATTACGACGCGCTCATGCGGTTCCGTATCTACGTCAACGGAATTCAGCAATCGACCATGAAAATCGACCGTATCACGATCGGTTCGGGCGAAAAACTGCTCACCGCACCCGACTGGGAATCGGAAAAATACGGTTCCGACCCCGGACACGGATTTCAGGGGCCGAACGCCTATGATTCGACGAACGACATCTTCTTTGACGAAGATCTCGAAGACGGCGCGAAGGACTTCACGGCAACCGTGACCGAAACCGTGAAAAAGAAGGTTACGCAGATCGTGCAGAAAACCGTTTACGGTTGCAGCGGTTCGGTTGCGCCCGTGCCTTCCATTCTCGCCCTTGCCGGCATTGCCGTCGTCATCGCGCTCGTTGCGGCGCTCAAAAAGAAGAGCGGACGAAAGTAAGCATCGGGAAACAAAAATATTGCGCACAGAGGGATTATGAAGAAATTTATCGTTATTTCGCATACGCACTGGGATAGGGAATGGTACATGACCTTCTCTTCCTTCCGCCTGAAATTAGTCGATCTCATCGACCGCCTTCTTGCGCTGTTTCAAAAGGATGAGGATTATATCTTCCATCTCGACGCGCAGACGGTCGTGCTCGAAGATTATCTCGTTCTGCGTCCGAAGAACGAAGCGCTTTTGAAAAAGTACGTCGCTTCGGGCAATCTTCGGGTGGGACCGTGGTATCTGCAAAACGATTTTTATCTCACCGACGCCGAGGCGACCGTGCGCAATCTCATGATCGGCACGGATATCGCAAACAAATTCGGTAAGTGCGGCACGGTGTGCTATGCGCCCGACCATTTCGGCAACGTATCGCAACTGCCGCAGATCTTAACCGATTTCGGTCTTGCCGCCTTCGTGTTCGGGCGCGGGTTCAAAATGTACGAAACGGTGAACGGCGAACGCAGGGAAGTGAAACTGCCCGCCGAGTTCGAGTGGGAAGGGGCGGACGGCACGCGCGTGCTTGCCGTTCACCTCAAATCGTGGTACAACAACGCCCAGCATATCCCCGCCGAATCAGAATGCGCGCGCCTGCTGCTCGACATCAACGAAAGGAACTTCGAGGGGCTGAACGTATCGCCTTATATTCTGCTCATGAACGGCGTCGACCACCTCGAGGCGCAAGCCGACGTGCGCGAAGTCATCGCAAACCTGAAAAAAGAGGGGCGGCAGATCGAACAGACCTCGCTCGACGATTATGTCGATAAGGTGCACGCCGCAACCGACAAAAGAACATTGCAGCGTTACAAGGGCGCGCTCAATAAAGGGTGCGACTACGATACGCTCAAAGGCTGTTGGTCGTCGCGCATTTACCTCAAATGCGCCAACGTCAAAACGCAGGATCTGCTGCTTGCCAAGCTCGAACCGCTATATTCTTATCTGCTTGCGGGCGGATTTGCGGTGTACCCTGCCGACGAAATGCATTATCTGTGGAAGGAACTGCTGAAAAATCTACCGCACGACAGTATATGCGGATGCTCGAACGACGCCACGCACCGCCATATGTCCGACCGTTACGAACTGATCGCCGAAACGGGTTTCGACCTGCTCGAACGCGGCATGAAAACGGTTGCCGCGCATCTTCCGCACCCCGAACGCAAAGACGAAAACTATTCCGTCACCGTGTTCAACGGCACGGCGCGCACGCAGAGCGGCGTCGTCGAGGCGGAACTGAATTTCCTGCTTTCCGAACAGATCGGCGAATTCGATTTAATCGACGGAAACGGTACGAGCGTGCCTTACGAAATTCTTTCGCGCGGGCGCGATCTGCTCGATGTGTTCAGTCCGCTCAATCTTCCCGGCGTGCTCGACGTGGAAAAAACACACATCGCCTTTTATGCCGAAAACGTTCCGCCTTACACGGCGCAGATCTTTGCCGCCGTACCCAAAAGAGGGGGGCATGTACGCAATGCGGCGGCGGAAGAAGAGCTTGCAAACGAATTTTATGCGTTTACGGTCGTCGGCAATTCGCTTGTCCTGCGCGACAAACGCACGGGCAAGGCGTATACCGATCCCGTTCGTCTGGAAGACAGTTCCGATAAGGGCGACGCATACGTTTACCGCATTTCGCCCTATGCGCCGCGCGAAGTCAAACCCGCCCGCATAAGCGTTACGCACCGCGGGGCATTCCGAAAATCCGTTACGCTGTATTTCGAATACGACTATCCTGCGCGTTACGATTTCGAACGCGACGCGCTCAGCGAAGAGCGCGCGCCCATGCGCGCGGCGGTCACGTTGACGCTGACGCAAAACGATCGTGTGATCGACGTGAAATATGTTCTCGAAAACAACGCCTGCGATCACCGCGTGCGCCTCGTGCTCGACGCAGGCATAACAAACGGCAGAATTTATACCGACAGCGTGTTCGACTACGCCGAACGGTTCCCCAAAGAGAGTTGCGATCTAACCGATTCCGACACGCACCACAACGCCGCGTTCGCGCGGCTTGTCGGGGCGGATACGCTCACCGTCTACACGCAGGGGCAGCACGAAACCGAATACACGGGCGGCGGGCTTGCCTTTACGATCGTGCGCGGCACGGGCGTCATCAACCGCGACGCCAAAACTTTTCGTCCTGCGGGCGGAAAGCAATGGACGGTGCCGCAAAATCAATGTCTCGGGCGCATCGAGGGGCGGCTCGGGTTCTCTTACGGCGACAGCGGCAGCCCTGCCGACTGCTATGAGCGCGCAAAATTCTTCCGCAACGGTTTCACGGTGCACGCCGATTCGTTCGATACGAAAAAGTATTCGGGCGGAAGGTTTGCCGTGCAGGCGGCGGAACTCGAAAAATTTTACTACATAGACGACCCTTATCTCGGCAAGACGTTGCCGACCGCGCCGTTTTTCACATGCTCTTCGCCCGAAATCGCGGCGACCTGCTGCAAGCGGGCGGAACGGGGCGGGATCGCCGTACGGCTTGTCAATCTGTCCGATCGCGCCGTCACGGCGCAGCTTTCCTGCCGCGGCACGCTCTACCGCACGAATATGGCGGAAAACGGGGAAGAAGCGCTCGGCAAGGACAGCCGCCTTGCCTTCAAACCCAAACAGGTGATCACGCTACGGCTCGATACGGAGGAAGTATGAAAAAAATCGCCATTGCGGGAAATATCATTCTCGACGTCGTCAAAAACATCGAAACCTTTCCGCAAAAGGGAATGCTCGTCAACATATCCGAAACCTCTTACGCCGTGGGCGGGTGCGTGTGCAATACGGCGATCGACCTCAAACGGCTGGCGCCGCAACTCGAAGTATGCGCTTACGGCAAAGTGGGGCGTGATTCTTACGCCGATTATATTCTGAACGCCATGAGAAACGAGGGGGTCGGTGTTTCGGGGGTGCGCCCGTGCGCTCTGCCTACGTCGTATTCCGACGTCATGACGCTTCCCAACGGCGAACGCACGTTCTTCCACGCCAAGGGCGCGAATACCGCGTTCTGCGCGGACGACGCCGCGGCGGCGCAAGCCGATCTCTTTCACCTCGGTTATCTGCTGTTGCTCGACGCGCTCGACGAACAAGACGGGGAATACGGCACGAAAGCCGCGCGTCTGTTGGCGCAGATGCAACAAAAAGGCGTGAAAACGAGTATCGATCTGGTGAGCGCGCAGACGGCGGATTTTCGTAAGACCGTCGCGCCCGCTTTGAAATACTGTGACTTCGCCGTGATGAACGAGGTCGAAGGCGGCATGCTCGTCGGCGTCGAACCGCGCGATCAAAACGGCGCGCCCGATCCTTCTTCGTTGCACCGCATTTGCGAGGGGATCCTCGCGCTCGGCGTGAAAAGTTCGGTCACGATCCATTGCCCCGAGCTCAGTTGCGCGGCGGACGCAAAGGGGAATTTTGAAATCTTGCCGTCGCTTGCGTTGCCGAAGGGCTACATCGCGGGCACGGTGGGCGCGGGCGACGCGTTCTGCGCAGGTATGCTCTATTCGTTTACGCAAAACCTTCCGCTCGGCGAGGGCATGCGGATCGCCTCGTGCGCGGCGGCGTGCAATCTTTCCGCGCTCGACTCGGTGAGCGGCGCAAAAACGCTCGCAGAGTCGTTAAAACTCGAAACTTTATACGGCAGGAGACAAATAAAATGCTGACGAAACAACAATACCGCGACGCCGTGGAATATACCCTCGGCGCATTCGAACGGGCGGGCATCGTGCTCACACAATCGGAAAAACAGGCGATCGAAGTCGCCGATTTTGGACTGGGCAAAGTCGAAGAGATCGGTTTGCAGATCCTCACCTATGTGAACACCGAGCGATGCTGCGCCAAAGAGATGGTGTTGCGCCCCTTGCAGGTCTGCCCCGAACACCGCCATGTATCGGGTGTCGAAAACGGCGTTCCCTTCGAGGGCAAGGAAGAAACCTTCCGCGTGCGGCGCGGCGTGTGCTATCTGTATGTGGAAGGCGAACGCAACTGCGGCGCGATTGCGTTGCCCGATACCAAAGTGACCGTCTTTCATGAGATCGTCCTTCGCGAGGGCGAACAGTACACCATGCAGCCGAACACCCGCCACTGGTTCCGCGCGGGCGAAGAGGGGGCGATCGTCAGCGAATTTTCAACCAAGAGCCGCGACGAGAGCGACGTGTTCGAGGACGAAAGAATCATCAGAATTCCGGAGGAAATAGCATGCTCGTAAACTTAAAAGAGATCTTAAAGATCGCGCAGGAAGAGAAAAACGCCGTGGGCATGTTCAACGCCACGGGGTTCGATAGCTTGCAGGCGGTCGTATCTGCGGCGGAAGAGCTCAACCGCCCCGTCATTTTGGCGCACGCCGAAGTACATAATAAGTATAACGATATCGACATGGTGGGGCCCGCCATGCTTGCCGTTGCGAAAAATGCAAGTGTGCCCGTGTGCGTGCATCTCGACCACGGCACGTCGCTCGAAATGGTTTACCGCGCGTTGCGCATCGGGTTCACCTCGGTGATGATCGACGCTTCCGCACAGCCTTACGGGCGCAATCTCGCATTGACCAAGTCGGTCACGGAAATCGCGCACGCGATGAACGTGAGCGTCGAGGCGGAACTGGGCAGGCTGGCTACGGGCGAGGCTGGCTCGGGCGAGAGCGTTGCGGGCAAAGCCGAAGATTTTTACACCGATCCCGACGAAGCGGCTCGCTTTTCGGCGCAAACGGGTATCGACGCTTTGGCGGTCGCCTTCGGCACGGCGCACGGGTTTTATACCGCGCAGCCCAAGCTCGATTTTTCGGTCGTGGAAAAATGCGCCGCGGCAACGGGGCTGCCTCTCGTCATGCACGGCGGCAGCGGCGTGAGCGAAGAGGGCTTTCATCGGGCGATCGCAAACGGTATCCGTAAGATCAATTACTATTCGTATATGTCGAAAGCGGGGTATCTTGCCGCGAAGAACGAAATCGAGAAGATGGGCAGCGGATATCTGCACGACGTGGAATATGCCGCCATGCTCGCCATGAAAGAGGATGTCAAAACGGCAATCCGCACGTTTTCGCAAGGAAAAAAATAATCGGTTCAAACATGATGCTTGAATATGTCAACGCAAAAATCGGCTCTCTCAACGAGCGCCGATTTTCCAACGGAAATATTTATCCCGTTACGGCGCGCCCCTTCGGTACGGCGAACTTCACCGTGCAAACCGACGGCTCGTCGAACTGGTTTTACAGTCCGCTCTCGCACGCGTTCGAGGGCATTCGCTTAACGCACCAACCCAGCCCGTGGGTGGGCGATTACGGGCACATGCTCTTTTTGCCCTTCACGGGGGATCTTGCCCGCAGTCCGCAGGCAAGGTGGTCGAGCTACCGCCCCAACGAGGCAACGCTTTTTCCGCATTGTATCGAGGCGTATCTGCAACGTTACCGCATCAAGGTTTCGCTTACGTCCTCGGTGCGCGGCGCGCGGTTCGTGCTGGAAAACGATACGCAAAAGGAAACGGGTTTTGCGCTGTTGCCTTATGCGCATAGTGCGTTCGAGGTTGCGGGGAATGAGGCAACGGGCTATACCGACGCGCAGTCGGTGTGGGATTTCAAGGGCTTGCGCGGTTATTTTTATCTGCGCTTTTCCGAACCGCCCGTGCGCGTGCAACCTCTCGAGCAGGGCGGAGTCGCGCTGTCGTTTGCGGGCAGGCGCGTGGAAATTTCCGTCGCGCAGAGTTTTATTTCCGCCGAACAGGCGAAACGCAATTACATGCTCGAACTGCACTTAAAATCTTTTGCACAGCTTAAAAAAGAGGGTGAAAACGAGTGGGAAGAGGCGCTCTCGCGCATCGAAGTTTCGGGTGAAAATCCCGCGCGGCGCAACATGTTTTACAGTTGCCTTTACCGCACCATGCTCTATCCGCGCGTGTTCCACGAGTACGACGAAGGGGGCATGCCCTTGCATTACAACGCCGATACGCAAAAAACCGAGCGCGGCGTGTTCTACACCGATAACGGGTTTTGGGATACCTACCGCACCGTGTATCCGCTTTTAAGCCTGATCATGCCCGCGCGCGTGCGCGAAATGATCGAGGGCTTCGTCAATTACGCCGAAGAAACGGGCTGGCTGCCCAAATGGCTCAGTCCGGGGGAATTCGGACTGATGCCCGGCACGCTCGTCGAGGCGGTGATCGCCGACGCCTGCGTGAAGGGGATCGTCGGCGGAGAGTTGCGCAAACGGGCGTATCGCGCGCTTCTGAAAAATGCCTACGAATCGGGCGCGGGTACGCGGCACGGCAGAACGGGCGCCGAGGAATATCTCAAATACGGCTACGTTCCCTCGTCGTTCCGCGAAAGCGTCAACCATACCTGCGACTGCGCTTACGGGGATTTTTGTATCGCGCAGGTGGCGCGGCTCGAAGGCGACGAGCAACAGGCGCAGGCGCTCTTCGCGCGCAGTAAGAATTATCAAAACCTCTTCGATGAGAAGAGCGGATTTTTGCGCGGTAAGGACGAAGAAGGGCGTTTCAAACCCTGTTTCAACCCTTGCGACTGGGGTGGCGATTACTGTGAGGGCGGCGCCTGGCAGAACGCGTTTGCCGTATATCACGACGTCGAGGGGCTTGCCGCGCTTTACGGCGGGAAGGAAAAACTATGCGAAAAATTAGACGGGCTGTTTGCAACGCCGCCTATTTTCGAAACGGGCGGCTACGGCGAAGAGATCCACGAAATGAGCGAGATGGCGAGCGTCGACTTCGGACAATGCGCTATTTCCAACCAGCCGAGTTTTCATTTGCCCTGGCTCTATTCCGCGCTCGGGCAGCAGGAAAAAACAATATATTGGGTGGAAAAGCTCGTCAACGAGGCGTTTTCGTGCACGGTGGACGGATTTCCCGGCGACGAGGACAACGGCACGATGGCGGCGTGGTATGTGTTTGCCTGCCTCGGATATTATCCGCTCTGCCCCGCAAAAGCGGAATTTGTTCCCTCGAAACCGCTTTTTCAGAAAATCAAGATAATCAAAAAAGAATCATAGCGGCATTTTTGCGCTTTTTTCACGCATAAAACAAAGGAAAAAGCTGCAAAATATTACCATGAAAAAGATTCAGGACAACGCTCTGGGTAAAACGCGCGACGAACGCGAAAGTTGCTTTGCGGAAGGGAAATCCGAACGCAACCGTCCCGAAGGGGGTGCGCGGTGACCAAGCAGAAAACCAAGGGTAACCGCAATTATATCGAATACGTCAACTCGTTCGATCCGCCCACGCAACACTTCAAAACGTGTTTCCGCGCCTTCATGGTCGGCGGGTTCATCTGCACGATCGGGCAGTTTCTGCGCTATATGCTCGAATTTGCGGGCATGGCGGGCGACGAGCTCGCGGGCACGGTTTCGGTCATTCTCATCTTTATCGGTACCCTGCTTACGGGCTTGGGCGTGTACGACCGCATCGGCAAGAACGCGGGCGCGGGCAGCATCGTGCCCATAACGGGCTTTGCAAACTCGGTCGCCTCGCCTGCGATCGAATTCAAAACCGAGGGCTATGTTTACGGCATGGCGGCAAAGATGTTCATCGTCGCGGGACCGATCATCGTATTCGGCGTTTCGGCGGGCGCGGCGGTCGGGCTCATTTATTGGCTGATGGCTTTATAAAAATTTTGCGCAAAAGAGTTGAAATTCCCGCACGGGTGTGATATAATAACGCTCGCAAAGAGCAAAAGGAGTAAAATATCATGGCAAAGATCACGAAAGATACCTTGATTGCGGAATGTCTGGAAATCAATCCCGATTCCGCGCGGATTTTGCAGGAAGCAGGCATGCACTGTTTCGGCTGCGCGATGGCGCACGGCGAAACCATCGAAGAGGCGGTCGCCGTTCACGGCGAGGACCTCGACGCCCTGCTTACCCGTTTGAACGAAGGTATTTAACAAAACAAAAAAGCTCTTCCTGCGGGAAGAGCTTTTTTTTATAAAAACCAGATCTGCATATCGTTTTCCCCGCGGTTTGCCCACATAAAATAGGGGATCAGTTTCAATGTGATCTTTTCGCGCGTCGGCGGTTGGTAGGAATAGAGCGCCGCGGAAGAATGCAGCCGCTCGGCGGGCAGGGTAAGGGTGAACATGCCTTCGCGTTCGATGCTTGTAGGTTCGGGCGCGGAAAGCACGATATTGCGCAGATTTATGCCGTTATCCCTGCCTTCGGCGCAAAGGACGAGGGGGCCGTAGCCGACGGCTTTTCTGCCGCTGTTCGCGATGACGTTTTCATTGGCGTAAAGAAAGCGCGGGCGCATTTCGAAATTCAGTTCGATTTCCGTCGTACCCTTCGCCTTGACGGTGAAATAACCGTCTTTGCAAACGGGTGCAACCGCTTTTCCGTTTACCGAACAGGTGAAGTTTTCGCACCAGACGGGAACCCTCAGTTTCAGCATGCCGTTGCCCGCCGCTAAAATATGCACGTCGCCGTCGTAGGGGAATCCCGCGTGCATGGTGAGTTTCAAGTTTCCGCGTTCGGTTTCGGACGAGATATATTGGTTGATATAGACGCAGTCCCGATCTTCATCGTAAATAAATTCGCCGATTCTGCCGATAAAGCGCGTAAAATTCGGCGGACAGCATGAGCAGTCGAACACCTCGACGCGCTCTATGATCGGTTGGTAGGGGTATCCTTTCGTTTTGCGTGCGAATCGGACGTGCGCCGTGTTTGCTTCGAGGGGGTTGGTATAGAAAAATCCCTTGCCGTCGACAGACTGTCCCGCCAACAAATTGTTATATACGACGCGCTCGAACACGTCGTGATATTCGGCTTTCTTGTGCGATTTGAAAAGACTGACGCAAAAGAGTGCAAGGGCGATCGCCGAGCACGTTTCACTGTATGCATATTCGTTGGGCAGGTCGTACGGCGCGGTAAAACATTCGCCGAAATAGTGCGATCCCGTGCCGCCCGTGATATACATTTTCGTTTGGGTTATGCTTTGAAAAAGCGTTTGCGCCGCATGCAGAAGGGCGTCGTCCTGCGTCAATCTTCCCGTTTCCGCCATGGCGGTATAAAGATAGAGCGCGCGCACGGCATGCCCGCATGCTTCCGTCTGTTCTCTGACGGGCAGGTGCGACTGATCGTACGTCCGGTCGAAAACGGGGTAAATGTCTTCCGCCCGCCTGCCGCGTTCGTCGAGGAAAAATTGAGCCAACGCAAGGTATTTCCGCTCGCAGGTACACCGATACAAACGGACGAGCGCCAGCTCGATTTCGGGATGTCCGCACGTTGTAAACTGCGTGTCGCGCCTGACGAGGAAGCGCTCGTAGATGCAGTCGGCATATCGGCGCATGACGCTTAACAGTTTTTGATTGAGTCTCGCATCAGAGAGGGCGACCGCCGCTTCGATGAGATGTCCCGCGCAATAAAGCTCGTGTTCGGTGCGTTCCGCAAAGATCTTATCGGGCTTATAAACCTGATAGTAACTGTTAAAATAGCCGTCGGGCAGTTGCGCTGCGGCGATTTTATCCACGGTATCGTCGACGATTTTCTTTACTTCGCCGTTCGGGAAGTCGGGATACAGATACGCCGCCGATTCCAACCATTTTGCTACGTCGGAATCGAAAAATATGTGCGGCGGAGGATCGCGTTTCACGCAGTCGAGCGCGGCGAACCGTCCCGTTTTCAAAAACCGACGGTAAACGTTCATCAAGGAAACGCACGCGTTTTTTTCGCGCATGTCCTGCCAGAACCCGTCTAAAAGCGTTGCTCTCTTTTCGCTGTCTTGTCTTGTCATTCCTTCCCCCCTGATACAAATAGATCGCCTGTATTATAAACGTGGCGCCGTTTTTTGTCAAGAGACAAATGCAAATCTAAGCATACGCCGCCGCGATTTTTTGCGCCTCGTCGCGCACGCGTTCGCAAAGCGACTGCGGAAAGATGACGCGGAACCCCGTTCCCATCGAGAGAATCTTGCCCGCGAGCGATTCGTCGTCGGGCAGGGACACTTCTGCGATCAGCCGTCCGTCGCGCTCGGTGATGATGTTTTCCACGCCCAGCCATTCCTCGGCAAGGGGCAGGGCGTCGGGCGATATTTCAAAGCGCGCGTCGAGCGAATTTTCGTTTTTCCAGAACGAAAGGGGAATGTTCTCGCGCGAAAAATCCACCTTTTCGAAGGTTTCGCACGTGTGCTGTATCGAGCGGATCCGCCCGATTTTGAACAGACGGAAATCGTCGCGCAGCATGCAGAAGGCGTAAAGATACCAGATATTTTGCTTATATACGAGCAGAAGGGGCTTTATTCTGCGCCGCGACTGCTCGCCGCCGCGGTCGATGTAGCAAATTTCAAGGCATTCCCGCTCTTCCACGGCTTTTTCCGCCAGCGCGAGCTTTTCGGAAAATTTCCCCGCGCTGCCCCAGTCGCCGCTGTCTACGAGGATATTGCCCGAAAGCGCCCGATCGAATTTTTCTTCCTTGCTCGCCTGCGTCAGCTTGGAAATGGCGGAATCGAGCGCCTTGTCGGGCAGTTGTCCGCGGAACGCGAAGAGGGCGTCGAGCGTTTTATCGTATTCTTCGCGCGTCATCAACCCTTTGGGCAGTTTGTAGCAGTCGGAAATATAGATGCCGCCGCGCGCGCCCTGCGCAATGTCGATGGGCACGCCCGAAACCGTCATTTCGTCGATATAGCGGTAGATCGATCGCGTCGAACAAGAGAATTTTTCGGCGAGTTCGCCCGCCGTCGCCTTGCGGTTGTTCATCAGCGTGAATAAAATGCCGAGCATGATCTGATATTTCATCTTGTTTCCCCGTATAATATTTTTTTGAAAAAGATAAAAATATTTTATCAAACTTGCCAATATATGTCAACTATTTTGCGTATAATGGGGGTATGATGAACATGATGGAAAAAACGGTGGAAGAATACCGCGCGCGCTTAAAACGCGAACGCAACGAAGAGCTTGCACGTTGGCTTGCCGTGCCGCGCACCCGCGAGGAAGCGCTCGCGCTGCTCTATGAAATCGGCGATCTGTACGGGAACGACCGTTCGGAACGCGGCGCAGTGTAAATTTTTGAAAAATTTTCCTGTAAGAATTTGACAAACGCATCGCATAGGTGTATAATACGGCTATGCAAAAATGTTACGTTGCAATTTACGGATCGTTCTATTACCCCGTTGCGGGGTAAGAATTTTCTGTTGCGCGTTTAACTTTTCGGCTTTCGGTTTGCGCGTACACGCAAACTTTTTTTAATATATAGGAGTACGGTTATGAAAAACGTAATGGATACCCTGCGCGCGCGGGGCTTTATCAAACAAACGGTATACGAAGAAGAGCTTTATGAAAAGCTCTCGAGCGAAAGCATGGCGTTTTATATCGGGTTCGATCCCACGGCTGACAGTCTTCACGTCGGGCATTTTATGCAGCTCATCGCGATGAAACACATGCAGGACGCGGGGCACAAGCCCATCATTCTCATCGGCGGTGGCACGGCGATGATCGGCGATCCTTCGGGCAGAACGGATATGCGTTCGATGATGACGAAAGAAACGATCGCCCACCACGTCGAATGCTTCAAAAAGCAGATGGCCCGTTTTATTTCTTTCGAGGGCAAAAACGGCGCGATCGTCGTCAACAATGCCGACTGGCTCATGAATCTCAATTATATCGACTTCCTGCGCGAGATCGGCGTGCATTTCTCGGTCAATAAAATGCTCACGGCGGAATGTTTCCGTTCGCGCATGGAAAAGGGACTTTCCTTCCTCGAATTTAATTATATGCTCATGCAGGCATACGACTTTTTGTACCTCAACCGCCAATACGGTTGCGCGCTCGAGCTGGGCGGCGACGATCAGTGGAGTAATATTCTGGCGGGCGCCGATCTCATTCGCCGCAAAGAGGGCAAGAGCGCGTTTGCGATGACCTTTACTCTGCTTACCACGAGCGAGGGTAAAAAAATGGGTAAGACGCAGGCGGGCGCGGTGTGGCTCGACGAAAACAAAACGTCGCCTTATGATTTTTATCAGTACTGGCGCAACACCAACGACGCCGACGTCGAAAAATGCTTCCGTCTTTTGACCTTCCTGCCGCTCGAAGAGATCAACGAGCTTTGCGCGCATCAGGACGAGCGCATCAACGCCGCCAAGGAACGGCTGGCGTTCGAGCTGACCAAACTCGTTCACGGCGAAGAAAAGGCGCAAAAAGCGCAGAGCGAGGCGCGCGCGGCGTTCGGCGGCGGGGGCGGTATGCCCGAAGTAAAAATTTCCGCCGCTTGCGCGACGCTTTTGTCCGCGCTCGTGCAGACCGGTTTGTGCAAGAGCAACGGCGAGGCGAGAAGGCTCGTCGAACAGGGCGGCGTATCCGTCAACGGCGAAAAGGCGACGGACGTCAATGCGTCGCTTCCCGCAGGGGAATTCACGCTGTTTAAGGGCAAAAAAGTAAGGCTCAGAGTCGTGCGCGGATAATGGGTTACCGCAGCGTGTTCGGGCAGAGCGTAACCGAAAAAACAATCGAAAAGTCGCGTTTTCTCACCTACGTTTCCCGCGCGGAAAACGAAGAGAGCGCACGCGCTTTTTTAAGCGAAACGCGCGCCGCACACACCGCGGCAACGCACGTTTGTTACGGTTATATCGCCGATACGCTCGGCAACGTCGCGCGATATAGCGACGACGGCGAGCCGCAGGGCACGGCGGGTTTGCCTATTTTGGGTGTGATCAAGGCAAAGAATCTTGTTTGCACCGCCGTCGCGGTCGTACGGTATTTCGGCGGGATCAAACTCGGCGCGGGCGGATTGACGCGCGCTTATTGCGGTTGCGCGCAGGAAGGGCTGTTGCAGGCGGATATCCGCGAATACGCCGCATGCGTTGAAATCACGCTCAACGTAACTTACGCCGAAGTCAACGCCGCCATGGCATTTTTGGAACGCGGCGGGCACGCGGATTATAAAAAGAATTTCGGCGAAGGCGCAGCGTTCACCGTTGCCGTGCGCGAAGAGCACGTTGCCGCGTTCGAGGCGGCGGCGCGCGAATATCTTAACGGTCGGGTCAGGATCACAGAGGGCGGAAAAATGATTTTTCCCTTCCTCATTTCATAAAAAGCGGGGTTACCTATGCAAATCGTCAAACGCGAACACTTAAAACAAAAACCGCAGGCGGGCACGGCGCTCGGGTTCGGGCGTTATTTCACCGACTATATGTTTACGATGAAATACACCGTCGAAAAGGGCTGGCACGACGCAAAAATTCAGCCCAACGAACCGTTGCAGTTCGATTTGGGGACGAGCATCTTTCACTATGCGCAGGGTATTTTCGAGGGCATGAAGGCATTCCTTCAGCCCGACGGCTCGGTCGGGGTGTTCCGCCCCGACGAGAACTGGGCGCGCATGAATAACTCCGCGCGCCGCATGTGCATTCCCGAATTTCCCGTTTCCGTCGTCGAAGAGGGGCTGGAAGAACTTTTGAAACTCGAAAAGGATTGGATTCCCAAAGAGGCGGGCACGGCGCTCTACATCCGCCCGACGATCGTGGCGACGCGCGTCATGCTCGGCGTACATGCTTCTACCGAATACCTCTTTTTCATCATTCTTTCGCCCGTCGGCAGTTATTACGCGCACGGGCTCGAACCGACGAAACTGCTTGTAGAAGATAACTACACTCGCGCCACGATCGGCGGAACGGGCGAGGCGAAGTGCCTTGGCAACTATGCCGCGAGCATGAAAGCGGGCGAAGAGGCGGCGGAAAAGGGGTTCGATCAGGTGCTTTGGCTCGACGCGCAGGAAAAGCGTTACGTCGAAGAAGTGGGCAGCATGAACATCTTTTTCGTGATCGGCGGCGAGGTCGTCACGCCCGCGCTCGTCGGTTCCATTCTTCCCGGCATTACGCGCAAGAGCTGTTTGCATATCCTGCGGGAAAGAGGCTACAAAACTTCGGAACGCCGTGTTTCGATCGAAGAGATCATCGCCGCGATCGGAAACGGCACCTTGACGGAAGCGTTCGGCACGGGTACGGCGGCGGTCATTTCCCCCGTGGGGCTGATCCGTTATAAAAAACGCGACTACACGATCGGCGGCGGCAAGATGGGTCTGATCACGAAGATGCTTTACGACGCCGTAACAGGCGTGCAATACGGCACGCGCCAAGACGAATACGGCTGGATGAAGATCATCAGATAAAAACAAAGCGCGGCGGTAAGCCGCGCTTTTTTTTGCGTAAGCAAAAAATACTTGCAAACGCGGAAAAAGTGTGATAGAATTCAGTATGAAATTCTTATGTTTTCGGAGGTTTTTATGAAACAAAAATTGTTAACCAACTTAATGGGGGGGGGTGCCTTGTTATAGGGGTGCTCTCGCTTGCCGCTTGCGGAACGACGGGTAGCATAAGCGGCAATGTAGGCGGCGGAACATGCGAACATGAATACGGGCAGTATTGGTCCGACGAAAACGCGACTTGCGAACACGACGGAACCAAAACGGCGTACTGCAACAAATGCGGCATGCCCGATACGTTGCCCGACGTCGGCAGTAAACTCGACCACGTTTTTACTTATTACTCTTACGACGAGAATGCAAGCTGCGAACAGGACGGAACCAAGACGGCGTACTGCGATTACTGCAACACGGCGACCGATACGGTGACGGACGACCGCCATCCCCGTTTCGAGCATACATTCACCGATTACAAATCGAACGGCGACGCGACTTGCGATACAAACGGAACCAAGACCGCCGTATGCGACAGCTGCCATAAAGCCACCGATACGCTCGAAGAGGCGGGCACGGCGGGGCACGATTATGCGAACGGGTCGTGCAGCGTGTGCCATGTTTCGCAGCTTGTTTATGAAGAATACAGCAGCGGCTATTCCGTGAAGGGGATCGCCGGGGACTGCAAAGATACCGAAATTATTATTCCCGCAACCGAGAACGGCAAGACCGTCTTTTCGATTCTCCCGAACGCCTTTCAGAACAATACGACGATCACCAAAGTCACGCTGCCCGACAGTATCACGCTCATCGGGAATAACGCGTTCGACGGGTGCGCTAACCTTGCAAGCGTCGAGCTGGGCGAGGGACTGACCGCAACCCGCTTTCAGGCGTTTGCGAACTGCGCGAAGCTCGAAAGCGTTACCTTCCCCGCGGCGTTTGAGTCGCTCGGCAGCGAAACCTTTGCCGACTGCACCAATCTGAAAAATGTATCGTTCGGTGAAATGCTGAACAGCCTGAGCAGCAACGGCTTTGTCGGCTGCGACGCGCTCGAAAGCGTGGAAATTGCGGCGGAAAACACGCATTATAAAAATGCAGGCGGAATCATCTGCGACGGCAATCTTACGCGGATCGTGTTCGCTCCGAAAGCGATCGCGGGCACGGTTACGATTCCCGTTTCGATCCGAACCGTTGCCGGCACGACCTTTCAGAATTGCACGAAGATCACGCGGTTCGTCATTCCCAAATCGGTAACGAAAATCGAGTCGTATGCCTTCAACGGCTGCACCGCGCTGACCGAACTGTGCTACGAGGGGACTCAAGAAGAATGGAACAATCTTACGAAAGACCTCTACTGGGATTCGGGCGCGTCGTTCACCGTGCGCTATGACTACGTTGCCGAATAAGATATTGTTTGCAGACAAAGCGCTCCGATCGTCGATCGGGGCGCTTTTTTCTTTTTCGTAAGTCTACCGTTTAACGCGTTTTTGTTTGCGGTATAATTATAGTGAAAAGAAGGTTAGATGTTTCGGCTGCGCTCAACATGACAAAAGAGAGTGTGAAATCAACATGACAAAAGAGAGTGTGAAATCAACATGACAAAAGAGAGTGTGAAATCA
>CAJUSA010000007.1:36985-120727 GCA_910589015.1 uncultured Christensenellaceae bacterium
TCAACATGACAAAAGAGAGTGTGAAATCAACATGACAAAAGAGAGTGTGAAATCAACATGACAAAATGTCCCGAACCGACATGACAAAAATAAGTTTCGACAGGATATAAGAATGTTTCGAAAAGGATTAGTATTTGTCATTCCGTACGGGTTATATTTGTCATTCTGAGCTTGCCGAAGAATCTGAACCGCATTTGCAAGAATTAAAACGGGGGTAACTGAAATGAACGCTGAAAAATTTACGCAAAAATCGTTGCAAGCCGTGCAGAGCGCGCAGAACGTTGCGCTCGAATACGGCAACGCCGAAATCACGACGCTGCATTTCGCGTACGCGCTTTCGGAAAAAGACGGGCTCAATTACCGCATTCTGCGCCGCGCGGGCGTCGACGCGGACGGGCTGTGCCGCGCGCTCAAAGAGGAAATCGAACGCATTCCGCGCGTATCGGGCGGCGGGCAGTGCTATCCCACGCAAGCGTTCCAGCGCACGCTTACCGAGGCGGAAAAACTCGCCGACGGCATGAAAGACGACTATATTTCCGTCGAACATCTCTTTTTGTGCCTGTTCGATAATTTTGAGCGCGGCTTGAAGGAAGTGTTTGTGCGGTTCGGGCTGGACAAAGATGCCTTCTTAAAGGGCATGAAAGAGGTGCGCGGTAATCAGAACGTCAAGAGCGACAATCCCGAAGATACCTACGAAGCGCTCGAAAAATACGGCGTCGATCTCACGAAACGGGCGCGTGCGCACAAATTAGAGCCCGTTATCGGCAGAGACGAGGAAATCCGCAACGTCGTGCGCATTCTCTCGCGCAAAACCAAGAACAATCCCGTGCTCATCGGCGAGCCCGGCGTGGGCAAAACGGCGATCGCCGAAGGGCTTGCGCAGCGCATCGTCAAGGGTGACGTACCCGAGGGATTGAAGAATAAAACGCTCTTTTCCTTAGACATGGGTGCCCTGATCGCGGGCGCGAAGTACCGCGGCGAATTTGAAGAACGCCTCAAAGCCGTGCTCGAAGAGGTCACAAAATCGGAAGGGCGCATTCTCTTGTTTATCGACGAGCTGCACACCGTCGTCGGCGCGGGCAAAACCGAGGGCGCCATGGATGCGGGCAACCTCTTAAAACCGCTTTTGGCGCGCGGCGAGCTGCACTGTATCGGCGCGACCACGCTCGACGAATACCGGAAATATATCGAAAAAGACGCCGCGCTCGAACGCCGTTTCCAGACGGTGCTCGTGGGTGAGCCGACGGTCGAAGATACCGTTTCGATTTTGCGCGGGCTTAAAGAGCGGTTCGAAATTTTCCACGGCGTGCGTATTCACGACGATGCGATCGTGGCGGCGGCGACCCTTTCCAACCGTTATATTACCGACCGCTATCTGCCCGATAAGGCGATCGATCTCGTTGATGAGGCGGCGGCGATGATCCGCACCGAAATCGATTCGATGCCGTCGGATATGGACGCACTCAACCGCAGGATCATTCAGTTGCAGGTCGAAGAGAGGGCTTTGCAGAACGAAAAAGACAACCTTTCGGAAGCGCGTCTTGCCGATCTGCGCAAAGAGCTTGCCGATCTGAAAGAAAAATTTGATACGCTCAAAGCCAAATTAGACGACGAGAAGAGCGCGATCCGCGCCGAAAAAGATCTCAAAGAAAAGATCGACACGATCAAGGGCGAAATCGAGGCGGCGACGGCGAAGGGGGATTTCGAACAGGTTTCGCGCTTAAAATACGGCGACCTTGCGGCGGCGGAAAAACAGCTCGAAGAGGCGAAAAAGAGCGTGAGCGGACGCACCGACGCGCTCTTGCAGGACGAAGTGACGGAAGAGGAAATCGCGCGGATCGTCGCGCGCTGGACGGGGATCCCCGTCGCCAAACTCAAAGAGGGCGAGCGCGAAAAGATCTTGCACCTCGACGACGATCTGCATAAACGCGTCATCGGGCAGAATGAGGCGGTTACCAAGGTTTCGGAAGCCATTTTGCGCGCGCGGGCGGGGATATCCGATCCCAACCGTCCCATCGGTTCGTTCTTGTTTTTAGGGCCGACGGGCGTGGGGAAAACCGAACTTGCCAAATCGCTTGCCGAGAACCTGTTCGACGACGAAAAGAACATCGTCCGCATCGATATGTCGGAATATATGGAAAAGTTTTCGGTATCCCGCCTTGTCGGCGCGCCTCCGGGATACGTCGGCTACGAAGAGGGCGGCGCGCTCACCGAAGCGGTGCGCCGCAAGCCCTATTCGATCGTGCTGTTCGACGAAATCGAAAAAGCCCACCCCGACGTGTTCAACGTGCTGTTGCAGATCCTCGACGACGGCAGAGTGACCGATTCGCAGGGGCGCACGGTCGATTTCAAAAATACCGTCATCATTCTCACGTCGAATCTGGGTTCGCAGGAAATTATGGAAGGCATCGAGGACGGTGAAATTTCCGACCGCGCCAAAGCGCAGGTAAACGAGCTGTTAAAACGCAGTTTCCGCCCCGAATTTTTGAACCGTCTTGACGAAATCGTCTTTTTCAAACCGCTTACGCGCAACGATATCGACGGCATCGTGCAAATTCTGCTCGGACGCTTGAAAGCGCGGTTGCAGGCGGAACACCTTGCCTTAGAGGTCACGCCGCGCGCCGTCGCGTATATCGCCGATAACGGTTACGATCAGGTGTTCGGGGCGCGCCCGTTGAAGCGGTATCTGCAAACCAACCTCGAAACGCCCATCGCGCGTTATATCGTCAAAGAAAACCCCAAAGCGGGAACAGTGTTAAAGGTCGATCTTGCCGACGGAAAGATTGTTTTGATTTGATTTTTATAATCTTCTCTTTTGCAAGAGAGGATTTTTTTTTTTTTCATGATATGAGATTCCTCGGCAAGCTCGGAATGACATGGGGCTCGGAATGACGGCGTTGTGTTCGGAATGACGGCGTTGTGTTTGGAATGACGGGGTGCAGGGTGCTGTCATTCTGAGCGAAGTCGAAGAATCTTCACGGAATTTTCACGCAAACGGTTGAAATAGCGCGAAAAGTGTTATATAATATATGTAAACAATCAACTCGGAGGAAATTATGCTAAACACACTTTTGCTCGGTACGGGCGCGATCGTCGGCATTGTCGTCGGTGCGGTTGCATTTCTGTTGCTGATTTTTGCCATTTGGTGGATCTGCGCGCGCAACAAACTTATGCGTCTTACGACGGCGGTGGACGAAGCCTGGTCGACGATCGACATCTTTTTGAAAAAGCGCTACGACCTCATTCCCAACCTTGTGGAAACGGTAAAGGGGTATGCAAAGCACGAGAGCGAAACGATGTCTGCCGTCATCAAAGCGCGTCAGGTTGCGATCGTTGCAACGGGCAACGATAAAATCGAGGCGGAAAAGGCGCTCACCGCGTCGCTCAACCGTTTCCTCACCGCTACGCGCGAAGATTATCCCGATCTCAAAGCCAACGCAAACTTCATGTCGTTGCAAAATCAGCTCACCGATATCGAAGGCGAAATCGAGCGCAGCCGCCGTTACTTCAACGGCACGGTCAAGGAATACAATACTTATCTCGTGCTCTTCCCTTCGTGCATCGTGGCGCGCAAAATGAAACTCGAAAAACGCAACTTCTTCGAACTCGATTCCATCGAAGAACGCAAAAACGTCAAGGTATCTTTCTGAGGATAATATGAAAAAGGCTTTTAAGCTGAAAGCGGGGCTTGCCGCATTGTTTGCGGCAGTCCTTGTCTTTGCGCTGTGGGCGGGATTTTCGATCCCGCCCGTTTCGGCATCCGCCGAAACCTACGGCGGCGCGTATGATTACACGATTGCGGAATTCCGCTACGAGGCGGAAATTTCCGACGATCGCGTCGTGTCGGTCAAAGAGATCATCACGGCGACGTTTACGGGATACGAGAGCCACGGTATCATTCGCGACTTTCCGCTCGGCGGCGGCATGCGTTATAAAAACGTCAAAGCAACGTGCGATCATGCCGATTTTGCGCCTTATTTCGAAAACGAGGACGGATTTTTAAGTTATTATCTGCGCGGCGAAGGGCTTGTCCGCGGACAGACGCGCACCTATACAATCACTTACGATCTGCTGTGTCCCGCACTCAAAGAAGAGGGGTATTTCCCGCTCGACGCGCTCGGGTTCGGCTGGCAGACGGATATTTTGCGGTATTCCGCTCAAATCACCGTTCCCGACGGTCTGAACGCTTACAAGGTCTATTCGGGCGGCAGGAAAACCGAACAAAACGAATACAATATTACGGTCGTAAAGGAAGGAAACGTGTTGACGTTTTCCGCCGAGGGGCTGATGCAACGCTATTCCGACGGAAGCGGCAATCGCGTCGCGCCCGGCATCACGCTCGATCTTCAATTTCAGGCTGGCGTGCTGAAAGGCAACTTCGATTGGTCGTTGCTCTGGGCTGTGGCGCTCGGCGCCGTTGCGCTGTTGCTTGCCGTAGCAATCAAACTGTTTTGTTGCCGACAGCCCGCGCTCGTGAAAACCGTCAACATTTCCGCGCCCGATAAGATGGATCCGCTCTTGATGGGCAAGCTGATCGACAACAAGGTCGACAGCGAAGATTTGGGTTCGCTGGTGTTCTGGCTGGCGGCGGAAGGATATCTCACCATCGATTTTTCGGAAGACAAGGATAATCCCACGCTTTACAAGAGCGAGAAACCGCTTGCGAAAAACGTGCCGAAACACGTTTCCGCTTTTTATAAAGGGCTGTTTCACAAACGGGAAAGCGTGAAGATCTCTTCGCTCACGAATTCGTTTTATACAACCAGTCAGTCGGTGAAAGTACTTGTCGACGCCGAGGGCGCGCATATGTACAACAAGCGCAAGTGCGGCGGGTTTACGGCGCTGTGCGGTCTGCTCGTTCTCTTGCTGCTCGGCGGATTTTCCTTTCTCTATCCGTTTTTCTTCGTCGGGATCGGCTATTTCTATATCGTCATGCTCGTCGGCAGTCTTGTGTCGTATGCCGTTGCGGCGCTCGGCGTGAGCGTCGCCGTGCAGCGTTCGTTCAAATGGAATAAACCGACTACGGCGCTCTGCGCGGGGGCGGGCGTGCTCGGCGGGCTCGCGCTCGGGCTGTTCTTCACGTTGTTTGATTGCGCCGCCTTCGGATTTATCACCAAATTTTTCATCGTGTTGTTTTCCGTTGCGACGGGCGCGGTGAGCGGAACCTTCCTCACGCGTACGAAGGAATACAGCGCGCAACTCGGCGAGATTCTCGGTTTCCGCGAATTTATCCGTGTGGCGGAAAAAGACCGCATTACGTTTATGCTCAAAGAGCAACCCGAACTCTATTACCGTATCCTGCCGTATGCGCAGGTGCTCGGCGTTACGAAGGAATGGGCGGATAAGTTCGAAGGGCTCGATATGCCCGCGCCTTCTTACATGAACTATTCGGCGGGCGACGTGATAGTAAGCTGTATGATGTGGAATACGCTTTCGCGCGGGTTCTCGCGTTCGTTCGCGCATGCCGCCGTGTCGCGTCCTTCGTCCTCGGGCGGAAAGTCGGGCGGATTCGGCAGAGGATTCGGCGGCGGAGGCGGATTCGGCGGAGGCGGGTTCGGCGGTGGCGGCGGCCGCGGTTGCTAAACGCAAAGGGGGATAAGGTGAATAAAAAATACGTCATCGCGCTCGACGCGGGCACCACGAGCGTGCGCGCGTTCGTGTACGATACCGAAAAAAAACTCTTTGTGCACGGCGCGCAGCAAGAGGTATCGCAGAGTTTTCCGCAAAGCGGCTGGGTAGAACAGGACGCCAACGAAATTTATTATAAAGCCGCCTATGTGCTCAACGACTGCATTTCGTATGCAGGCGCCCAAAACGTGGCGGGGATCGGCATCGCCAACCAGCGCGAAACCGTCGTGCTGTGGGATAAAACGACGGGTGAGCCCGCCGCGCCCGCCGTCGTTTGGCAGTGTCGCCGCACAAGCGCGTTCTGCGCCGCGATCGAACGGGACGTGCGCGAGAAAATCACATCGGTTACGGGGCTGGTGCCCGACGCGTACTTTTCGGCAAGTAAGATCAAATGGCTGCTCGATCATTGCGAACATCCGCGCCGTTTGCTCAAACAGGGCAGGCTTTGCGCGGGCACGGTCGATAGTTACCTGTTATATAAATTCACGGGCGAATTTGCGACCGATTACACCAACGCATCGCGCACCATGCTCTTCGATATCCGCAAATTGTGTTGGGATAACGATCTTTGCGATTATTTTTCGGTTTCCCCCGATATACTGCCGCAACCCAAACCCTGCGACGCGCGGTTCGGCGTCCTGAAAACGAGCGGCGCCGATCTTCCCGTTGCGGGCGTGCTGGGCGATCAGCAGGCGGCGCTGTTCGGACAAGCCTGTCTGCATGCAGGCGAGGGGAAAATTACTTACGGAACGGGTTTGTTTCTGCTCTTTCATACGGGGGATCGGTGCGTCCGCCCGCAAGGGGGCTTGCTCTCGACGATCGGTTGCGCCGTCAACGGAAAGGTATCTTACGCGCTCGAAGGCAGTGCGTTTAACGCCGGTTCGTGCGTGCAGTGGCTGCGCGACGGGCTGGGGTTTTTCGAATCGAGCGCCGAGAGCGAACGGCTTGCGCGTAGCGTGGAAAACAGCGGCGGCGTGTATTTCGTTCCCGCGTTCACAGGGTTGGGTGCCCCGCACTGGGATGCGGACGCGCGCGCCCTGTTCTGCGGGATCACGCGCGGCACGACGCGCGCGCACATGACGCGCGCTGTGTTGGAAAGCATCGCGTTCAGCGCAAAGGAACTTGCCGATTGCATGGAACGCGACAGCGGATTATGCCTTGCCTGCGTGCGGTGCGACGGCGGTGCGTCCGCAAACGATTTTTTAATGCAGTTTCAGTCCGACGTGTTAGGGGCGGCGGTCGACCGTCCCGTTCTGCGCGAGAGCACGGCGCTCGGCGCGGCGTATGCCTGCGCCCTGTCGCTGGGGCTTGCCGACGAAGAGGGGATTGCGGCGCGGCGTGTTTCCGAACGCGTGTTCAAGCCCTCGCCCGACCGCGAACGCTATGCCGCCCTGTATCGGGAATACAAGAAAGCCGTGGCGCGCGCGTTAAACTGATTTAAGCGTATCCGACGGCGCGCACGAGCACGGCGGTGATCATGAGCGACGCGCCCGTTACGAGGTAGTAAACGGGAAAGAGTACAAAAAGACTCATTACGAGCAGGAACAGTCCGCCCGCAAAAAACGGGCGGGCGTTCTTTTTGGAAAACGCGGCGCGGAACTTGGTTTTCACCGTTTTGCGGGGGATTTCCGAACAGATGAGTTTTTCGGGATAGGTATTTGTTCTTTTGAGCAGGGAAAAGACTTCATCTCCCCGCAAAGCGGACTTCCCGAACGAGAGCAGTAACTTTTCCGCCTCGGCGGTCAGGGCGTTGCAGGCGATGCAAAAGGGCTGTTCGCCGTATTCGCGCAGAAGAAGCGCCGCAGCGTCGGCGGATACCGGTTCAAGACAGAAGAGGGGGATGAGGGGCGCGCCGTCCGCCGTCAGGGCGTCGCCTTGCAGTGAGGCGTCTTTTCCGTCGGCAAGGCATGCCTGCAACAGCAACGCACGCACGCGTTCGGATTTTTCGAGTGCGAGGTGCAGCATGAGCGCGTCCTTTTCGGCGCGTTCCTTTTTTGTGACCGTGCGGCGGCGGTGCGAAAGGTATCCGGCCAAAAAGCAGAGCGCGGCGGCGGCAAGCGCGAAGAGCAGAGCGCAGAACACGCTCAGGATCAGGGGCACGCGGAAATAGCGCATGATCCCCAAACTTAAAAAGCCCGCGGCAAGCGCATAAAAACAGGTATCGAGTATCAAAGGCAAATCAAATCTTTTCACAGATCATATTTTTGACGTGTAAAGCGCAAATTAAACTTGCAAAGCGGGAAAAAATATATTATAATGAATGGGTTATCATGAAGATCGCTATTTTCGGCGGATCGTTCGATCCCGTACACAACGAACATGTTGCGGCGGTGCGCGCCGCGGCGGAAAGTCTGGCGCTCGACAAGGTTTTTGTCGTGCCGTCGCATCTTGCGCCGCACAAGCACGGCGGGGCGTATGCGAACGGCGCGGCGCGCTTTGAAATGTGTCGCCTTGCGTTTTCTTCTTTGCCGTACGTCGAAGTCGACGGCTGCGAACTTGCGAGCGGGGGAACGAGTTACACCTATCTTACCTGCCGCGTCTTTGCGGCGCGCTATCCCGATGCCGAGCGGTATTTCCTTGTCGGCGCCGATATGCTCGGGGATTTTTTCAGCTGGAAAAATCCCGACGATATTCTTTCGTGCGCGACGCTTGCCGCCTTCTCGAGGGGGGCGGAAGGGGTATCCGCCTTACACGGTGCTTTCCGCGCGCGCTTTCAAAAAGATTATATCGAAATTCCCTTTTGCGGCGAACGCGTTTCCTCTACCGATCTGCGCGTGTTGCTTGCGTTCGGCAAAGAGCCGCCCGCCCTCGATAAAGGGGTTTACGATTATATCAAAGAGCACAAGCTGTATTCTAATTGCGCAATCGCGCCCGCGCTGGCGCTCGAAAAGAGCGAGCGGCGCGAACACAGTTTGCGTGTTGCGCTCATGGCGGCGCGCCGTGCGCGCAGTCTGCATCTTGCGGAAGAGAAGGTCATTCTTGCCTGCGCGTTGCACGACTGCGGAAAATACGTTCCGCTTACCTCGCCGCTGCTCAAAGAGTTTACGCCGCCCGAAAACGTGCCTGCGCCCGTTCTGCATCAGTATACGGGGGCGTATCTTGCGGAAAAAGTATTCGGTATAACCGATTCCGACGTGCTTAACGCCATTGCGTTTCATACGAGCGGAAGGGCGAATATGACCGATTTGGAAAAGCTCGTATTCCTTGCCGACATGCTCGAAGAGGGACGTTCGTTTCCCGAAGTCGAACGGCTGCGTACGTTGTTTTACGAGGATTTGCATGCCTGTTTCAAGGCGGCGCTCGCCCATCAGATCGCTTATCTTGAAAAAAGCGGCGCGTCTGTCTATCCGCTAACCAACGAAGCGTATGAATGGGTAAAAATGCAAAATTAGAACGTGTATATAGTATTATGCCACGCATAAAACACACTATATAGTATTTTTCGGGCAAACATAACACAAGTTTAGTAAGGTATTATTTCAGACATACTATAAAAATCAGGAAGGAAAAATCATGGAAAGTTACGAACTGAGCAAATTATGTTGCAAAGCGCTGTCGGCGAAAAAGGCGCAGGATATCGTGATCCTGAATGTTGCCGATCAAACGGTCGTGTGCAGTTATTTCGTGATTGCGAGCGGCAAATCTACCACGCAGGTGCGCGCGCTCGGCGACGCAGTGGAAGAGGAAGTCAAAAAGGCGGGCATAACGCCCGTGCGTTCGGAAGGCTTGCGCGAAGGGCGTTGGGGTGTGCTCGATTTCGGCGACGTCGTCGTTCATATTTTCAACGAAGAATCGCGGCTCTTTTATTACCTCGAACGCCTGTGGGATTCCGGCTCGAACGTGGAGCGATACGAGGACTGAGGTTTCGATTGGAATAAATATCACGTTGCCGAGATGTTTCGGCTTCGCTCAACATGACGGTGAGGCGGTGTTTCGAGGTTGCTCAACATGACGGCACGGTGCAGTTACGACTTTGTTCAACATGACGGCGCGGACGGGTTTTTCGACGGCGCGGACGGGTTTTGCGAATGACGTGCAGGGTTTGCGAAACTGTCATTCCGAGCCTGTCGAGGAATCTCTTATTTGAATTTGATTTCGCGTGGGGCGGTGTATTCCGACTTCACGCGTTTTTTCTTTTTTTCCACGATGTAATAAACGGGGTCGGATTTTTTCGGCTCTTTGGGCGGCTGCTCGGGCGGCAACTTTTTGTGCAGCGTACGGTAGCCGATTTTTGCGAGCACAAAGGCGTGCACGACGATGACGCAGCATAAAAAAATAATAACGGTAAAAATCAATCCCTGTCCTTGAACGGAAAGCATATTCATACCCCGCATTATAATACGCAAAGGTTTGTCATAAATTATAACTTTTCGGCATATTCGCGCTCATTTTCGGGAAAAATCACGGGTATGGAAAATCAAGCTATATTGCCCGAAATTACGATCACGCCCGACGAGGCGGCGCAGTTCGAAGAATTCAAACGTACCCGCCGCGAAAATGAAATTGCGATCCGCTTGCAAAAGTCGGTGATCGACGCATCGCGCCGCGAAACCGACCGTTCGGCGTTGGCGCGCGCCTGTGCGCTTGCCAAAAAGTATCGCGCGAGCGCGGTGGCGGTTTCGCCCGTCAATACCGCGCTCTGCCGCAGGATTTTAGAGGACAGCGGCGTAGGCGTCATCTGCCTTACGGGCGGCACGGGCGAGAGTCTGCCCGCCGTTAAAAAAATCGAGGCGAAGAAGGCGTTTGCGTGCGGTGCGGGCGAGATCCGTATGGTATTGTGTTATTCGCACCTTGCGCTCGGCGACTTCAATTATCTCAAAAAAGAAATTAAAAAGGTGCGTAAAGCGGCGAAAAAGCGCGTGCTCACCGTCTCGCTCGAAGACCGTTCGCTCACGCGCGAAGAGGTGGCGCTCGGCGTGAGGGCGGCGCGCGAGGCGAAGGCGGACGGCGTTTGCGTGCGCGGCGAGCTTGCGCATCTTGCGGCGGCGATCGAGGGCGGCGGAGGCTTGCGCGTCGACGTTTCGGGCGTGGAAAACGCCGAACAGTTCAATTCGTTGCTCCGTGCGGGCGCGGCGCGCGCGTATACCGCACACCTCGAAACGATCGCGGAAGAGCTGTTCAGCGAGGCGTCGCGCATGCAAACGGCGAAAAATCAAGCAGACGGGAAATAAAAATTGCCAAAATTACAAATTCCGCCCAAAATTACTTTGATTTTTCTCAAAAATAATGTACAATAATAAGGTATGTTATATGCTTTGAAAAAAGCGGAAAAGAAAGTAACCGGTTAACGGATTTGCGGAGTGAAAAATGGGACTGATCAGTTATCTGAAAAACGGCGACAGCCGCAGGAGTTTGAAAAAGCTCAATAAAATGGCGGACAAGGTGGAGGCGCTCGCGCCCAAATATTCCGCCATGACCGACGCCGAACTCAAAGCGCAGACGGGAATACTGAAAGACCGTCTTAAAAACGGCGAAACGCTCGACGATATTTTGTACGACGCCTTTGCCGCCCTGCGCGAAGCGAGCGGGCGCGTGCTCGGCATGCGGCACTTCCATGTGCAGATCGTCGGCGGCATCTGCCTCTTTCAGGGGCGCATCGCCGAAATGAAGACGGGTGAAGGAAAAACGCTCGTCGCAACCCTGCCGAGCTATCTCGAAGCGCTTTCGGGCAAGGGCGTGCACGTCGTCACCGTAAACGATTATCTTGCCCGCCGCGACGCGGAATGGATGGGCAAGGTGCATAAGTTCATGGGGTTGACGGTCGGCGTCGTCGTTCCCGGCATGGAAGACGAGGACAAGCGCGCAGCTTACGCAAGCGACATCGTTTACGGCACGAACAACGAGTTCGGGTTCGATTACCTGCGCGACAACCTCAAATCCGAGCTTTCGCGCATGGTACAGCGCGAGCTGAATTTTGCCATCGTCGACGAGGTCGACTCCATTCTCATCGACGAAGCGAGAACGCCGCTCATCATTTCGGGCAGGGGCAACCAGTCGTCCGATCTTTATGTGCGCGTCGATAAATTCGTCCGCACCCTCAAAGGCGGATTCGACGACGACCTCAAAGACGCCGAAGAGAACAGCCGCAAAAAGAAGAAGGGCGATTCGAGCGCGCAGAAGATCGCCAAAGCCGAAGAGCTTAACTGGGACTTTGTCATCGAACGCCGCGACAAACAGGTCGAACTCACCGAATACGGCGCGGAAAAAGCCGAAAAATTCTTCGGCGTCGAGAACATTGCCGACGTTGCCCACGCTTCGCTCAACCACCACATTCAGCAGGCGCTCAAAGCGCACCACCTGTTTGCGCTCAACGAGGAATATATCATCAACGACGGCGAGATCGTCATCGTCGACGAATTTACGGGCCGTCTTATGATCGGGCGCCGCTATTCCGACGGCCTGCATCAGGCGATCGAGGCGAAGGAAGGCGTTAAAGTGCGCGAAGAGAACAAGACCTACGCGACGATCACCTTCCAGAATTATTTCCGTCTTTATAAAAAACTTTCGGGCATGACGGGTACGGCAAAGACCGAAGAGGGCGAATTCCGCACGATCTATTCGCTCGACGTTGTGGAAATCCCCACCAACCTGCCCGTGCAGCGCGACGACATGCGCGACCGCATTTACGCTTCCGAAGAGGCAAAGAAAAAGGCGATCGTGCGCGAGATTGTCGAACGTCACGAAAAAGGACAGCCCATTCTCGTGGGTACGGTATCGGTCGATAAATCGGAAGAACTTTCGCGCCTTCTCATCCGCAACGGCGTGCAGCATAACATTCTCAACGCGAAGAACCACGAACGCGAGGCGGAAATCGTTGCGCAGGCGGGCAGATTCGGCGCGGTGACGATCGCCACCAACATGGCGGGCCGCGGTACCGATATCCTTTTGGGCGGCAATGCGGAATATCTTGCCAAAAAACGTTTGCGCGAAGAGGGCGTCGAACACGAGCAGATCGAGCTTGCTACGAGCTATGCCGAAGCCGACGAGGAAACGCTGAAGCTCCGCGACCGATATAACGTGCTTTATAAGTCGTTCAAGGAAAAGACCGACGAAGAGAAAAAGCGCGTCATCGAGGCGGGCGGACTTTGCATCATCGGCACCGAACGGCACGAATCGCGCCGTATCGATAACCAGTTGCGCGGCCGTGCCGGCCGTCAGGGCGACGTGGGTACGTCGATCTTCTTCCTTTCCGTCGAGGACGATCTGATGGTGCGGTTCGGCGGCGAGCGTATGAAAAAATGGGCGATGGCGGGGCTTGGCGAAGAGGAATGCCTCGAATCGAAGATGCTCACCAACCTTGTGGAATACGCGCAGAAACAGATCGAGGGCAGAAACTTCGGTATCCGTAAAAACGTGTTGCAGTATGACGACGTTATGAACACGCAGCGCACCATTATGTACGCCGAACGCATGAAGGTCATTCGCGGCGAGAGCGTGCACGATCAGGTGTTGAAGTATATTCCCGACTTTGTGGCGGGGGTCGTGAAAGCCGCCGTGAACGTCGACGACGCGCCCGAAAAGTGGAACGAGGACGATTTGAACGCCGCGCTCGAACGCCACCTCATTCCCGAAGGTTCGGCTTTCGTCACGCGCGAAAAGCTCGAAAAGTGGGAATACGAAACGGCACTCAAAAAAATCACCGATAAAACGATTGCCTGCTACGAAGAGAAGATCGCCCGCGTACAGGAAGAAATTCCGGGGCTGGATTTCGGCAAAATCGAACGCGATATTCTCTTGTCGCACGTCAATAATTACTGGATCGACCACATCGACGCGATGGATCAGTTGCGTAAAGGGATTCGTCTGCGCGCCTACGGCGGACAGACCGACCCCGTTATCGCGTATAAGCAAGAGGGGTTTGCGATGTTCGACGAGATGATCGAACTTATTCAGGAACGCACGATCCGCTTGCTTTTGAAGTGCCAGATCAAAGCCGAACCCCGTCAGGTGCAGCGCATCTTCCCCACGGGACCGCGCGCCCGTCAGACAGTGCAGGAAGGGGCACAGCAAAGCGAAACGCCCGCCCCCGCGAAAGAGGAAAAAGAGCCTTCGGGCGGCGAAGTGCAAGCGCAGGTCGAAAATGCCGACGTGCCCAAGGAAGTGGACGTCGACAGCTTAAAGACGAGCGGTGACACAGCGTATAACCCCGCGACCGTGAAAAAGAGCAAGAAACCGGGGCCGAACGATCCTTGCCCCTGCGGCAGCGGCTTGAAGTATAAAAAATGCTGTGGAAAACCCTTCTAATGAATTTCTTTTCTCTGCGCCTTTGTTCCGCTACGCAGAACGGCGATTTACGCTTATCGCTTGCGCGATTACGCGAAATCGTGGAAGGCGTATCGTGATGAAAAGAAATTCCATTACTGCCGAGGTCGGGAAAGCTTTGCTTTCCGACGTCAGCCTCGCAGGGTCCCGCTCGGCAGAATGGTTGTGCGTTAAACAAAAAAATTGTGAAATTATGTTCAAAGCAGACGATTACAGATTAAAAATCAAGGCGTTGGAAGAAACGCTCGGCGAGGCGAAATATGCGCTTGATATCGACAATATTTCCGCGCGTTTATCCGAACTGAAAGCCGAGCAGGAAAAGCCCGAAGTGTGGCAGGATCTCGAACGCTCGACTAAGATCGGGCGCGAAATTTCCGCGATCGAGGGCAAGATCGGTTCGTACGGCAAGGGGCGCAAAGCGCTCGACGATGCGAGCGAGATTGTCGATCTCATCGAGGAAACCGAAGAAGAGGACCTCGTGCCCGAGTTGGAAAAAATGATGGCGGCGGCGGAAAAGGACATCGAAGAAATGCGTATTCGCGCGCTTTTGCGCGGAAAATACGATAATTCCAATGCGCTTTTGGCGCTTCACGCGGGCGCGGGCGGCACCGAGGCGTGCGACTGGTGCCAGATGCTCTACCGTATGTATTGCCGTTACGCCGAACAGAATGGGTTCAAAGTGACCGAAATCGACCGTCTTGCGGGCGACAGCGCGGGATTAAAATCGGTCGATTTCAAGATCGAGGGTGAAAACGCTTACGGTTACTTAAAAGCCGAAATCGGCGTACACCGCCTTGTGCGCATTTCGCCGTTCGACGCCAACAAGCGTCGCCAAACTTCGTTTGCTTCCCTCGAAGTCATGCCCGAAGCAGGCGACGACGATGAAATCGAAATCAAAGACGAGGATATCCGCATCGACGTATACCGTTCGTCGGGCGCGGGCGGACAGAAAGTCAATAAAACCGAAACGGCGATCCGCATCACGCATTTTCCCACGGGCATCGTCGTTACCTGCCAGAACGAGCGTTCGCAGTTGCAGAATAAGGAAATGGCGTTCAAATATCTGCGTTCCAAACTGCTTGAAAAGCAGATCGAGCAGCGCCTTGCCGACGAGGCGGCGTTAAAGGGCGAAATCAAAAAGATCGAATGGGGTTCGCAAATCCGTTCGTATGTATTCTGCCCGTATACGCTTGTAAAAGACCACCGCACGGGTTACGAAGTGGGCGATGTGCAGGCGGTCATGGACGGCGACTTGCAGGGCTTCATCATCGACTATCTCAAAAAATCGTAAACGTTTTTGAACTTTATGGAACCTCTTATTTTAGGAATCGAATCTTCGTGTGACGAAACGGCTGCCGCGGTGATACGCGGCAGACGGCTTTTATCCGACGAAATCATATCTTCGGCGACGTTGCAGGCGCAGTTCGGCGGCGTCGTGCCCGAGCTTGCCTCGCGCGCCCATACCGATGCGGTCGATCTTGTCGTGCAGCGCGCGCTCGATCGGGCGGGCGTCAAAAAAGAGGAACTTTCCGCCGTTGCCGTTACCTACGGCGCGGGGCTTTTGGGCGCGCTTCTCGTCGGGCTATCCTTTGCCAAGGGACTTGCCTACGGGCTGAATATTCCGCTCATCGGCGTAAACCATATTCGCGGACACCTTGCCGCTTGCTATTTGGAGGACGACGCGCTTGCGCCGCCCTTTCTTTCGTTGTTGGCGAGCGGCGGACATACGGCGATTTTATATTGCAAGAACGAAACCGAATACGAAGTGCTCGGCGGCACGCGCGACGACGCCGTGGGCGAGGCGTTCGATAAGGTTGCACGCGTTTTATCGCTGCCGTATCCCGGCGGGCCGCACGTCGAAAAACTTGCGCGCGAAGGGCAGCCCGTGATTGGGTTGCCCGTCATGCTGAAAGGGGCGGGCGGCTACGATTTTTCGTACAGCGGTTTGAAAACCGCCGTCATAAATTATGTGCACACCAAAGAACAGAAGGGCGAGGAATGGAATCGTGCGGATCTTGCCGCGTCGTTTCAGCATGCCGCACTCGATATTCTGGCGCGCAAAGCCGTCGAAGGCGCGCGCGAAAAGGGTGTAAACGTCGTAACGGCGGGCGGCGGCGTGGTGGCGAACGGCTATCTGCGCGAAAAGCTGGCGCTTGCTTGCGAAAAAGCGGGGTTAAAACTCGTTCTGCCCGCAAAACACCGTTGCACCGATAACGCCGCCATGATCGCCTGCGAGGGGCTTATTCAATACCGCGCGGGCAACTTTTCACCGCTTTCCTTAAACGCCTGCCCGAGCATTCCGCTGCGATAAAATCTTCACGGAGCATTATGATACATACCCGACCCGAAATAAAATACCTCGAACGGCTTTCCGAGCAGTTCCCCACGGCGAACGATGCGGCGCGCGAGATCATTAACCTGTCGTCCATACTCAATCTGCCCAAGGGAACGGAACATTTTATCACCGACGTGCACGGCGAATCCGAACCCTTTTTGCACATTCTCAAAAACGGATCGGGGTCGATCGCCAAGAAGATCGAAGAAGAATTCAAGAGCACGCTCTCGCGTAAAGAAAAAAAGGAACTTGCCACGCTCATCTATTACCCCGAGCAGAAGCTCTCTTGTCTTACCGCGACGGGCGAGGAACTCGACGACTGGTATGTGACCACCATTTACCGCTTGGTGCGCGTCAACCGCCGCATCGCGTCGAAATACACCCGTTCGCGCGTGCGCAAAATGTTGCCGAAAGACTATGCTTACGTCATCGAAGAGCTTTTGAGCGAGAAGGAAGAGGTGCAGGACAAAGAGGCGTATTATAACGGCATCATCAGCGCGATCATCGCCACGAAACGCGCCAAACACTTTGTGATCGCCTTTTGCAACGTCATTCAGCGGCTCGCCGTAGACCGTATTCATATTCTGGGCGATCTTTACGACCGCGGACCGGGCGCGCACGTCATTCTCGATACGCTTGCGGACTATCCCAACGTCGATTTTGTGTGGGGCAACCACGATATCAGCTGGATGGGCGCGGCGAGCGGTTCGCTTGCCTGTATCGCCTCGGTCGTGCGTATTTCGGTTAAATACGGCAACTTCAACACGCTCGAAAGCGGTTACGGCATCAATTTGTTGCCGCTTGCCCGTTTTGCGCTCGATGCCTACGAGGGCGATTCGTGCGCCTGCTTTGCGATCAACGGATCGCAGGGTTACGACCCGTACGACGGCGACATGGACCGCAAGATCCATAAGGCGATCACCGTGATTTTGTTCAAGCTCGAAGGACAGCTCATTTCCCGCCACCCCGAATACGGCATGCAGGGCAGGCTGCTGCTCGATAAGATCGACAAAGCGCGGGGCACGGTGACGATCGACGGCACGGTGTATCCGCTGCGCGACAGTCATTTTCCCACGATCGATGAGAACGATCCTTACGCGCTGTCCGCGGGCGAGGCGCTCGTCATGGAAAAGCTGCGCGCCTGCTTTCTCGGTAGCGAAAAGCTGCAACGGCACGCGCACGATCTGTTCATGCGCGGCGGCATGTACCGCACGTTCAACGGCAATCTGCTCTATCACGGCTGCGTTCCGCTTTGCGAGGACGGGTCGTTTAAGAAGGTGCATATCGGCGGCGGGGATTATTGCGGCAAAGCGCTCTTCGATCGGCTCGACGCTCTCGTGCGCAAAGGCTATTTCTCGCCCGACGGCAACGAACGCGAAGAGGGGCAGGACGCCATGTGGTTCCTGTGGGCGAACGTAAATTCACCGCTCTACGGCAAGGAAAAAATGACGACGTTCGAGCGCTATTTCGTCGACGACAGCGCCTGCTGCGCCGAGGAAAAAAACGCCTATTACCGTTATCTCGACGACGAAAAAACCGTGAACGCGATCCTGAAAGAATTCGGGCTCGACCCCTTGTCGCCGATGACGCACATCATCAACGGGCATATGCCCGTGCACCTCAAAAACGGCGAAAAACCCGTGCGGTGCGGCGGCAAACTGCTCATGATCGACGGGGGCATGTCGCGCCCGTATCAGCGCGAAACGGGCATTGCGGGCTATACGCTCGTGTATAATTCCTACGGTATGCGGCTCGTTGCGTATGATCCCTTCCGCTCGGCGGAAGAGGCGATCAAAAACGAGAGCGACATTCATTCCGTGACCGAGGTCGTGCAGCTTTCCGACAGGCGACTGCTGATCCGTGACACCGACAACGGCAGGCGCATGGCAGAGAATATCGCCGAACTAAGCGCTCTGCTCGATGCCTACCGCGCGGGAACCGTTCGGGAAAAGAGATGAAAAAATCCCCGTCCTTTTTCGGACGGGGATTTTCGCCTTTTGTCGGCGTGAAGTCGGTCAAGGTGTCTTGCATTACGCCACGGCGCTGAGGTCGGCGGCGGAAACAGTGCATTGCAAGGTTTGCGTCGTTTCGTTGCGAATGACTTCGACTTGAAGCGTGCTGCCGTCGCGCAGGCAGTACATAGCGTCGGAAATGGCGAACGAACGGCAGATTTCGTGCCGCGTGCCGTCAATGATCAATGCGGTGAGGCGGTCGTTTGCCGCAACGCCCATGCGCTCGGCGAGCGAGCCTTGCGAAACCGATTTCACGATTACGTTCTCATGGATCTTGCCGTAACCCGCCGCCGCGTCGTAAATATAACGCGCGTTTTCCAAATTGACAGTAACGCCTAACGTCGAGGTCGTAACGGAAGAGGGGGCGGATCCGTTGAAATTGTCGATGAGGTTGGGCACGACGGCGCGGAAGATTTCGAGCGGAATGGCGTAATTCATGTTGCTGAACGTGGCGTCGCCCGCGTTCACGACGCCCACGACCTGCCCGCGTGCGTTGAAGAGGGCGCCGCCCGAATTGCCTTCGTAAATAAATCCGTCGAACCGCAGCGAACGGTAAGTACGGTTGGTATTATCGATCGCAAGGGTGATGTCCTCGTTATCGACCGAGATGATGCCCTGCGTGGCGGAAAAGCCGTGCGCCTCGGTGTTGCCCACGGTGTAAACGCTTTGCCCTGCGTAGTAGGTATCGGCAAGCGTCACTTCTTCGATATCGGGGTTGATGGCTTTGAGATCGGCGGTCTTTGCCCGCACGACGGCAAGATCGGCACTCAGGCACTCGCCCACAAGCTCGCACTGCACGGCGTAAGAGCTGTATTGCGGGATAACGTAGTTGTAAGTCGGATCGACCTGCCCCGACGAACGGTATGCGGTTTCGTGATCGAAACTGCCGTAGAGGAAACAATGAATGTTCTTGGGGTAATAACTGTTGCCGTTCGCGGTTTTGTCGGCATTGCTGCAATAGACAACGTGCGCGTTCGTGACGAGGTAGGTGTAACCGCTCTTCGATTCTTCGATCTCGTAGATAAACGCCGTGCCGATGCTCATGGCGGCAGCATACTGTTTTCTTCCCGAAGGATAATAGCCCGTGGTTTTGCTGTAAATATATTCGCAGTAGAGCGTGGCGACCGAGTGCAGAGAGCTTTGCACGGCTTGCGAGTTGTCTGCCGAAAGATCCAGCCCGAGCGAGGTGAGAAAGGCGTTATAGTTTTCGGTCGTATCGGTCAGCCCGTTTTTTTCGAGCCATTGCTCGTAAACCGACTGCGCCGTGACGCTCTGTCCGTCCTTGCCGTCCAACCCGTCGCGTCCGCGTTCGATGAGGTGTTGCGAAGTCGAACCATCGGAATAAGTGTAAACGGCAATCGTGCCGTTGTCGACGGTTTCATAAGAAACGTCGACGATATATTTCCCCATTGCGCAGCCCGAAAACGCGCAGATAACGCAGATAAGCAGAATAAGCGCGGCAAACAGACCTCTTTTTTTCATGGACTCCCTCCGTAGATCGTTTGTTTTGATTATTTTACCATATTATTATGACATCGTGCAAGAAATTCAATAAAAATATGTTGAAAATTCTGTGAAATAAATTGCCTTTGTGCTATTGCATTACGCAAGAAAGTATGATAAAATAAGAGGGAAAGGAAGAAAGGATAAACCTATGACAAGAATCGTAATCGAATTCGACAGCGACTGGATTTTGTCGCATAAAGACGACGACGTACTGCCCGCCGACTTTCTCGCAGGCGCGCTGAAAGACGAGGGACTTGCCGCCGCAAGCGATTCGTTCACAAGCTGCATGGTCGACTTCGAGGGCGACGCAGAGGAAAAACAAAAGCACATTCTCGGGTTGCTTGCCGGCCGATATCAGGGCGAGGACGTGAACAAGGTCGTCGTTACGACGATCACGCAGGGAAACGACGCCAAGGAAGAGCTTGCCGCCGCCGAGGCGGACGACGGGGACGACGAAGAGGACGACGAGGACGGCGAGCCGGGCATTACGTTCGAATACAAGGAAAAGGATATTTCTCTTCCCGATCGGGAAACGGTGATGGGGCAGATCGGCGCGCTGATCGGCGCGGACGAATTCAAGTTACTCGCGCAGGAAATCTGCGACGTCGCGCCCGAAATCATCCGCAGCGGCTGTTACGACGTGTTCACCTATCAGAGCTATCTCTTTGCGATCAACGACGGGTTCGGTCTTTCGACCTATCTGAACGCCCTGAGCGATCTGGTTGCGGCGCTCTCTCTGGCGCGCCCCGTTTCGCACGGGGAAGGGCAGGCGTTGCCCGTCGTGCGCTCGCAAACGCGCCCGAAGGTCTACGAAGAAACGCTTCCGCCCGTCAAAGACAGCATGGAACCCTTCGACGACGTGTTGCGCATCGTCCGCAACGGCAGCCGCACTATGATCAATGTGCTGTGCGTCGATATCAGCGAGTGGATGAACGATACCGAGAACCGCTATTTCAAAGAGTTTTTGCGCGCGGTCGAGGGGGCGATGAATAAATTCATCGTCGTGTTCCGCATTCCCTTCGTGGAAAAGGACGTGCTCGAAGCGATCCGCTGTTCGCTGTTCGATCTCATCAGCGTGCGCCCCGTTACCTTCCCGCCCATGACCAAGGAAGAAATTCAGCGTTACGCGCAAGACCGTATCGCATCTTACGGCTTTAAGGTAAAAGACAACGCCTGGGAATATTTCCACCTGCGCATTTCCGAAGAGAAGAGCGACGGCAAATTTTACGGGCTGAACACCGTGCAAAAGGTCATTCGCGAACTTTTATACCGCAAACATCTGACAAATGCGCGCAGCAAGAGCGGCGACGCCGTTATTTGGAAAAAAGACGCAAAAACGCTCGTTGCGGGCGGCGGCGACGAACTGAGCGGCACGAAAATGCTCGACAGTTTGGTCGGGAGCGAAAAAATAAAAGAGCGGATCGAAGAGATTATCGCGCAAATCGAGCTTGCGCTCAAAAGCAAAGAGGAACGCCCGTGCATCCATATGCGCTTTTTAGGCAATCCCGGCACGGGGAAAACGACGGTTGCGCGCATCATCGGCAAGATCTTAAAAGAACGCGGCGTATTGCGCGTGGGCAATTTTTATGAGTACGCGGGGCGCGACTTCTGCGGGCGCTATATCGGGGAAACGGCGCCCAAAACGGCGAGTATCTGCCGCGACGCCTACGGGTCGGTGCTCTTTATCGACGAGGCGTATTCGCTATTCCGCGGCGACCGCGACAGCCGCGATTACGGCAGAGAGGCGCTCGATACGCTCATTGCCGAAATGGAAAACCACCGCTCGGATTTCGTCGTCATCATGGCAGGGTATTCCGACGATATGGAAACGCTCATGGAAGGCAACCTCGGGCTGAAAAGCCGCATGCCGTATGCTATCGAGTTCCCTAACTTCACGCGCGAGCAACTGAGCGAAATCTACCTTTCCATGCTCAACAACAAATTCAAATACGATAAGAGCGTAGAACACGCCGTGCGCGCCTACTTCGACGGCATTCCCGAAGAGGTCGTCTCTTCCAAAGAATTTGCTAACGCGCGGTTCGTGCGCAATCTGTTCGAGCGCACCTGGGCGAAGGCGGCAATGCGTTGCCAGCTTGCCAAAGAAAAGGACGTGAAGATCACGAAGGACGACTTCGAGCGGTCGACGGTCGATAAGGAATTTGCGTTCAGCGAAAAGAAAAAATCCAGACTGGGCTTTTAAGCGGGTCATCTTCGAATATAAGAGAGGTATATCATGGCGGACGAAAAAGAGAGAAAACGCGCCGAGGCGACTTATAAGTCGCTGTGCGAGATGCTCGACGAAAACGAATGGCGTTACGATAAAGACGAAGAGAATTTGAGTATTCTATGTTCGGCGCGGGGCGACGATCTGTCGATGCCCATTCGCATGGAAACGGACGCGGACCGTCAGCTTGTCATTCTGACGTCGCCCATGCCCTTCGACGTTCCCGAAGACCGCCGTACGCCGATGGCGATCGCGGTGACGCTTGCCAATTACGGGCTGGTCGACGGCAGCTTCGATTACGATTATCCGTCGGGGAAGATCCTGTTCCGTTTAACGTCGAATTTCAGCGAGTGCATCATTGATCGGGAACTGCTCAAATATATGCTCTATGTATCGTGCGGCACGATCGACGAATATAACGACAAATTTCTTGCCGTGGCGGAAAACGACATGACGTTCGACGAGATCGTCAAATTTATCAAGTGAGGGGGACATCATGGACGACGCTAAAAAATCGAAAAACGCCCGTTCGGCATTTCAGACGCTTTTGAACGCGCTCGACGGCATGGACTGGAAGTACGATCAGGATGACGAAAAACTGCGCGTGGATTTTTCGGTGCAGGGCGACGATCTGCCCATGGATTTCACGGTGATGATCGACGACGATCGGCAACTCGTGCGGCTCATTTCCTTTCTGCCTTTCAAGTTTCCCAAGGAAACGCGCGTCGAGGGGGCGATCGCAACGTCGCAGATCAATTATAAACTTGCGGACGGCAGTTTCGATTACGATCTTACGGACGGCGAGGTTTCGTTCCGTCAGACTTCGAGTTTCCGCGCGAGTCTGATCTCACCCAAAATGTTGCAGCTCATGGTCAACTGCGCCGCGTGTACGGTCGACGATTATAACGACCGCCTGTTTATGCTTTCCAAGGGCGTGCTGTCGCTCGATGACTTTATCCGCGCATTGACGGAGTGATTGTATATTTTTTTTTGAAAGATTGCCGAAAGACTTGTTTCATACAAGTCTTTTTTCTTTATGAAAAACGGTTTTGTTGTAAAAAAGTTAAAATGTTATGCTTTTTTTATGACAAATTAAGCGCGATAGTTGCTTTTTGCAAGGCATAATGTTATAATAGAGACAAACGTTTCGAGGTTTGCCGATGACGATTATCGTAACAGGCGGCGCCGGTTTTATCGGAAGCAATTTTATATTTCATATGTTGCGGAAAGATCCGCAGTACCGTATCGTATGTGTGGACAAGCTCACTTATGCAGGCAATCTTTCTACACTCGAAAGCGTAACGGGCAACCCCAATTTCCGTTTTGTTAAGTTGGATATATGCGATAGAGCGGGGGTTTTTGCACTGTTTGAAGAAGAAAAACCCGACGTCGTCGTGAACTTTGCGGCAGAAAGCCATGTGGACAGAAGTATCGAAAACCCCGAAGTCTTTCTGCAAACGAACATAATCGGCACGTCGGTTCTGATGGATGCTTGCAGGAAATATAAAGCCGAACGCTTTCATCAGGTTTCAACCGACGAAGTGTACGGCGATCTTCCGCTCGACTGCCCCGATTTGTTTTTTACGGAAGAGACGCCGTTGCATACGAGCAGTCCTTACAGCAGTTCCAAAGCGGCGGCGGATCTGCTTGCGCTTTCATATTACAGAACGTTTGGCTTGCCCGTTACGATCTCGCGCTGTTCCAACAATTACGGACCTTATCATTTCCCCGAGAAACTCATTCCGCTTATGATTGCCAACGCGCTCAGCGATAAGCCGTTGCCCGTTTACGGCAAAGGGGAAAACGTGCGCGACTGGTTGTATGTGGAAGATCATTGTAAAGCGATCGATCTCATAATTCATAAAGGGCGCGTCGGCGAGGTTTATAACGTCGGCGGGCATAACGAAATGAAGAATATCGATATCGTGAAACTGATCTGCAAGGAATTGGGAAAACCCGAAGGTCTGATTTCGTTCGTCGCCGACAGAAAGGGGCACGATATGCGTTATGCGATCGATCCGACAAAAATTCACAACGAACTCGGCTGGCTACCTGAAACAAAATTTGCGGACGGCATCAAAAAGACGATCAAATGGTATCTTGAAAACGAGGCATGGTGGAAACCTATCGTATCGGGAAACTAAATTTACAAAAAGAAGGAACATTCATTTTCATACATTATGAGAATATTACAGATATCGAATTACTATTATCCGCAAATCGGCGGGATCGAACAAGTCGCTCAGGATTGCACCGATGCGTTGCGCTCGGATAACGAAGTAAAAGTTTTTTGTTTTAATCACGAAAAAGGCGACAAAACCGATTTGATAGACGGAATCGAAGTAATCCGTGCGGGTTGTTTTGCAAAAATTTCTTCCCAATCGCTTTCGTTTTCTTATTACAAATTACTGAAAAGAGTATTTGCGGATTTTCAGCCGGAAGTTGTGATTTTTCATTATCCCAATCCGTTTGCTGCGCGTTATTTGCTTAAAGCACTGAAAAAACACCGAAACGTGAAACTGATATTGTATTGGCATCTGGATATAACCAAACAAAAGATCTTAGGGAAATTTTTCGCAAAACAAACGCGTAAGTTGTTAAATAAAGCCGATCGTGTTTTAGCGACCAGCCCGAATTATATCGAAGGAAGCAAATTTTTGCGTGCTTACCGATCCAAGTGCGAGGTCGTGTCGTGTTGCGTAAACGACCGCCATTTGAATATAGACGAAAATATTACGCGCGCGGCAGAAAGTATCCGAAAAGAGAACGAAGGAAAAACCGTTTGCCTTGCCGTCGGGCGGCATGTGCCTTATAAAGGAACGGAATATTTAATACGGGCAAGCCGTTTGCTTGACGACCGCTTCCGTATTTTTATTGCGGGCGAGGGACCTTTGACGCCTTCCTTAAAGCGTCTTGCCGAGCATGACAAGAAAGTGATTTTTTTAGGCAAGATCGATCACGAAACGCTACGCGCATATTTGCTTGCATGCGATCTTTTCTGTTTCCCTTCGATTACAAAAAACGAGGCGTTCGGCATTGCGCTGGCAGAGGGAATGTATTATGAAAAGCCTGCCGTTACGTTTACCATAGAGGGTAGCGGCGTCAACTATGTTTCGTTAAACGGCGTTACGGGTATTGAAGCGGAAAACGGCAATGTTGAGCAATATGCGCAAGCTATGGTAAAATTATCGGAAGACGCTGATCTTTGCTTAAAATTCGGGCGCGAGGGAAAAGAACGCGTCAAGACATTTTTCACACAAGAGATATTCCGTAACAAAATGAGGCAAGTCTTGGCGGCAACGTGTTCGGAAGGAGAGACTGAATGAAAACGTACGGCGTTATCATGGCGGGCGGGGGCGGCACGCGTTTCTGGCCGCTTTCCAGAAAAGAAACACCAAAACAGCTATTGAATTTAAGCGGAAATAACTTTATGGTCAACGAGGCGATCGAAAGATTGTCGCGTGTTGCAACATATAAGGATATTTTTGTTGTTACGAATGCTCTGCAAAAAAATAAATTGATGCAGATCATCGATAAGCGGATCAAGCCCGATCACGTGCTCGTTGAATCGGCCGCACGGAATACCGCGCCCTGTATCGGGTATGCGGCGATTGAAATCATGAAAAAATACGGCGACGGGATCATGGTCATCACGCCTTCCGATGCCTATATACGGGATAGCGAAACCTTTGCCAATATTTTAAGAGTTGCTATCAAAACTGTGCGCGATACCGATAAACTTGTCACGATCGGCATCACGCCGACTTGTCCGTCAACGGCTTACGGTTATATAAAATACGAAGAATCTGCCGAAGAAGTTAAAAAAGTTCTTCGGTTTGTCGAAAAACCGAATCTGAAACTTGCAAAGAAGTATTGTAAAAGCGGTAATTTTGTTTGGAATAGCGGTATCTTTGTATGGAAGGCTTCGACGATTCTGCAAAAGTATAAGGAATTTCTGCCTGACGTTTATGCTTGTCTGGAACAGCTTGCAGACGCGTTCGGACACGACGATGAAAAAGAAATTATCGAGAATATTTATCCCCTGATTCCGTCCATTTCCGTGGATTACGGCATCATGGAAAAATGCGACGACATCATGGTTGTTCCGGGCGAATTCGGTTGGAACGACGTAGGCAGTTGGGATACGTTCGGTGCGTTGCATGAGCCGGACGATAACGGAAACGTGGCTTTGGGAAATGTTATAACTTTCGATACGGCGAATTCTACCATATTGTCATCGGGTAGATTGGTTTCGGTAATCGGAGTAAAAGATTTAGTGGTCGTTGAAACGCCCGATGCGATTTTAGTTTGTGCGAAAGAAAAAGCGCAGGACGTTAAAAAAGTAGTGGATGCATTAAAGAAAGAAGGGCGCGAGGAATTGCTCTGATGAATTATCGGGAAGAATACCGCAAATGGTGTACGGATCCTGTTTTCGATCGAAAAACACGGGAAGAATTACTTTCTCTTTGTGACGAAAAAGAAAAAGAGGATCGTTTTTATAAAGAACTTACATTCGGAACGGGCGGCTTGCGGGGTGTAGTCGGTGCAGGCACGAACCGCATGAATTTATATACGGTCGGGAAAGCGACGCAGGGTTTGGCGAATTTTATCAAAAGCCGTACGGGGAACGGAAGCGTGGTGATCGCGTACGACAGCAGAAAAATGTCTTTTGAGTTTGCGATGGATTCGGCATTGATTTTTGCGGCGAACGGAATAAAATGTTTTCTGTTTGAATCATTAAGACCGACGCCCGAGCTATCGTTTGCGGTACGTGAATGCAAGGCAACGGCAGGCGTCGTCATTACCGCAAGCCATAATCCGCCGCAGTACAACGGTTATAAAGTGTATTGGTCGGACGGCGGTCAGATCGTCGCGCCGTACGACAAGCTCATTCTATCGGAAATCGAAAAAATCAAAGATTACGCCTTGATTCAACGTATTTGTAAGGAACAAGCGCTTGCAAGCGGTTTGCTCTGTTTAATCGGTGAGGAAATCGACCATAAATATGATAGCGCGCTCAAGAGTCTTATTCTGAATCAAGCTGCGATCCGTCAATACGCAAACGATATTAAAATCGTCTATACTCCGTTGAACGGTACAGGCAATCTTCCCGTTCGTCGGATTTTGCACAATCTCGGTTTTAAGCAGGTATGGGTCGTGCCCGAACAGGAAAAACCTGACGGAAATTTCCCGACGTTGGAATATCCGAATCCCGAGGATCCCAAGGCGTTTTCCTATGCGCTTTCGCTTGCGCGTGAGAAAGCTGCCGATCTTGTTCTTGCCACCGATCCCGATGCGGACAGGCTCGGAATTTATGTAAGAGATGCGAAAACGGGTAAGTATATACCTTTTACGGGCAATATGAGCGGCGCGCTGATTGCGGAATATGTTTTATCGCAAAGGGATGCAAAAGGTCTGTTGCCGACGGAACGCAAAAACGGCGCGTTAATCACCACGATCGTATCTTCGAAAATGGCGTTTGATATTGCGGAAGCTTATGGATTAACGGTTATCGAAGTGTTGACCGGATTTAAGTATATCGGTGAACAGATCGAATTATTCGAGCAAGCAAGAAATAGAAACGGCGGCAAGTTGGATGCGGAAGCGGGGGCATATGAATTCGAATTCGGCTTTGAAGAAAGTTACGGCTGCTTAGCGGGAACTTATGCGCGGGATAAAGACGCCGTTGCGGCAGTTATGTTACTGTGCGAGGCGGCGGCATTCTATAAATCGCAGGGACTTACGCTTTGGGATCAGATGCAGACCATTTACCGAAAATACGGTTATTACGTCGAAGATTTGCAGAGCGTAACGTTGGAAGGAGTTGACGGGTTACAGCGTATCCATTCGATTATGAACAATTTGCGCAAGAATCCGCCCAAACGCATGGGTGAGTTGAAAGTGCTTGCTTTACGCGATTATGAGAATGGTCGGCGCGAAGATTTTGTAAGCGGAAAACGGCAGAAGATTGCATTGCCGAAAAGCAATGTTATGTATTTTGAATTGGAAAATAACGGTTGGTGTTGTGTTCGCCCTTCGGGCACGGAACCGAAAATCAAGTTTTATTTCGGCGTGAAAGAATCGACTTTGCAGTCGGCGCAAAAATTATTGAACGTACTTGAAACGCAAATGCTCTCTTTTGTAAAAGAATAAGGATTGGTTCAGGGATGAAAATCGCAATTGATTGCAGATATTTGGGAATGTCCGGAATTGGTAGGGTTTGCGAAGGCATTATTGACAACGTAGATTATTCGCAGAATACTTTTTATTTGATCGGTAAAGTTTCCCGGTTGCAAAAGTATAGCAATGCAATCATAGTTGCCGATGAAAGTAATCCGTTTTCCAAAAGAGGATTACTGCGCTTTAACAAAAAGAGAATAAATCGGGAATGCGATGTTTTGATTATTCCGAACTTTATTATCCCGATCGGAATCAATATACCCGTTCATATTGTGATGCACGATTTGATTTTTTTGGATGTAAAGGAAACGGTAAACGGGAAATTCGATTATTTTATAAAAAAGTTTCTTTTGAAGCGCGGTATGAAAAAGGCAAAATCGGTGGCTTGTGTGTCGGCATTTACAAAATCCAGATGCGAACATTATTTTGCCGAATATGCTAACAAATGTTATGTGAATTATAACGGTTTGTCGGAAGATATTAAAGATTATAAGCGAATGCATTTGAACGCGGAAAAAGAGAACGTCGTAGTTTATGTTGGAAATGTAAAAAGGCATAAAGGGTTACCGACCCTTCTTGGTGCGTTTTCAAAGGTCGAAGATTCTTCGTTGAAATTAAAAATAATCGGAGAACGCGAAGGATTTCTTACCGGTCTGAATCTGAACGAAGAGGATTATCCTAACGTGGAATTTACGGGCAGACTTGATAATGAAGCGTTGTATTCGCAGATTCAAAGAGCAAAATTTTTAGTGCAACCTTCCATTTATGAAGGATTCGGTTTGCCGCCGCTTGAAGCGTTGTATTTAGGTACTCAGCCGATTCTTTCGGATATAGATGTTTTTCGGGAAATATATTCCAATTTGCCTGTAAAATATTTTGTTGATGAGATGGATCTGGTGGAAAAGATAAAACAAAATCCCGAAACGATTGATTGCGCGGATAAATTAGAAGTTGCATTCAATTATCAAAATTTTACGCGAAAAATCATGTGTACGATTCAGGAAATCGCATTATATTAGGAAAATATTACAGTTTATATAGAAGGAACTCTAATGCTGAAAAAATGAGAAACATGTGGATTTTATGCGAAAAAGATTAGTTTTTTCCCAAATTAAGTTGATAATTTAATAAGGATGGCACAATAAATACAAAAGATTATGAAAAACATAGTTTTTTTTATTCAAAATATTTCTCATTCGGCAGGAAGTGAAAGGGTCACTTCCATTTTGGCAAACAGTTTATGCGCCAAGGGTTATCATGTAACAATATTAAGTATTTGTGGAAAAAATAGTTGTTTTTATGAATTAGACAGCCGGATAGAACTTAAAACACTGTTTAACAAAGAGAATGTAGACAATAAGAAATCATTTTTTCAAGTGTATTTTAAGTTGAGAAAATTTTATAAATCGCACAAAACAGATTTGGTTATCGATGTTTTCGCTTCTTTAAGCATATATACTTTGGATTTGAAGCGAAAATTTGGTTTTAAAAATATAACGTGGGAACATTTTAACAGCTTTGCAAATGTAGGTTTTAATAAAATCGGCAGAAAATATGCTGCTAAAAAGTCAGATTGTATTGTAGTATTAACCGATATTGATAAAAGTCATTATCAAAAAATTTTTCCACGTATGAGTGCGAGAATTGAGAGAATATTTAATCCTTTGCCGTATAAAAATGAAGCTTTGGATTTAAGTGAAAGACGGAATATCGTTTTGAGCGTTGGAAGATTGACATATCAAAAAGGATTTGATGTGATGATTAAAGCTTGGAACAAAATAGACAAGAAGGGTTGGCAATTATTGATTATAGGGGAAGGGGAAGAAGAACAACAACTAAACGAAATAATTAAAGATTCGAATTGCGAAAATATATGTTTGTTACCTTCTACTAGCAAAATTGAGGGTTATTACAAACAGGCAAAAATATACTTATCCACATCGCGTTTCGAAGGGTTGCCTATGACGATGTTGGAAGCGCAGGCTTTCGGTATTCCGATTATTTCATTTGATTATAATACCGGCCCGAAAGATATAATAAATCATGCAGAAAACGGTTTTTTGATAGAGAATAATAATGTGGATATGTTATGTGAATATATCACTTCATTGTTATGCGATGAGGAAAAAATAAAGGAATTTTCTTATAATGCTTTTGAAAGCAGTAAACGGTTTGAAAGTTCGATTATTATTTCCCAATGGTTGAAACTAATAGAGGAACTTATATGATATATTTATTGGTTTTTTCGTTATCATCATTTTTTTTGTATGTGGCGGAAAAACAAATAAATTCTTTGAATAAAAAAGTTTTGACATTTATTGCCTTATTGCTTCCGATATTATTAGCTACTTTAAGGAACGAGAGGGTAGGTATTGATGTTGAAACATATATGAAACCGTTATATCTTTGTTCTATGCGATCAAAGAATATCGGATCGTTTTTTGCTAACATGAAATCAGAATATGCCCTCATGCATTTGGATTATGGTTATGCGCTGATGGGTTATTTCGCAAGTAAAATTACGGGCGGTTTATGGGGAATATTTCTGGTTAATAGTTTGCTTTGTATTTTGCCGTTATACTTCGGAATAGTCAAATATAATAAAATTTTGAAGTGCAATGTCAATGTCGGATCAAAAGAAGTTCCGATATGGATTGCAATGTTTATTTTTTATTGTTTATTTTACAATAACTCATTAAATCAAGTTCGGCAGATAATCACTTGTGCACTTTTGTTTTACGGTTTTATGTCGTTATTAAGAAAAGAATATATTCGGGGCATATTTGTGTTTTTAGTGGCGTGTACGTTTCACAAAGCCTCTTTTATTTTTCTTTATATCGCTATTGTATATGGTTTCGCAAGAAGTAAAAATAAAAATTGGAGAATTATTTTATTATTTTCTTTGATAGTTTTTTTAATTTTCAGTATCCAGATTTTTTATTTCGGAATGAATATATTAAATGCTTTAGGGTTAGTGCCGGAAAAATATTATGGGGAAATATTTAATAAAGAATATGGCGATCGAGATGTAAATCTAAGCTGGTTGTTCATCGCTTTGGTGATGCTCGTGATAACGGCTTTGAATCTTTATAACAACCGACAGGATGTAATGGCAAGATTTTTGTTTTTGATTACATTCAGCTTTATATCATTGTTTAATCTGTCTTCTTATTTTTCGAGTTTTGGACGGATACAGTTGTATTTTATGATCTATGCTTCGATTTGTTTGCCTTTATTTGCAACTGCGGGACAAAGTTTGATAAAAGAAAGCAAAATTGCATCGAATATAATATGTATTATTGTTCCCTTGTTATATTGGTTTGTAGCTGTTTACTTGTTTGATTATACAGGTACGATACCGTATTATTTTATTTAGAAAGAGGTTTTACCGTGAAAAAGATATTGGTTGTTGCTCTGTATCCCAATGAATCTTGTCCCGTGTTTTCTTTACATTTTGCAAAAGCTTTGTTGCGTAATGGCTGTTCTGTGTATGCTATCCTGCCACAGAATGTGATTAATAAAGAAGAGTGGCTTGAAACTTTGTCTTCAGATCAAATTTGTTTTATTGATAATGAAAAAGGAAAGGGCTGGAAAGGTAAAATACAAAAATATTCTAATATATTCAAATTCATATTATTTAGAAAAAAATTTTTGCAATCAATTTTGAAGATTAAATTTGATATCGTTTTCTATACGTTTTTCCACAGATGGAATGCATTGTTGAAAAGATATCTATTCAGCAAACGCCATATTTTGTTTGTTCATGATCCGATTCCGCATTCGGATGAGCATGCAAATCGCAAGAATAGACAGAAAAAACAAATTAAAAACATGGACGCAATTATTGTTTTATCGAAAAAATTTATTCCCTTATGTCAAAGTGAATTTGGATTGTCAGTCGATAAAATTTTATACATGCCGCATTGTTTGATGCATTATGGCGGTGATAAAAGAGTGCAGTTTGATAAAAACAAAGAAATAAATTTCTTATTTTTCGGCAGGATAACAAGTTATAAAGGATTGGATGTTTTAATTAAGGCTTATCGAAAATTAGAAGAATTTAATACAAAAGTGAAATTAACAATCGCGGGGAACGGCGATTTTGATTCATATATGGAAGAATTCTCTAATTTGAAAAACGCTTTATTGATTAATCGATATATTCAGGATGAAGAGATTAAAGATATATTTTTGCAAGAGAATACAATCTGCGTATTGCCTTATATTGACGCAACACAATCGGGAGTTATACCTATTGCATATGAATACGGGAACCCTGTAATTGCAAGCGATACAGGCGGGTTGAAAGAACAATTATTTGAAGGCGAGGTCGGCATATTTTGTTTACCGAATGATGTTGAGTCGTTATTTCAGAAGATGTTTGATGTCGTAAACAATACGGATTTAATTTTCTCGCAATCGGAGCAAATGATTCACTTTTCTTCTAAGTTGAATTGGGAATATGCAACAAATGTTTTATTGGACACTATAACATTATAAATAATTCATTTTTAGAAGGTTTATTTCATGGCGAAAAAATATGGTATATTAAATGTATCCGTATCTGTTATATTTAAGATTTTTCTGTTGATAGGCAATTTGCTTGTAAGAAGATATTTAATCCAGTGTATTGGAAATGAAATCAACGGACTTAATTCATTATATATCAGTATACTTGATTTTTTGTCCGTAACAGAACTTGGAATCGGGACGGCAATTACTTTTTGCATGTATCGGCCTATTGTAAAAGGCGAACTGGATAAAGTATCCGCTTTGTATGGTCTTTTTACAAAGATTTATTTAATTATCAGTGCGGTTATAACTTTAGCAGGATTAGGCGTGATGTTTTTTTTGCCTGTTTTAGCAAAAGGTTATGCCTTAAAAAATAGCGAGCTGTATTTAACATTTTTTTTAATGTTGATCTCGGTAGTTATTACTTATTTATTTGCATCGAAAACATCGTTGTTGAATGCTTATAAAAATAACTACATTACAACCGCAATTTCGTCTTCGGGGCAGTTGCTTCAATTTTTATTGCAAATAATTGTTTTAATTTATACAAAGTCGTTTTTTTGGTTTTTGATTTGCAGGGTTTTGTCTTCGTTGTTGCAATGGGGCGTTACAGAAATTGTTGCGCGCGTAAAATATAACCCGATCATCAAAAACAAACAGAAAATCGATCCGGAAACCAAGAAAGAAGTAACGAAAAACGTAAAAGCCATGTTCATGCATAAGATCGGTAATATGCTTGTAAACACGGCCGATAGTGTAATTATATCGGCGTTTATCGGTGTTATTGTTCTTGGTAAATATACAAATTATACAATAATCGTTTCTGCGTTGACGGGCGTGTTGATGTTGTTTTTTACGCCGCTCACCTCGGTGATCGGACATCTGTGCATAGAAGAAGACAAGAGTGCCGTCAAAAAATATCTTAACTTCTTCCATACCTTTAATTTTATCCTCGGCACGGTGTTCTTTTTGGGGTATTACGGCATTATCGATAATCTCGTCAACATCTGTTTTAAGAGCAACGAAGAGTTGGAACTCGTGAAAAGCGTTTCGTTCATTATTACGCTCAATTATTTTATTCAGTTTATGCGGCAGGCGACCATGCTGTTTCGGGACGCGACGGGTACGTTTTATAACGACAGATGGAAACCGTTGTTCGAAGGCTTGCTCAATATCGGGCTTTCGATCGGGTTTGTCTATCTGTTCGGATATTTATTCGGCGAAGACTTTGCCGTGGTCGGTGTGATCGTGGCGACGATCATAACAAACTTAACCATTTGTCACATTGTCGAACCGCACGTTCTTTATAAATACGCGCTCGGCGATAAACCGACAAAGTATTATATCCGCAATTACCTGTATATCGTTGCCTTTGCGGCGGCGTTGGTCGTGTTGCATTTTTGCATGCAGAGTTATCAGAGCGAATGGAAAGAACTGCTCGTGAACGGGTGTATTGCCGTTGCGATTGCGGTGATTCCTTGTACGGCGGCAATTTTGACCGATCGGGATTTCCGACACCATATCAAAAACGTATTGTTGAAAATTAAGAAAAAATTCCGAAAACAAAAGGAAGAGACGCCGTCGTAACAAATGATAAAACCGAAAAAGACTTGCCATGGGCAGGTCTTTTTTTGCATAATTTTTCCGCAGAGAGGGAAACTGTTAGGGAACATGGGAAAACAGACGATTTATTTCAAGAATAAACCGCAGATCATTTCGGTAAGCACGGTGGCGGGGACAAAGGAATGCGAGGGGATCATCGGGCGCTACGTTGAAACGGCGCTTGACGACGATATGTTCGGGGAACCGACCTACGAAAAAGCCGAATGTAAAATGTTGCGGTCGGTGATCGACGGCGCGATTGCCAACGCCGAACTCAAACGCGAGCAAATCGACGCGATCGTCTCGGGCGATCTGCTCAACCAGATCATTTCGGCAAGTTTTGCGGCGCGCGATCTTGCAGTGCCGTTTTTAGGCGTGTACGGGGCATGCTCGACCATGGCGGAAAGTCTTGCCGTGGCGGCGGCGTTCGTGGACGGCGGCTTTTGCAATCGCGTGGTGGCGGCGACGGGCAGTCATTTCGCCTCGGCGGAACGGCAGTACCGTTATCCGCTCGAACTCGGCACGACGCGTCCGCCGCAATCGCAGTGGACGGTAACGGGCGCGGGGGCGGCGCTGGTGGCGGACGGTGCAACGGCAAAGCGCGATTTGAAGGACGACGGGATCCTGATCACCGCGGCGACGCTTGGCAAAGTCGTCGATTTCGGCATTACCGACGTCAACAACATGGGCGCGGCGATGGCGCCCGCCGCGGCGGATACCATTCTGACACATTTCCGCAATACGGGCGAAAGCCCCGAAGAATACGACCTCATCGTCACGGGCGATTTAGGTGCTTTGGGCAGCCGTATCCTGAAAGATCTGACTTGGGAAAAGGGGCTTGATATCGGCGCGAATCATGTCGATTGCGGTGAGATCATCTATAACGTCATCGAGGACGAATTTCAGGGCGGGAGCGGTGCGGGATGCAGTGCGGTCGTGCTCAATTCTTATCTGCATGCCAAACTGATGGCGGGGGCTTTCCATAAAATATTATTTGCGGCGACGGGCGCGTTGCTTTCCACTGTGACTTCGGGACAGGGGGAAAGCATTCCCTGCATCGCGCACGCCGTAGTATTAGAGAGGTAAAACGATGGAATTTCTGGAAATTGCTTTGATGTTTTTGAAGGCGTTCGTCGTGGGCGGACTGATTTGCACGGTTGCGCAGGTGATCATCAATTTCACCGAGCTGACCGCGGGCAAAATACTCGTTTCGTTTATGCTGGCGGGAATCGCGCTGACGGCGCTCGGCGTATATCAACCGCTCGTGGAATTTGCGGGCGCAGGGGCGACCGTGCCCATCTCGGGATTCGGCTATCTGCTCGCAAACGGCGCCATGCGCGGCGCGCAGGAAGGGCTGTTCCAAGCGCTGACGGGTTCGCTTGCCGCGGCAAGCGCGGGTGTGACGGCGGCGGTGATCTTCTCGTTTATTATGGCGCTCATCTTCAAATCGCACACAAAACACAGCTGACGGCGGGGTATAATTGCGGCAGATTGCGCGCAAACTGATAAAAAAGGAGTGAACATGAAAAAAATTCGGAAAACCTTTACCGTAGGCGCGGCAGTCGCGTGCATGCTTTGTTTGGCAGGGTGCGGCGGCGGAAAAACATCCTATACGGGCGATTATCATTACGAAACCGAATACGGCGTTTACGGCGTCAAGGTCGAAGTCGAAGTGATGAACGGTATCGTCAAAGACGTCGATATCATCAGTAGCGGCTATCAGGAAGTGACCGATATCTGGGAAGGGAAGGAAAATTATCTTCGCAACCGCGAATCAATGCTCGAATCGTTCGAGGGGAAGAGCGTGGCAGAAATTTTATCCTACATCGTTTCCACCGAAACGGACGGGACGCCCGCGCAGATCTCGGCTGGGTCGCTGAAAGTCGTAACGGGTGCGACGCAATGCTCGGGGCGGCTTATTCTTGCCGTGCAGGACGCGTTGAAAAAAGTATAATCGGTCGGCAAAGAAAAAGTATTTGCAAACAGGGCCATACAAATAGCGCACTGCTTCATATTGAAGTAGTGCGCTGACTTTTTTTCAAATTTAGTAAAACGAATGTAATTTATCGTTATGCTGTGTCAAGTTATTCCCAAAACGTCATTTTGAGCCGACGCGTCCTTGCGTTGTGCCGAAGAATCTAAATTGTGAGATGTTTCGACTACGGCTTATGCCTTCGCTCAACACGACGTAAGAGAACGTTAAATTGAAATTTATATTAGGTTGGATATGCACAACTGAAAGTATAAATGTAACTATCAAAACTAATATTCATTTTATATTTTTTGAATTGCGATTTCTTTTTTATCTTAAAGCCATTATTTGTAAGTAATCTATTTGATGCAATATTATCTTGTGCAACTTCCGCAGTTATTTCAATGCCACCATTGTTGCGTATCCAAGTAACGATTAAAGTCAACAGTTCTGAACCAAATCTTTTTCTCCAATAGTTCTTATGAATACAATATCCTATATCAAATATTTCCTTGTTTTTGTCAGGGAAAATGCAAGCAGAACCTATTATTTCATTAGAACCGTTTAGCACAACGGTTAAATAATATCCGTCGGGATTATTTTCAAGACCATCAAGTGCTTTTTGGAAATCGCTATCAACATATTCCACCGTCGGGTCGCTCATATATTTGCCATTCACTTCGTCAAACCACATTTCAGTAAGATATGGCAGGTCTTTTTTTTGATAATTCCGTACAGTGATTCTTGAAGAAATAAGTGGCTTCTCTATTAGCATTTTGAATGCTCCCCGTTAAATTACTGTTTATCGCACAATCATTATAGCAAAAGCACAACAAAAAAGCAAGGAAAACCGTAATTCACTTTCCTGATCCATTTTTTCTTGTATTTTTCGGGCGAATGGGCTATAATACAGGCAACGGAGTGTTTGTTTTGAAGAAAAAGGGTTTCTTTCTTTCGTTTACGCTATCCTTATGTATGTTGCTGTGCGGCTGTTCGGGCAGTTCACTCTGCGCATATTCGACGTATGCCTACTTCGATACGCTGACGCGGTGGGCATATTTTTCGCGCGCGGCGGATAAAGAACGGGAAATCTGGGCGCAGATTACGGCGTTCGCCGATTCGGTGGAAAAAAGTCTTTCGCTTGCTCAACCGCAAAGCGCCGTATCCCGTTTCAACGCCGCGGCGGCGGGGGATACGGTCGAAATCGACAAAATCGCATACGACGTGCTCAAGCTGGCGCAAGAGGCTTACGCGCAGACGGACGGCGCATATAATCCCGCCGTGGGGATTTATATCGATCTTTGGGGATTTTCGCCGCGGTGCACGTCGGCAAATTATCGCCCGACGTTGCCTTACGACCGCGCCGATTATACGACGCAGTTGCCCGATGAAAAATACGTCGAAGCGTTTCAGCCTCTTACCGATTTTTCCGCCGTGCGCGTTTGGGAAGAAGCGGGTGCGTATTATGTATATAAACCCGATCTCGCCGTCGAAGCGGAAGGCGAAATTTTTACGATGGCGCTCAATCTCGGCGGTATCGCAAAGGGCTATTGCGCCGACGTGTGCGCACCGCTCGTGCGGGCGGCAGGCTACGATACGGGTTATCTGGCGTTCGGCACGAGCAGTCTTGCTCTGTTCGGCAACGCCCTGCCCGACGCCGTCAACGGCGATCTTTGGTCGGTGGGAGTGCGCGCGCCGCGCGGGGGCGAGCATGCCGATTATATGGACGTCTATCTCAAAGATACCGTGCTGTCCTCGAGCGGCGACAGTGAATTGTATTACGAATGGAACGGCGTGCGCTATTGTCATATCATCGACCCGCAGACGGGGCGCCCCGTGAACGGCGCGGGCGAGGGTATTATCTGCGCCACCGTCGGCGGACTTTCGGGCGCGATCGGCGACGCAGTGACGACGGCATTGCACGTTATGGGCAAGGACGGCGCGATCGCGTACGCGCGTGAAAAGTTATCGGATCAAAGCGTGAGTTTTGTGTATGACGACGGCGCGGGCAATCTTACGCTCTACACAAATCTGGAAGAGGGCGCTTACAAGTTATGGGACGAAACCATGCGGACGGTGAAACTGTGAAAGGGGACGCCGTAAAAAAGGGCGGTTATTTTTCCGTGTGGGATATCGCCGTTTATCTTGTTCTGGCGACGGCGATTTTAGGCTTGTTCGTCTGGATATCGCTTGGCGGCAGGAACAAAGCGGCGGGCATCGAAATCACCGTGGACGGCGCAACCGTTTATACCTACGAATACGGCAAGGGCGGCGAGATCGCGCGGGGACAAGAGGAATGCGTGCAGGAAGAGCGCGAGGGCGATTGTATCGCCGTGACCGTATGCGCGCAAGGCGGTTTTAACGAAATTATCATCGACCCGAACGAAAAAAAGGCGTATGTGCGCGACGCCGACTGCTCTTATAAAAAGGATTGCGTGCACATGACTGCGATCACGGCGGAAAACGGCATAATCGTCTGCGTGCCGCATGCGCTTACCGTGCGCGCTCTGGGCGCAAAAGACGATCTTAAACCGTCCGTCGGCGGCTGAAACCTATTATTATATTTGTGGATAACGCTAAAAAGAACGCCGGATTCAATTTATTCCAAAAGTTTTCCACAAACGTTATCCACATTTTTCGCAAATTATTCACATAAATGACATTTATCGACAAAAAACGAACGTTCGCCCCCGAAAAAAGTCGAAAAAGAATTCCACAATTCAAAATTTTTTGTGGAATTCTTTTTTTGCGTGAAAATTGATTGACAAAGCGGCGATAACAAGTTATAATAGCATGCGTTACAAGTCAGTCAAACGGAATAACGCACTGTTAGCTCAACTGGATAGAGCGTCGGTCTACGGAACCGAAGGCTAGGAGTTCGAACCTCTTACGGTGCACCACTTATAACCTAATTCGAATACTTGAAAAGAGTGTCGGGTTAGGTTATTTTTTTGATGTTTATGATTTTCGGCGCTACTTTTCTATATAATCTTTGAACAGAAACGTTGACTTTTCGGGTTTGTTTATGTTATTATATATTTGAAATAGTGTGTGCTTTTATACCGTAAGGATAAGACTGCGCGGCGGAGGACCAAAATGACGGAAAACGAACAGAAAAAGGCGAGTGTCTGGAAAAACAACGCGATGTTAACGATGCTTTCGTTTATCCTCGTGGGAGCGATCATCTGCATCGCCATGTTCGTAACGCTCGGCGTCGTCATGACAAAGAGCAGCAACAGGACGATCGACGAGGTCGGCGAAATTTACATGAAGGGCATGGGCGGGCAGGTTGCGCAGCGTTACGAAACGGCGGTTACGCTGCGGCTCGATATGGTGGAAGCGCTCAATAAAACCATCAGTCCCGAAACCGACCGCGAAGAAAACAACAATATCCGCAACGTGGAAGAAGATCTCAGATTGAACGCCCTTGCGCGCGGATTTGAGTTTCTTGCTTATTACCGCGCGGACGGCGGAATGGAACTCATTCTCGGCAAAGACGCGCACATTACCGACCCCGAACCTTTCCGTCTGTCGCTCAACGCGGGCGAAAAAAAGGTTGCCGTCGGCACGGGTACGACGGAGGACGGCAAGCAGGAAGCGGGCGTCGTCTTTATGGGCATTCCCACCGATAATTATGTTCTTGACGACGGGTCGCACAGCGTGGCGCTTGTTGCGGGCATTTCAAACGAGGATATCGTCGAAATGCTCTCGATGGACAGGGTCGAAGGTTCGATGGTCTATTCGCATATAATCCGCAACAACGGCACGTTTGTCATCCGCAGCGCGGACGAAGAGAATAATCACAATGACGAAACCTATTTCGATCAGATCAGAAGGGAATACGGCGGCGCGTCCGCAGAACAGACGATCGAAAGCCTGACAAGCGCCATGGAAAAGAACGAGATCTTCTCGCGCATTATGGAAACGAAAGAGGGCAGGATCCATGTATATAGCGAACGCCTTGCCTATTCGGAATGGTATCTCGTTACGATCATGGATTACGATACGCTTGATAACGTAGTCGCCAAATTCTCGAATATGTGGACGATCCTTGCCGTCGCCTCGAGCGCGGTGCTTGCGGCGGTGCTTGTCACGATATTCGTCATTTACGCCCGTTACAACCGCCAGAATATCCGCGTGCTCGAGGCGGCGCGCGAAGGGGCGTTGCAGGCGAACAAAGCGAAGAGCGAGTTTCTTTCCAACATGTCGCACGATATCCGCACGCCCATGAACGCGATCGTGGGTATGACGGCGATCGCCACGGCGAATATCGGCAACCGCCGTCAGGTGCAGGACTGCCTGAAAAAGATTTCGCTTTCGAGCAAACACCTTTTGGGACTGATCAACGACGTGCTCGATATGTCGAAGATCGAGAGCGGCAAGATGACGCTCAACATGGAGCAGGTATCGCTGCGCGAGGTCATGGACGGCATATCCACGATCGTACAGCCGCAGGTCAAAATCAAAGAACAGCATTACGACGTGTATATTCACGATATTCAAAGTGAAAACGTATACTGCGACAGCGTACGCCTCAATCAGGTGCTGCTCAACCTGCTTTCCAACGCGATCAAATTTACACTCGAACACGGCAAGATCAACGTTTCGCTTGTGCAGGAAAGCTCGCCGCTCGGCGAACATTTCGTGCGGAACCATATCCGCGTCGAGGATACGGGCATCGGCATGACGCCCGAATTCATGGCGAAGATTTTCGAATCGTTCACCCGTGAGGATAACGCGCGCGTTCATAAGACCGAAGGAACGGGGCTGGGCATGACGATCACGAAATACATCGTCGATGCCATGAAGGGCAAGATCGAAGTCGAGAGCGAGTTGGGCAAGGGCACGAAATTCCACGTTACGCTCGACCTCGAACGGGTGGAAGAAACCGAAGAAGAGATGATCCTGCCCGATTGGCACATGCTCGTTGTAGACGACGACGAACAGCTTTGCGTAACCACGGCGGCGTCGCTCAAAGCCATCGGCATCAAGGGCGAATGGACGCTTTCGGGCGAGGATGCCGTCAAAAAGACGGTGGCGGCGCACGAGAAGGGCGCGGATTTCGATATTATTCTGCTCGACTGGAAATTGCCGGGGATCGACGGACTGGAAACGGCGCGGCAGATCCGTAAAAACCTCGGCGACGAAATTCCCATTCTGCTCATTTCCGCCTACGACTGGTCGGACATGGAAAAGGAAGCGCGCGCGGCGGGGATCAGCGGATTTATCAGCAAACCGCTATTCAAGTCGACGCTGTACTACGGTTTGAAAAAATACACGCAGAACGACGATTCCGAGAGCGCGGCGGCGCAGCAGACGGAAAACGTCGAGCTCAAAGGTAAACACATTCTGCTTGCCGAGGATAACGATCTGAACTGGGAAATCGCCGAAATGCTTTTGACCGACGCAGGCATCGAAGTCGAGCGCGCCGAAAACGGCAAGATCTGCGTGGAAATGCTGCAAAGTTCTGCGGCGGGCACCTACGACGCGATCCTGATGGATATCCGTATGCCCGTCATGACGGGTTATGAAGCGACTGCGGCGATCCGTGCGCTCGATCACCCCGATAAAGATCTGCCCATCATCGCCATGACGGCGGACGCATTTGCCGACGACATGAAAAAATGTTTGGCTTGCGGCATGAACGCGCATGTTTCCAAACCGATCGATATGGACTTACTCAAATCGGTTCTGACGAAATTCATTGCAAAAAACGACCGATAAGGAAATCGTATGAAAGAGAGTTTCAGTAAAAGAAAGCAGACCATACTGATTGCCGACGACAGCGAGATCAACCGTTCGCTGCTTGCCGACATGCTCGGCAACGAGTTTGAAATTTTAGAAGCGGAAGACGGGCAGCAGGCGGTTGCCGCGTTGCAGCGCGAAGGCGGCAAGATCGATCTGGTATTGCTCGATATCGTCATGCCCAACATGGACGGGTTCGAGGTGCTTGCGAGCATGATCCACAACGGTTGGATCAAAGATATCCCCGTCATTATGATTTCCTCGGAAACCTCACCCTCGTGCATCGAACGCGCGTATGAGCTTGGCGTGACCGACTTCATCAACCGCCCGTTCGACGTGTGGATCGTGCGCAAGCGCGTCATGAACACGCTTGTGTTGACGAGCAAGCAGAAAAAACTCGTCAGCCTTGTGACCGATCAGATTTTCGAACGCGAAAAGATGAGCAATATGATGATCACGATCCTCAGCCACATCGTCGAATTCCGCAACGGCGAAAGCGGCATGCATGTGTTACATATCCGCACGCTCGTCGATCTGTTGTTGCGCGATTTGGTGCTGAAAACCAATCAGTATAACCTGACGCAGACCGATATTTCGCTCATCACCACGGCGTCCGCATTGCACGATATCGGCAAGATCGGCATTCCCGACGAAATTCTGAACAAGCCCGGCAAGCTCACGAACGAAGAGTACGAGATCATGAAAAAACACTCGGAAATCGGCGCGGGCATGCTCGACGATCTCGACTTTTTGCAGGACGAGAAACTCATTACCTATGCCCGACAGATCTGCCGCTGGCATCACGAGCGGTACGACGGCAAGGGTTATCCCGACGGACTGAAAGGCGAAGAAATCCCCATTGCGGCGCAGATTGTTTCGCTTGCCGACGTGTACGACGCGCTCACGAGCGAACGTGTTTACAAACCCGCGTTTTCGCACGACGAGGCGATGCACATGATCACGCAGGGGCAGTGCGGCACGTTCAATCCGCTGCTGCTCGAATGTCTGTACGACGTGCGCGATAAGATCAAGGAAGAGCTTGCGATCAGTTCGCTCAGCCGCGATACCTACGAACGCATTCCCCGCGTCACCGATGAAATGTTGCAGCACGACGAACTTTCCACCTCGGCGCGTACGCTCACGTTGCTCGAAAACGAGCGCATTAAAACGCGTTTCTTTGCCGAGCTTTCGCACGAAATTCAGTTCGAATATGTATACGAGCCTTCCATGCTCATGGTTTCCGACTTTGGCGAACGCAAGCTCGGGCTGGGCGAAATTATTATGAACCCGCTCGAAGACAAGCATGTGCTTGCGCTGTTCGGCAAGGAATATCTCGATACGTTTGTCGAAACGGTGAAAAAGACCACGCCCGAACAGTACGCGTTCAGCATGGAACTTCTGATTCCGCTCGGCGGCGAGGAACGGTGGGTGCGCGTATCGGGCAGGGCGCTCTTCTCGGGCGAACAGGCGGTGCGCTCGGGCGTCATCGGCAAGATCATCGATATCAATTCCGAACGCAAGGCGATGAACGAGCTCGAACACAAAGCCACGCACGATCTGCTCACGCTGTTATACAACAGCGGCACGGCAAAGGAAAAAATTATCGAATGTCTTAAAGGCGAGCTCGATCGCGATTACGTCATGCTCATCATCGATCTCGATTATTTCAAGACGATCAACGATACCTACGGACACAGTTTCGGTAACGACGTGCTCAAACATGTATCGCAGAAACTGCGTAATATTCTGCGCAAAGAAGATATCATTGCGCGCATCGGCGGCGACGAATTTCTCGTGCTCTTCGAAGGGCATAAAACGCAGGGCGTCACGGTAAAACGTATCTTCGAGTCGCTCACGGAACCCTTCAAAAATTTGCAGATGTCGGTGAGTGTGGGCGTCGCACAGACGTCGGAATGCGGCAGGGATTACGATACGCTCTTTCAATGCGCCGACAAAGCGCTTTACGAGGCGAAACGCGAAGGCAGGCATTGCGTGCGCCATTACGATAAATCGTATACCGAAGGCTCGACGAACACCACCGCGATTGAAGAGGGCGGCGCGGAATCGGCGTTCAAACTTACGCTCACAACGAAAGACGACCTCATTTCGTTACTGCGCGATCTGCGCAAGGTGTACGAATGCGTGCGGGTGTTCGATATCACGCAGTCGGTGCGGCTGAGCGTGGGCGAGGACGGTTCTCTCACCGAATGCGGCAACGAAGACAACTACACGAGCGCGGGGCGCACGGGCGTTTACGAACGCGCGCTCATGACAAAGGGCAGGGCAAGCGAGGTGGTCTTCCGCGGGAACGATTTGCTTTACGCCACTGCCGTGTTCGCGCAATGCCGCGATAAGTCGTATGTTATCGAGATACTATCCACAATGGAAAACGACGGACTGGGCGGCGTGTATAACAAAACCGAAATCATCGCGCGGATCGACAGCCGCGGCGCGAAAAAATACGTCGGCGATACCGAACGCACCTATAACCGCCGTTTTTATGACGAACAATTGGCAGAATTGACAAATTTTTATGCGGTCGCCGTCATCAGAACGGAAAATCTGCGCGAAGAGGACATGAAAAACGTTGCCGAAATCGTCGCGCGGCGCGTGCGTACGTCCGATATGGTCGTGCGCAAAGAAAACGACGAGTACGTCATGATTTTGAAAAACGTGGGCGAAGAACATTTTGTAAAAGCGACGAAAAATATCTACGGCGACTTGAAAACGGCGGGGTTGAACGTGCGGATCGGCGCCTGCCGCGCGCTCGGGAAGATCGCGGATTTGACCAAGACCGCCGAACGCAATGCGGAAAAAGCAAAGGAAACGGACGGGATCTGCATCGATTCCTCCGCTCTGAGAAAATAAAAAACGAGAGGGAAATCACATGGCAGTCAAAGAATTTTACGAAACGATCGGGGTGGATCCGACGGACGTGCTCAAACGGTTCGGCGGGAGCGAGGCAATGCTCGAAAAGTTCCTGAAAAAATTTCTTGCCGACGGCACGTTTGTGCAGTTGAGCGAGGCGGTGGCTTCGGGCGATCGGGAACTCACGTTTCGCGCAGCGCACACCTTAAAGGGGCTTGCGGGCAATTTCGATTTGCTCAAATTACAGTCGCTTGCGGCAAAAATCGTCGAACGCTATCGCGCGGAAGATTACGACGCGATCCCTGCGCTGTTCGAAGAAACCAAAGCGTGTTACGAATTTACGGTGGAAAGTCTGAACCGTTATCTCGGTTAAAAAATCCGAACGCCATTCCCGGCTGCGGCGCATGCGGTTGCGTTGTCGCGGTCGGGTTTTTCATGCGATTTTCATGAAAAATACACGTTAATTTATTGACATTTACAATATTTGTTATTATAATTTAATCGTTAAGCGCGATACAAAATCAGGCGCGCAAAGGAGAACGACTCATGAAAAACGAAATTGAACTCAATGAGTATTTTGTCAGATTTTTGTCGATCGTGCAGGGACTGGACGCAACGAACCTCTTCCCCCAGGTTTCAAAACTGACGAAAACCGAATTCCGCATTCTGCGCGAAATCATCGTCGAACAAAAGAAGGGCGGGCATATCATTTCCTCCGAGCTTGCGCGCCGCGTAGGGGTGACGCGTTCGGCAATTTCGCAGATCGTGAGCAAGCTCGAAGAACGCGAAGTGCTTGTCCGCATCGACGCGCCCGACGATAAGAAGATCGCTTATGTGGAATTTTCGCCCAAGGCGTACGAAATTTTTAACAAAGAATGCGTGCGCGTCAATAAAATAATGGAAAAGGTCGTCAACGAATTCGGTGCGCAGAAGATGGAAAAATGGCTTGCCGAATGCGAAGAGATCATTGAAACGGTAAAAAGGGTAAACGACGAAACCGCCCTTTAACGGAGATAGAAAAAGAAAATGTTAAGTCTGAAAAACGTCACAAAAGACTACAAGGTAGCCTCTTCCTATGTGCACGCCCTGAAAGGCGTGAGTCTCGATTTCCGCAAGAGCGAGTTCGTGTGTATTCTCGGGCAGTCGGGTTGCGGCAAGACGACGATGCTGAACATCATCGGCGGGCTCGACCAGTACACCGGCGGCGATCTTGTCATTCAGGGGAAATCCACAAAGGATTTTTCCGATCGCGATTGGGACGTTTACCGCAATCACAGAATCGGATTTATCTTCCAGAGTTACAACCTCATTCCCCACCAGACCGTGCTGGGGAACGTCGAGCTTGCGCTTACGATTGCAGGGCTGCCGCGCGAAGAACGCAAGAAACGCGCGCAAACGGCGTTGGAACGCGTGGGGCTCGGCAAAGAACTCAATAAAAAGCCCAATCAGCTTTCGGGCGGGCAGTGCCAGCGCGTCGCCATTGCGCGCGCGCTCGTCAACGAACCCGATATTCTGCTTGCCGACGAACCGACGGGCGCGCTCGATTCGGCTACGAGCGTGCAGATCATGGAACTCATCAAAGAGATCGCGGGCGAGCGCCTCGTGATCATGGTTACGCATAACCCCGAGTTGGCGGAACAGTACGCCTCGCGTATCGTGCGCTTGCACGACGGGTTGGTCGAGAGCGATTCCAACCCCTACGATCCCGAAGCCGAGAAGGCGGCGGGCAAAGCCGCGTTTACTACGTTAAACAGGGAAAGGCAAACACCCGAAGAGGGCGGATCTGCCCCGAACGGAAAAAAGCAAAAGAAACCGCGTGCCCGCATGGGGTATTTCACTTCGCTCGCGCTTTCCGCAAAAAATTTGCTCACGAAAAAGGGCAGAACGGTCATCACTTCGGTTGCGGGCAGTATCGGCATTATTTCGGTCTGCCTCGTGTTGGCGCTTTCGAGCGGGTTCAATACTTATATCAAACATACCGAAGAGGATATGCTTTCTTATTATCCCGTTGAAGTGAGTGAAAACGCCTTCGATCTGACTTCCGCCATGATGTCGTTCACCTCGCCCAAGGATATGCCCGACCTCAAAGAACTCGATAACAAAATTTACGTTGATTCCTTCCTGACGGGTCTTGCGAATGATATGTCGGTAAGTAATAATGTTACCGAGGCGTATCTCGATTACGTTTCCAAAGCCGACCCTGCACTTTATTCGGCGATTCAATATACATACGGCGTAGGTTTGAACGATAATATCTTTACTTCCGTCGAAACGGGCAGAAAGCACGAAGAAGTCAAAACCGAATACATGTCGCTTGCGGAACTCAAAGAGTTTTACATTACCGAGCTCGAAACCGCCGCGCCGCAGTATTCCAATCTCATACCCTTCGCCGATTTCTTCGGCAATATCGTCAATAAAATGCCGGGGACGTCGGAAGGGTTTACCGACGCCGACTTCGCCAAATACGTGCTTTCGCAGTACGATGTGCTCGGCGGCGAAGAAGCGCATTTCCCGCGTAACGCCAACGAAGCGGTGCTTGTCGTGGGGAACAACAACGACGCTACCGATTTAACGCTTGCGCAGCTCGGTTTGCTTCCCGAACCCGATTTCCTTTCGCTCTTTCAGTTGGGCGTGGAACAGGAAGGTGAAGAGCAAGAGGGCGTTTCCGACGATAAAAAATATATGACGATCGACTTTTCCGAAGTCGTCAATAAGAAGGAATACGTTCTGTACGGGAACGACAGTGTTTATAAACCGACGGGGCAGAATCCTCTTACGGGCGCCTATCCGTATACATACGACGGCAGAAAGGAAAATCTCAACGTTGCGGAAAACGAAGGGGTAAAAGTTAAGATTACGGCGGTGCTGCGTCTGAAAGACGGGCTTACTTACGGCTGTCTTACGAGCGGGCTTAACGTCACCGAAGCGGCGGTAAACGAATACATCGCCCTCAACATGCAGTCGGAAATCGTGAAATTTATTAACGAGCATACGCAGAAACAGGAATACGAGGGAAAGGAATATATGATTTACGCCTTTCCGCCTGCGGAAAATTTAGCAAAATATTACACGCATTCGCGCGAGGTCGAAACGCCGCTCGGCACGATCAAAGTGCGTTATACCTCCGACGACGGCGCGCTGCGCTGGGTGGGCGGTTCGGACGCGCCCAACGGACTGAAACTGTATGCGACCGATTTCGACGGAAAAGACGAATTACTCGATTACCTTGACGGATGGAACGAACTGTGCGAACAGAAAGCGGAATATACCTATACGGACGCGAACGGCGTACAGAAAATCGTGCTGGGCGAGGCGGATAAAATCACTTACACCGACCGCGTGGGGCTACTCATGGGCATGATGCAGACCATGCTCGACGTTATCACCTACGTCCTTGTCGCGTTCACGGCAATCTCGCTCGTCGTATCCTCGGTCATGATCGGCATTATCACCTATGTATCGGTCGTCGAGCGCGTCAAAGAAATCGGCGTGTTGCGTTCGCTCGGCGCGCGAAAACAGGATATCCGCAACCTCTTCAACGCCGAAACCTTTATCATCGGGCTTGCGGCGGGGTTGATCGGCATCGTGTTTACCTATCTCATATCGATCGTTATCAACATTATTATTTTGTCGCTGACGGGCATTGCGAACATAGCGGCGCTGCCGCCGTTGACTGCCTTTATCATGGTGTGCGTTTCGATTTTGCTGACGCTCGTTTCGGGCTTGATCCCCGCGCAGGCGGCGGCGAAGAAAGACCCCGTAATCGCTCTGCGCACCGAATAAAACTTTGCTCTTTCGTTCATACTCTTGCTATACGAATGCTTTAAGAGGTTTTTTATGGCGAAGAAGAAAAAAGTTCCGAAACTTACCGAAGAAGAATACGAAGCGTATCTGAAATCTCTTTTGAAGTAAGACAAACAAAAAACCGGACGGCGTCCGGCTTTTTTGTTTTTACAAATCTTTTGCGTAAATCATGTGAAAAGGGGCTCTTGCGCTTGACTTTCAGGGCGTGTGTGTTGTATAATGTGAAATGGATTTTTATGGGAACAACCCATATCGGAGATTTTATGCTTACATCTATTTGCGGTATCAACTGGGGCGACGAAGGCAAGGGCAGAATGGTCGATTTGCTTTCGTCTCAATACGACGTCGTCTGCCGTTATCAGGGCGGCAACAATGCGGGGCACACCGTGATCAACGAACGGGGGAAATTTATTCTGAATCTGCTTCCTTCGGGAATTTTGCGCGAGGACGTCGTCAACGTGCTCGGTTGCGGCATGGTCGTCGACCTTAAACACCTTTACGAAGAAGCCGCCCGTCTGCGCGCGCAAGGCGTGAAAATCACGCCCGACAATCTGAAAATCAGCGACCGTGCGGTCATCACTATGCCGTATCACGTTCTGTTGGATTGTCTGGAAGAAGAGCGGCTTGCCGACAAAAAGTTCGGATCCACCCGCCGCGGCATCGCGCCCGTGTATGCCGATAAATACATGAAAAAAGCCTTCCGCATGGGCGAACTGTTCCATCCCGAATTGCTTGCGGAACGCGCGAAATCGATTGCGGAATGGAAAAACCTCACCGTAGCCGGCGGTTACAAGAGTAAGCCCGTCACAGCGGAAGAAATTCTGGAATATTTCAAACAATACGGCGAACCGTTCAAAGAGTATATCTGCGATACGGGCGTCTATCTTAACGAGGCGCACAAAGCGGGTAAAAAAATTATGTTCGAGGCGCAGCTCGGCGCGCTCAGGGATATTGATTACGGCATTTATCCCTACACTTCGTCATCCTCGACGATCGCGGCGTACGCGCCCATCGGCGCGGGCGTGCCCAACCTCAAACTCGATAAATCGATCGGTATCATGAAGGCGTATTCCACCTGCGTGGGGGAAGGCCCGTTCACGGCGGAATCGTTCGGCGAAAAAGCCGAGGAACTGCGCAAAGCGGGCGGGGAATACGGCGCCGCCACGGGCAGACCGCGCCGCGTCGGACCCTTCGACGTCGTGGCGTCGCGTTACGGGATCCGTTGTCAGGGCGCGGACGAAATCGCGCTCACCAAGCTTGACGTGCTTTCTTACCTCGACGAGATCGAAATTTGCACGGCTTACAAATTGGACTCAAAACGCATCGACGAATTTCCCTTCCCCGACGTGCTCGATAAGTGCAAGCCCGTTCTCGAAACGGTGAAGGGTTGGCACTGCGATATTTCGGGATGCAGAAAGGCAAGCGACCTGCCCCAAGCGGCAATCGAGTATGTGCGACTGATCGAAAAGCTGTGCGACTGTAAAATAAAATATGTTTCCGTGGGGGCGGAACGCGACCAGATCGTGGTGCTATAAGGTTATATGGAACGAACATTTTATAAATTACACGGAATCGGAAACGATTATATCTATTTCGACTGCATGGAAGAACCGCTCAGAAATCCCGACGCGCTTGCGGTGCGTCTTTCCGACCGCCGTTTTTCGGTGGGGGGCGACGGTGTAATCACGGTGGAACCGAGCGACAAGGCGGACGCTTTCATGCACATCTACAACGCCGACGGCAGCGAAGGCAAAATGTGCGGTAACGGGATTCGTTGCGTGGGTAAATTCCTCTACGAAATCAAAAAGATCCAGAAAGATGTGCTCACCGTCGAAACGCTTGCGGGCGTCAAGACCTTACATATCACGGCGAAGAACGGCGAAGTGTTGCTTGTATCCGTCGACATGGGTGCGGCGCAGCTCGCGCCCGCCGAAATTCCCGCTCAGTTCGAAGGGGATAAAATCGTCGCGCAACCGTTCGAAGCGGAAGGCGAGGAATATGAAATTACCTGCGTTTCGATGGGAAATCCGCATTGCGTGGTATTCGTGAACGATCCTTACGATATCGATATCGAACGGGTGGGCAGTGCGTTCGAGAACGACATGCGCTTCCCCGAACGCGTCAATACCGAATTCGTAAAATACGTCGGACGCAACGAACTTTTAATGCGCGTGTGGGAACGCGGCAGCGGCGAAACATGGGCTTGCGGCACGGGCGCGTGCGCGGCGGCGGTCGCCGCGGTGCTCAACGGTTACTGCGAAGAGGGCGAAGAGATCACGGTGCACCTGCGCGGCGGCGATCTTGTCATCGTCTATGAAGACGGTAACGTTACCATGACGGGGCCGGCGTCGTTCGCCTTCACGGGCACGGTGCGAATTTGAACAAGGGAAAAACATCGGAGGGATTATGACGAAATATATTTTTGTAACGGGCGGCGTTGTTTCGGGGCTTGGCAAAGGCATTACCGCCGCCTCGCTCGGCAGACTTCTCAAAATGCGCGGGTTCAAGGTCGCGTCGCAGAAACTCGATCCTTATATCAATATCGATCCGGGCACGATGAGCCCGTATCAGCACGGCGAAGTGTTCGTCACCGAGGACGGGGCGGAAACCGACCTCGATTTAGGGCACTACGAACGTTTTATCGACGAAAACTTAAATAAATTTTCCAACCTTACCACGGGTAAGGTATATTGGAACGTGCTCAACAAAGAGCGCAACGGCGAATACCTCGGGCAAACCGTGCAGGTCATTCCCCATATCACCAACGAGATCAAATCGTTTATTTATCAGGTCGGCAAGGAATCGCAGGCGGACGTCGTCATCACCGAGATCGGCGGCACGACGGGCGATATCGAAAGTCAGCCGTTTTTAGAGGCGATCCGTCAGGTCGCGCGCGAAGTGGGGCGCGATAACTGCTGCTTTATCCATGTGACGCTCGTTCCCTACATTTCGGGTTCGTGCGAGTTCAAGAGCAAACCCACGCAGCATTCCGTGAAGGAATTGCAGGGCATGGGCATTTTCCCCGATATTATCGTTGCCCGTGTCGACGAGCCGATGCCCGACAGTATCCGCGAGAAGATCGCCATGTTCTGTAACGTCAAACCCGAATGCTGCATCGAGAATCTCACCGTTCCCGTCTTATACGAAGCGCCCATGATGCTCGAAAAGAGCAATATTTCCACGACGGTGTGCAACATTCTGCACCTCGACGCGGGCGAAATCGACTTGACCGAATGGACGGACATGCTCAAACGCATTCATGCCCGCACGAAAAAAGTCAAAATCGCGCTCTGCGGCAAATACGTTCAGTTGCACGACGCCTATCTTTCGGTTGCGGAAGCCTTAGCGCACGGCGGATACGAAACCGACGCGAAGGTCGAAATCGTGTGGGTGGACAGCGAAACGGTCACGCCCAAAAACATTGCCGAAACGATGAAGGGCGTGCACGGTCTGCTTATCCCGGGCGGATTCGGCAACCGCGGAGTCGAGGGCAAGATCGTCGCCTGCAAATATGCGCGCGAACATAATATTCCCTTCCTCGGTATCTGTCTCGGCATGCAGGTCGCGGTCATCGAGCATGCCCGCAACGCACTCAAATTAGAAGGCGCCGATTCTTCCGAATTCAAGCCCGAAGGCGAGCATTCCGTCATCGACCTCATGCCCGATCAGTACGGCGTGAAGATGGGCGGCACCATGCGTTTGGGCGCCTATCCCTGTCAGGTGCTGGGCAGACGCATGAAAGAGGCTTACGGTTGCGAAGAGGTTCGCGAACGCCACCGCCACCGTTTTGAATTCAACAACGATTACCGCGCGCAGTTCGAAGAGAGCGGCATGACCTTTGCGGGGCTTTCGCCCGACGGCTCGCTCGTCGAGGCGGTGGAAAACGATAAATGCGATTTCTTCGTGGGCGTGCAGTTCCACCCCGAATTCAAGTCGCGCCCCAACAACGCACACCCGCTTTTCCGCGAATTTATCCGCTATGCGGTCAAGTATTCGGAAAAGAAATAACCCTTAAAACAGGCATTTTTTTATGAAAATCAACGCAAATTTCCTGAATTTGAAAGATAGCTATCTCTTTGCCACGGTTGGCAGAAAGACGGCGGAATATAAAAAAGCGCACCCCGAAAAAGACGTGATCCGTCTTTCGATCGGCGACGTTACCCGTCCGCTCGCGCCCGTCGTGGTCGAGGCGATGAAACGCGCCGCCGAAGAAATGGGCAAAAGCGAAACCTTCCGCGGCTACGGCCCCGACCAGACCTGTTACGGCTACGATAAATTGCTCGACAGCATTCTGGGCAGTTATGCGCGCAAGGGCGTCACGCTTGCGAAAAGCGAGCTGTTCATATCCGACGGCGCAAAATCCGACTGCGGCAACATTCTCGATATTTTTTCGCAGGATAACGTGGTGCTCGTGCCCGATCCCGTCTATCCCGTCTACGTCGATACCAACGTTATGGGCGGCAGAGTGATAATCTATGCCGACGCGACGCAAGAAAACGGCTTTCTGCCCATGCCCGTAAAGGGCACGAAGGCGGATATTATTTATATCTGTTCGCCCAACAATCCCACGGGCGCGGCTTATTCGCGCGAACAACTCAAAGAATGGGTGGATTATGCGAACGAGATCGGCGCGGTGATCTTATACGACGCCGCTTACGAATTTTTCGTCTGCGACGATGCGCTCTGCCGCAGTATTTACGAGGTCGAGGGTGCAAAGGATTGCGCCATCGAAATATGCAGCTATTCCAAGACGGCGGGCTTCACGGGCGTGCGGTGCGGTTATACGGTCGTGCCCGAATCGCTCGTGCGCGAGGGCGTTTCCTTAAACAAACTCTGGGCGCGCCGGCAATCTACGAAATTTAACGGCGTATCGTACGTCACGCAAATGGGAGCCGCGGCGGTTTTTACCGAAGAGGGCGAAAAGCAGATCGGCGAGAACCTTGCTTATTACCGCAAGAACGCCGAAACGATTGCGCACTGTCTTGACGAATTGAACCTGTTCTACACGGGCGGCAAAAATTCGCCCTATATCTGGTTCAAGTGTCCGAACGGCATGAGCAGTTGGGAATTTTTCGATTATCTTTTGGAAAACGCCAACGTCGTGGGAACGCCCGGTAGCGGATTCGGGAAGAACGGCGAAGGGTTTTTCCGTCTTACTGCGTTCGGCACGCATGAAAATACCGAGGAGGCATGCCGGCGGATCGCCGCGCTGTTAAAAGCATGAGCAAGAGCAAATCGGCTGGCGTGCTGTGCCATATTTCCTCGTTGCCGGGGAAATACGGGATCGGTTCGTTCGGCGCAGAGGCATACGCCTTTGCGAAGAAACTGAAAAAATGCGGCGTGAAATACTGGCAGGTTCTGCCCTTGCAGCAAACGGGGTTCGGCAATTCGCCGTATCAGTCGGTGTCGTGCGAATCGGGCAATCCCTATTTTATCGATCTTGCCGCGCTGAGCAAAGAGGGGCTTCTGACCAAAGCCGAATTAAAAAATGCAGAAAAAAGCGGCGCGGTCGATTATGCACAGCTCTATAATGAGCGTTTCCCGTTGTTGCGCAAGGCATTTTCGCGTTTCTTTTTCGATGCGCCCGCTTTCCGCGAATACGTCAACGGCGGCGAGAGCGAAGATTACGCGCTGTTCATGACGGCGAAAACGGTATACGGCGGCAGTTTTTGCGACTGGGACGACAAGCTTAAACGCCGCGATCCCGCCGCGATCGAAGCCTTGCGCACCGATTACCACGAGGAATATCTGTTCTGGCACTTCCTGCAATACGAATTTAAGCTGCAGTGGCACGCCCTCAAAGCCTATTGTAACGGGTTGGGCATTCGCATCATCGGCGATATCCCGCTTTACGTCGCGTACGACAGCGCCGACGTATGGGCGCACGGCGAACTGTTCAAACTCGATAACGAGCTGAAACCCGCCTTCGTTGCGGGCGTGCCGCCCGACTATTTTTCGGAAACGGGGCAGCTTTGGGGTAATCCCATTTACGAGTGGAAGGCGCACGAAAAGAGCGGGTTTGCCTGGTGGCGCGCGCGGTTGAAAAGCGCGCTCGAAACGTACGACGTCGTGCGGATCGACCACTTCCGCGGCATTTCGGCATATTACGAAATTCCCTATGGCGCGGCGGACGCGCGCGGCGGAAAATGGTGCGAAGGCCCCGGTAAAAAATTATTCGAAGGTTTGCCCGAAGAGGGATTTATCGCCGAGGATTTGGGAACAATCGACGAGGGCGTAAAAAATCTTTTGCAAACGACGGGTTTCCCCGGCATGAAGGTGTTGTTGTTCGCCTTCGACGGCAATCCCGACAATCCTTTCCTGCTTAAAAACATTCCCGAAAACAGCGTTTGCTACACGGGTACGCACGATAACGATACCGTAAGGGGTTACGTCGAGAAACTTTCCGCCGAGGAATACATTCTCTTCCGTTCCCGCCTTGCAAGCGAGCTGGCGCAGGCGGAAATCGTCATGAATCTCGGCAAGGGGTACGAGAAGATCAGCGAAGCGTTCGTTCGGCTGGCGCTTGCCTCACGGGCGAAACTTGCCGTCGTGTCCTTGCAGGATGTGCTCGATCTGAACAACGAGGCGCGCATGAACTTCCCCGGCACCGACGAAGGCAACTGGGAATTCCGCCTGAAAACGCAGCCTTCCGCGGGCAGTTTACGAAAACTCAAAAACGCGATCAAAAAATACGGGAGGAAATAATATGGCAGACAAGAAAGAAAAAAAGGGCTTTTTCAAGGAATTCGGCGAGTTTATCTCGCGCGGCAACGTGCTCGATATGGCGGTCGGTGTGATCATCGGCGGCGCGTTTACGGCAATCGTCACGGCGCTGACGAACAGCATTCTCAAACCCATCATCAACTGGATCCTTGCGCTGTGCATCGGTACGGATGGGCTGGAAGGCGCGCTCACCTTCCTCAAACGCGTCGACGATCCGCTTACGGGTTTGCCCATTCTCGAACAGTCGATCTATATCGACTGGGGTTCGTTCATCAACGCCGTGATCAACTTCCTTCTGATCGCGCTCATACTGTTTCTGATTATCAAAACGATCAACAAGATCCGCGCCAAAGGCGACGAGTACAAACAGGCGATTGAAAAAGCAAAGGCGGAAAAAGAAGCGGCAAGACTTGCCGAACAAGAGGCGGAAGACGCCAAAAAACAGGCGATCGCCGCAGGCGAATCGGCGGAAAACGGCGGTTCGGACGCCGCGCCCACTTCGGGGCAGACAAAATAGTCCGTATGCAATCACAAAAAAAAGACCCCCGCGATATAATAATCGAGGGGGTCTTATGCGTATTTGTTTTGTTACAGCGGGCAGACTTGCGGATTATGCTAACCATGCGGCGGAAGCCGACGTCGTCTGTTGCGGATATCAGGCGATCGGGCAGGTGAGCTACGAACGCGAATTAAAGGGGGAAACCGCGCTCTTCGAGGACGTTGCCCAGCTTTCCAAAGCGGGTAAAAACGTGGTGGTGTGCGGCTGTTTTACTGACGCGCGCGGCATTAAGCGCAAGTCCGTTGTCGTTGCCGAACGGGGCAAGATCCTCGGCGTGACCGATATGGTCAACCGGATCGACACGGCGGAATACCGACCGGGCGCGGGGATCAAGATCTTCGATACCTGCGCAGGCAAGCTCGGCATCATCGTCGCGGAAGATTTGTATTTTCCGCGCGTCATCGAAACACTTTCGGTCTGCGGCGCGGAAATCGCGCTGTGTCTTTTCGAACAGCTCAACGACTCGCTCGAACAGACGCTTATGCGCTCGGAAGCGTTTCTATTCGGGATCCCCGTCTGCCTGTGCGCCTACGGCTATGCGCAATGCGCCGATATTGCAGGCAAAGTCCGTTTCGCCTCGCCTAAAAGCCCTTGTTCCTTCGAGATCGAACAGGAACGCGAATATCATCTGGTAGAAACCCGTCAGCGCGGATTTTTTCTGAAAGAAAAAACGGGATTCTGAAAACCTTTATTGCGGAAATCGTTTGCGCATGACAAAGTTTTTGAGCGCAACGCCGTTACAGTCGATTTCCTGTGCGCATACCGTCGCATATCCGCGTGTTTCGAAAAAGGGCTTTGCCGTCATCGACGCGTGCGTTTCAACCGATAAAAATCCCTTTTCCAATTCGTCGCATAAAGCCGAGGCGATTCCGCCGCGTAGAAAATCCTTGCGGACGTAGAGCAGATCGAGATAACCGTTCCCGTCGATACTGCCGAACCCGACGAGAAGAGCGTTTCTCTTCGCAAGAAGGGTGCGTTGCCGCAAAAGCGTGTCTTTGCGCGTAAGCAAGCCCTGCGAACGTTCGATCCACGCTTTGCACTGCAAAGGGGAATAATCGCCCGCGTTGACGGTTGATATCGTTTCGCAAAAGAGTTCCGATACGGCGGAAAAATCTTCTGCGCGGTAAGGTAAGATCGTCGTTTTCATACACAAACAAAGAACGGTTTTCGCATGAAAACCGTCCGTTTCTTTTTATAGAACGCGTGCGCACGCCGCCGCAAGGGCGCCCGGCCCGATATGGCACGATACGCTCAGCGAGAGGGGATCGCAGAACGTGCATTTCAGATCCGGGAAGGCTTCCTGCAATTCTTTGAGGAAGATCTGTGCTTCCTGTTCGTTTGCGGTGTGGGCGACCATGATTGCCATTTCGCCGCGTTCGGCAAGATCTTTGAAGCGCGTGTTCAGGTCGTGGCGCAGCGCGTTCGTGATCGTTTCCTTCGCTTGTTTGAGCGTGTGTACTTTTTTGAATGCGTCGAGCTTTTCGCCTTGAATCTGCAACACGGGTTTAATGCGCAGAATGGTGCCGATCAGCGCGGCGGCGGGGGTGAGTCTGCCGCCTTTTTTCAAATATCTCAACGTATCGAGCGAAATATAAATGCTGCTGTCGAACTTGGTATCGAGCAGGATCTGTTTGATTTCGGCGCCGCTTTTTCCTTCTTTTGCCAATTTCAGCGCGTCGAGCACGCTCTGTTTCTGCGTGATGGAAATGCGCTGGTTATCGACGACGTGAACCTTTCCTTCGTAATTTTTCGCCAACCCTTCGGCGGTGTGGCACGATTCCGAAAGCCCGCTCGACATCGGGATATGCACGACCTCGTCGTAGGTTTTCAGAACTTCGTCCCACAAATCGGTCACGTTGCCGACCGAGGGCTGCGAGGTGGAAACCTGTGCGTTGTCGTCGCGCAGTTTTTCGTAAAATCCTTCCTGATTCAGACTGATGTCTTCAAAGTACTCTTCCCCGTCGATCAAAAAGGGCATGGGCAACACGAAAATTCCGAGGTCTTTGGCTTCCGATTGCGTGATACCGCTGTTCGAGTCGGTGATGATTGCTGTTTTCGACATAATACTCTCCGATTTTTATTCATTTTTTGAACTTTTATATTATACTAAAACAGGCATATGCTGTCAAGAAATTATTCGCTTTTCACCCAAAAATTTTCGTTGCGCGATTGACAAATTTTCCCCGCCGTTTTATAATAGATACAATATTGAATAGTACGGGAGGATCAGTGTTATGTATAAAATTCTGAAAAAAGAAATTCTCAATCCCACCGTCACGCGCATGACGATCGAAGCGCCGCTCATCGCCAAAAAGGCGCAGGCAGGGCAGTTTATTATTCTGCGCGTCGACGAAAAGGGCGAGCGGATCCCGCTTACCGTTGCGGGGTGCGACCGCGCAAGCGGCGGCGTCGATATTATTTTTCAGATCGTCGGCGGCACGACGATGGCGCTCAACGAGAAAAAAGAGGGCGAATATCTCTGCGATTTCGTCGGGCCGCTCGGTATGCCGACCGAGGTGGAAGGGTTGAAAAAAGTCGCCGTCGTGGGCGGCGGCGTGGGTTGCGCGATCGCGTTGCCCGTGGCGAAAAAATTACATGAATCGGGCGCGGAAGTGACGGCCATCGTCGGGTTCCGCAATAAAGATCTCGTTATTCTCGAAGACGAGTTTCGCGCGCTGAGCGACCGCTTTTTTATGATGACGGACGATGGCAGCCATGGACAGAAGGGCAACGTGTGCCTTCCCTTGAACGATCTGCTCGGCAAGGGGGAAACGTTCGACGCGGTCATTACGATCGGACCGCTGATCATGATGAAATTCGTCGCCGAGGCGACCCGTCCGTATCATATCAAGACGATCGCCAGCATGAACCCTATCATGATCGACGGCACGGGCATGTGCGGCGGGTGCCGCGTATCGGTGGGCGGAAAAATGAAATTCGCCTGCGTGGACGGGCCCGATTTCGACGCGCATGAAATCGACTTCGACGAGGCGATGAAACGCGGAAAAACGTATACCGAATTCGAACAGGCGGCGCGCGAAAAACACTGCAATCTGTTCAAAAAGGGGGTAAAATAATGCCGAAATTCAATATGGATCCGAAAAAGAGCGAAATGCCGACGCAGGATCCCGCCGTGCGGGCGGGCAACTTCCTCGAAGTAGCGCTCGGCTATGACGAGCAGACGGCGATAAACGAGGCGAAACGCTGCCTCAACTGTAAGAACAAACCCTGCGAGGCGGGTTGTCCCGTCAACGTCGCCATACCGGAATTTATTTCGCGCGTGGCGGAAGGGGATTTCGAAGGCGCGTATGAAGTGATTTCGCGTACGTCCGCTCTGCCCGCCGTGTGCGGAAGAGTGTGTCCGCAGGAAACGCAGTGCGAAGGAAAATGTACGCGCGGAATCAAGGGCGAACCCGTCGGCATCGGCAGGTTGGAACGCTTTGTCGCCGATTACCACAACGCGCACTGTAAAACGCAGCCCGTCAGGGCGGCGGCAAACGGGCATAAAGTCGCCGTGGTCGGATCGGGTCCCGCGGGGCTGACCTGCGCGGGCGATCTTGCCCGTCTCGGTTATGAGGTTACGGTGTTCGAGGCGTTGCACGTCGCGGGCGGCGTGCTCGTGTACGGGATCCCCGAATTCCGTCTGCCCAAGGCGATCGTGCGCAAAGAAGTCGAAAATCTCAAAGCCCTCGGCGTGAAGGTGGAAACCAACTCGGTCGTGGGGCGCGTGTTCACCGTCGACGAGCTGAAAAAGGAATACGGATTCGAGGCGGTGTTCCTCGGCACGGGCGCAGGACTGCCCATGTTTATGGGGATCGAGGGCGAGAACGCCAAGGGCGTGTTCTCGGCAAATGAATATCTCACGCGCATCAACCTCATGAAGGCGTATGAAAACGACGCCGCGACGCCTGTGTTTCGCGCGAAAAAGGTCGCCGTCGTGGGCGGGGGCAACGTGGCGATGGACGCGGCGCGTAGCGCAAAACGCATGGGGGCGGAAGTTTATATTATCTACCGCCGTTCGGAAGCCGAGCTGCCCGCCCGCCGCGAAGAGGTGGAACACGCCAAAGAAGAGGGCGTCGTTTTCAAACTGCTCACCAACCCCGTCAGGATCCTGACCGACGCCGATGAGAACGTAACGGGCGTGCGCTGTGTGGAAATGGAATTGGGCGAACCCGACGCCTCGGGTAGACGCCGCCCCGTCGTCAAAGAGGGCAGCGAGTTCGATATTCCGCTCGATTGCGTTATCATGTCGCTCGGCACCTCGCCTAATCCGCTGTTGCGCAACGCGACGCAAGGCTTGCAGACCAAGCCGCGCGGCGAGATCGTCGCCGATGAAAACGGCGCCACGTCGCTCGAAGGCGTGTATGCGGGCGGCGACGCCGTAACGGGCGCGGCGACCGTGATCCTTGCCATGGGTGCGGGCAAAAAGGCGGCGAAGGCGATCGACGAATATATCAGAACGAAAAAATAATCTTTTACATAGTTCCCCCGAAAAACTCATACAATAAAGTATGGGTTTTTTCTTGCGGCATCGGGTTATTTTCGGCATCACCGCGCTCGTGCTTTCGGTTGCGGTTACGTTCGGTATCTGCTTTTTCGCGCTTTCGAAAACGGCGGCGCAGGCGCTTCGGCTGACCGTCGTTATCGACGCGGGGCACGGCGGGATCGACGGCGGCGTTTCGGGTAAGGTCACGGGCATAAAAGAAAGCGATATCAATCTTGCAATCTCGCGCTATCTGCAAAAAGAATTCGAGGACGCGGGATTCCTCGTCGTGCAGACCCGTCTGAGCGAGGCGGGACTTTACGGCACGACGGCGAAGGGCTATAAAAAACGCGATATGAAAAAACGCGCCGAAATCATCAACGCCGCGTCGCCCGCGCTTGTGATCTCGGTGCATCAGAACTTTTTTTCGCTGTCTTCCCGCCGCGGCGCACAGGTCTTTTTCAAAAAGGGGTTTGCGCCTTCCGTCGCGCTTGCCGATTGCATTCAGGATTCGCTCAACGCGATGGAAGAATGTCCGCGTCAAAGCGACCCGCTTGCCGGCGATTATTTTATCCTGAACTGTCATGAATATCCCGCCGTCATCGTTGAATGCGGCTTTTTATCCAACGCGCAGGACGAGGCTTTGCTCGTGAGCGATATCTATCAGCAAAAACTTGCGCGCACCATTCGTTCGGGTGCGGTCGCCTTCCTTGCGTCGGGCGCGAATACTTCCAAGTAAAAATTTCAAACGTTTCGTTGACATTTTTTTGCCGCGGTGGTATAATGCCCCCATGAGTTTATACGGTCATAAAAAAAAGTATGAGCTGCGCTATTCCGATTGCGATTTTCAGGATCGGCTCAAACCTTCCGCGTTGCTGGCGTTGACGCAGGAATCGGCAGGGCGCAGCGCCGACGAGCTGCGGTTCGGTTACGACGATCTGAAAGCGAAGAACGTTGCGTTCGTGATCGTCAATACTTACTGCAAGTTTTATAAAGATATTGCATTCGGCGACGCGTTAGAGATCGAAACGTGGCCCTTGTCGCCGCGGCGCGTCTTTTTCGAACGCGATTATTGCGTGCGCGCAAACGGCGAAACGGTCGCTGCCGTCGCCTCGCGTTGGTGCCTTGTCGATTTTGCGAGTTTTTCATTGCGCACGCCCGAGGTGTTGGGCGAGGCGCATGAAAATTGCCCTTACCGCGACGAAAAATGCGTCGAGGCGGTGTGGAAGGTGCCCAAGGGAAAAGAGGGGAAAAGGGTCTGCGTGCGAACGGTCATGCTCAGCGAATGCGATCATTATTTTCATGCCAACAACACGCGTTACGCCGATTATTTTTTCGACTGTTTTACGCAGGACGAGCTGTCGCGCTCGATCGATTATTTTCAGATTTCATACGATAAACAGGCGAAGGCGGGCACCGTGCTCGAATTTTACCGCGAAGATCTGCAAGAGGGCGTCGCCATCGAGGCGCGTTGCGGCGAAGAGGTGATGTCGCGCTTTTTTGTCGCGTTCAAATAATACATAAGAAGGGGTTTGCGATGAACGAAAAAGAGGGGGTCGTGCGCTACGTCCGCACGGTGCGGAAATTGTTTCTTGCATTCAGCATTATCGTAATACCGCTCTTTTTCGTCTGCGTGACGTTTGCAATCGCCCGTTACGCCGCGTTCTGGATCATCACGCCCGTTTTGGGGATCGCCTATTTCACGGTTTACGGCGTTTATGTCATGCGCGTTTCGCTCGGCACGGTGATCGGCGTGCAGCTCACGCAAGAGGTGATCCATGTGAGAACGTTGCGCAAAACGTATACTTACGACAGGCAATCGGGTTGCGTATCGGTAAAAAGGAAGGGAAAAAAGTTTGTTGCAACCTTCCGCACGCAGGATTCCGAGGATAAATTTTTATTTTACAACCGCGTGCTTTTTTCTCCCTACCGCGAGGAACAGTTCACCGCGGAAGAAATGAGTTTTATATATCCTGCTTTCAATCATGAAACAGACGGCGCAAACGCTTGACTTGTGCGCCGTTTTATATTATAATAAATCGATAATAAAAATTTTAAGGAAGCAACAATATGGCTGCACAAATCAAAAAGGTAGTTCTGGCATATTCGGGCGGATTGGATACGTCGATCATTATCCCGTGGCTCAAAGAAAATTACGATAACTGCGAAGTTATCGCGGTATCGGGCGACGTCGGGCAGGGCACCGAGCTCGACGGTCTTGAAGAAAAAGCCAAGAAAACGGGCGCGAGCAAGCTTTATGTGCTCGATCTCAAAAAGGAATTCGTCGAGGACTACATTTTCCCCACCGTGCAGGCGGGCGCCGTTTACGAAGAAAAATATCTGCTGGGTACGTCGTTCGCGCGCCCCGTTATCGCCAAAGCCATCGTGGAAATCGCCAAAAAAGAGGGGGCGGACGCAATCTGCCACGGTTGCACGGGCAAGGGTAACGATCAGGTGCGTTTCGAGCTGGCGATCAAGGCGTTCGCGCCCGAAATGACGATTATCGCCCCGTGGCGTATCTGGAACATCAAGAGCCGCGAAGAGGAAATCGAATACGCCGAGGCGCATAAAATTCCCCTCAAAATCAACCGCGAAACCAACTATTCCAAAGATAAAAACCTGTGGCACCTCTCGCACGAAGGGCTCGATCTCGAAGATCCCGCCAACGAACCGCAATACGAGAAAAAGGGCTTTTTAGAGTTGGGCGTTTCGCCCTTGCAGGCGCCCGATCAGCCGGTGTATCTTACCCTTCATTTCGAACAGGGTATTCCGACGGCGATCGACGGGAAGAAACTCGGCGCGGTGGAACTCATCGAAAAACTCAACAAAATCGGCGGCGAGAACGGCGTAGGACTTGCAGATTTGGTGGAAAACCGTCTTGTCGGCATGAAGTCGCGCGGCGTGTACGAAACCCCCGGCGGCACGATCCTCTACGAGGCGCACCGCTATCTCGAAATGCTCTGCCTCGATAAAGCGACGGCGCACTACAAACAGCTCGTTGCGGTGAAATTCGGCGAACTCGTTTACGACGGTCTGTGGTTCACGCCCCTGCGCGAGGCGCTTTCCGCCTTCGTTTCCAAAACGCAGGAAACGGTCACGGGCGACGTGAAACTGCGTATCTACAAGGGCAACGTTATGTGTGCGGGGATCACTTCGCCTTATTCCTTATACAGCGAGGACATCGCCACGTTCTCCGACGACGGCGGAGCATATTCGCAAAAAGATTCCGAAGGCTTTATCAATTTGTTCGGGTTGCCGCTCAAAGTGAAGGCGTTGCTCGATCAGAAACGCAAATAAATTCAGATGACCAAGGTATTTATCGACGGAAAAGCGGGGACGACGGGTCTTCGCATATACGAACGGCTGGCAAAGCGGAACGATATTGAAATCGTTTCGCTTTCCGAAGAGCTCAGAAAAGACGTTTCGGCACGCAAAGACGCGATCAATTCTGCCGACGTCGTTTTTCTGTGCCTTCCCGACGACGCTGCGCGGGAAGCCGTTGCCCTCGTCGAAAATCCTTCTACCATCGTTATCGACGCCTCTACGGCACACCGTACTTGCGCGGGTTGGGCATACGGCTTTGCCGAACTTTCGCCCGAACATCGCGCGGCGGTTGCCCGTTCCAAACGTATCGCTAACCCGGGCTGTTATGCAAGCGGTTTTATTGCGCTCGTCTATCCGCTCGTCAAAGCGGGGATCGTGCAAAGCAATTATCCCTTCGTCTGCCATGCAGTAAGCGGTTATTCCGGCGGCGGAAAGAAGGCAATCGAACAGTACGAGGCGGCGCAAAGAGAAAAGTCGCTCGATACGCCTCGTCTGTATGCGTTGGGGCTCGAACACAAACACCTTCCCGAAATGATGAAGGTCTGTTCGCTTACGCAGAAACCCGTTTTTAATCCCTATATCTGCGATTATTACAACGGCATGCTGGTTTCGGTTCCGCTCTTTTTGTCCTTCCTTCCAAGACGAACGGGCGTCGAGGAATTAAAAACATTATACAGGGAACATTATCGCGGCAGTCGGTTCGTGACGGTCGGCGCGGAAGAGAGCGGGTTCCTCGCGGCAAACGCGCTCAACGATACGAACGGACTGGAAATTTTCGTCAACGGCAACGCGGAACAAGTTGTTCTCTCGGCGCGGCTCGATAACTTAGGCAAAGGTGCGAGCGGCGCGGCGGTGCAGAATATGAATATTGCGTTGGGTCTTGACGAAGGGAAGGGCTTGTAAGAGTGAAGGATAAATATGTTTGATAATTATAAAGAAATAGCGGGCGGCATATGCGCGCCTGCGGGGTTCCGCGCGAACGGCGTTCACTGCGGTATCCGTAAAAATAAACTCAAAAAAGATCTGGCGCTCATCGTTGCGGACGAGCTCTGCTCTACGGCGTGCGCTTATACGACCAATCTTGTTAAGGGCGCGCCCATTCTCGTGACGCAAAAGAACGTGGAAAACGGTTATGCGCAGGCTGTCATCGTCAACAGCGGCAACGCCAATACCTGCAACGCCAACGGCGTGGAAATCGCCGAGGGCATGTGCGCGCTGGTGCAGCAACATACGGGCGTCATCAAGGAAAACGTTGTCGTGGCAAGCACGGGCGTTATCGGGCAGGAACTGAGCCTCGATCCGATCGCGGGCGGTATGGAAGAATTGTGCGCGGGCTTGCGCGCCGACAATGAGGGAAGCGCGGCGGCTGCCGAGGCGATCATGACGACCGATACGGTCAAGAAGGAAACGGCGATCACGTTCGGGATCGCGGGCAAAATGTGCACGATCGGCGCGGTTGCAAAGGGCGTAGGCATGATCTGCCCCAACATGGCGACGATGCTGCTGTTCGTCACGACCGACGTGAACATCTCGCCCGAAATGCTCAGAAGAGCGCTCGCGGCGGACATGAAAGACAGCGTGAATATGCTCAGCGTAGACGGCGATACTTCCACCAACGATACGATCTGCGTGATGGCGAACGGCAGAGCGGGCAACACACTCATTGACAAAGCAGGCGTCGATTACCGCATTTTCAAAGACGCGTTGGGCGCGGTACTGCGCAAGATCTGCCGCATGCTGGCGCGCGACGGCGAAGGGGCGACCAAACTCATCGAATGCCGCGTGTATAACGCGAAAAAGGTGACGGACGCGCGCCTTGCCGCCAAATCGGTGGTGAAGAGCAACCTTGTCAAAGCCGCCATCTTCGGTTCGGATATCAACTGGGGACGCGTGCTCTGCGCGCTCGGATATGCGGGCGCCGACCTCGATATTGCAAAGATCGACGTTTCGTTCCGCTCGAAGGCGGGCGAACTGCTCGTATGCCAAGGGGGCTACGGCGTGGAATTTTCGGAAGAAACGGCGAAAAAACTGCTTTCCGAGGACGAAATCTATATCGACGTCAACCTCAATTCGGGCGTATACGAGGCAACCGCCTACGGGTGCGACCTCACCTACGACTATGTGAAAATCAACGGAGATTACAGAACGTGATCGATAAGAAGGAACAGGCGGAACTTCTCTTAGAGGCGATGCCCTACATCAAAAAATATCAGGATAAATATCTTGTTATCAAATACGGCGGAAATGCCATGACGAGCGAAGAGCTGAAAGCGGGCGTCATGCGCGATTTAACGCTTTTGCGTTTTGTGGGCATCAAGGTCGTGCTCGTGCACGGCGGCGGGCCTGAAATTTCGCAGACGCTTTCGCGTATGGGCATCGAGTCGCGTTTCGTGGGCGGCTTACGCCATACCGACAAGGAAACCGCCGAAGTCGTGCGCATGGTGCTTTCGGGCAAGGTCAACAAGGAACTCGTGCACAATCTCGGGCGGCTCGGCTGTAAGGCAGTGGGGCTTTCGGGCATCGACGGCATGTTGTTGCGTTGCGAAAAAGAGAGCGAGGAGTTGGGCTATGTGGGCAGAATCACGTCCGTCACGCCCGACGTCATTTGCGATTGCCTGAACGCGGGCTATCTTCCCGTTATTTCCACCGTGGGGTGCGACGACGAGGGCAATATCTACAACGTGAACGCCGATACCGCCGCCGCCGCCATTGCGGGAACGTTAAAGGCGGAAAGTCTTGTTCTCATGACCGATATCCGCGGTCTGCTCGAAAATAAAGACGATCCCGAAAGTCTTATCAAAAAGGTGTATGTTTCCGACGTGCCCGCCCTCATTCAGAAGGGTATCATTACGGGCGGTATGATCCCGAAAATCAATTGTTGCAAAAACGCGATCCGCGACGGCGTAAACCGTGTGTTTATCATCGACGGACGCGTCAACCATTCCATTATTCTCGAATTGCTCTCCGACGAGGGCTTCGGAACGATGTTCGTAAAAGGTGACTGATTGTTTTAGTCATCTTTTTTATAAAGGATAAATTTATGAACTATCAACAAATCAAACAACTCGACGACGAATACGGCGCCAAAACCTTTGCGCGTTATCCCGTAGCGATCGAACGCGGGCAGGGCGCGGAACTTTACGATACCGAAGGCAAACGCTATATCGATTTCGGCGCGGGAATCGCCGTCAACATCTTCGGCGCGAACGACGAAGAATGGAAACAAGCCGTGATCGCCCAGCTCAATAAAATTCAGCACGTCAGCAACCTGTATTATAACGAGGCGCAGGCAAAACTTTCGGAACTCATCTGCACGAAGGCGGGCGCCAGGCGCGTGTTCTTTTCAAACTCAGGCGCCGAGGCGAACGAGTGCGCTTTCAAAGCGGCGCGGAAATATTCCTATCTCAAATACGGCGCGGGCAGAAACAAGATCGTCGCGCTCAAAAACAGTTTCCACGGCAGAACGCTCTTTACGCTTACGGCTACGGGGCAAGACGCTTTTCACCGTTATTACGATCCCTTCGTCGGCGGCGTTGCCATCGCCGGTTGCGATCTTGAAAGCGTTAAAAAAGCGGCGGGGCGCGATTGTTGCGCCGTCGTCATCGAATGCGTGCAGGGCGAGAGCGGGGTAACCGAACTGCCTGCGGCGTTCGTGAAAGCGCTTTCGGAATTTTGCAGGGAAAACGATATACTGCTCATTGTCGACGAAGTGCAGACGGGGCTGGGCAGAACGGGTAAATTCTTTGCCTACGAGCATTACGGCGTTGCGCCCGACCTTGTGACGACGGCAAAGGGCATAGCGGGCGGTCTGCCCCTCGGCGCCTGTCTGTTTTACGAAAAAACGCAAGACGTTTACGCCCCCGGCGACCACGGTTCCACGTTCGGCGGCAATCCCGTCGCCTGTGCGGGGTCGCACAGCATTCTGTCGCGTATCACCGAGGAATTCTTACTCGAAGTGCAGGGCAAAAGCGCTTATATGCGCGCCAAGCTCAAAGGGTTCGACGGCGTTGCGGGCGTAACGGGGCTGGGACTGATGATCGGACTCGACCTCAAAGAAAAAACGGCAAAGCAAGTCGCGCAGGACTGCCTGCAAAAGGGCTTGTTGGTGCTCACCGCGCACGAGCGTTTGCGCATCGTGCCGCCGCTCAATCTTACGAAAACGCAGATGGACGAAGGCTTGTCTATTCTGAAAGAGGTATTAAAATGAAACATTTGCTGAAACTTGCCGACCTTTCCCGCGAGGAAATCTTATCCTTGCTCAACCTTGCCGATCAGCTCAAATACGAGCGCGCGCACGGCACGCCGCACGAGCTGTTAAAGGGCAAGAAACTCGGCATGATTTTTCAGAAATCGTCTACTCGCACCCGCGTATCCTTCGAGGTGGGCATGTATGAGCTGGGCGGCTATGCCCTGTTCCTTTCCAACCGCGATCTGCAAATCGGGCGCGGCGAACCGGTGGAAGATACCGCGCGCGTCCTCTCGCGCTATCTCGACGGAATCATGATCCGCACGTTCGAGCAAAAAGAGGTGGAAGACCTTGCAAAATACGGTTCGATTCCGATCATAAACGGGCTGACCGATTACTGCCACCCCTGTCAGGTGCTTGCCGATCTCATGACGATCCGTGAACATAAGGGCACGTTCGACGGGCTGAAACTGTGTTTTGTGGGCGACGGCAACAATATGGCGAACTCGCTCATGGTGGGCGCGATCAAAACGGGCATGAAGTTTGCGATCTCCTGCCCGAAGGGTTACGAACCCGACGCGCAGCTTGTCAGATGGGCGAAGGAAAACGGCGAATGCCTTGTGACCGACAACGTGGAAGAAGCGGCGGCGGGCGCCGACGTGCTCTATACCGATGTGTGGGCGTCGATGGGGCAGGAAGAGGAAAAGGCGAAGCGCGAAAAGGCGTTTGCGGGATTTCAGATCAATACCAAGATCATGAAAGCCGCCAACAAAGGCGCGATGGTCTTGCATTGCCTGCCCGCGCACCGCGGCGAGGAAATCACCGCCGACGTCCTCGAAGAGCACGCGAACGAAATCTTCGACGAAGCGGAAAACCGTTTGCACGCACAGAAAGCCGTCATGGTCAAGTGCATGGGCGCGAAATAATCTACAAAAACCGAAGGGAAGAGCATTATGGATAAAAAAGTTTACATTACGTTGGAAAACGGCAGAACGTTTGAAGGGCGTTCGTTCGGCGCGGAACGCGAAGTTGTGGGCGAGCTGGTATTCACTACGGGCATGACGGGTTATATCGAAACGCTCACCGATCCCAGCTATTACGGACAGATCGTCACGCAGACCTTTCCGCTCATCGGCAACTACGGCATGATCAAGTCGGACAGGGAAAGCGCGAAGTGCTGGGTCACCGCTTATATCGTCCGCGAAAAGTGCGACGATCCTTCCAACTTCCGTTGCGAGGGCACGCTCGAAGCCTACTTAAAGGAACAGAATGTTCCCGCCGTTTACGGGGTGGATACGCGCGAGTTGACGAAGATCGTGCGCGAGGCGGGCGTCATGCCTGCGGCGATCACCTTCAAACCGCTTAAAGATCTGTCGGTTTTGAAAAATTACCGTGTGAAAGGCGCCGTTGCGGCGGTAACGGGGCAGGATCATCGCGTAAGCGGCCCCGAAAACGGTTTGAAAGTCGTCTTGTACGATTTCGGCGCGAAGGGGAACATCGTGCGCGAGCTGGAAAAACGCGGTTGCCGCGTGATCGAAGTGCCCGCCTCGACGCCCGCCGATGAGGCGCTTGCTCTGCACCCCGACGGCATTATGCTCACCAACGGCCCCGGCGATCCTGCCGAAAACATTGAGATCATCGAAAATATCAAGGGCTTTGCGGGTAAAGTTCCCGTATTCGGAATTTGTTTGGGACATCAGCTCTTCGCGCTTGCCATGGGCGGCGCGACGCGCAAAATGAAATACGGGCACCGCGGCGCAAACCAACCCGTGCGCCGTTGCGATACGGGCAAAATCTTCATTTCTTCGCAGAACCACGGCTACGAGGTCGTGAGCGAATCGTTAAAGGGCGTGGGCGAAGTGATTTACGTCAACGCGAACGATGGCACGTGCGAAGGCGTGCGCTATCCCGAAATCGAGGCGTTCACCGTGCAGTTCCACCCCGAAGCCTGCGGCGGTCCGCACGACGCGAATTTCCTCTTCGACGAATTTCTTGCCGCAATGAAAAAGGAGAACAAACATGCCTAAGAGAAACGATATCAAAAAAGTACTCGTCATCGGATCGGGTCCGATCGTCATCGGACAAGCCGCGGAATTCGACTACGCGGGCGCGCAGGCGTGCCGCGTTCTCAAAGACGCGGGGATCAACGTCGTATTGTGCAATTCCAACCCCGCGACAATCATGACGGATAAAATGCTTGCGGACGAAATCTACCTCGAACCGCTCACGGAAGACAGCTTAAAGCGCATCATCATCAAAGAACGCCCCGATTCGCTGCTTGCCTCGTTAGGCGGACAGACGGGGCTGACCATGGGCTATAAGCTTGCCAAATCGGGATTTTTGGAAGAGTGGGGCGTGCGGCTTATCGGCACCACGCTGAGCGCGATCGACCGCGCGGAAGACCGCGAACTCTTCAAAGAAACGATGGAAAAGATCCATCAACCCGTCGTGCCTTCCGATATCGCCTACACGGTGGAAGAGTGCGTCGAGATTGCGGAAAAGCTCGGATATCCCGTCATCGTGCGCCCTGCCTACACGCTGGGCGGCGCGGGCGGCGGCGTGGCGCATGACGAAGAAGAATTGCGCCTTATTTCCCACAACGGCTTGATGCTCTCGCCCATCACGCAGGTGCTTATCGAAAAGTATATCGGCGGATGGAAGGAAATCGAATTCGAAGTACTGCGCGACGGCGCAGGCAACGTGCTCACCGTCTGCTCGATGGAAAACTTCGACCCCGTCGGGATCCACACGGGCGATTCCATCGTCATCGCGCCCGCCGTCACGCTTTCGGATAAAGAATATCAGATGCTGCGCACGGCTGCGCTCGATATCATCACCGAACTCGGCATCGAGGGCGGCTGTAACTGCCAGTTCGCGCTGCATCCCGACAGTTTCGAATATGCGGTCATCGAAGTCAACCCCCGCGTTTCGCGCTCGTCTGCGCTTGCAAGTAAGGCAACGGGTTATCCCATTGCCAAGGTTACGACCAAGATCGCACTCGGTTACACGCTCGATGAAATCAAGAACGACGTCACGGGCAAAACGTACGCCTGTTTCGAGCCGACCATCGACTACGTTGTAATCAAGCTTCCCAAATGGCCCTTCGATAAATTCCTTTACGCGGGCAGAACGCTCGGTTCGCGCATGAAGGCGACGGGCGAAGTCATGGCGATCGGCACTTCGTTCGAGCAGGCGATCATGAAAGCAGTGCGCGGCGCGGAAATTTCGCTCTCGACGCTCAATCATCCCAAATTTACGGCGATGAGCAAAGAGCAGCTCTATACCGAAATCGGCAAGATGACCGACGAGCGCCTGTTCGCGGTATACGCCGCTCTGCATGCGGGGATCACGGTCGACGAAATTTTCGACGTGACGAAGATCGACCGCTGGTTCCTGTGCAAGCTGCGCAACCTTGTGAAGTTCGAACAGGAAAACAGCGGGAAAAAACTCGATAAAGCAACCTATCTTCAAGGCAAAAAACTCGGTTATACCGATGCGGCGCTTGAAAAACTCAGCGGCGAAAAGCTGCCCGCGCACCGCCGCGCCGTGTTCAAAATGGTCGATACCTGCGCTGCCGAATTTTCGGCGCAGACGCCGTATTTCTATTCCACCTACGACGAAATCGAGCACGACGAGGCGCTGCCCTTCGTCAAAGAGAGCAAGAAAAAGCGCATTATCGTCATCGGTTCGGGGCCCATCCGCATCGGGCAGGGCATCGAATTCGATTATTCTTCGGTGCACTGCGTGTGGGCGCTCAAAAAGCTGGGTTACGAAGTGGTGATCATCAACAACAACCCCGAAACGGTTTCCACCGACTTCGATACGGCGGACAGGCTTTACTTTGAATCGCTTACGCCCGAAGACGTGCAGAACGTCATCGACGTCGAAAAGCCTTACGGCGTCGTCATCACCTTCGGCGGACAGACGGCGATCAAGCTCTGCGGCTACCTCGATAAAAAGGGCGTCCGCATTTTAGGCACGAGCGCCGACAGCGTCGATATGGCGGAGGACCGCGAGCGGTTCGACGCACTTTTGGAAGAGTTCGGCATTGCCCGCCCCAAAGGTCTTACGGTTATGACTAAGCAAGAGGCGATTGCCGCCGCGGAAAAGCTCGGTTATCCCGTTTTGTTGCGTCCTTCATATGTCATCGGCGGGCAGAACATGACGATCGCCTTTACCGAAAACGATATTTCGCGCTATATGGACGTCATTTTGGCGCAGCATATCGAAAATCCCGTGCTCTGCGACAAATATCTCATGGGAACGGAACTTGAAGTAGACGCTATTTCCGACGGAACGGACGTGCTGATCCCCGGCATCATGCAGCACATCGAACGCGCGGGCGTGCACTCGGGCGACTCGATCGCAGTCTATCCGCCGTATCACCTTTCCGACGCCATGTTGCAGAAAATCGTCGAAGTATCCACGCAGCTTGCGCTGTCGTTAAAAACCAAAGGGCTGATCAACATTCAGTATCTTATCTATCAGAATCAGCTCTATGTTATCGAAGTCAATCCGCGCGCGTCGCGTACGATCCCGTACATTTCCAAAGTAACGGGCGTACCCATGGTCGAGCTTGCCACGAAGATCATGGTCGGATCTAAACTCAAACGCCTCGGGTACGGCACGGGGTTATATCCCAATTCGCCTTACGTCGCCGTCAAGGTTCCCGTATTCAGTTTTGAAAAATTAAACGACGTCAACTCGCAACTCGGTCCCGAAATGAAATCGACGGGCGAAGTGCTCGGCATCGGCAAAACGGTGGAAGAAGCGCTCTTCAAAGGGCTGGTTTCGGCGGGATTCAAAATGTGCCACCCGACCAAAGAAAAACCCGTCGGCGTGTATTTCACGATCAACGATCAGGATAAATTCGAAATCGTTTCAATCGCCAAAAAATTCGCCGACCTCGGCTGTAATCTTTATGCGACTGCGGGCACGGCGAAGGTCATTTCCGATTTGGGGATCGACGTCACCGTCGTCGAACGCTTAAAAGCCACCAAACAGGTATGCCGTTTGATGGACGAGGGAAAAATCGACTATATTATCTACACGGGCAAGACCGACGTCGATTCGATCGCCGACTATATCGAACTGCATCATCATGCCATACTGCTCGGCATCACCGTGCTCACCTCGCTCGATACCGCCAACGCATTGTGCGATATTATTGCGAGCAAATTCACGGAATACAACACCGAGCTTGTGGATATCAACAACCTGCGCAAGCAGAAAACCGTGCTCGACTTCGTCAAAATGCAGTCGTGCGGCAACGATTATATTTACTTCGACAATATGGACGGGCGTATTACCTGCCCCGAATCGCTTGCGATCAACTTTGTTAACCGTCATTACGGTATCGGCGGCGACGGCATCGTGCTCATAGAAGCGTCCGAAGTTGCCGACGCAAAAATGCGTATTTTCAATCAGGACGGCACGGAAGGGCAGATGGCGGGCAACGCCATTCGTTGCGTGGCAAAATATCTCTACGAAAATAAGCTCGTTGCGACCGAGAGCATGAAGATCGAAACGATGAGCGGCGTGAAAACGGTCAAAGTTTATTCGTTCGGCGGCGTCGTGACTTCCGCAAGCGTCGAGCTGGGCAAAGTCGAACTTGAAGGCAAGCTCATTCCTTCGATTTGGGAAGGCAAGGTCGTCGATAAAGCCATCGAAATCGACGGCAAAGAATACCGCGTCACGCTTGCCAACTTAGGCAACCCGCATTGCGTGGTGTTCTGCGATAAGGTGGACGACGTCCCCGTGGAAACGCTCGGCCCGAAGATCGAGAACAGCCGATATTTCCCGCATAAGACCAATGTGGAATTTATCCGCGTGGTGAACGGCAGTACGCTGAAAATGCGCGTGTGGGAACGCGGCAACGGGGAAACGTGGGCGTGCGGCACGGGCGCGGCGGCTGCGGCGGTTGCGGCGGTCTTGCAGGGCTATTGCAAACAGGATACCGATATCACGGTGAAAGTGCGCGGCGGCGATCTTATCGTGTGCTACCGTTCGGACGGCGAAGTTGTTTTAACGGGCAACGTATCCAAAGTTTACGAAGGTAAGGTGGAATTTTAATGCAGCAGGGAATGTTATACGAAGAGAGCGCGCTTCCTGCAAACGGCGCGCACGAATTGAAGATGTGGCGCGTCTTTCACGTTGCGCAGTGGGTTTTCATCGTGCTCGCGGCGGGCGCCGTCTTTCTTTCGATGTTGCTCGTGCCGAGCATGTTCGAAGCTTATAACAAAGACCACAATCTTTCCGCGCTTATTTTTACGCTGGTCACCTGGTTCGGCGGGCTCGGTTCGCTCGTGCTGATCGCCGTGTTGTTCTGGCGGTTGAAACTTCGGCGCAACGTCAGTTTCGACTATAACTTCGTCGAGGACGAACTGCGCGTTTCCAAGGTGTTCAACGGCAGAAAACGCAAATTTCTGCACCGTATCGCCGCCGACCACATTCTGAAAATCGGCTATTGCGACCGCCCGTCCTTCGAGGATACGGCGCGTCCCTTCGATAAAAAGAGCATCAAATATTTAACGCCCAATTATGAACCGTCCGAGGGGAAATTCTTCTTTTATATTCTCTATTCCGATTCGATCGGGAAACGGCTCTATATCATCGAAACGCGCGAAATGATGCTCGAATATCTCGTGCGCGCGACGGGCAGAAACAAATTCGAAAGGCAATGATTTATTTCGATCATGCGGCGACGTCGCCGCCCCTTCATTCGGCGCTGAAAAGCGCCGAATGCTATCTTGACGAATGCTTTTACAATCCTTCGGCGCGTTATGCGGGCGCGCGCGACGTTTCACTTGCGCTCGAACATGCGCGCGAAACCCTGTTGCGCCTTGTTTCCGACGGGTTCGCTTACACGCTTGTGTTTACCTCGGGCGGAACGGAGGCGGATAATACGGCGATTTTTTCGGCGGCGAAGCGCGGGAACGTCGTCACGGACGAGGGCGAACACGCCGCGGTATACGAATGTTTCAAATCGCTGAAAGCGGCGGGGGGCGACGTTCGGTTCGCGCCGCTCGGGCGCGACGGCGCGGTGAACGCCGAAGCGTTGATCTCGCTCGTCGACGACAAGACGACGCTCGTTTCCGTCATGCACGTCAACAATGAAACGGGTGCGATCAACGATATCAACGCGCTTGCAAAGCGCGTAAAAGAAAAAAATCCGCGCTGTCTTTTTATGAGCGACGGTGTGCAATCTTACGGTAAAATCCCCGTTTATCTCAACGGCGCGGTCGATTTTTACACGCTCAGCGCGCACAAAATCGGCGGAATGAAGGGAACGGGCGCGTTGATCGTCAAAAAGGGGATCGCGCTTACGCCCCGCCTGTTCGGGGGCGGACAGGAAGGGGGCTTGCGCAGCGGCACGGAAAACGTGTTCGGCGCAGTCGGGTTCGCCGCAGCGGCGCAAGAACGCTTTGCGGCGCTTTCGGAAAACGCCGCGCGGATATCGGCTTTGCGCGAAACGCTTTGGGAAATGCTCAATCAAAATGTGTTCGTGCGGATCTCGCCCGAGCACGGATCGCCTTATATTTTAACGGTGGCGGCGAAGGGCATGCGCGGCGAAGTGTTGCAACGGATGTTATGGGAAAAGGGCGTTGCCGTCGGCACGGGCAGCGCGTGTAACTCGAAAAAACCCTTCAGTCGCGTGATCGCGGCATGCGGATATCAGAGCGACGTGCTCGGCGGGGTGCTGCGCGCGAGCTTTTCGCCCGAAACGTCCGAAGAAGAAATCGTATTCTGTGCGCACGCCATGAACGAATGCGCCGCACAATGGAAGGCTTAAAGTATGGAAAAGGTCATTATCATCCGCTATGCGGAAATTCACCTGAAAGGAAAAAACAGAGGGTATTTCGAGCACATGTTTTCGGTCAATCTCGAACGCAGTCTGCGCGGGATCCGTCATGAGCTGCATCGCACCAACGGGCGTTACCTTGTTGCAAAGTTCGATGAAAACCGCGCCGAGGAAATTGCCGCGCGTATTTCGCGCGTGTTCGGCATTCATTCCTATTCGCTCGGCTACCGCACGGAAAGCGCGATCGAATCGATCTTCGAGGCGGCAAAGCTCGTCGGTCCGCAGAGCGGCACGTTTAAGGTGGAAACGCACCGCGGCGATAAATGCTATCCCATGACCTCGCCCGAAGTCAGCCGCGAGATCGGCGCGCGGTTGTTGGCGGAATTCCCCGCGCTCACCGTCGACGTGCACACGCCGCAGTCGGCGGTATACGTCGATATCCGTGAGAACGGCTTTGCGCTCGTATTCGGCAGTTTTGAAAAAGGGGTGGGCGGTATGCCCGTAAGTACTTCGGGGAAGGGACTGCTGCTTATTTCGGGCGGCATCGATTCGCCCGTCGCCGGTTACATGATGGCAAAGCGCGGCATGAGCGTGCATTATCTGCACTTCCACAGTTATCCGTACACAAGCGACATGGCGAAAGAAAAAGTGATATCCCTTGCAAAACTGCTTTCGCGTTACGCGCTTACCGAGGAACTGACGACGGTCAGCGTCACGCATATTCAGGAAGAGATCCACGAAAAGTGCGCCGCCGAACTGAACGTCACGCTTTTGCGTCGGTTTATGTTCCGCATTGCCGAGCGGATCGCGCGGAATCGGGGCGATCAGTGCCTGATCACGGGCGAGAGCCTGGGGCAGGTCGCAAGCCAGACGATCGAGGGCATGACTTCCTCGAATGCCGTCGTGTCGCTTCCCGTTCTTCGTCCGCTCGTCGGGTTCGATAAAGAGGAAATCATCACCCGCGCCAAGGAAATCGGAACGTTCGAAACGAGCATTCTTCCCTATGAAGATTGTTGCACGGTCTTTCTTCCCGATCATCCTGCCATCAAACCCAAGCTTTCTTTCATCGAAGAGGAAGAGGCGAAGTTAAACGTCGAAGCGCTTGTGGAAGAGGCGCTTGCGGGGGCACAAAGGCTTAAACTTTATTGATCGTTCCACCATTCGTCGGGCAGATCCTGCGTCTTTTCGATGCGGACGGAGGGGAGTATGACGCTTTCCCCAGCGCGTCCTTTATAGTAGGGCGTCACCGTATAAGTGTAGCTTTCGCCGCTTTTTACCGAGTTGTCGCAAATGGTTTTGGTATATTTACCGCTGTAAATCGTAACGGTTTCGTTGCGATTTTGTCTTTTTATGACGTATTCATAGTACTGTGTCTGACATAATTCGATCAAAACCGCTCCGTTTTTTACCGAAATCGTCGGTTTTCGGATCGACGGGCTGGAATACCGCGTGCAGGCGGTTTGCGGCAGCGCGCACTTGCGGAAGAGTTCGCGTCCGCTTTCGGCGGGCGGCGCAAGCGGATCGGCAAGCACGATACGACGTTCGTTTTCGTATTCCTGCAAATCGTAGTTCACATATTCCACGCCGTCGCAGGCGGGGAAGGATGAGGGCTTGCGGTTCCGATAGAGCCTTTCGTAAATGGCGAGCGCTATATTTGCGGGCAGTCCGCCGCCTGTTGCGCGGACGGGCGAGTTGTCGCGGTTGCCCAGCCAAACGCAAACGGTATCGTCGTGCGTGTAGCTCATCGTGTAGGCGTCGACGTTGCCGTTCTTCCCTTCGCCCGTTCCCGTCTTGGCGCACACCTCGAAGTCGAGCGTGCGCAGTTTCTTTGCCGTGCCTTCGCGCACGGTCGTTTGTAGCATGTCGTTCATGATATAGCAAACGTCTTCCGAAAAGACGCGCCGCGATTCGGGGCGGAACGAATAGAGCTCGCGTCCTTTCTCGTCGGTGATTGTGCGGATAAAGGAAGAGGGCGAGAAGGTGCCGCCGTTTGCGAATACGGCGTAAGCGTCGCTCATCTGCAAGAGCGTAAATCCCTTTTTCATGCCGCCGAGGGCAAGGGCGAGCGAATAATCGTCGCGCGGGATATCGAGGTTCATTTTGTGCAGATACTGAACGCCGCGCTCCACGCCGAGGGAATTGAGAACGCGTACGGCGGGAATGTTCACGCTGTGCGAGAGCGCGTAGCGCGCGCTCATATATTTCCCCGTCGCGCCGCCGCAGTCGTCGGGCGAATAGCCGTTGAAATCGGTGCGGCTGTCGGAAAGAGGCGTGAGAGGCGAAATGATATTCTCTTCGAGCGCGGGCGCGTAGACGAGAAGAGGTTTGATTGTCGAGGCGGGCAGACGCTCGATCGCGCCGCAGGTGGAATGAAACGCCTTGATGCCGTGCGTGCGGTTGTCGCGCACCGCAAGGCATAGATCGCTTTCGGCGGTTTGTTCGCAAAGAGCGCCCTGCAATTCTTTGTCGTAAAACGTGTAAACGTGAATGCCGCGTCTGCCGCGCGGGCCGAGAATTTCGTCCGCCCGTTCATAAACGGCGCTCAAATAGGCGTTTTCGTCCGATTCGTGCGCGCGTTCGGGTAACGGTTCGGCTTTCGCCGTTTCATATTGCGTTTGGCTTAAAAAGCCTTGTTCGCGCATGAGCCGAAGCACGAGGTTGCGCCGCGCCAAACACCGTTCGGGCGAACGGAAGGGCGAATAGCGGTTGGGCGACTGCACGAGCGCGGCGAGCATCGCGCTTTCCGCAGGGGTAATTTCACGCACGTCTTTGCCGAAATAAAAGGCGCTTGCCTTGCTTGCGCCGAACGCGCTGTGCCCGAAGTAAATGGAATTGAGGTATAATTCCATGATCTTGTTTTTATCGTAACGTTTTTCGAGCGCGCGCGTGAGTTTGAATTCCTTTAATTTACGCGTCAAAGTTTTTTCGCTCGACAAATGGGTGTTTTTAATGAGTTGTTGCGATATGGTCGAAGCGCCTTCCTTGAACGAGAACGAGGCGATATTTTTGAGAATGGCTTTTCCGATGCGCTTATAATCAAATCCGTTGTGATCGTAAAAGCGTTTATCTTCCACCGCGACGAACGCCTGTGGCAGATGTGCGGGAAGTTCTTCGAAGGGTGTGGCGGCTTGTTTTTTCGCCGATACGATTTCCGCGCCGTCTTTGTCGTATACATTTATATAAGAGGTGTCGAGGGTCAGTTTCGCGCTGTCGAGCCGCACGCCCGCCGTAACCGAAAAATAATAGGTAAGCGCCGCCGTTGCCAGAACGGCAAGGACGGAAAATAGGATCAGGAAGATACGCAACGTGCGTCGAAGTGCGGTTTTCATCGCGGTTAGTATTTGCATAAAATTAAAAACTTTCACAAAAAAATTAAGAAAAGTCTTGAAAAGGGTAAAACGATATGTTATAATGGCGGTAATCGAATAAAATTAACTTTTATGGGGGAAAAGTTATGAAGAAAAAGGGGATTTATCTCTTTGCTGCGGGCGCGCTTTCGTGCATGCTTGTTTTGGGAACGGCTTGTTCCAAAACGGTTGTCGACGAAAAGGCGCCCGCTTTCGATGCGCCCGACGCGGTGCTGAGTTTGAGCGGTTCGATCGATAAAACGACGGCGAGCCGACAGATTTCTTCCGACCTTTTCGGGATATTTCTCGAAGACATCAATTACGCTTCGTATGCGCTCGACGCCAACATGGTCTGCAACGGTTCATTCGAATACGGGCGGAATAAGCGCCATGCGTGGACGGCGGACGGTGCAACGCTTGTTCCCACCACGCAGGAAGGGGTGTTCAAAGGGAATGCGGCGTTTGCCGCCGACGTCAACCCGACCTGCGCCGAAGTGACCGTTCCCGCGGCGGGCGGCAGCCTATCCAACAGCGGGTATGTTCCCGTGCCGATCGCCCTCAAAGAGGACGGAACCTATCTTTTTTCGGCGTTTGTCAAGGCGTCCGATTATCAGGGCGAGGCGGAAATTTCCGTGTGCGACGGTGCGAGCGAATACGCCAAGGGCAGCGTGCAAATTACAAAGAACGACGAATGGGTGAAATATTCGGTTACGTTACGCGCAACCGAGTCAAAACAAGAAAATCTCGCTTTGAAAATCACTTTCCGCAGTGCGGGCACGCTTTACCTCGATAACGTTACGCTCGAAACGAACGACGCGACGGCAGGATTCAAAAACTATCTTTACGACGCCATTGCCGATCTGTCGCCTGCATTTATCCGTTTTCCGGGCGGCTGTATCATCGAGGGAAAGAACGAGGATAGCGCTTACGATTGGAAGAGTTCGATCGGCGCCACGACGGTTGCGGGTGCGCATTCCGCCGATACCGTTCCCGCGTTTACCTATACGCAGGTTTGCGACGGGAAGACCGAAGAGGTGACAACTTACGGCGAACGCGCTACCCGCGTAGCCGATACCGACGTCTGGCAGAGCATAGCGGGCGATATTTATCACGAAAACAATTCCAACGTTTATTACGAAATGGAATACGGCATCGGGTTCTACGAATATTTCCTGCTGTGCGAGAGCGTGGGGGCAAGCGCGATCCCCATCGTCAACTGCGGATTAAGCTGCCAGATTCATTCTTCGGGGGTGGCTTTGCGCGGCAGGCACGGCAATAAAGTGCAGGATTATATTCAGGACGCAAAAGACCTTATCTGCTTTGCGAAGGGTAGCGTGCGTTCGTCCGACCCGAACGAGGCTTACTGGGCGCAGGTGCGCACGAATATGGGACATGCCGAACCTTTCGAAATGGATTATATCGGCATCGGCAACGAGCAGTGGGGCAATTATTTTGCGATTTATTACGAAAAGTTTCTTGAAGAATTCCAAAAATACGCCGAAGAGAATCCCATCTATGCGAGCGTAAAACCCATCGTGGGCAACTGCACGATGTTCGCGCATTGCGAGGATCCCGCAGCGGGCAGAAAGGGCGTTGCGCAGGAAGCGGCGCAAAGCTATCTCACGGCAAAGAAAATCGATAAAATTTCCGATTACGGCGTCGTCGATCAACATTATTATTTGAACTACACCGATTTCCTTGCCGCGGCGACCGCCGATCTGTATGCGGGTTACACCCGTCCCGAAGACGGCACGCAAGGTTATAAACAGGATGATACGCAGTATTACGAAGTGTTTGTCGGCGAATATTCGGCAAACAGCGACGCCGTGCGTTATCCCGATACCGACGACAACACGAAATTCGATTATGTGCAGAATAGCTGGATCACCGCGCTTTCCGAGGCGGCGATGATGACGACGTACGAAAGCAACGGCGATATCGTCCGTCTTGCGGCGTATGCGCCCATGTTCGGCAACCTCACGGCAAAATATACTCAGTGGCCCGTCAACATGATGTTCTACGACAATACCGACGTCGTTTTAACGGGCAATTATTTCGTGCAACAACTGTTTATGAAAAATGCGGGCGATCATAAGATCGATTCGGATATCGCATTTCCTTCGGGCGAAACGCCGCAAACAAATATCATTTCAACCAACCGTCCGACTTATAAACGCACGGTAAACGAAATATATTATGTGACGAGCGCCGATCAAGAAACGGGCGATATCATCGTAAAAATCGTCAATATAGGGGAAAATGCTTACGATTTCAACATTGATCTGAGCGATCTGAAAGTCAATCACAAGGGTGTCGCGCAAATCACCGAGCTTGCGGACGCGCAGCCTTCCCAAACGAGTTCGTTGCAAGGCGCCGTTGTAACGCCCCGTAATTATACGGCAGGCGGGTTTACGAAGTCGGTAATGGGGCACACGGTCGAACCGTACAGCGTGACGGCGATCCGGATCAAAACGAAATGAGTCGGAAAATAAAAAAGGGCGGGCTTGTTCCCGCCCTTTTTTTTGTATAAGAAAAATGAAAAAGCGCTTGAAAAGAGTTGCTTTTTCGCGTCAATTAGTGTAAAATAACAATGCATTTGCAGAGATGTCCGAGTGGCTTAAGGAGCACGATTGGAAATCGTGTGTAGGTTAATCGCTTACCGGAGGTTCGAATCCTCTTCTCTGCGCCATCAAAAAACGGGCATTTTGCCCGTTTTTTTCAGCATTGCGGGGGGCGGATATGGAACATGAAAGGTATATAAAACGCTGTTATGAACTTGCTGTTCACGCGGGGAAAAAGGGCTACGATACCTTCGGCGCGCTCATCGTTCATCGCGGGGAAGTGTTAGCGGAAGCGGAAAATACGGCGGATCACAAAAAAGGTTTGTTCGGTCATGCGGAATTCAATCTGGTGCATAAATGCGCGAACCTCTATTCTGACGAGGTGCTGAAAAACAGTGTTTTTTATACGAGTTGCGCGCCCTGCGAACGCTGTCTGGCGGCAATCGTTTCGTTGGGCGTGCGGAAAATTGTATACGGCGTTTCGTACCGCTCGTTTTCCTTATTGATCCCGAGCGACTATGTGTCGATCGACTATCAAGGTCTGTTTCGTAACATGAACGTGCGAATCGAACTGATCGGGCCTGTTCTGGAAGAAGAGGGGATGCGCGTGTTTGAATACTGGGGCGGCGAATATCAACCTTTGGAAGAATTGATCGCACAAATGGCGGAAATCAAAAAAAGCGTAAAGGCGTCAGAAGGGAAATAATATGTTTGATTTGGAAAAGTATCTTCATGATTTGATCGGCGCTTGCAAGGCGTCGTTTTGCGATCGGTTGCTGTACGTCGGCTTGCAGGGCAGTTATCTGCGCGGCGAAGCGCATGATAACAGCGATATCGACGTGATGGTCGTCGTCGAAAATCTATCGGTTGCGGATATGGATCGTTATCGAGAAATTCTGCTGGAAATCGGATTTTATGAAAAATCGTGCGGTTTCCTCTGCGGAAGGGCGGAGTTGGCGTGTTGGAATCCGCTGGAAATATGCCAACTTTTGCATACGACCAAAGATCTTTACGGCTCGTTGAAAGAATTATTGCCGCATGCTGCCCGCGCGGACGAAATCAATTATGCAAAATTAAGTCTGGGGAATCTCTATCACGAATTATGCCACCGATATGTTCATGCCGACAAAGAGACGAACGAGGCGGTGTTCGGGGCGGTATGTAAAAACTTTTTCTTTTTGATACAGAATCTGTATTTTATGGAAAGCGGAAGGTTTGTTCTGTCGAAAAAGGAACTAAAGGAATGTGTTTGCGAACGCGATCGAGTCCTTCTCGAACTGGGTGACAAGAAGGGGAAGATTGACTTTGAAAGCTCGTTTGCGCTGGCGTTCGCATGGTGCCAAGAGGCTTTTGGGCGTTTGAATAAAATAAACGAGGGGTAAGGACATTCGCTTGCAAGAAAAAAGGGAAACTTTTACAAAAAAATTGAAAGCATAATGCCGAAAACGTTTGACAAGATAAAAAAACTTTGGTAGAATAAACAGGCATTGCTGATGCGGGTGTAGTTCAATGGTAGAATCCCAGCCTTCCAAGCTGGTCGCGTGGGTCCGATTCCCATCACCCGCTCCAATTTTCGCAAGTTGTAAGAGATTGTATCTTCTCGGCAAGTCAATTGTTACGCGCTTGTAGCTCAGGTGGATAGAGCAACGGCCTTCTAAGCCGTGTGTCAGGAGTTCGAATCTCTTCAGGCGCACCAAATTATATGGCGGGTGTAGCTCAGTTGGTTAGAGCGCCAGATTGTGGCCCTGGAGGTCGTGAGTTCGATTCTCGTCGCCCGCCCCACTCTTATTTATAATGGGGTGTCGCCAAGAGGTTAAGGCACCGGATTTTGATTCCGGCATTCGTTGGTTCAAATCCAGCCACCCCAGCCATGAGGCCCATTAGCTCAGTCGGTAGAGCACTTGACTTTTAATCAAGGTGTCCCGAGTTCGAATCTCGGATGGACCACCACTCATCGATACATCTGCATTCTTGCGGATTTATGCAGCTTTAGCTCAGTTGGTAGAGCAAATGACTCTTAATCATTGGGCCCAGGGTTCGAGTCCCTGAAGCTGCACCAAACGGGAACTATCCGAACCGGTTAGTTCTAAACAATCCCGATGAGAGTT
>CAJUSA010000008.1:0-78558 GCA_910589015.1 uncultured Christensenellaceae bacterium
TCGAGCTGGGCATCCGTTAGTCGGTCGATTTGATCCCAGACGCGGGCGGTTTTAACGCTGGCACCCGGCGCCCTGATGAGCGAATTGACTGCAGCGGCGAGCCCTTGAACCGCCGCATCGTTCCGCATAAATTCGGGAACGAGTTTGAGAACGTCCACGTTGTCGAGTTTAATCATTTAACCACCTCGTGTTTAATCGTTTTCGTTCCGCTGAATTTGGCGATTGTCGTGTCGTTCAGTTCCTTGAAGGTGGGGCTCGTGATAACGACACGAGAAGCACCGACGGCACCGTCGCCAGATGGTGCGAGAATCAATGCACGGAGCTTGTCGGGGTTTATATCGCGCCCGAGCTCTGCGCTTTGCCATTTGTTGAACTGATCAATCGCGCCGCCTGCACCTTCTACTGTAAGGATGCAGTCGCTTTCTTCCGCCGCGGTTGTATAGTAGGTCAGGACGATGTCGTATTCTTCAACCGTCGGTGCTTCGACCTTTACCCTGTCCGTCAGCGGACGAACTTCCGAAGCATTGACGGCAGCGAAAACTTTCTCGAGAACTGTGTCGTCGGGAATCTCACCATCGGCGCACATTGGCACGATTCGGACGACGCCTGCGTTCGTTATATCAATCGTTATTTTAACGCTGGATGCGCCGGAAAGCGCGCCGTCGCTTGTTGGCGTGATAGTGAGAAGCCCGTCGGCATATTCCGCCGTATAATCGCCGTTTTTAGCCGCTGTGTCATTTTGTAGTCCTCTTGTTATAATTTACGCAACGCCGTTCCCAAAAAAAAGAGCCGGATCCAGCTTGAAGGTTTCGCAGAGCTTGATCTGTTCGGTTATGTAAAAATCACTGCCGCCGTTGAGCTTCTGCTGTACCGTTGCTTCGGTCAGTCCTAAGACATTCGCCACGTCCTTATACGTCAGCCCTTTGCCTGCAAGGGCGTTCTTCACTGCCGTATAGGGGGGATGTTGCTGTTTCGAGGTCTTGGTTTCTTTGTTCATGGTTATTCTCCTTTTTGATTTTTTTCGCCGTCTGGCTTTTTGCTTTTCGGCGTTGTTTAACTTTTAGTTCGCCGGCGTCTTCTCGTCGGAACCTTTCGTCCAGTTCCGCCACCGTATAGCCGGGCTTGAATTGATTGCAGGCTCGCGCATCCATTTCGAGCAGATCCTTCCACAGTTCAGGGTATTCTCGCCTTAATACTCGCAAGGCGTCAAGTGGTTGAAGGGGGCAGCACCAGCATGAAACGCGATCGAAGTGTTTATATAAACCTCCCCAGTCAAAGCCTCGCGTGTAGCAGTAAGTCAAGGCTTCTTTTTCGGTGATTTCCCATTGAGCAAGGGGTATATCAAGTGCGGATCATCTTTAAGTCTCCCCGGCTCATCCGCCGCGATCCCGATATAGTGAACACAGTCGCAGGCGAGCGTTTTGCAATATTTATAGATCACGTCTAATTTCAGCCGAGAAGTGCACCAGCGATTGCGGAAGGATGCCCAGCCGTTGCCCGGCGTGTCTTTGTATTTCCCGCGACACTTTCGATGCTCGAACATCATATAATCAAAGCCTTTTTCGTGCTTGAGTATAGTGATCTCTGGCGCTGTCGGATGATGCTCTTTTATGTACTCAGCAAGTTTGCGGAGATGCTCCTGCATCTGCGGGAAGTCTTTGCCTGTATCGGCGAAAAGAATATAATCGACGGGGCACCCTTTTTCCAAAAGCATCAGGAGCATCGCAGTGCTATCTTTCCCTCCCGAGAGGTTTACGATGTATTTCGTGTCCATCATTACCTCCTAAGCCAGTCACGGACGTATTCGATATTCCCGGCAGTCTCTTCGAGTTCGTTAGGGTTGTCTGGTTCGTAGCCTATACACGCGCCATAGCACGGGTAGCAGTAAGCAATTATTCTATTCATCTGTGGTTATGGCACATACCATTTCTTTCATTTTTAACAATGATCGGCTATTCCATATCGCAGGAAAATCGTTATGTTATGCTTATTTATTTAATCTTGTGGTGTTTAATATCATATCTGTTTCAAATTTTTTGGAAACCGATATACAATTCTGTCAAAAAAAAGTTAGATTGTAAAAAAGATAAAGATGTTTGATTCAAACAGGATAATTTTTTTGATTATAACAAAGTTAAACGCACACCCCGCAAAAAAAGAAACCGAATTGTCGGTTTCTTTTTTTGCGTATTTTCAATGGAAAAAAGAGCACGCCGAAAAGCCGTTCGGATTCGAACGGCGAAAAAATATTTATTGCGTTACGATTTAGTTATCGTCATCAAGGTTTTCGGGGGCAAACAATTCGGATGCGAAAAGTTCAGGCAACGAGATGCCGAATCCTCTTGCAATATTGAGCAAAGTGCAGATGTTGCAGCCTTTGCATTTGCAAAGCAAAATGTTGGATACGGTGGAATTCGGCACGGCGCTTTGTCCTGAAAGCTTGTAGTTCGACCAGTCGTGTTCTTCGAGAAGTTCGGTGATACGGGCGGAAATAGCGTCTGATAGTTGCATAGAATTTTTACTCCTTTGTATAAGGTCATAAAAATTCTAACAAGCTAAAAAAAGGAACTATTCCCAAATTTTGGAAAACATAAAAAGCCCCTTAAAAAAGGGGCTTTTTATGTTGTTACGGGTAGATTAAAACCACACTGCCCAGTCGCCGTAGTCGAACGTTCCTGCGCCGTGGTGCAATTTTCCTTGCTGTTTCAGCTCGCGGAAGGCATTGCGCATGTGGGTTGCAAGTTCGGGCTTGACGTCGAGCGAGTGATGGGCGGGGAAGAGCTGTTTTGCGGGCAGGGCGGCGACCGTTTCGAGCGAATCGAGATAACGTGCGGGATCGGTCGAGGGATAATAGGCGAATAAAGTGTCTTTATAAATCAGATCGCCCGTGAACAGATAGCCGCGGTCTTGTTCCCAAAAACATAGGTGCCCAGGGGAATGCCCGGGCGTGTGCAGCGCCGTAACCTTTCTTCCGCCGAGTTCAATGACTTCGCCGCCGCAGAGCACCCGAGAGGGGGTTCCCTGAAAAATTTCGTAGGCGTTCACGTCAAATCCTTCGGGCGGATCGCAACGGTCGAGCACCATTTCGCGGATCGTTTCGATTGAAAGCGGGAATTTGCCGTTCAGCCAGTCTAATTCGTCTTTATGGGCATAAAAATCGGGGAAATATTTGTGTCCGCCGATATGATCCCAGTGGATGTGCGTCGCGATCGCGGTGACGGGTTTATCCGTTAACTTGCGTACTTCGGTATCGATATTGCAAATGCCGAGTCCCGTATCGATGAGAAGGCAACGTTCGTTGCCGATGAGAAGATAGCAGTGCGTTTCTTCCCAATGGCGGTATTCGCTTATGATATAGGTGGTATGGTCGATTTTATCGATTGTAAACCAGTTTTTCATATTTACATTATACTTTTCTTCGGCGCGAAAAGCAATTAGTTTCGTGAGAGCGCGGGAAAGGCGAACAAAATTTTTTCAGGGTGCATAGGATGGAACAATGGATTTTCATGCGCAATTCGATTACGGCAAATCCCTTGCGGGGGAATATATTGCGTCGTTTGCCTTTCCGTGGCAGGCGCTTACGGGGTTGAACGGCTTTTTGTATGCCCTCGGGGCAACGTTAAATCGGGAATATGTTGCCGTCAAAGAGGGGGTATGGGTGCACGAAAGCGCAGTTGTTGCGCCTTCCGCGTTGTTGTTGCCGCCCTGCGTCATATGCGCTGGGGCACAGGTGCGGCACGGCGCCTTTCTTCGCGGCGGTGTGTCGGTCGGGCGGAACTGCGTTGCGGGAAACAGCGTCGAACTCAAAAACTGCGTGTTGTTCGACGGCGCGCAGGTGCCGCATTTCAATTACGTCGGCGACAGTATTCTGGGATACCGCGCGCATCTGGGCGCGGGGGCGATCACTTCCAACGTGCGGCTCGATAAACGCGGCGTTGCCGTGCGCGGCGAGGCGGTTTGGCAGACGGGGCTTAAAAAATTCGGCGCGCTCATAGGCGACGGAGCGGAAATCGGGTGCAACGCCGTGCTCAATCCCGGTTGCGTGATCGGGAAAGGAACGCTTGTTCTGCCTCTTGCAAGCGTGCGCGGCGTTGTGGAAGAGGGGCGCATCGTCAAGCGCGACGGCTCCGTCGTAAGAAAGTAAAGGGGAACGGCTTGTTTTTGTCATGGGACAAAACTTGCCCGTCATACCATAAAAGAGAGGTGAAACGATGCTTGAAATGCTGTATGCCGTGTTAGGGCGGCTTTTCTTTTTTACGGGTTCGGTTTCGGAAGGAAGTTACCCGAAGCCCCTTTCCAAAGAGGACGAGGCGAAGTATTTGCAGCTTGCCGCGCAGGGCGACAAACATGCAAAGGATATGCTTGTCAAACACAATATGCGGCTGGTGGCGCACGTCGTGAAAAAGTACAACGGCGCGGCGGAAACCGACGACATGATATCGGTGGGCAGCATCGGGCTGATCAAGGCGATCAATTCTTTTAGGCCCGAACGGGGCGTGCGGCTTGCTACATATACGGCGCGCTGTATCGAAAACGAGATCCTGATGCTGATCCGTTCCTCGAAAAAGCATAAGAATAACGTTTCGCTCACCGATCCTGTGGGAACGGATAAAGACGGCAACGAACTCACGCTCATGGATCTGCTCTTCGAAAAAGAAGATAAGGTGTTCGGCAGTGTGGAACAGTCGCTCATGCAGGAAAAATTCCTGCGCGCCGTCAAAACGCTTTTGAGCGAGCGCGAGATCACCGTCATCTGCATGCGTTACGCGCTCGACGGCGGCATTCCGCTTGCGCAACGCGAGGTCGCCGTAAAGTTGCGCATTTCGCGTTCCTACGTTTCGCGCATCGAAAAACGCGCGCTCGAAAAGCTGCGCGCGGGCTTGAACCGCGAGGATTTTCTAACCGAATAAGTTTCACTTATTTTTTCACGTTATTTCCTCTCAAATGCTTGACAGAACTATAAATATAGATTATAATACATAAAAAGCCACGACGAAGAGGAGTACTTCGCAGGGCGGTCTTGTTCAGTGAGCGGGTGAGAGTGGGAAACCCGCAGACGCCGCGGACGAAAAACCCTTCCGAGCTGCAAACCCAAAGAGCGATCGAGTAGGGGCGCCGTAACCGCTGCGTGAAAGGGGAAGTCTTGTCAGAGACGTGAGCGACCGTGTTTTACGGTAAATTAGGTGGCACCGCGGATATTCTATCCGTCCTAATAGCAAAGGACGGGTAGCTTTTTTTATATCCCGTCGAAAAAAACGGAGGTTTATTATGTGTTCGATATTCGTGACGACGGGAAAAGGCGTTTCGTACGCCGAGGCGGAAAAAGCGTTTTACGAAACGCTCTCGCGCGGACCCGATTTAAGCCGGTTCGGCGAGGCGGGCGAAGGCTTTGTCGGCTTTCACCGCCTGGCGATCATGGGGCTCAACCGTAAAGGCATGCAACCCTTCTACGACGGCGAATCCTTTGCCGTGTGCAACGGCGAGCTGTACGGGTTCCGTGCGGTCAGAAAACAGCTCGAAGAGGCGGGCTTTACGTTTGAATCGGAAAGCGACTGCGAGATCCTTTTGCCCTTATACAGGCAATACGGCGTAGGCATGTTCGCAACGCTCGACGCGGAATTCGCCTGTGTGCTCTTCGACGCGGAACGAAAAGAATATATCGCGGCGCGCGATCCGATCGGGATCCGTCCGCTCTATTACGGATATATGCGCGACGGCGCAATCGCGTTTGCAAGCGAACCTAAAAACCTGGTTGCGATCGTCGAAAAGGTCTTTCCCTTTCCCCCGGGGCATTATTATCAAAACGGCGCGTTCGTCTGTTATTGCGATCCGACGCGCGTTTCGCGCTATGAAACGGCGGATTTGGATACCGTTTGCGCACAGATCCGCGAAAAGCTCGTGGCGGGCATCGAAAAACGGCTCGACGCCGACGTGCCCGTGGGATTTCTGCTTTCGGGCGGGCTCGATTCCTCGCTCGTATGCGCGGTGGCGCAGAAGTTGCTCAAAAAGCCCATTCGCACGTTTGCGATCGGCATGGAACAGGACGCGATCGATCTGAAATACGCCAGGCAGGCGGCGGACTACATCGGCAGCGACCACACCGCGTTCACCATGACGCGCGAAGAGGTGCTCTCTTCCCTCGAAACGGTGATAAAAGCGCTTGCCACCTTTGATATCACGACCATTCGCGCCGGCATGGGCATGTATCTCATCTGCAAGAAAATCCGCTCTTCGAGCGACGTCCGCGTGTTGTTGACGGGGGAAATTTCCGACGAACTCTTCGGCTATAAATACACCGACTTTGCGCCCGATGCGCAAGCGTTTCAAAGCGAGGCGCAAAAACGCGTGCGCGAACTGCACATGTACGACGTGTTGCGCGCCGACCGCTGTATTTCGGTCAACTCGCTCGAAGCGCGCGTGCCCTTCGGTGATCTGGATTTCGTGCGTTACGTCATGAGTATTAATCCCGAAATGAAACTGAATCGTTACAACATGGGCAAATATCTGCTGCGGCGTGCCTTCGAAGAGGGCGATTATCTGCCCCATTCCCTTCTCTACCGCGAGAAAGCGGCGTTTTCCGACGCGGTGGGGCATTCCATGGTCGACGACCTCAAAGAGTATGCCGAAGCGCGTTACGGCGACGACTGGCGGCGCACGGCGGAACAATACGCCTACCACTGCAAGCCCTTCACCAAAGAATCGTTGTTATACCGCGAAATTTTCGAGAAATATTATCCCGGTCAGGCGCAAATGATCGTTGATTTCTGGATGCCGAATAAGGCGTGGGCGGGGTGCGACGTTAACGATCCTTCCGCGCGCGTGCTTGCCAACTACGGCAAAAGCGGCGAATAACGCACATTCGTCCTTGCGCGTTTGACATCGCGCGCAAGGCGTAATATAATAAAAAGAAACAAGGAGGCGCGGTATGGCGGATATCGGCAGACTGCCCGCAGGGGTACAGGATATTTACGGCGCGGAATGCGCGCATTTGCAACGGCTGCGCGAAAAACTGACAAGGCTGTTTGAAACGGGCGGCTACTCGCCCGTGCGGGCGGCAACGCTCGAATATTACGATACCTATGCGCGGATCGGCAACGCCGTTCCGCAGGAACGGTTGTTCAAACTCTCGGATACCGACGGCAAACTTTTAGTATTGCGTCCCGACGTCACGCTTGCCATTTCGCGCATTGCGGCGACCAAGCTGCCCGCAGGCGGCGCGCGCCTTTATTATTTCGCCGACAAATGGGATCTGCGCGAGGCGGGCGGCATCTGGGGCAGAGAGGTTTATCAAGCGGGCGTCGAACGGCTGGGCGAAGAGGGCGCTTTTTCCGACGCGCAGACGATCGCCTTTGCGATCGAGTGCCTCAAAGCGGTCGGGCTCGAACACTTCGTTGTGGATATCGGGCACGTCGGGTTCTTCAAAGGACTGTTGCAGGAATGCGGCTTGAACGACGCCGAGGCGGAAGAGGTGCGCTCTTTCGTGAACGGCAAGGATTCGTTCGGCGCCGAACGCGCGCTGCGCAAAGCGGGCGCAACGGCGGCGGCGATCAATGCGGTGCTGGCTCTTCCCACGTTATTCGGCGGCGCCGAAGTGCTTGAACGCGCCGAGGAGGTTTCGCACACGCCTTCTTCCCGACTTGCCTTAGCGCACCTCAAAGAAATTTACGTTCTTCTTGCGGACATGGGGTATGCGGAATACTTGCGTTTCGACCTGGGCGCGGTGAAAAGCCTTTCCTATTATTCGGGCGTCATCTTTTCGGGACTGACTGAAAAACTCGGCGCACCCGTTCTGAGCGGCGGCAGGTACGACCGTCTTGCCGACGACTTCGGCAAAAATATCCCTGCCGTGGGGTTTGCGCTGGGCTTAAAACGCATTTTAACCGCGCTCGGGCGGCAGGGGTTTCTGGCTGTGCCGCAGGGCGTGGAAATCACGATCGTGTGCGAACGCGGCGCCGAAGGCAGGGCATACCGCGAATACAAAAAACTTACGGACGAAGGCAAACGCGTTTGTCTTTGCGCGCGGTACGGCGAAGAAGGCAAAAAAGGGGCGGAAGGACGCGTCGTCTATTTCGCGAAGGAGGAAACATGATCACGTTTGCATTGCCCAAAGGGCGGCTGGGCGAAGAGTGCGCGGCGCTTTTGGCACGCGCGGGCGTCGACGTTTCCGCCTTAGAAGAGGATACGCGCCGTCTTGTGCTCGAAAGCGCGGATAAACGGTACGGGTTCTTTTTGGTGAAACCCGCCGACGTGCCCGTATACGTCGAACAGGGCGTCGCCGATCTGGGCGTCGCGGGCAAGGACACGCTTTTGGAAGAGGACAGGCAGCTCTACGAACTGCTCGACTTAAAGATCGGCGCGTGCAGTTTGTGCATTGCGGGTTACGAGCGCGGTTTGAACGCCCGTCCGCTCGTGCGCGTGGCGACCAAATACGTCAAAACGGCGAAGCGTGTGTTCGCCGAACGCGGCGAAGAGGCGGAAATCATTCCGTTGCACGGGTCGATTGAGCTGGCGCCCGTCACAGGGCTTTCAGACGTCATTTTCGACGTCGTGCAAACGGGGTCGACGCTCAGAGCCAACGGGCTTGCTGTGCTCGAAGAGGTGTTCCCCGTTTCGGCGCGGTTGGTTGCCAATAAAGTCAGCTTAAAACTCAAATCACAGGAAATTCTGCCCCTTGTCGGCAGACTGCGGGAGGCGCTCTCATGAACATCTACACGAAAGAAACCTGCCGTCCGCTCTTATACCGCCCCTTCGAAGAGCGGGAAGAGGTCGCTTCGGTGCGCGCTATTCTCAATGAAATCCGCACGCGCGGCGACGAGGCGTTGTTCGAATACGAACGCAAATTCGACGGCGCGTCGCTCGACGGCGCGACGGTGCGCGTGAGCGAGGCGGAATTCGAACGGGCGTACGCCGCGGTCGATTCTACCCTGCTCGGCAGCCTGAAACGGGCGATCGACAACGTGCTTTCCTACCACATGCGCGAAGGGCGCAAAGACTGTTTACACAAAAGCGGGGGCGCGCTGACGGGCTACGTCGTCCGTCCCGTCGGTTCGGCGGGGATCTATGTGCCCGCAGGCACGGCGCCGCTCTCGTCCTCGGTGCTGATGGCGGTGTTGCCGGCGCGGGCGGCGGGGGTAAAACGCATTGCCGTGGCAACGCCCGCTAAGGGGGGCGCGGTGCATCCGCTCACCCTTGTTGCGTCAAGGGAATGCGGCGCGCACGAAGTGTATAAAATGGGCGGTGCGCAGGCAATCGGCGCGTTTGCCTACGGCACGCAGAGCGTGAAGAAGGTCGACGTCATCGCCGGCCCCGGTAATATTTACGTTACCCTTGCCAAAAAAGAGGTTTACGGACAGGTGGGGATTGACATGCTGGCGGGGCCGAGCGAGATTGCGATCGTCGCGGACGAATATGCGGACGCCGACTGCGTGGCGGCGGACGTCCTTTCGCAAGCCGAACACGACGTGCTTGCGCGCGCGATCGTCATCGTGACGAGCCGGAAGAAGGCGGAAGAAATTGCGGCATGCGTCGAACAGCGTTTGCAAGCGTTGCTGCGGAAAGAGATCGCGCTGCAATCGCTCGAAAACAACGGGGGGATCGTCGTCGTGCAGGATACCGCCGAGGCGGTCGCACTTTGCAACGAGCTTGCGCCCGAGCATCTGGAACTGTATACGCGCGACTGCGGGCAATTGCTCGATGGCATCACCTCGGCGGGCGCGGTGTTCCTCGGCGCTTACACGCCCGAACCCGTGGGTGATTACTTCGCCGGGCCGAGCCATATACTTCCCACGGGGGGCAGCGCGAAGTTCTTTTCCGTGCTCAACGAGGACGTGTTCACCCGCAAAATGAGCGTCATACGCTATTCGCGGGAAGCGATCGAACGGGACGCGCGCGATATTGCGGCGCTCGCCCGCAGCGAAGGATTAGAGGCGCACGCCCTGGCGGCGCTTTCGAGAACGGAGGAAAAGAAATGAGAACGGCACAGTTAAAACGGACGACAAAGGAAACGGATATCGCGTTATCGTTTTATGCAGACGGAACGGGCAAGGCTCAAATAAACAGCGGCGTGGGTTTTTTCGATCACATGCTCGAGCTATTCGCCGTGCATGCGCGGTGCGATCTTTCGTTAACGTGCAAGGGCGATATCCGCGTGGACGCGCACCACAGCGTCGAGGACGTGGGTATCGTGCTGGGCGACTGTTTCAAAACGGCGCTGGGCGATAAGCGCGGGATCGCGCGGTTTGCGGATAGAACGGTACCCATGGACGAGGCTTGCGCCCTTGTCGCGCTCGATCTGAGCGGCAGGGCGTACCTCTCGTTCGAAACGCCGCTTAACGGCAAGACGGGCGACTTTGACCTCGAATTGGTTGAAGAGTTCTTCCGTGCGTTCAGCTCGCACGCAGGCGTCAATCTCTATATCAAGCTGTTGCGCAGGGGCAACGCGCACCACGAGGCAGAGGCGATCTTCAAAGCGTTTGCGCTGTGCGTGCGCGACGCGATCACCGTCGTTTCGGACGGCGTTCCTTCTTCCAAAGGCATACTCGAATGACGGGCATTCTCGATTACGGCATGGGCAATCTGCGTTCGGTGCAGAAGGCGTTCGAATATCTCGGCGAACGGTGCGCCGTCTGTTCCGAGCCAAAAGAACTCAACGGCTGTTCGCGGTTGGTCTTGCCCGGCGTGGGCAGTTTTGCGGCGGGTATGCGCAATCTTTGCGGCAAAGGCTTCGAGAAGTACCTGCGGCAGCGGATCGCCGATACGCCGCTTTTAGGTATCTGCCTCGGCATGCAGTTTCTGCTCGAAGAGAGCGACGAAGAGGGCGTGCACCGCGGTTTGGGGCTTGTGAGCGGGCACGCGGAACGCTTTACGCAGGGCAAAATTCCCCACACGGGCTGGAATGCCGTTTACGGCTTGCGTTCGCCGCTTTTTGCCGATCTGCCCGAGGGCGCGCAGTTTTACTTTGTGCACAGCTACCGCGCCACGACGGCGGGCGACGAGGCGATCGCAACCTGCGAATATCACACCGAATTTGCCGCCGCGGTGAACAAGGGGCACGTTTACGGCGTGCAGTTCCACCCCGAAAAGAGCGGGGAAGTCGGTTTGCAGCTGCTTTCGAATTTTATCGGGAAAATTTAGGGCAGCGGCACGGATACAGAGGTATAAATTTATGAAATTATTTCCCGCGATCGATATTTTAGAGGGGCGCGCGGTGCGCCTGCTCTACGGCAAACGCGAACGGGTCACCGATTACGGTGATCCGCTCGATCGGGCGAAAGCCTTTCTCGACAGCGGCGCGCAGGCGTTGCATGTCGTCGATCTTTCGGGCGCGTTCGGCGAAACGAGCCGTTTCAACGCATTGCTCGAAAAGATCGCCGCGCTCGGCGCGGTTGTGCAGTCGGGCGGCGGACTGCGTTCGTATGCGGCTATGCGCGAACGGCTGGAAGCGGGCGCAAGCCGCATCGTGCTCGGCACGGTATGCGTGCAGGATCCTGCCCTGTTCGAGCGCGCCGTGCACGACTTCGGTGCAAAAATCGTAGCGGGGATCGACGCAAAAGACGGCTTTCTTGCCGTGCAGGGCTGGACGCAGGTGACCGATACCGACGCGGTTTCCTTCGGGAAACGCGCTTATGAGTCGGGCGTGCGCGAAACGGTCTTTACCGACGTGGGGCGCGACGGCGCGCTGGCGGGCGTCAACGTAGAGGCAAGCGCCGCCATGCAGCGTCAAACCAAACTCAACGTCATCGCTTCGGGCGGCGTGCGCGATATAGAGGACTTGTATCGGCTCAACGAAAACGGCGTTTACGGCGCCATTCTCGGGCGGGCGGTGTACACGGGCGCGCTCGATCTCAAGCGCGCGTGCGAGGAATTGCAATGATCGGAAAACGCATTATTCCCTGTCTGGATATCAAAGACGGGCGCGTCGTCAAGGGCGTGAATTTCGTGGGGCTTATCGATGCGGGCGATCCCGTGGAAACGGCGCGGCTCTATAATAAAATGGGCGCGGACGAAATCGTCTTTTTGGACATTACGGCAAGCTGCTGCAACCGTCAGCCCGTGTGGGACGTCATTTCGCGCGCAAGCGAACAGGTCTTTCTGCCGCTTACGGTGGGCGGGGGGATCCGCACGGTCGACGATTTCCGTAAGATGCTCTCGTGCGGCGCCGACAAGATCGCCGTCAATTCGGCGGCGATACAAAATCCCGCGCTACTGAGCGAGGCGGCGATGAAGTTCGGGCGGCAGTGCGTGGTGATCGCGATCGACGCCAAGCAAAACGGGCAGGACAGGTACGAGGTCTATGCAAACGGCGGCAGGGTGAACACGGGGCTGGACGCGGTGGAATGGGCGGTGCAAGCCGAGCGCATGGGCGCGGGCGAGGTGTTGCTCACGAGCATGGACCGCGACGGCACGAAGGCGGGGTACGATCTCGAACTGACGCGCGCGGTGGCTCAGGCGGTCAACATTCCCGTCATCGCCTCGGGCGGCGCGGGCAACGAGGGGCATTTTTACGACGTGCTCACGGAAGGCGGCGCCGACGCGGCGCTTGCCGCCTCGCTCTTCCATTTCGGCTTGCTCAAAATCGACAAACTCAAAACCTATCTCAAAGAACGGGGCGTTCCCGTGCGGGAGGTGTGATATGGACGAACAAATCAAATTCGACGAACGCGGACTCATCTGCGCGATTGCACAGGATCATAAAAGCGGGCGGGTGCTCATGCAGGCGTACATGAACGCCGAGGCACTCGAAAAAACGCTGGAAACGGGTTTTGCGCATTATTATTCGCGGTCGCGGCAACGTCTTTGGAAAAAAGGTGAAACAAGTGGGCATGTGCAAAAAGTCCTTTCGGCGGCGTTCGATTGCGATCGGGACTGCCTGCTCATGCAGGTGGAACAGACGGGCGCGGCGTGCCACACGGGGAACCGCAGTTGCTTTTTCCGCCGCGAATACGGGGAAGAACGGGCGGGCGTCGGTTTTTTAGCCCAGCTCGAAGAGATCGTGCGCGACAGGAAGGAACACCCCGTCGAAGGGTCGTATACTTCCTATCTGTTCGAGCGGGGCATCGATAAGATCGCCAAGAAAACGGGGGAAGAGGCGGTGGAAACCGTGCTCGCCGCCAAGAACGAGAATCGCGAAGAATTCGTGGGCGAATGCGCCGATCTGCTGTATCATTTCACGGTGCTGCTCGAAGCAAAGGGCGTGACGTTGCAAGACGTTTGCTCGGAACTCAAAAACCGCCATGCGAAAGAAACTTAAACGGATGGAAACGGCGGGGCGTATGCGAAATTTCGGTGAAATTTTCGTGATACGTCCCCATTGTTTTGTTGACATAAAATTTTATTCGTGATAGTATAGAAAAATACGAAAAATGCCCCTGCCGTACGGGCAGGGTTTTACGCAAAAGACGGGAGGTGAGGTTTTGCTTAAAAGACTTGCGAAAAGCATTCGGGAATTTAAGACGGCGTCGATCTTATCGCCGCTTTTCGTTTCGCTCGAAGTCGTGTTCGAATGCCTGATTCCATTCATTATCGCCAAGCTTGTCAGCGCGATCGACGTAAAAGAGGGGTTGACGATCTCTTTATCCGAAATTCTCATTTACGGCGGCGTTCTGGTGGGCATATCGCTGCTGTCGCTGTTATGCGGCGCGCTTTCGGGCGCGTTCTGCGCCAAGGCGTCGGCAGGGTTTGCGCGCAATCTGCGCAAAGATCTATATTATAAGGTGCAGGAATTCTCGTTTGAAAATATCGATAAATTCTCGACGCCTTCGCTCGTGACGCGCATGACGACCGATATCACCAACGTGCAGTTCGCATTCATGATGATTATTCGCATCGCCATCCGCGCCCCCATGATGATGATTTTCTCGCTCGTCATGGCGTTCGTCATGAACGCGACGCTGGCATGGATCTTTGTTGCGGTCATTCCGCCGCTTGCGCTGATCCTTCTTTTCATCATGTGGAAGGTCTTGCCGTCTTTCCGGCGTCTTTTCAAAAAATACGATGCGCTCAACGAATCGGTGCAAGAGAATATTGCGGGTATTCGCGTGGTAAAATCGTATGTGCGCGAAGAGTACGAAAAGAAAAAATTCGACGAAGCATCCGAAAATCTTTGCAAGGATTTCACGCGGGCGGAACGCATTCTGGCATGGAACAACCCTGCTATGCAGTTCTTCTTCTACGCCGTTCTTTCGACCGTGTTGTTTTTGGGTTCGTATCTCATTATGCGGGCGAACAATATGGAACTTCTGCGCCTTCCCGATTCGGCGGAAGGGTTGAACGTGGCGGTGGTTTCGCAACTGATCGTATACGGCATGCAGATTCTTATGTCGCTCATGATGTTATCGATGGTGTTCGTCATGATCGTCATGTCGATCGAAAGCGCGCGCCGTATCTGCGAGGTGCTCGGGGAAGAAAGCACGCTGCATAACCCCGAACATCCCGTTTACGAAGTCGCCGACGGCTCGGTGGATTTCAACGGCGTTTCGTTCAAATACGCGCAGAACGCCGAAAAGAACGTGCTCGAAGATATCGATCTGCATATCAAATCGGGCGAAACGATCGGCATTATCGGCGGAACGGGTTCGAGCAAAACGTCGCTCGTCAATCTTATTTCGCGGCTTTACGACGTGAGCGAAGGCGGCGTGAGCGTGGGCGGACTCGACGTGCGCGAATACGACCTCACGGCGTTGCGCAATCAGGTTGCCGTCGTGTTGCAGAAGAACGTGTTGTTCTCGGGCACGATCAAAGAAAATCTCAGATGGGGCAACGAGAATGCTACCGAGGAAGAAATGGTCGAAGCCTGCAAGCTGGCGCAGGCGGACGAGTTTATCTCGAACTTCCCGCAGGGTTACGATACTTATATCGAACAGGGTGGCACGAACGTTTCGGGCGGGCAGAAACAGCGCCTTTGCATTGCGCGCGCTCTTTTGAAAAAACCGAAAGTACTGATTTTAGACGATTCGACTTCGGCGGTCGATACCAAGACCGACGCGCTTATCCGAAAGGGGTTCAAGCAGTTTATCCCCGAAACGACCAAGATCATCATTGCGCAACGCACGTCTTCGGTCGAGGACGCCGACCGTATTATCGTCATGGAAAGCGGCAAAATCAACGGCATCGGCACGCATAAAGAATTGTTGAAGAGCAACAAGATCTATGCCGAAGTGTATCATTCGCAGAATAAAGGAGGGAAAAAAGATGAGGAATAATCCTTCCGGCAAAAGACCGCCCGTCCGCAAGGGCGTGCTCGGCAGAGTCATCAAGTCGGTTTTTCACTTCTATCCCGCGATGATGACGGTTGCGTTGCTGTGTATTATCTTCAACGCCGTAGTGAGTTCTCTGCCGTCCATTTTCATGCAACAGATTTTTGCGGTCATCGAAGAAGCCATCAAAGACAGCACCGTGCCTGCCGCTTCGGTCTGGGCGGTGTACGGCGGCAAGGTCGTCACGGCGATGTGCATTCTTATCGGGCTTTATGTGCTTTCGCTCATCTCGTGCGCGGTTTACAAACAGCTTATGGCGATCATTACGCAGGGATATCTCAATAAAATGCGCGACAGCATGTTCAACGGCATGCAGGATCTGCCCATCCGCTATTTCGATACGCACAACCACGGCGATATCATGAGTTATTACACGAACGATATCGATACGTTGCGCCAGATGGTATCCGAAAGTTTGCCGCAGCTTTTAACCTCGGCGATCATGGTGCTCACGCTGTTCGGCATTATGATTTATTACAGCATCTGGCTCACGCTCATCGTGCTTGCGGGAATCGCCTTCATTATTCTCGTAACGAAAATCGTCGGCGGCGGCGCGGCAAAGTACTTTATCGGTCAGCAGCGCGCCGTTGCAAAGGCCGAGGGCTTTATCGAAGAATACATGAACGGACAAAAAGTCGTCAAAGTGTTCTGCCATGAAGAAGAGGCGAAACGCGATTTCGATAAAGTGAACGATTATCTCTTCGATCAGTCGAACCGCGCCAACCGTTATGCCAACATGCTCATGCCCATTTTAGGCAATATCGGGCATGTGGTGTACGTCATCATTGCGATCGTCGGCGGCGTGTTTATCCTTAACGGCGTGCAAAACGTCGGCATCGGTACATTGTTCGACGAAAAACTGCTCGTGTTCAGCGCAGGGGCGCTCGTTGTTCCCTTCCTGCAAATGTCGCGGCAGTTCTCGAATAATATCAATCAGGTGTCGCAACAGATCAACTCGGTCGTCATGGGTCTTGCGGGCGCGAGCCGCGTATTCGATCTCATCGACGAGAAACCCGAAGTGGACGACGGTTACGTCACCCTCGTCAACGCCAAAGAAATCGACGGGCAGATCGTCGAGTGCGAAGAACGCACGGGCATGTGGGCGTGGCGTCATCCGCATTCCGCCGACGGTTCGGTTACGTATACCAAACTGCAAGGCGACGTCACCATGACCGAGGTCGACTTCGGTTACACCGACGATAAAATCGTGTTGCACGACGTATCGCTCTACGCCAAACCGGGGCAGAAAGTGGCGTTCGTCGGCGCGACGGGCGCGGGCAAGACAACGATTACAAATCTTTTAACGCGCTTTTACGACATTGCGGACGGTAAAATCCGTTACGACGGCATCAATATCAATAAGATCAAAAAATCGGCGTTGCGCCGATCGCTCGGCATGGTATTGCAGGATACGAATTTGTTCACGGGTACGGTCATGGATAATATCCGTTACGGCAATCTGGATGCGACCGATGAAGAATGTATCGCCGCGGCGAAACTTGCGGGCGCGGACGACTTTATCACGCGGCTGCCCGAAGGGTATCAGACCATGCTGCATCAGAACGGATCGAACCTCTCGCAGGGACAGCGGCAGCTTCTTTCGATTGCGCGCGCCGCGGTCGCCGATCCGCCCGTCATGATTTTAGACGAGGCGACAAGCTCGATCGATACCCGCACCGAAGAGATCGTGCAACGGGGCATGGATAAGCTTATGGAAGGCAGAACGGTGTTCGTCATTGCGCACCGTCTTTCCACGGTCAAGAATTCCAACGTGATCATGGTGCTCGAACACGGCAGGGTCATCGAACGCGGCACACACGAACAGCTCATTGCCGAAAAAGGGCAGTATTATCAGCTTTACACGGGCGCGTTTGAATTAGAGTAAAAGAAAAGGGGGAATTATTCCCCCTTGCCCCCCTTTTGAAAGGGGGCTTTTTTTATGCAGGATTCTTCGGTTTCGCTCAGAATGACAGAAGGCAGGTTCAGAATGACAATAATTCTTTGAACGAAACGATATAACGGTCGGCGGCGGCGCGAAGTTGTTCCCGTTCGGCAAGAGACGATTCGTCTTCTACCGCAACGGTATAAAACCCTGCCGCTTTTGCGCTTTTGATCCCCACGAGAATGTCTTCGAAAACCGCGCATTCGTGCGGGGGAACGCCTAACCGTTTCGCCGTTTCAAGGTAAACGTCGGGGTAGCTTTTCGGTTTGGTTTCTTCGGTCGTGACGATCGCGTCGAAACAATCCGCAATGCCGCACCGCGCGAAAACGTGCAAATAGAGCGCCTGTTTGCTCGACGTGGCGATCCCCGTTTTTATTCCCTTTGCCCGCAACGCAAAGAGATATTCGTATGCAAAGGGTTTGAGCTGCACGTCGTTTTCGTAGGCGTTTACCGTCATGTCGAACCATTCGCGCATGATCGTCTGTTCGCATTCGGGCAGAGAAAACCGCGTTTTCGTGTAGGCTGCCGCCTCTGGAAAGTTGCGGCATTTGATTTCGTCGTGATAATCTTCGGGCATGGGAATGCCACGTTTGCTTAAAAAGGCCCGGTCGACTTCCGTCCACACGCCCATGCTGTCGAACAGCGTGCCGTCCAGATCGAAAATCGCGCCGCGTATCGGTAATTCTTTCATAATGCGATTATAACACAAAAAAAGGCGTTATGCAACCCAAAGTTGACAAATCGCAACGGCAAGTAGGTTGTGTTGCGCACGGCTTTATGGTATGATGGTTACAAACTTGCAAGAGAGGTGTAAAAATGACGACGGGCGAAAAAATATACGCCGCGCGCAAAAAAGCGGGCATGACGCAGGAAGAGCTTGCCGACAGGTTGGGCGTATCGCGGCAGGCGGTGAGCAAATGGGAATCGGATGCGGCTTATCCCGAAACGGATAAAATCGTGGAACTGTGTAAATTGTTTGCGCTTTCCGCAGATGATTTGCTGCTCGGGGCGGAGAGCGCGCCGCGCAAAGATCCCGCAACGGAAGAACGGCACGAAGAGAATAAAGAACGGAAACCCTTATTCGATTGGAACGAACTGCATTTCGAATACGTTTCGAAAACGCGTATCGGCGGTCTGCCGCTCGTGCACGTCAATTTCGGATTGGGACACTATCGCGCGAAAGGTATCTTTGCAATCGGCAACGTGGCGACGGGTCTGATTGCGATCGGGTTTGTCAGCGTCGGACTGATCGGCTGGGGGTTGCTCTCTTTGGGACTCTTGGCGTTCGGCGCGATCGCGTTGGGGCTGCTCTTCGGCGCGGGTGGCGTGGCGACGGGCGTGCTTGCCTTCGGCGGCGTGGCGATCGGCGTCATGTGTTTCGGAGGCGTGACGGTGGGCTATATCGCCGTGGGCGGATGCGCGGTCGGGCACGTTGCGCTGGGCGGATATGCGCAGGGATTTTACGCCGTCGGGCAGACGGGCGCAAGCGGAACGCATGCCTTCGTCATGCCCGAAGAATACGAAAATCTTTGCTCATATGCGAATATGCACATACACGGTTGGTTGGGCGAATTTATCAAGAGCGTTGCCCGCAATTTGTGCGGATAACAAAAAAGGCGGACGCAGACGCGCCCGCTTTTCGTTTTATTTATACGGTAGCGGAACGGATCATTTTCGCGTAATAGCCGTCTATCGCCATCAGTTCTTCGTGCGTGCCCTGTTCTTTGATCATACCTTCGTCGATAAACACGATCTTATCGGCGCCGCGAATGGTGGAAAGGCGGTGAGCGATCACGAAACTCGTCCTGCCTTTGAGCAGCGTTTTCAAACTGTTTTGCACCTCGCGTTCGGTTTGCGTGTCGATATGGCTTGTCGCCTCGTCGAGCACGATCATTTTCGGATCGGCAAGAATGAGCCGCGCAAACGAAAGCAGTTGCCGTTCGCCGCCCGAAAGGGCGGAGTTTTCGGAAAGGAAGGTTTCATAGCCCTGCGGCAGCCGTTGTATAAACCCGTCGGCGTAAGCCGCCTTCGCCGCCGCTATGCACGCTTCGTCGCTCGCCTGCGGGCGGGCAAAGCGGATATTTTCCATGACTGTTCCGCTGAACAGATAGGTATCCTGCATCATGGCGCCCACGTTTTCGCGCAGCGAGCGCAGGGTATATTCTTTTACGTCTTTTCCGTCGATCGTCACGGTTCCGCCGTTTACGTCGTAAAAGCGGCTGAGCAGATTGACGACGGTCGTCTTGCCCGAACCCGTCGCGCCCACGATTGCCACCGTCTGCCCCGCGTCGGCGTGCAACGTAAAATCTTTGAGCACGGGAATACCTTCGATGTACGAAAAATCCACATGGTTAAACGCGACGTCGCCGCGGCAGTGTTCGAGCGGCACGGCGCCTTCTTCGTCGCAGATTTCCACGGGTGTATCGATGGTGTCGTAGATCCGTTCGAGGTTGGTGGTGAGCGTGAACACGTCGGAAATGCTCGTGCACACGTCGCCCAGACTTCCCGTCACTTCATCGAGCGTGGAAGAGATCGCAACGAGCGTGGCGAGGGGAAGGGCAAATCCGTTTAAGAGCAGGAACAGGGATACGCCGTAGGCGATGATCACGCAGGCGGCTTTCGTAAATCCGTGCGCCAGCGGAAAAAAGGCTTCGCGCACATGCGTCGTGCGCATGAACGCCTTGGCGTATTCGTCGTATAATTCCTGCGCGGCTTTTCCGTTCAGTGCGCCGCGGTTATACGAACGCACGACTTCCGCGCCGTTGATGTTTTCGGCGACGAACGCCGTGTAGTTGGAATTCTTGTTGCGGTCGCGCCCTGCGCGGACGTGCACGGCTCTGCCGAGCGCGAGCATGGCGGCGGTAAAGGGGATCAGCGAGAGCACGACCGCGCCGCCTACGCGCCAGTCGAGCGCGACGAGAAGGACGCACCCGACGAGAATGCTGCATGCGAAATAGAGCAGCGAATAAAAGAGTTGCGAAAAGAGTTCGGCGAGTTCGTCGATGTAGTTTGTGGCGCGCACGAGGATCTTGCCCGTCGCGTGCGTATCGAAATATCGGAAGGAAAGTTTTGTGACGTGCGTAAAAAATTCCTCGCGCAGACCCGCGCAAACAAGACTTGTAAACTTATTCGGGATCAGCACTTCAAAGTAATAGCCGATCACCTGCGCGACCCAGACGACGGCGAGTGCGCCCGTCACGACGGCGGCGCATGCGAAAAAGTCGCCGCGCAGTTCGCCGCTTTCGGGGAAGACCAGCCCCACGACGAGCGAATACAGCAGCCCCGGCACGAGCGACACGGCGCTTGTAAACAGTTCGATGACGATACTGCCCCAAAATTCCTTTTTGTGGCGGTATGCACGCTTGAAGATGCGCACAAACATCGAAAAACGGAAGGTTTCGCGTATGGCTTCGTCCTGATAGTAGAGATTATTGCGCATACGCCACCTCGTTCGCCTGCCGTTTATAGATTTCCGCAAAGTTGCCGTTCAGGGCGAGAAGCTCTTCGAAACTGCCGCGCTCGACGATTTTCCCCCGATCGAGAAAGATGATCTCGTCGCAGTCTTTGAGGGCGGCGGCGCGGTGCGTCACCGTGACGCGCGTCTTTTCGCCGCAGGCATGTTCGAGGTTTTGCATGACTTTGCGCTCGGTATCCAAATCGAGCGCGCTCGTCACGTCGTCGAAGAGCAGCACGGGCGCGTTCTTGTAGAGGGCGCGCGCAATCGAAACACGCTGTTTCTGCCCGCCCGAAAGCCCGAATCCCTTTTCCCCGACCGTCGTATCGTAGCCTTCGGGAAAACGGCTTACAAATTCGTCTACTTCGGCAAGACCGCCTGCCCGCAACATGTCCTCTTGCGTGCCGTAGGGGTCGTAGAGCGCGATATTCGCCGCGATCGTATTGGAAAAGAGGAACACGTTCTGCATGGCGTACGAATATGTGCGCGCAAGCGCGTCGCGGTCGTAATCGTGCAACGGTTTTCCGTCGAGCGCGATCGTGCCTTCGTCGTATTCCGCAAAGCCCTGCATGAGTTTGAGCAACAGCGTTTTTCCGCTGCCCGTTCTGCCCATAACGCCTAATTTCTTGCCGTACGGCAGTTCGAGGTCGATGCGGTCGAGGGCATAGACGTCGCCGTTTTTCACCGAAACGTTTTTGAACGAGAGGGCGGGCGCAGACGAAGGAAGGTCGTTTCCGTAACGCTCTGCCACCTCGTCGCGATCGTTCAGGAAACCGAACAGCCGTTTCCCGCTCACGAGGTTGTTTTGCATGTTGTTAAAGCAATGCAACAGCCCCGTAAACTGCCACATGAGCATGCCGAGGTAGCCGATCGTCGCCGTAAAATCGCCCGCTGTGATCTTTTGGTTGTAACCGAGATAGATGCCGAGGCAGACTTCCCCGAGGAAGATCGCCGCGCGCAATCCCCAGGTTGCGATCTGCCGCACGCCGAAGAGGTCGCCCCGCCGCAACCAGCTCTTCATCAGTGTACGGTTGTCGGTGTCGAAGCGTTTTTCGCGTTCCTCTTCCCGTGCAAACGATGCCACCGTGCGGATCCCGTAGATGCTTTCCTGCACCGTAGTGGTGAGCGCGGCGTTCTCTTCGCGCATACGGTCGAAGAGGCGGGAAAACTTTTTTTGGAAGGCGATCGCCGTGAACAGCGTTGCAAGTCCGCCCAGGAAGGGCAGGAAGAGCAGAAGGTAGTTGATCTTGCACAGGAACACCGAACTGACGACGATGTAAAAGAGGTTGTCGAGGGTGAATTGCAGGTTTTCGGTGTAGAAACTGCGCACGCGGCGCGCGTCGCTTGTAGTGATCAGCACAAGATCGCCCGAAGAATAGCGTGCAAGCAGGGGCGCGCTCGCCCCGTTCACTTTGTTCAAAGCGTCGGTGCGCATCGCCTTTTCGCTCTTCATCGCAAAGTAGTGCGCTAAATTCCACTTTAAGTAAAAGCAGATAAAAAAGAGCACGGCGAACAGGGCGAGCGTGGCGGCAAGGATCCCGAAAATCCGCACGGGATCGGTTTCGTGCTCGACGAGGAAGAGGAAAATACTGCCGTTCTGCACGCTCTCGGCGCCTAAAAGGGGATTGATCACCCTGTCGACCATGAGCGAGATGACCTGCGGCGTGACGAGCAGAATGACGATCCGCATCAAGCCGAACAACGTGGCGAGGATCTGCACGGGCAGATATTTTTTGAAATAGGGGAAGGAACTGCGAATAAATTCTTTCATGGCTGTTTCCTTTTTTATAGCGCATCATCAGTATATCACACGCGATTGAGCATTGCAAGATATTTTTCGGGTTTATCAACCGCTTGTTTTTTTGTTCCCGATATGTTAGAATGGTTTCGGATAAAACGGTAATTGAACGGAGTTGTGATATGGATAAGGATTCCGGAAAAGTTTTATATGAATACAGCGACGCAAAGCACGCTCTTGATATGACGAAAAGCGAAAGACGGCGGTATATCAAATCTTTTACGGCGGTATGGATTATGATCTGCGTCTTGCTGTTGACTGTTTGGTGTATTGTAAATTGTGTGCTCGACGTGCGGCTTTACGGCAATTCCGCGATAAAAAGCTACGTCGTGCTGTTTATCGTGCTCGGCGTTATCTTGTTGATTACAGCATTAACCGTTTTTGGCTTGTGGGGCGTGTTTATGCGCAAAGTAAGTAAAAGTTACCGCCCGCACAAAATAGAATCGCGTCAAAGAATGGAAGAATTGCATAGCGAGTTTCAGGCAATCGACGCGCATAAAAGCCGTGAAAACGCATTGACGATTTACGGCGACCGCATTGTAATCAAAACAAAAGGGGCAGACCGCGTGATCGACAGAAATGAGCTTTCCGCCTGCTCGATGATAAAATCAAATCTGGGGATCTATCTTGTGTTTTGCATCAGAAATAATACCGAAAAGATACCCGTCGGTTGTTTACTGCCCCGTCCCGATGCGTATTTGCTGAAAAAGTATCTGGGTGATCAATTAGAGGAAATAAAAGTACCCGAAACCAAACGCCGCTCGAAAAAGAAAGAAGCGGATGACGTCGCAGGACATCATGAAAGAAACCATGCAACGGGCGGCAAAACGAAGGGCGGTTCGGAACGGCCGCCAATCGAGAAGAGCGCGCTTTTCGCGGGCGCGGCTTGTATCGCCGTCGGGATAGCGGTCACGCTTTTGGGATATTTTCACGTTATGGGCGATATGCCCGCGATCGTCGGCGGCTTCCCGATCGGATTGGGTATGCTTTTCACCGTTCTCGCTTTTTACAGATTTGAAATCGTCAACGTCTTTGTGATAAAGGTTGCAGTGGCGGCATTGTTCATTTTTATGGGCACAATGTTTCTTATCGTCATAGAGGAAGGCGTAACGAATGCGCCCGTAACGTTCGCATCGCTTTTGCGCCATCCGACGTTTTATGCGTTGGCGTGTCTGTTCTTCGTTTCCGTCGGAATATCGTTTATCCCGAACGCGATCAAATCGCTTGCGGAATATATCAAATACAGATAACGAGTGTAGAAAAAAGCTCTCGGACAAAACTGTCCGAGAGCTTTTTTTATCGTCCGGGTTTTTCGCCCCGTTATTTCGCAAGGCTGAGCTTGGCTTTTTCCACGACGTTTTCCACGTTGAAACCGAAGAGTTTGAAGAGCTGTGCCGCAGGGCCGCTCGCGCCGAAGGTCGACATGCCGATGATCTCGCCCTTGTCGCCCGCGTAGCGGTACCAGCTGTAAGGCGAACCCGCCTCGACGCACACGCGCGCCTTGACGGAAGAGGGCATCACGCTCTCTTTGTATTCGGCGCTCTGCTTTTCGTATTCCTCGAAGCAGGGCATCGAAATAACGCGCGCCTTGATCCCTTCTTTGGCGAGCTCGGCTTTCGCGCCGACGCACTGTTCGACTTCCGAACCGCTTGCGATGAGAAGAACGTCGGGCGTGCCTTCGCAGTCTTCGAGAACGTAGCCGCCTTTGAGGGCGTTGAGTCCGCTGTTTGCGTACTGCGGCAGATTCTGGCGCGTCAGCACGAGCGCGGTAGGCGCCGTGCCCGTAAGGGCGGAAATCCACGCCGCCGCCGTCTCTTTGCCGTCGGCAGGGCGGTAAACTTTCATGTTAGGAATGGAACGCAGCGCGATGAGCTGTTCGACGGGTTCATGCGTCGGGCCGTCCTCGCCCACGCCGATCGAATCGTGCGTCAAAATATAGACGACGGGAATATTCATGAGCGCAGAAAGGCGCATGGCGTGTTTGCAGTAGTCCGAGAAGATGAAGAAGGTCGCGCAGTAGGCGTGAATGCCTCCGTGCAACTGCATGCCGTTGGCGATCGCCGCCATGGCGTGCTCGCGGATGCCGAAGTGTACGTTTCTGCCCGCATAATTTTCGGGCGTGAAGTCGCCGTAAGTAATCTGATCGGTATTCTTCATGTCGGAAAGGTTGGAAGGAGCGAGGTCGGCGCTGCCGCCCATAAGCGAGGGCACGAGAGCCGCGATCTTGTTGAGCACGGTTGCCGACGTCTGGCGGGTCGCCATGGGTTTTTCGAAGGCGAAGAGGTCGGCGTTTGCACTCAGATCGGGCAGTTCGCCGCTCATTGCTTTCTTATATTCTTCGGCGAGCTCGGGATATTCCGCCTCGTAACGGGCAAAAAGTTTTTTCCAGACGCGTTCGGCTTTCGCGCCGCGCGCGTTGGCTTTCTTGGTCTGTTCGAACACTTCGTCGGGCACTTCGAAAGGTTCGCTCGACCAGCCGAGTTTTTCCTTCGTCTTTTGCAGATTTTCCACGCCGAGGGGCGCGCCGTGGCACTTGTGACTGCCTTCGAGGGGCGTGCCGTAGCCGATTTTGGTCTTGCAGATGATGATCGAGGGGTGTTTCTTGTCGTTCTGCGCCTTTTTCACCGCGCTTGCAATAAGACCCGTATCGTCGGGGTTGGAAACGAGGTCGACTTTGAGCACCTGCCAGCCCTGCGCTTTGAACCGCGCCGCGATATCTTCTTTGAACGTGATATCGGTGTCGCCTTCGATCGTGATGTCGTTATCGTCGTAAAAGAGAATGAGTTTGCCCAGCTCGTGCGTTCCCGCAAACGAGCACGCCTCGTAGGAAATGCCTTCTTCGAGGCAGCCGTCGCCGCAAAGAGCATAGGTGTAGTGGTTGACGACGGGGTATCCTTCGCGGTTGAACTTCGCCGCCAGATGCGCTTCCGCCGCCGCCATGCCCACGGCGTTTGCGATGCCCTGCCCCAAAGGGCCCGTTGTCGTTTCGATGCCGGGGGTGTGGCCGTATTCGGGGTGGCCGGGCGTCTTGCTGCCGAGCTGGCGGAAGTTTTGCAGATCTTCTTTCGTCAAACCGTAACCGTAAAGATACAAAAGCGAATAGTCGAGCATGGAACCGTGCCCCGCCGAGAGAATGAAGCGGTCGCGGTCGTCCCATTTAAGGTCGGCGTTGTTGAATTTCAGAAAGTTCTGAAAGAGGGTATAGGCGACGGGCGCCGAACCGAGCGGAAGACCGGGGTGTCCCGAATTTGCCTTCTGAATTGCTTCCGCCGAAAGAATGCGGATCGCGTTGATTGTCGTGAGATCGATAATCGAATTTGCCATAATATTTTTTTCTCCTTTTTATACCGAATATTGTTGAAAGACTTGCAGGTTCAGGAAAGGGTAGTTTTTCAAGAAACCGTAAAGCCAAGCAAGGATTTTGTCCGTGCCGCCTTGTTCTTCCGATTCGGCGTTCACGGGTAGAATGGGTTCGTGCAGACTCATGCGCACGAGCGCCCAGCCGTTCCCCGACGCTTTGTCGAAATTGACGCGCACGCCCTCGCAGTTGTCGGGTGCAAGCGAGAGGTGCGGATCGCGTTCCGCCTCGCGTTTGAGGTCTTCGATGACGCCCGCGCCGAGCGTTTTGAAATCGACGCCCGCCGCAAAGGTGGGGCGCAGTTCCGCCGCCTCGGCGGGTTCGGGCAGGTCGGCGATGAGGTCTTCGAGCTTCTTGCCTTCCTTCGCCGCATTGGCAAGCGCGATCAAAAGGCGGGTGACAAGGTAAGCCCCGTCGTCGAGGAAGTAGTTCTCTTTGAGGGCGGCATGTCCGCTTGTTTCGATGGCGAGCGGCGAAAATTTACCTTCCGCATTGAGCCGCTTGCTCTCGTTAATGACGTTTTTATACCCGCGTTTGAAGCGGCGGTGTATGCCGCCGTGCGCTTGTATGAACTGCGATAGACCGTCGCTCGTAACCGAGTCGGTCACGATATGCGCGCCTGCGTGTTCGCGCAAGAGGATCGCGGAAATGAGCGCGATCAGGCGGTTGCGGTTGATCTCTTCGCCGTCGGAGGCGACCGCTCCCGCACGGTCGACGTCGGTATCGAAGATGATGCCGAAGTCGGCTTTGTGTTTTTTCACCGCCTCGCACACCGAGCGCATCGCCTCTTGGTTTTCGGGGTTGGGGATATGGTTGGGGAACGAGCCGTCCGGTTCGAGGAACTGCGAACCTTTTGTGTCCGCGCCCAGCGGTCTGAGCACCCGATCGGCGTAAAACCCGCCCGCGCCGTTGCCCGCGTCGACAAGGATCTTCTTGCCCGCAAGCGGTTTTACGCTTGCGCACGCCGTGCGCACTTTCTGCACGAGATCGGCGGCGTAGATTTGCATGTAGCTCTTTTTTTCGAGCGTGCCGCGCGCCTCGCTCCGCACGTCGGGCTTTGCCGCAAGGCGCAGGATCTCTTCAATGTCTTTGCTCTCGAGCCCGCCTTCTTTCAGAAAGAACTTCAAACCGTTCTTCTGATAGGGCAGATGGCTCGCCGTGACCATCACCGAGGCATCCGCGCCGAATCCGTCCTGCAAGAGCATGAACATCGAAGGCGTGGTGGAAAGCCCCGTTTCGATGATATTGCCGCCGCATGAGAGCACGCCTTCGGTAAAACAGTTCACGATGCGTTCCGCCGAAAGGCGGGAATCGTGCCCGATTGCGATCGTCGGGTGCTGTTTGCCCGTGCGTGCCGCCGCAAACAGACAAAACGCCTTGGCGATCCGCGTCACCGCTTCGTCGGTGAGCGTGACCGCCTCGCATTCGGTGGCGATCGCCGTGCCGCGCACGTCGGTGCCGTTTTTGAGTTTCAATAATTCTTCTTCCTGCATTTTCCCTCCCCCGAGGTTATTATTTTTGCATGCCAACACCCGTTTATTATACCGAGAAAGGCAAAATATTTCAAGAGTTTTTCACAAAAAATTCGCTGCGGAAAACAAATTTTATAAAAAACTTGCGTATTTTATAAGATTGTGATATAATCAACGGCGACACCGTTACCGCGCGGCGGAAAAATACGCGGTAATATACACGTTTTGAGAGGTAATTATGGGGTATAAATTTACGCTTTCAGTCGATTCAACCTGCGATCTGTATCACGATTTCGTTGTGGAAAACGAAATCGCCTTTGTGCCGCTTACGTTTACCGTCGAAAAAGACGGCAAGATGGAGGACCGCCTCGACGCTTTCACCGAGTACGGGCAGTACGTCGATTTCTACAACGAACTGCGCGCGGGCGCGTTTTCGCGCACGGCGATGCTCAATTACGAGGCGCATTTCGAACATTTTCATAAATTAGCCGAAGGCGGCGCACAAGACGTCGTGCATTTCACGATTTCTTCGGGGCTTGCCCGCACGCGCGAGGTGGCGGCGCAGGCTGCCGCCGACGTGCAGAAGGAATTCCCCGTGTTCAACGTGCTCGTCGTCGATCCGCTCACCACGACGGTCGGCTGCGGCGCGCTCGTGCGGCAGGCGCTCAAATACCGCAACGACGGCAAGACGGCGGAAGAAACATGGAAGTACTGCAACGAACTGCGCCTGCACATTCAGCACTTTATCGTGGCGGACGATCTGCAATACTTAAAACGGGGCGGCAGAATTTCCGCGGCGGCGGCTGCGATCGGCGGCGTGCTCGGCATCAAGCCCATTATTTCCTTCGATAAAGAGGGAAAGCTGGGCGTCATCGATAAGGTGCGCGGCACGAAAAAGGCAATCTCTTATATCAAGGATAAAATGGAAAAAGAGGGACCGAACGATTTGAACTATGTGTTCGTCGTGCACACGGGCAACGAGGCGGCGGCAAAGGAACTCGAAGAATATGTGAAAGAGCGGTTCCACATTCAGCCGTTCACGCAGATCATGGGACCCGTGATCGGTTCGCACGTCGGGCCGGGCGCGTTTGCGCTCGGATATATCACCAACAGCGAACGCAACGAATTTTAATATAATATCACACCTATTGAGCATATAATGATAAAATAATACGTTTATTAGTAAAATGAATTTAGGGAGGACAAAATGCATGAAAAAAATTTCAACGGTATTTTTTACAATGCTTTTGGTTTTTTCGACATTATCAATATCTTCGTGTAAAAAAGAAGTCGTTCCGTATTTTATATACGAGCCGAACGCCGAGTACGGCGGAAGGGAAGAGATTGCCTGTTTCAAAAACGGACATAAGAAAGAATTTAAAGAATTTTTTGAAGATTTTTTTGAAGGGTATGATCAGTATGATGATTTTGTGGCGTTTTACGAAACGGAACTCATGCAAAACCGAGGCGAACATTTCTATTTTCTCGAGCCGGGCTTTGAGGCGTTGTACGGGTGGTTTTACCACGACAGAATTTTTACCGTTTATGCCGATCCAACGGGCGCTCTTCCGACCTTGCTTGTCAAAAATATCGACGTCTACGACCCCGATTACGTTGCGCCCGGTTACATTCGCGAGCCTTCGTATGACAGCGACGTGAGCCGAACGGTCAATATGGTTTATATGACCGCCGCCGTGCCCGATAAAATCAAAAAGAATACATACCGGTTACAATTCGGCGAGAAAGAGGATGGCCCGCGGAATACGAATCGGTTTATCAACATTTATGTCGGTCGCTTTTGCGTGGCAACGTGTTATTACCGTGAGTTTCTTCCCGTAACGCAGGAGTGGTTTGAAAATTACTTTCGGAATAATTTAAGTAAGAGGTGATATGATGAGAAAGAATAAACTTTTTGCAACGGTGTTGTTTGCTTTGACAACTATTGTCATGCCATTTAGTCAAACGGATGCGCCGTTGCGCCGAAAACAAAATTAAGCGAACAAGAAAAGATTGCGGAACCGTCTTATCCTGATTCTGAAACAATCTTTATAAAACAAAATTTTAATATTTACGGCGCGCCGAGCGGTGCGCCGATTCCATATTGGGGTGAAAATATGATGCAAAAACGCAAGGGCTTGCTTTTAACGATTGTCTTTTTTCTGGCGATTTTTTTCGCGGCATGGCTCGCCATGCCTTCCGTTTCGGCGAATGCCGAAACGGAAGGAGACGTGACCATCGATACAAATTACTGGTTCGAGCGGATCGACGTTTCGATCGAAGTGCGCAAGGATAAAACCTTTGCGATACGGGAAACGCTGAAAGTCGGGTTTATAGAAGGCGGAAAAAATACGGGCATTATCCGCGACATTCAGCGCGTTTCGCAGTCTACGCGCATAATCGACGGCAAGGTGCACCGCGGTCAAAACTATTTGGCGGCTCTTTCCGACGTAGCGGTGACGATCGACGGCGAACCTGCGCGCGTGACGCAGGGCTATTATTCCGACGGACAGTTTTTTTCCGTGAAGATGCAAAAGCCCGATCAGTCGTATTTCGATGCGACCGATCAGAAAAACAAGACGGGGTTTCACGATTTCGGGCTTTCGTATATTTATGATATGAGCGACGACAAGGCGTCGGGTTACGACGATTTCACGTTCGACGTGCTCGGTTACGCCATGGCGTATACGCGTAAGTTTCATGCGACGATCACGTTCCCGGAGGGGACCGATCTTTCTCAGACGACTTTTCGCACCAATATGAAAAAACTGTGGGAACCCGACGCCGAGCATGAGGAATCGGTTACGTTAGAGGGCAATATGATCGACTTGAACGCAAGTCCTTATGAGGCAAATAAGGGCTACACCGTGCAGGTCATTCTGCCCGACGGCTATTTCGTAACCGACGGCGTCACGCAGTTTTGGTATTACTGGGTATTTTTCGCCGTCGGCATGCTTGCCGTCGCCGGCATTTCGTTCTTGTTTTACCGGTATTGTCCGCGTAAACCTCTTGAAGTGGTGGAAATCTCGCCGCCAAAGGACATGCGCGCCATGCGGTATTCTTCGATCTGGCATGCCGGCGCAAGGCAGAAAGACGCCGCCGCCGTCATTACGCAGTGGGCGGACGAGGGTTATATCCGTATCGAACAAGACGGCAAAAAAGATCTGAAAATCTATAAAGTGCAGGATATGCCGGAGACGGCGGACGAAGAGGAACGCGCTTATTTCAAGGCGATGTTTCCCGCCAGAAAGGGCGGCGACGAGTTTTCGACGAAGGAAATGCGGCTGGGACGCAATCCGGGGTTGAACGTCAGCCGCGGCTCGCAGATGCGGACGTATCTGAACTTTTTGATCAGCAAGGCGAACGATCCCGATCCGCGTTTCAAGGGAAATCTCAAGGCGCACGTTTTCATGACGGTGCTCTCGCTCGTGCCCATGCTCATGACGGCGGTGTATTTCTGTATCCTCTGCCGCACCGCGTTGCCGCTCTTGTTTTTCATATTTATGGCGGCGGGCACGGCGGTGGGGTCGATGCAGGCGCGCACATTTGAAACACCGATCGCCTATGTGTTTCCGTTGGCGTTCATGGGTATGCCGTTCGGCGTGTTTTACGGGTTGTTCTACCTCTCGTTATATGATTACGGCGCCCTGCTCTGGATCGCCCTCGGTGTATGGGCGGTGTCGCTCGTCATTCTGCATTTCATGAAACGCCGTTCGCCCGAAGCACAGAAAGAGCTGGGCAGCATGCGCGGCTTCAAAAAGTTTTTGCTTACCGCCGAACTCTCGCGCATCGAGATGCTCTTCCGCGACGATCCCGATTATTATTCGCACATCATTCCCTATTGCCTTATCATGGGCATCAGCGATAAAGTCGCCAAACGCTTCAAAGCGCTGAACGTCGTTATGCCCGAATGGGCGCAGGCGGCGACGGCGGTCGGCTTTTCGCATTTCGCGCGTTCGCTCTCGTCTTCGTCGGGCGGCGGAAGCCATGGCGGCGGGGGCGGCGGACACGGCGGTTCCTCGGGCGGTGGCGGCGGTGGCGGCGGTTCGCGCGGGTGTTAATTTCGAAAACGATTTCAAAATAATAGACGAACGCGAAATTATATGGTATAATTTGGAGTAACGAGGAAAGAATTATGGCAAAAGAACAACAATTCGTAGCGCAGATCGCAGATATCGAAACCGATTTTCCGCAGTGGTATACCGACGTCGTGCTGAAAACCAAGCTCGTCGATTACGGCCCCGTAAAGGGGACGATGGTCATCCGCCCGTACGGATATGCGATCTGGGAAAATATTCAAAAGGAATTCGACAAACGTTTTAAGGATAACGGATACGAAAACGCCTATTTCCCTTTGCTTATTCCCATGAGCTTCATGACAAAAGAGGCGGAACACGTCGAAGGGTTCGCGCCCGAAGTCGCCGTCGTCACGCATGCGGGCGGGGAAAAATTGCAGGAACCGCTTTGCGTGCGCCCGACTTCCGAAACGATCATCGGCACCATGTACGGCAAGTGGGTGGAAAGCTGGCGCGATCTGCCCGTGCGCATGAATCAGTGGGCGAACGTGATGCGGTGGGAAAAGACCACGCGCCCCTTCCTGCGTACGAGTGAATTTTTGTGGCAGGAAGGACATTCGGTATTCGCCACCGCCGAAGAGGCGGAAGAGGAAACGCAGAAACTGCTCGCGGTATATGCGGAATTTGCCAAGACCTGCCTTTCCATGCCCGTACTCACGGGGAAAAAGACCGAAAAGGAAAAGTTCGCGGGCGCCGTGGCGACCTACGGCATGGAAGCCATGATGCACGACGGCAAGAGCTTGCAGTCGGGTACCTCGCACTATCTGGGGCAGAATTTTTCCAAGGCGTTCGATATTAAATTCACCGATAAAGACGGTGTGCAGAAATACGGGTATACGATGTCGTTCGGGGTATCCACGCGGCTCATCGGCGCGCTTATCATGACGCACGGCGATATGCGCGGGCTTGTGCTGCCGCCCGTCGTGGCGCCTGTGCAGGCGGTCATCGTGCCCATCGCCGCTAAGAAGGCGGGCGTGCTGGAAGTGTGCCGCGATCTTTGCGATCGCCTGAAAAAGGCGGGCGTGCGCGCCGTGCTCGACGACAGCGAAAACTCCCCCGGCTGGAAGTTCAACGAATGGGAAATGAAGGGCGTGCCCGTGCGCATCGAACTCGGACCGCGCGATCTGGAAGCGGGCAAAATGCTGTGCGCCCGCCGCGATAATTTCGAGAAGACCGAACTTGCGCTCGACAACGCCGAAGAGGGCGTGCGCGCGCTGCTCGGCGAGATCGCCGTCAATCTTTATAACAAAGCCGAAGAGCGCATGAATTCGCGTATCGTAAGCGCCGAAACGCTCGAAGAGCTGCTTGCGGGCGTAGACGGCGGCAATTTTGTGCGTGCAGGCTGGTGCGGTTGTCGCGCCTGCGAAGATAAAGTCAAGGCGTTTGCGCAGGCGACGTCGCGCGTGATGGATAAAGAAAATACGGCGAAAAAGTGCGTATCGTGCGGCAAGCCTTCCGCGCATACCATATTTTTCGCAAGAGCATATTGATCTGAGAGGAAGGAATCATGAAACACACGGATATTTACGAAGTTTTGCGCGATAAAACGTTGCTCGGAAAAAGCGTTACGGTGTGCGGCTGGGTGCGCACGTTCCGCGATTCGGCGCAGGTTGCCTTTTTAGAACTTGCCGACGGAACGAGCTTTGCGCGCTTGCAGGTCGTCATCGACAAGAACGCGCTTTCGCCCGACGCCGAGTGCCTCAAAAACGGCGCGGCGGTATGCGTGCGGGGCGAGGTCGTCAAGGCGTTCAAGGGCGAAGGGCATGAGCTCAACGCCGCGGAAGTATCGCTTTTGGGCAAATGTCCGCCCGAGTATCCCATTCAGAAAAAGCGCACGACGCTCGAATTTCTGCGCACGGTTCCCCATTTACGCCTGCGCACGAATACCTTTACGGCGGCGTTCCGCGTGCGTTCGGTTGCGGCGCAGGCAATCCACCGTTATTTTCACGAGAGAAGATATTATTATATCAACACGCCGCTCATCACGGCGAGCGACTGCGAGGGCGCGGGCGAGATGTTCCGCGTGACCACGCAGCCCTTTAACGCCAAATATCCTTCCGAAGCCGAATATTACAAGAACGATTTCTTCGGGAAGAAAGCGGGACTTTCGGTTTCGGGTCAGCTCGAGGGCGAAGTTGCCGCCACGGCGTTTTCGAAGATCTACACGTTCGGCCCGTCCTTCCGCGCCGAAAATTCCAACACGACCAAGCATCTTGCCGAATTCTGGCATATCGAGCCGGAAGTCGCGTTTGCCGATCTTGCCGACGTCATGGAACTCGCGGAAGAGATGATCAAGTATATTATTTCCGCCGTATTAACGGAATGCGCCGACGAGATCGACTTTTTCGATAAATTCATGGAAAAAGGACTTAAAGAGAAATTGTTGCACGTCGTGAACAGCGACTTTGCCGTATGCGATTACACGCAGGCGGTGGAACTGTTGCAACAATCGGGCGCGCAATTCCAGTATCCCGTATCGTGGGGGTGCGATCTGCAAACCGAGCACGAGCGTTACCTCACCGAAACGGTCTTCAAAAAGCCCGTGTTCGTCACGAATTATCCCAAAGAGATCAAGTCGTTCTATATGAAACAGAATCCCGACGGTAAGACGGTTGCGGCGACCGATCTGCTCGTGCCGGGCATCGGCGAAATTATCGGCGGCAGCCAGCGCGAGGAAGACTACGAAAAACTGCTTTCCGCCATGAACGCGCGGGGTATGGACAAGAGCGCATACGAACAGTACCTCGATCTTCGTATCTTCGGCAGCGTGCCGCACGGCGGGTTCGGGCTCGGGTTCGAACGGCTCGTCATGTATATGACGGGGATCGAAAATATCCGCGACGTCACGCTCTTCCCGCGCAGCGTCGGGAATATTATGTAAGTTTGCAATAAATCGAACCGACGGAAACGCTTTTGTTTCCGTCGGTTTTTTTATGCGGAAAGTTGCTTTTTTCATGCAAATATGCTAATATGTTCGTATGCGCAGAGAAGAATATCTGCACGAATATTGCGGCGGAAAGCATCCGTCTATGCGGAAGAATATTTTGAAAAATTTGAAATAGGATAAAGATATGAAACTCATTCTTTGTTGCGATTACGGACTGGACGACGCGGCGGCAACGGTCGACGCGCTCGCGCATGCCGCGGACGACGGTTATGAAAGCGTCGCGCTCGTTGCGGTCGGCGGAAACGTGCCGCGCACCGTCGCACTGCGCAACGCCATGAAGTTGGCGGCGTTTCTGAAACCGAAGGTGCCCGTCGAGATCGTCGATACGACGGCGGTCGCCCAGCCTGAGGAATTTTTAACGACCATTCACGGAAACGACGGCATGGGCGATCTGTTTCCTACGCCCGAACGCACCGTTCAGACTGTGCCGTTCGCAGAGTTCCTGCGCGAGCTTACGGGGGAATACGATTTGCTCAGTCTGGGGCCGATGACGCTCGTGCCCCGTATTTTAGAACGCGGCGTGTGTCGTACCTTCGTGTTTATGGGCGGCAATATTGCCGAAGAGCCGAACTTTCACGGTTATGAATTCAATCACGCGCTCGACCGCGAAGCCTTTTCCGCCGTCGTGAAACAATATCCGCATACGGCTGTTACCATGGACACATGCCGACATGCGCTCTTGAACATACAGGACGTTCCGCCCGAAGGCGACAGCCTGTTACACAAGATCGTGCGCCGCTCGCGCGAAATGACGTTCATATCGGGCGAAAAGGGGTGTTATATCTGGGACGATATCGCCGTGAAATATCTGCGTCATCCCGAATGGTTTGAGCGGTATACGGCAACCGACCGCGACGGAAACGTTTTGACGGTGGCGCGTTACGTTGCGGGCAAAGCGTATGCTCAAATAATCGAAAAATAAAAACGCGGGCGGAATTCCGTCCGCGTTTTATCATAAAATTTGTACGGCGTGCCATATTAACAAAGAGGTTTACGGTATGCCTGAAAAAGTCGGCTTGAAAAAAGATAAGAACGGGTTTTTGCGTCATTCCAACGGCGTTATGTGGTGGCAGTCGGGTGCCGTTCAGGCGGCAAGCAAATATTTTCTGCTGTGCGCCTTCGTGTCGTTTTTCGGGTGGTTGTTCGAAACGGTGAGTTTTGCGATTCTCTGGATCAAAGACGACAGAGGGTTTCTCACCTTGCCGTTCTGCTTTTTATACGGTTCGTCGGTGTTGGCGGTCTATTTTCTGCTCGGTACGCCGCTCGGCGGAAAAGGGGGCAAAGTATTTGCCTGCCGTTCGGGCAAGAAGTCGCGCATAAAAATCTTTTTTACGGCGCTTCTACGGTTGGTTTTTTATTTCGTCGCAGTCGCCGCACTTGCAACGTTGTTCGAGCTCGTCACGGGCATAGTGTTTGTGCGCTGGCTTGATATTCCGTTATGGTCTTACGGCAATTTCGATCACACTTATTTAGACATCGTTTGTCTGGATTTCTCGTTGCTGTGGGGCGCGTTGATCACGATCGGAATGGGTACGCTTTGGCCGTTTTTCGTATGGCTCGAAAAAAAGATCCCCCCGAAAGCCCGCGTTGTCAGTGCGATCGCGCTTGCCGTACTTTTGAGTTGCGATTTTATCTTCAACTGCGTTTATTTTGCGCGCACGGGATTTCATTTTCAGTTGTTTTATTAAATTGTGAGTTTTTATTTATTAATCGAATTCATAAAAGATTTTATCTTTCAATAAAATTGGAAATTTGCATTGAAGTTTTGCTAAAAGCCCAATTCGTGTACGATTATCGTTTAATTCAAAAATGATTGAATTAAAAAATTTTTAGTTAGATTGTTTATAATCGTTTCTAAGTCACATTTCAAAATGGCATTTTCATTAAAATAAAAATCATACTCGGAACTCATTTTTAACTTAGTATTTATTAGCTTTTTGTTTTTTATAACTCTATTTATGTACGGTAAAATGCTGTCACCGACACGAAGTTTTTTTTTGTAAAATTGCGTTATATACTTCCTTATGAAGATTGCTTGAGTACTTGTTTTAATAGACATAATTCACCTTTTAATTGACTATAATTCCATTATATTGCTTATCAGTCAATTAGTCAAGGATTTTAGTTGATATAAACTAATTATATGGAATTCAGAGATTTCGGTATTAATTTAGCTAAAATTAGGATGAATGCAAATTTATCTGCTTATGAATTAAGTTTGCGGATTGAGAAAGATGCGAGCTATATTCACAAAGTGGAAAGCGGTAAGCTCAATATCAGTCTGAAAATGATTTTGAAAATCTGCGAAGTGTTGAAAATTGAACCGATTGAGCTGTTTCGGCACTGAAACGAAAAAGAACAACGCTTCATGCGTTGTTCTTTTTTTAATCTGGTTGAGGTGACGGGACTTGAACCCACGACCTCTTGGTCCCTAACCGTTAACCGCTTGCCGAAAACTCTCAAAAACAAGCAAAAACGGGGCATTTTTGCCCAAAAAACAGCGTTTCGGACGGGTTTTTCATTTCGCTACCCAAATCACTACCCGCAAAAACTGCTTGTTAAATGCGATCCTTGATCCATTGTAAAAGGTCTTCGTATTTGATCTTGCCTTGCGCTAAACCGAGCCCGATTTCGACGAGTTCGTCGTCGTTCGTTTCGAGCTTGATTCCGTTTACTTCCAAAAAGGTAAGCATAACGTATAATCCGATACGTTTATTTCCGTCAACGAAAGCATGGTTCGATACAAGCCCAACGCCGAGCCGTGCGGCTTTTTCTTCCTTGGTGGGGAAGAGCTCTTTGCCGTCGAATGTAGCAAAGCATGCTTCGAGCGCGGAATCGAGTAAGCCGAAATCGCGGACGCCGTCCTCGCCGCCAGTTTGTTCGATCAAAAGTTGATGCAGGAGTAAGACTTTATCTTGGTCGAACTTAATCATTTCGCCAACTCCTCAAACGCCTTGCGGTATTTGTCGAGGATACGGCGCGCGATAATATCGGTCTTTTCGTCATCGGAAAGATCGATGAGAGGATTTTCGGCGAGATTTACGATCATGTAACGCGGTTTGTTATTCTTAAAAATAACGACGCTACCTTGTTTGTCGGCAATTCTTGCCGCGCGGGAAAAGTTCTGATTTGCTTCCGTGATGGAAAGCATTTGATTTGTATCAATTACCATAATGACCACCTCAATATTATTATAACCAAAAAATAGCTAAAAATCAACCTATTTTTATAAAATTGTGGGGCGAACTTGTCGCCGGATCTGCGCGGGCCGCCGCCATGCCGCCCAGCGCGCCGCAAATCCCTATTTTTAGGGACGGTCGAAAAAGGGCGCGCAGAGCGGCGCGCCCTTTTTCGACAAGTTTAAGCGGTGGGCAATTTTGAACACCTTTTTCGGGCGCGCCGCATTCTGCGGCGCTTTTTCGGGGTTCTGTCCGTACTCCGAAACCGAATGACCGCCCTCACAAATGCGCCCAAATTTTCAACACCCACCCGCGCAACGGTTTGCGCGGGTGGGGCGGTGCCCTTGTTGAAAATTTACGGGGCGCGAGCGGTTTTCATTCGGTTTCTTCTCGGGTACGGATATGAGCTCTCGCTCGCGCGGTCGCGGCTGCCCCTGTTTTCAGGGGCGTTACTGCCGCCGCAGTTTGTCGCATGTGTGTGCCCCGCCTTAAACGGCGGGGCGGGGATTCTATCGTTATCCGCCTTGTCGCATTGCTGTGCGCCGTCGCAGGCACTCGCGCGCTAACGCTTGCGTCCTCGCTCGTTCGCCCGTGGGAAGTAGTCCCGCGGGCTCGCTCGGAGGCTCTCGCACCCCGTGGGCAAGGGTGAGCATGCGGGCATGAGGTCGAGAGCCTACACACCGCTTTTTCTGCGTGCGTTCTCTCGGGGTTTCGTCCGTTTCAGGGCGCGCGAAAAGTCCCCCCGCGTTTTCCCAAAAGGGAAAGGGCGCGATTTCTCGCGCCCCTTGTGTTGCCTTTTTCTTCTCCTGTTCACGTCCTCGGAGAGCAACACAAGCCGCCCGTGACACCCTGCCAGACCGTTACGCCGTCCCCGTCGCGTTGTGTTATCCGTGTTTCCTCGTTTTAACCTCTTTACGTGCCGCGGCGCAACGTTTCCCGCCCGCTTGTGGTCGCCGCCGTTTTGGGTGCGCTCGTTGAGTGGCAGGCTCACGCGTTTTTGATAAGGCGGAACGCGCAAAGGCGCGGACGGAAACCGCCTGTTAAGTTGTTTCAGTCGGTTTTTACTCCTTTGCTATGCTGTTTTTCACGCTTGTTCTTTGCGTTTTATGGCTGTTTTCCCGCAATTTGCTACGATGATCGAGTTGAAATGCACGGGAAATTATTGTAAAATACTTAACAAAATATGTTGTGATGAAAAGGGTAAAAAAAATAAAGGCTAAAATATGAAACTCGAAAAAAAATGTTTCCTGCACCTTGTTTTTACCTTGCTTTCCACGCCTTGCGCGGGGCGGAATACCGCCCCGCGTTCGGTCGGTGGAGGAATCCGCCGTTCTGATCGGCGGTGGGGTGGGACTTAACGGCGCCCACGATGCCGAGCGGTGGCGCGCCCGCGCTTTACGATACGCCGAACGGACTTACCCCACGCGCCTTGCCGCCTCGTGCGGGGGTCTTTCCCCTTGCGGGAACTGGGGCGGGTCTTACGCGCCCGCTATACGTCTTCGACATTTCCGAATATTTCTGATACTTCATCGGATAGAATTGCATTTTTGAAAATATTGTGCGCTTCAAACCCGTCCGCAATCTTTTCAAACTCTTGCGCCGCCACAGTAAAAAATGCTCGTATATACTGCATTTTTTCGCTTTCCGACTCGCCATAATCATTAAAAGCAAAATCAAGCATACGTTCGGAAAGAAAGCAATCAATCGTCGATCTTAATTCATTTATTTGCTTTTTAAGTTCCGCCGATATGTACTGCTGTATATACGGCTTAAACTCTGCAAGACTTACGATATCTTCGATATACCGAAGTACTCTATTTCGGCTATACGCTTTTCCTCTGTTAAATCCGTTTTGCCTTATTTTGCGTTCGTTACGCAACCTTTCCGCCTCGTCTATCTTGTCTGCAATACCTCGCCGTTGTATGGCTTGCCGTACTTCTTGCAGAGCCTGCCCGTCGCGCGAAATATCAGCGGCACTTCGCAAAAAACACCGTACAAAGACGCCAGCGCGATCCCAATCGCTATCCTCCACAAGCTCTTCTATTTGTGTTTTTACCTTTTGCAGTTTTTCCCGTATGCTTACAGTAATAAAGGGGTTTATAAAATTCGCCCGGCAAATTTCTCGCAGTTCACCGCCGTTCTTTAATGATTCCTTTACGGCAAAATATTCGATTGGATTAAGTGCAGACTTTAAGATCGAAAAATATCTCTTCAAAAAATCTATTCTTTCTGCTTTGTTCTCGTCCTCTATAAGCTCGCCCGACGGATTCGCTAAACGCGACGGCAGAAACTCAAAGAAAGATTTTCCGTCCTCGCCGTCTCCGCTTCTGTTATGTATAGTTATCGGTTTGTCGCCCGAACGGTTCTTTTTGAAATTTTGTATTTCACTATGAATTGACATTTTGCGCCCCCTGCGTATTTCTTGGTCTGTATCTGTATCGCCCGTCCTCGTCCCCGAATCCACCAACGGGCGCATAGGTGAACGAATGGCAAAGCAATCTTGAAATAATACGCGGATTCATTTCAAAATACAGAAAGCCGCGCCGCATATCCAAATACGCTTGGTTATAGCAATCTTCGTCCGACAAAAAAGGCTCGTAATTATATCCTGTTAAGTAATTGTGTCTTCTTCTAAATGAACGAATAAGCCGCAGTAAACGTCTTTCGTTCTGCTCGAAAAACTTGTCTACCGCTTCACGGTCGCCCAACGTGATTAAAGCGCATTGCTTGGGACTTAATATCCAGCCGTCCAGATTCTGCGGCTCGTTCTGTATTTCGTCTTCTGCGGCAGCGTTCAAAGATTCGAGTTCTTTTTGTCGTTTCTGCACTTCGAGTTCCTGCACAGCGGCGGCAAGATTGAATATAAATCCGTAATCTATTTCTTGCGTTTCTCTTTCCTGGTTCATGCTGTTTCCCCCTCAAAAAACGCCGCCACCGCGCGCCGCAATCCGTCCAACGTGTCCGCCTTGAAATACTTGATACGCCTTTCATCGTATACGGCTGCTTGATAACAGTTGCGGCTCGATCGCGTAATGATCGCGCATTCCACGACCGTTTGCGGCGGGATCGTAATCAGATAGTTTGCCGTGCCTTTTCCGCCGTATTTCAGCTGCATTTCCTCGATCGCAGGCGCGTTCCCGTTCCGCCGCGCCCCGAACCGAACGAACACCGCGCCCGCCTCGCCTTTGTCTATGCGGGTAAAACCATTCAGATAAAATCCGTCTTTGATTATCATGCCGTTATACTCCTTTCGCCCTGCGGGGCGGTTTACGCAAGATAGGGGCGGTCATTGATCCTCGTTGAGAACGCGCACAACGTTTTTTGTTTTGCTGGGATCTTCGCCATACTTTTCAGATCGTTCAACAGCATTTGCGGCGGATCGCCGTTCTCGTCAAACAGTGTACGCAGCGGTTCGCCCTCGGGGCATTCCGTAACCGTCATGATACTGCCGCCCAAAAATTGCCCGCCGAGGCTATAAAAGCGCGCCTCGATCGTTAATGTTTTCATGCCTTGCTACCTTCCTTTTTCTTTTTGATTTTTTTAATAGGTAGGGGAATTGAATATAATTACTCCGATAACGAGCATAACGCAATACATTATAGACCAAAATATAGCCTTTCTTCGCTCGTCCAACTCTTCCGCCTTTTCCTTTATTGTCGGTCTGAATCTTGGCATTTTTCGTTCCCTTCCTTTATGCGTTTTAGAATTTCCTCGTAGCTCTCTACCGTTTTATAGCCCGAAAAATAAAAACCGTGTCTTTCTTTTACTTTGTAGCACCCTAAATACGCGCGCCCGTTCGCCCGTCTGGCGACATACTCAATCTTCTTAATCGGAACGGTGAACGGTGTGCCGACGTCGTCTTGCGAATCTTCTTCATCTATCGCGCCGTTTGCCCGCGTGAAAGATAGCCAACCGATTTGCGCTTGCAGCTTTTGCGGATCGTTCTCGATCGCGATCCATTCGAGGTCGTCTTCGTCCTCGTCCTCGTCCTCGTCCTCGAATAGTTCGGGCCGTCGCTTGGCGATCACCCGAACCACGATAACCGCGGTTATAAGAACCCCCAACGCCCCGAACGCGAACGCCAACGTGATTACCTTTGCAAGCTCGAATATGCCCATTATTCCCCCTTAAATCGAAAAAGAGGGTTTATACCGATCCGACACGGTACAAACTCTCTTTCTCTTTATCTCGCCGCGCCGTTTCCGTTTACGACGTCGGGTTGATCTGATTTTAATTGTGTCGGATAAATCAATGCAAAATTGCATTGATAACGCCATTATATAATGCAATTTTGAATTTGTCAACAGAAAAATGCAATTTTGTATTAAAATTTTTTGAAAGAGGGTAAAATATGAGATTAAAAGAGCTAAGAGAAGAAAAAAATCTTTCACAAAAACAAGTTTCGGTAGCCATTAACACAAATCAATCTAATATAGCCAGGTGGGAAAATGGCTTAAATGAGCCCGCTATTTCCTTTGCAATAGCGCTTGCCGACTTTTTCGGCGTGACGGTTGATTATCTGATAGGGCGGACGGACGAGCTCGGGAACGTCGCCGCCATGCCGCCCGCCGCGCCTGCACTTGCCGAGGACGAGCGGCGGCTCTTGGAATGTTACCGCGCTCTGGAACCCGATTATAAGCGCTTGGCGATCGATACGCTCGGAACGTGGTCGGGGATCCCGACGAAAAAAGGTAAGACGAGCCGCGCCTGATATAGTAAACTCTTCTTGGTAGATTTTACCAAAGGAGAATTTATTGATGAATTACAAGCAATTTGAACGATTGAAAGCACTTGCTTTCGAGCTTTCCGCATTGTCTGCGGAAATGATTGCCGAATTTATGGCAATGGACCGACAGGACGCAGAGAACGCGAAAGCGCAAAAAAAAATCCCGAAAACGGCATTTTGCTGTTTCCAGGGTGCAAACTCGATAGCGGAATGAAAACCCGAGCCGAGGCGCCTTTTTATTCGGAGGAGGAAATAAAAAGAATGCCGAAACTCAAATACGGGCGTTTCCGTAAAACACGCGACGGATTGTGGCAGGTGCGATACCGCCGCGACGGATTCGATAAACAATTCACCTCAAAGAACTTGAACACGGTCAAAGACGCGTTTCGCGAATGGGTGCGGAGTGTCAACGACGAAAAAAAGGACGCACTACCCAAAAAAACACAGATTTTTTTTGATTTTTCCGAGCGGTATTTTTTGCAGGTCAAGCGGGCAAACGTAGAAAAACAGACTTACGAAACGCAGCACCGTTGCGCCGAGCTGCATATTTATCCGAAGTTCGGCGCGCTTCCCCTTCGTCAGATTACACCCATGAAATGCCAAGAGCTGTTAAACGGGATCCTTGCCGAAGGGAAAGGCAGAACGGCGGAAACTGTAAAATTTATCTTGGGCGAAATTTTCCGAGCGGCTGTCGGGGAAAGGATCATCACTTCAAGCCCTATGCAGTACGTAAAAATCCCGCGGCATATCCGCGAGAACGGTAAGGCGCTTTCCCTCGATACCGTGCGCGCTTTCGTCGCTGCTATCGATAATTCGCCGTATCGCAAACAGTTTTTAGTATTCCTTTACACAGGAATCCGCCGCGATGAAATACATAGCTTGCAGATCGAGGGCGATTTCGTCAGTGTAATTTGCGGAAAATGCCGCAAAGGGCAGAAAAAACGCCGCCGCAAAATTCCGATCGCGCCCGAGCTGCGCGCGGTTCTGCCGCTTTCGGAAGAGGACCTTGCCGTCGAAAACGACGTTTTAACGGGGAATTTCAAAAAACTTTGCCCCGCGCACCATTTGAACGACCTGCGGCACACGTTTATATCGCGCTGTCAGGAATGCGGAATTGCGAAAACGCTTGTAGACGTCTGGACGGATCATACCGACAAAAAAGACATGACGGCAGGGGTATACACGCACTTTTCGGAAGAGTATCAGCTGCGGGAAATGGAAAAGCTGAAATTTTAACGATTTACTACCCAAATAACTACCCAAAAAACTGCAAAAAACGTTCCAGAATGGAAAAAACGAGGAAAAAAAGGCAAGAAAAAGCCCCGTATTTTGCGGAAATCTGTTAAAAATCACACAAAATACGGGGTTTTGGTTGAGGTGACGGGACTTGAACCCACGACCTCTTGGTCCCTAACCAAGCGCGCTACCAAACTGCGCTACACCTCAATGTTGTCGCCTTTTATTGTTTTCGGTCTACGACCTCTTTTTCTCGACGGCGCAAGGGGAACGCCGTCTCGGTCAAGGATTGCACCAAGATATGTGCAATCGCCTTGTTCGCATTGCGCACACACGCCGCAGGCGTGATGTGCAGAACGCAATGCTTACCCCGAACCAAGCGATGCTTGCAAACTGCGCTACACCTCAATAAAAGCATATATTATTATAGGCAAGTTTCTGAAACCTGTCAAGCGTTTTTTCTTTATTTTCCGAATTTTCTCATAAGAGGAAGAGAAAAATACCGTCCTTGCGGACGGTATTCGTGATCGGCTCGTTCTTTGTTTTTTACGGGCATTCGTTTTTGCCGAGACTTTCCATTTTTTGTAACAAAACTTTCACGTCGATCGGTTTGGTCAGGAAGTCGTTCATGCCGCTCGCGTAAGCCTTATCCCGATCCTCTTTGAAACTGTTTGCCGTGCAGGCGAAAATCGGCACCGACTGCGCATCGGGGCGGGCGAGGGAACGGATTTTCACCGCAGCGGCGCAACCGTCGAGAACGGGCATCTGCATGTCCATGAGCACGGCGCCGAATTCGTTGGGCGCGGATTGCTCGAAGAGCGCCACTGCCTCGCCGCCGTCTTTGGCGTGCGCCGTTTCGAATCCCGCTTCTTCCAAAATGACGAGCAGGATCTCGGCGTTGAGTTCGTTGTCTTCCGCAATGAGGATTTTCGGCAGCGTTTGCGCTCGGTCGTGCGCTTGCGCTGCCTCTTCGGCGTAATTTTCCCCGTTTTCACGCAGATACTCGGGCAGGTCGGAAATTTCCGCGGGTAGCGTAACCGTGAATGTGCTGCCTTTGCCGAGTTCGCTTTCCACCGCGATCGTACCGCCCATGGCGTCGATCAGCAGTTTGCTGATCGAAAGACCCAGTCCCGTTCCCTTGATGGACTGTTTGCTCGTGTTGCGGTCCTGCGTGAATACGTCGAAGATCTTCGTCTGAAATTCTTTGCTGATTCCGCAGCCCGAATCCTCGCAGGAAATGACGGTGGTAACGTGCTTTTCATCGGTTTTATGTTGGCGGACGGTGACTTTGATATATCCGCCTTTCGGTGTGAATTTGGCGGCGTTTCCGACGAGGTTCATGAGGATCTGTTTGAGATGGATCTCGTCGCCGAGGATGCACGGGGTATCGATTTCGATGTCCGACAGATATTCGATTCCGCGGCTTGTGATATTGTCGTATTGCATGGAATGAATGGCGTTTATGACGGAATCGAGCAGAAGGGGCTCGTGAATGATTTCGGTTTTTCCCGCCCGCAATTTGGAAATATCGAGAATATCGTTGATGAGCGAGAGCAAATAATTTGCCGTACTGCGCGATTTATGGAGCCATTCTTTGACCTGTTCGGATTTTTCGGGGTCGTCGAGCGAAGTGGTGATCAGGTGATTCAGCCCCACAATTCCGTTTAGCGGCGTGCGTATCTCATGGCTCATGTTGGAAAGAAATTCGCTCTGCGCTTTTTCCTGCGCGATCGCTCTGTTCGTGCGCGACTGTGCGAGCGCCACGAGGAAGGCGGTTACGATGAGAACGACTGCCGTGATGAAGAGAGCGACGAAAATCAGCACGACGAAACTGCTGGTTTGTTCCGCAAGCGCAACGTCGTCGACGGAAAACAGAAAATACCAATTTATGTTGCTGCTGAAGGGGACGCAGTAATGCAGTTGCCGCACGCCTTCGTGAGTGGTATAGAACGAGAACGTGGCGCCGTTTTCCATTTTATCGTGCAGTTGCGGGGCGGATAAGTCGGATTTTTCGCACTGTCCGATGAGTTCGAACAGATTGTCGGTGGCGGTATTGTCGGCGTTTTGTACGTTGACGATATAGTTGCCCTTTCCGTCGACGATGGCGCTGTGTCCGCGGCTGTTGCCGTATTTATCGACAAAGCTGTCGATGACCAGTCCGTCTTTGAGTTCCGAACGCGCGTTTATGCCGATCACGGCAAGCGATTTTTCGCCGCAGAGTATAGGCGCGTTCATCATGTTGCCGAAGCTGAAACCGTATATAAGGACGTTGCCCTGTTCCTTCATGGCGGGAAGGACGTCGTATTCGAGGATCGAGGTCCGCTTTTCCCCGAAGAGGGGAAGAAAATGATAAAAGGATTCGTCGCTGTCGGCGTGTTTGATATCGCGATAGGCGACGCCGTCGTAATAAGAACCGTTTTCGGTGAGAAGATAGATTTCGTCGAACGGCGTTTCCAAAGCCTCGATGTAGAGAAATTCGTTTACTTCGTTTTGCGTATCGAGCGTGTCCGCCGTGCGGTTGAGGCGGGAACCGACGCGTTGCAGATTCTTCCAGCTGTAACTGACGAACATGTTGATCGTGTTTTTATCGTGCGTGGCAAGTTCTTCGATGTTGTCGAGCGTTGTCGTTTCGACGATCCGGTTGACGATAACCGAATAAATTCCGATGATGGCGCCCAGCAAGACGAGCACGACGGCGGCATAGATGCCGTAAAGCAGAGTTTTTTTACGTTTCATTACGCCTTTTTTCCTCCCGTAAACCATTGCGACGTACCGATGAAAAAAGTTTAACGACAATATTTTAGCACTTTTATACGGCAAATGCAATCGGAAAAAAGAACGAAATCAAAATTTTATCACAAACATGCCGTGCGGGACGGGCTCAAACGGTTGACAGCGGCGCGCGGGCGTGGTACAATACAGGCAATCGAATATTCTTTGGGGCGGAGTGCAATTCTCCACCGGCAGTATAGTCTGCGAAGGGCTTTTATGCCCCCGAACGGGTGAAATTCCCGTACCGACGGTATAGTCCGGACGGAAAAAGAAAAACGTGCGAATGTTCGCCCCGCTTTTTTGCGGGGCTTTTTTTCAGAGAATATCCGAAATAAAAATTTTTTCGAGGTATTGTTATGGAAGAAGACTTCAACCTGCAAGACGCGACGGATCCCGCCGCAACCCAAACCGAACCGCAACCCGCCGAACTCTCGCCGCGCAAAACGCGCGGGGAAAAAGCGCGCGAAACGTTGCGGCGGCATTTAACGGCGCCGCGCATCGCATACATGGCGCTTTTTACGGCGCTTGCCTATGTTGTGACCTTTCTTGAATTTCCCATCTTCAACGTTCCCTATGCCAACCAGCTCAAATTCGATTTTGCGAATGTGTTTTTCATGATCGAAGGATTCATCTTCGGCCCGGTCGAAGCGGTGTTTTCGATCGCGGTGAAAGAACTGCTCTGCTTTGCCGATTCTTCCACCATGGGCGTGGGGGAAGTGGCGAACTTCATTATGTCCACCGCGTATATTCTCGTTCCCTCGATCGGATATCGCTTTCTCAAAGGCAGAAAGTGGGTGGCGGTGTTCCTTGCGATCGCATGCGTCGTTCAAATCGGCGTCAGTTTTATCGTCAACTGTTATATCAATTTCCCGTTTTTCGGTGTGCTGTTCCACTTCGACGGAACGCATGCGTTCTGGACGGTGTGGTATTTCGTGATCGCGTTCAACGCCATTAAAAGCGTGGGGATCAGTGTTGTCGTGTTCCTGCTCTATAAGCCGCTTTCGCGCTTTATCAAGGCGACTTCGGATAAGTTCGATAAGAGCGTTGAAAAAGCCCGCAGGAAACGAATGGAAGAACGTGCGCGGAAAAAAGCCGAAAAGCAACCTTAAACGCCTTAAAAATCTTGCAAATTTCTGCCGTATGCGGTATAATAACCGCGTATGGCAGTTTTTTTATCGGACTCGGAAGAGCAGACCTTCCGCTGGGCGGAAGAATACGCAAAATCGCTGCGGGGCGGCGACACCGTTTTGCTCGGCGGCGAAATGGGCGCGGGGAAAACGCTGATTGCTAAGGGCATCGCCAAAGGGCTGGGCATCGGGTGCGAGGTCACAAGTCCAACCTATGCTTATATCAACGATTACGAAGGCAGACTCTTTCACTTCGATTGCTACCGCGTGGAAAGCGAAGAACAGGCGTTTGCGCTCGGGTTTGCCGATTATTTCGACCTCGGCGGCATCTGTTTGGTGGAATGGTGCGAAAACATTGCGGGCTTGCTGCCCTTAAACTGTAAAAAAATCGAAATCATCAAGCGCGGCGAAACCGCGCGGGAGATACGTTTTTGAAATTTCTTGCGATCGATACGAGCGGCGGCACGGCGTGCGTCGCGGCGGTTAACGAAGAAAAAGAAGCATGGCGTGCCGTGGAAGGCGTGACGAGCGTCTGCCTGATGGACGCGATCGACGGCGTTTTGCGTGAAGTCGGTCTTGCGGCGGCGGACGTCGGTTTTATCGCGTGCGTGACGGGGCCGGGGTCCTTTACGGGCATTCGCATCGGCATTGCCACGGCAAAAGGGCTTTGTTTCGCGCTCGGAAAAAAAGCGTTGGCTCTCACCTCTTTCGATTTGCTTGCATACGCTGAAACGGAACGTGCGTTATGTTTGGTCGACGCGGGGCACGGCAATTATTATGCCTGTCCGTTCGCAAACGGCGCGGCGGGGCAGCCTTGTTTTCTTTCGGAACGCGAACTTGATCCCTACCGCGAAGGGGGCTACCGCTTTTTATCGGGCAAACCGCTTGCCGTGGAAAGCGGCGTAACCGATATCCGCCGCGGCTTGTTGCAGGCGGCAAGAGCGCGGTCGGCGGAAGCGGTTGGTGCAGAGCAACTGCGCGCGCTGTATCTGCGCAAATCGTCGGCGGAGGAAAAACGATGAACGGCAGGGCTTGGACGTATGAGGATCTGAACGCGATCGCCTCGCTCGAAAAGGAATGTTTTCCCAAAGAGTGCTGGTCGCAGCGCATGTTGGCGGAATCCTTCCTCGGCGGGCGGTTTTTCGGATCGCTTTTAGAAGAGGACGGTGTTCTGGCGGCGTACGGCGGCGTGAGTATCGTCGAGGACGAGGCGGAAATCGAGCTTATCGCCACGGCGGAAATGTACCGTCGGTGCGGGCGGGGCGGCAAGATCCTCGAAGATCTGCTCAAAGAGGCGCGGCGGCGGGGCGCGAAGAGGGTGTTCCTCGAGGTGCGCGTATCCAACCGCGCGGCAATGATGCTCTATCTCAAACACGGTTTTGCGGGGCTTTATGCCCGTTCGCGGTATTATCCCGACGGCGAGGACGCCCTCGTCATGGTAAAGGAGTGGAAAGATTGAATTATATTCGTTGCGGCAAGGGCAAAGACCTTGTGTTTTTACACGGTTATCTTTCGAGTAAGGAAAGCTTTTATCCGCAAATCGAATATTTTTCGCGCTATTACCGCGTAACGGCGCCCGACTTTCCCGGGTTCGGCGAAGGCGGTGCGCTGACGCAACCCTTTTCGGTGGGCGATTATGCCGACTGGCTGACGGGCTGGCTCAAAGACGTCGGCGTGGAATTTCCGCACGTCATCGCCCATTCCTTCGGCGGAAGGGTGGCGGTGAAGTGCCTTTCGCGCGGGGATCTTTTCGACCGCGCCGTGCTGTGCGGCTGCGCGGGGATCGTTCCGCCGCGTACGCTGAAATACCGTATGCGCGTCAAGACCTACAAGATCATGAAAAAGATCGCGCCGAGCTATGCGGAAAAGCATTACGGCAGCGAGGAATACCGCAGCCTTTCGCCCGTCATGCGCGAAAGTTATAAAAAAATCGTCAACGAAGACCTGCGCGCGGACGCATGTCGTATCGCCCGCCCCGTGCTCTTTATCAACGGCGCAAACGATACGCAGACGCCCGTCTCTTCGGCGCAGATTTATACGTCCTGCGTGAAGGAAAGCAAGCTGTTCGTCATGAACGGTTGCGGACACTTTGCGCATCTCGACGATCCGCTCGCCTTCAATCTGGCGGCAGAGGAGTTTTTCAAATGACCATTTTACCGTTGTTGAGCGTTCCCTTTCCGACGTCGCTCGTGATAAGCCTTGTCATGGGCGGAATTTTCGTCGGCTGTTTTTCGTTCGCCGTGTTTAAGCGCCTTCTCGGCGTGTTGCAACAGGAACATTACAAGGGCGGCGCGTTTTTGAAGTGGTACTTCCGCCGCGGCAATATCACGCGGCAGCGTGCCGAACTTTTGACGCTTTCGCTCGTGTTGCTCGTTGCGCTCTTCAACGTCTGTTTTTCCTTCCTCGGGTATAAGGGCGCCAACCTCGTTGCGCTTGCGCCGTTTTTCTTTCTCTTTCTCTTTTACTACCTCACCGAGGAAAAATATGCGCTGAAAGTGAAAACGGCGGTCACGCCCCGCCTTGTGCGCCTTACGGTATGCGAGTTCCTTTTGAATATCGCGTTTGCGACGGGGCTGTGTTTCGGCATGTATGCCCTTGCCGCGTGGGCGGATTTTAACTGGCTTTATTTGTTGCGTTTCGTGCCGCTTGCGCTCGTTCCGCTCGCTACGCCCGTTACGCTCGTGCTTGCCGCGGCGCTCTGCAAAGTGTACGAAATTCCGCGCGCAAAACATTTCGTCAAAAAAGCACGCAAGGCGCTGGCGCAAAGCCCGTGCGTCAAAGTCGGTATTACGGGCAGTTTCGGGAAAACAAGCGTCAAGAATTTCGCCGCGACCATTCTTGCCGAAAAATTCAGGGTGATCGCCACGCCCGCCTCGTACAATACGCCGCTCGGCATAGCGCGCACGGTAAACGAAGGGGGGCTCGATTGCGACGTTTTCCTTGCCGAAATGGGCGCGCGGCATGTGGGCGATATTCGGGAACTGTGCGACATGGTGAAGCCTTCTTACGGCGTGGTGACGGGGGTGTGCGGTCAGCACCTCGAAACCTTCGGTTCGATCGAAAATATCTACCGCGAAAAGGGCGTGCTGGCGCAGACCTGCAAGTGCGTCGTGCTCGGTGAGCGCGCCGCAGGCATGAAGGAGGGCGACGGCGTTTTGTTGAGCGGAAGGGATTTTGCCGCCGAAAACATCGAATTACACCCCGACGGCACGCAGTTTGATCTGCGCATCGGAACCGTCGCCGTGCCCGTGAAAACCAAACTCTTAGGCAGGCATTGCGCCGAGGATATCGCGCTTGCCGCGGCGCTCTGTTCCGCGCTCGGCATGAGCGTGGGCGAGATCGCGGGGGGGATCGAGCGGATCGCGCCCGTAGAACACCGTTTGCAACGGATCGAAGGGGCGAACGGCGTAATTGTGCTCGACGACGCGTATAACTCCAACGTGGAAGGCGCGCGGTGCGCGCTCGAAGTGTTGCGGCTGTTCGAAGGCGGAAAATACGTCGTCACGCCCGGACTTGTGGAACTGGGCGAAATGGAAGAACAGGTAAACGCTGCGCTCGGTAAAAATCTGGTCGGGCTGAACGTCGTACTGGTCGGCGAAACGCTCGTGCGGGCGGTGCACAACGGCTACAAGGCGGCAGGCGGCGACGAAGGCATGCTTGTCACCGTGCCCACGCTCGCAAAGGCACAGGAATATCTTGCAGAGCATTTGCAAGCGGGCGACTGCGTGCTGTTCCTCAACGATCTGCCCGATATTTACTGAGAAAAGCAACGCGATGTCATGTTAGGCGTATGAAACGTGCCGTCATGTTGGGCGTATGAAACGCGATGTCATGTTGAGCGTATGAAACGCGATGTCATGTTGAGCGTAGCCGAAACATCTTAAAGGCGAGATTCCTCGACAAGCTCGGAATGACAAAAGCAAGCTCGGAATGACGGTTCGGATATTTTTGTAAGCGCGGAAAGATATATTTGTTTTACCTCACTAAAGATGAAAAATTCTTTTGCGGGGTATTTTTTATGAAAACGGTTGCCGTATTTTTCGGCGGAAGATCCAACGAACGCGAAATTTCGATCATAACGGGCACCTTTGCCGCCAACCTCTTAAAAGGGGCGGGGTATCGCGTCGTGCCCGTGTATATCGGCGAAGATAACGTCTTTTACACGTCGTCCGAGATGATGCGGGTAGACTTTTTCCGCACATATCTTCCCGCGGCGAAACATGCCGCCGAATTGCGGACGGGGCGGCTCGTGCGTGCGGGAAAACCCAAAAAAACGCTGGCGCAGATTGATTGCGCGCTCAACTGCTGCCACGGGGGCATGGGCGAGGATGGCACGCTTTCGGCGCTGTTGCGCTATTATAAAATCAAAAGCGCGTCGCCCGATATCGAAGTTTCGTCGGTGTTTATGGATAAAACACTCTCGAAAATCGCGGCGGCGGGGTTACATATTCCCGTGCTGCCCTCTCTCGCCCTGCGCGAGGGGGAAAGTGCGGAAGGGGCGGCGGCGCTCGGGTTTCCTGTCATCGTCAAGCCCGCGCGGTTGGGTTCGAGCATCGGCATCAAGATTGCCGAAAACGCCGAACAACTGCAACAGGCTTTGCAATATGCCTACCGCCTCGACGATACCGTGCTTATCGAACGCTATCTGCCCGATAAGCGCGATATTAACTGTGCGGCGTATTCGAAGAACGGCACGGTGGTCGTATCCGAATGCGAAGAGGTGTTTTCGCAAAGCGATATTCTGACGTTTTCCGAAAAATACGAGGGCGGCGGCGAGCGGCGCAGCGAGATGCCCGCCGATCTGGACAAGAAAACGGCGGATAAGATCAAAGAATGCGTCAAGCGCTTATACGAAGCCTTCGGCGTGCGCGGCGTAGTGCGAGCGGATTTTCTCGTTTCGGGGAAAGAGGTTTACTTTAATGAACTGAACACCGTTCCCGGTTCGCTTGCCTGTTACCTCTTCGGGGAAAAGCTGACGCAGTCGCGCGCGTTTCTTGCAGAACTCATCGAGGACGCGCTGCGCGCTTGCGGCGAAGAAAAAGCCACCGTTTGTTCGGGGATTTTGAATACCGCGGTTTTTTCGGGCGGAAAGAGTTGCAAACGGCGTTGAAATAAAGTATAATACAAGCGAAAAAACCTGCTTGTAAGGGTTTTTGAGCGCCGTATTCAAACTTTAATGCGTTTTTCGTAAAAAAAACGGCGGTGCGACAGCGACGCGAAAAAATCTTTGATTTTTTGCATTGCTATGTTATAATACCGAACAAGATAAAAAGAGGTACCCGCGTGAAAATTGCCATGAAAACGCCGCTCGTCGAAATGGACGGCGACGAAATGACCCGCATTCTCTGGAAAGAGATCAAAGAAATTCTGATCGAGCCTTATGTCGATCTGAAAACCGAATATTACGATTTAGGGCTTGTCAACCGCGATAAAACCGACGACGAAGTGACGAAGGAAAGCGCGCTTGCAACCAAAAAATACGGCGTAGCCGTGAAATGCGCCACGATCACGCCCAACTTGCAACGCATGAAAGAATATAAGCTCAAAAAGCTTTGGAAGAGCCCCAACGGCACCATTCGCCGCATTCTCGACGGCACGGTGTTCCGTGCACCCATTCTGTGCGAAGGGATCCGCTCGTACGTTCCCGGTTGGAAGCAACCCATCGTGCTCGCCCGTCATGCTTACGGCGACGTGTACTCGGCGGTGGACGAAGAGATCGGCGCGGGGGAAAAGGTCTATCTCGTGCGCGAGGACGCGGCGGGGAAGGTAATCAAAAAGACGCTTGTGCACGACTTCGCCTCATCGGGCGGCGTGGCGCAGGGCATGCATAACAGCGACGACTCGATCGCCTCGTTCGCGCATTCGTGTTTCCGCTATGCGCTCGACTGCAAACTGCCCGTGATTTTTGCGACGAAGGACACCATTTCCAAACAGTACGACGGACGGTTCAAACAGATCTTCGCCGAGGTGTATAAACAATACGAAAAAGCCTTCGAAGAGAACGGAATGTGGTACTTGTATACCCTTATCGACGACGCGGTGGCGCGCGTGGTTCGTTCGGAAGGCGGTTTGCTGTGGGCGTGCAAGAACTACGACGGCGATGTCATGAGCGACATGGTCGCCACGGCGTACGGTTCGCTCGGGATGATGAGCTCGGTGCTCGTTTCGCCCGACGGCAAGTATGAATACGAGGCGGCGCACGGCACGGTGACGCGGCATTATTATAAGCATTTGAAAGGGGAAGAAACTTCCACCAACTCGGTGGCGACGATCTTCGCCTGGACGGGCGCGCTCGCAAAGCGCGGCGAGATAGACGGCATTCCCGCACTGTGCTCTTTTGCGCGGCGGTTAGAGAACGCCTGCGTGAAAACCATCGAAGAGGGCAAGATGACGGGCGATCTTATTCCGCTCTTTTCCCGCGAGGGGATCGTGCCCGAAAAATTATCGTCTACGGGTTTTTTGCGCGCCGTCGCCGCGTGGCTCGAACGCGGTTGAGGTCATGCTGATCAGAATAGGGCAATTAAATTATCCGATTATCCGCGCGTTACCGACTGGGAAGTCCGCACACTGATCGAGTTTATCGAATACGAGGAACGCCACGGGCGGCAATGCCCGATCGAGTGCGGCGACGAAGAACTGCTTGCGACCGTTCAGGCGAAATGATACGATCGGGAAAGATACCGCAACGTTCCGCGGCCCCGCCTGATCACCGAATGCACGGCTTGTCCGCAACGGAAAGGGTGCGTGACCGAGTTTGTATGCCATACAACGTCGCCCGAACATGCAAGAGAGATTTTTTCGTGCGGCAAACTGCTTTCCGCCCCCCCTTGCCCGCAACGCGCCGCCCGAATTGTTGGCAGCGGAAAAACGCAACGCCGCAAACGATCCCGCCGATTATTTCGAATACGTCATGCTGGCGTGGGGGAATTGTCAGGCGGGCGACAGGCTGGTCACGGAACGCAGGTTAGGGCGTTTTCCCGACGGGGACGATCTGAGTATCGGTTTTACCCCTGCGGTACGGTTTTATTTCCGTTACGACGAACTTGCGAAGCACCCGAATTGTTGTTTCGAAGGCGTTCTGCCGATGAAGATCAAAGACGCGATAATCTTATCCGAATGGGTGTACGCGGTCGTGATACCCGAAGGACTGCGGCATGAACTGCAAGACGCCGTCCCGCCCGAGCTGCAACCAAAGATCCGCTACGTTGCAAACGATTGCAAAGATATCTGGGAATGGTCGGAAAAGGTGTATGGGATAATCGAATGCTGACGTTAAAAAAAGCTCACGGGCAATTGCCCGCGAGCTTTTTGTTTGGCATCAACCGTTACATGAAGGTGATCTGCACCGAGCAGTCCTCGGTCGCAATGACGACGAGGTGCATTCTCGGCGTGAAGTTCGCCGCCGCGATCAGATCGCCGCTTTTGAGCAGATATTCGTCTTTGCGGCGGTCGTCGTTGAACGAGCTTGCGCCGAGGTTATAGACGATGAAGTTACCTGCGGTGAAGTTGACGGTGTAACCCTCTTTGTCCTGAATGACGAAGTAGTGTTCTTCGCCCTTTTTCAAATTGAGCGTATACGATTTTACGGTCACCTCTTCGGGCAAATCCTTCGAGCCTTCTTCGGGCATGACGTTCCACGAGAAGGTGTATCCGTAGCTGACGGGGAAGGACGAGCCGGTGCTCGAAAGGCTGAACGCGAAGGTTTCGCCCTGTTTGAGCACGACGCGGTAAACGTTCGTGGCGTAATCGAACACATAGCGCGTTGCGTTATCCGAAACGTTCAGCATGGCGTTGGGGTTCGAGAAGGAGATGATATAAAGCCCGTCTTTCGGTGCCGTGAAGGAATAGTATACGACGTCGCCCACCGTAGTCAGTTGCTGATCGCTGTATACGCCTTCGATCGATACGCGGCCCGTTACGGAAGTATCCGTCGCCTTCATCGTCACTTCGATCGCGTGCTGCGCGTCGTAACCGAGTTTATCCGCTAAGCGGAAATAAAGGGTGTCGTTGCCTTTGAGCGCGGCGACCGAGAAGGAAACGGGCGTATCCGTCACTTCCAGCGTGAGGTAGACGTTGCCCTCGTGAACCGCGCCGTTATACACGATGCGCGCATTGTCGTCTTCGGCGGAAAGGATATAGCGCCCTGCCGCGGTAACGGTGTAATAAACGGTGTCGCCTGCATAAACGGCGGCGTATAATCCCGTCTGCGTGATCTCGTAGGGGGTTGCGCGCTTGCCGTCGCCGCCCGCGGGTGCCGTGGCGTTGACCGCGTTCTTTTTGATGTTGACGATCGCGGAAGCCGTGCCGTCCTCGGCGGCAAGGCGGAAGAGGACGCTGTGCCCCGCTTTGAGCAGCAGTTCGGAAAGGTCGGCACGCATGCCGTCCTCGACGTATACGCTGACGGAAGCGTTGACAAACGCGATTTCGTAAATGCCGTCTTCGTCGGCGGTGAAGGAATACCACACGCCGTCTTTGCCGATGTTTTCAAGCGTGTCGCCGTCGTGAACGGGAACGGGGTTCGCCTTGTTGGTTCCGATAACGTAATTGACGGTGACGATATAGGTTTTGCTTTCGTTTGCCGTGATCGTGAACACTTCGCCTGCCGTCACGGGCGATTTGGAAACGGTCGCGCCCGTCACGGTGATATCGACGACGCCGTCCTCGGCGTAGGTGAGATAAACGGGCGTGCCCGCCGTGATCCTCACCGAGAAGGAACCGATTTCAAGCTCGTAAGGGCTGCTTTGCGTGCCGTCGCCGCGCGAGGGCACGGGTTCGGGAAGCGGGGTGCCGTCATCGTAATAATACGCCGAGAAGAGGTAAAGGCTGTCGTTCGTGTAAGAGCCGAATCCGCCGAGCCAGGAAGACGCCGAAGAGGCGAAGAGCGAGAGGAACTCTTTGAGCGTATCGTCGAGGGGATACATGCCGTCGGCGTTGACGTATTTGAGGTAGTATTCGTCGAATGCGTCGGCGTCGGTGGGGGTGCCGTTTTCCGCAGGGGTCAACGCGCCGCGAAGAAGGCGGGTGTAATCGCGCAACGTGTAGGGCGCGTTGGGGTCTTTCATGTCCTCTTCCGTCGTCACGTTGAAACGGTAGGGGCTTATGCCGCTGCTGTCGAGCGATTCAAACGACGCGTCGGGATAGTACGGGGGAATGTTGCCTTTAAGTTTTACATAGACAACAGGCCCGTTTTCGGCGTTGAGATGATACAATCCGTCGTTGCCTTTCACGATGCGCGGCGCCGTTTTGTATACGCCGATTGCCTGAGGCGTTCCTTCGGGGCGGTCAGCCTGCGTAAGCACGCCTGCGGCGGGTTCCTCGGCGTTGACGATGAGGTACTGTCTGCCCGCGTCGGCGTCGCCGATGCGCTCGATGCTGATTTTGACGGGCAGGGGATAGCGCACGTTATCGTTGGTGAAGATACGCAGCAGCCATTCGGCATCGTTGGGGCGGTTCTTGTCGATATTGCCCGCGGAATCCTTGTAGTAAAGCGTATCGTCCGCAATGTTAAATTCGAAAATACCGTTGTAGGAAAGCGATTCGTTTTCGCTCGCTGAGCCGTCGGCGGGGGGCGTGGGGTTGGAAGGGCTTGTTACATAACGGTTATAGATGTGGTGCATGACGAAGTTGCCTTCGGAGAGAATGCGCACCTGATATCTACCGCTTTCCGCAGGGCGGAAGGAAATGAGCGCGGGCAGAAGTTCCTGAATTTCAAGATCGAATTCGCCCGTCGTTTCGATGCGCGTTTCGTTGCGTTCGGCAGGTGCGAGAAGGACGAACTGGAACGATGCGTCGGCATTGCCTGCGGTCAGCGCAAACGTGAAGTTGGCGTTCTTCGTGCAGGCAAGCGCGGCGCCGATTGAGTTGGGCGCCGTGAATACGTCGCCGTTCGTCACGTCGTACGGCTTGCTGATCAAAATCAGGTTGCATCCGCTCGGTTTGTTGACGTAAAGGGTGTAGTAATCGCTTTCGGTTGCGCGCATGGTGAAGAACTGTGTTTCACCCTTTTTGAGCGTGGCAGTCACGAAATATCCCTTGCGTCCGGGCGAGCTTTCGGTGGCGATCGCCGATTCGCGGAACGAGGTCGAACCGATGGCGTTTGCAAACGCGTTCTTTTCGTCGTTGGACATTTCGTTTTCCAGACGGACGAGGTTTTCGCGCAGCAGGTTGAAGGTCATTGTGCCGCCCTTCGCGTCGATCTCATAAGGCGATTTTGTGCTGCCCGTGTAGTTGCGGTCGTAGTTGTAGCCCGTAGGGGGGGTGATGAAGAGATAGCCCTTTTTGGGAACGCTGAGCTGCGCCTCGCCCTTCGAATCGGTCTGCCCGAGCACGCGCTGTCCGCCCGTGGGGGTTTCCGCATAGATGACGTTGCGCCCCGAAAGGTTTACGTTGTTGCTGCCCTCGGGCGCGACAAGGCGCACGGTGTATTGCGCCGTATCCTCTTGCGTGGCGGGTACGATGCGGATCGTGAAGTTTCTGCCGGTGTTTACGGTGTAATAACCTTCGCTCGATTCCATGCCGTAGCCGTCGGGCACGCCGCCCGTAACGGTAACGTGGTAGTTGGCGCGGGGCAGATCGACGTGCGCGATGCCGTCGTCGCCCGTCGTGAAGGTTGGCGTTTCCGCCTCGGTTTCGGCGTTCGCAAAAGTGAGTTGCGCGCCCGCAAGGGGATTGCCGCCCATGGTTACGGTCACGTTGTAATAGGTTTCTTTCGGCGTTGTGTTGCCGTTCTTGCTGCACGCCGCAAAAATACCCGCCGCGAGCGTAAGCGAAAAGAGCGCCGTTAAGAACGCGGTCAATTTTTTGAATTTCTTCATAGTCCTTTCCTGTTAAAATTTATGCTGCGTCTTTGGGTTCGAGTTCGATTTCGATGTTGTTGTTTTTCGCGGAAATCTCGTAAACCTTGTGGGTTTCGTTATAGGTTTTGTAACGGGGGTTGGAATCGACGCCGTTGCGCAGAATTTTTACGACGTAGTCGCCTTTGTATTCGATTTCGCCCTTAACGTCGCTTGCCTTAATGGTGCACACGCCGTTTTCGTCAAGAGGGAACATGCGGCAGTTGCCGTTTTCGCCTTCGCAGAAGCCGATCATGAGTTCGTCGGAAATCGTGCTGTCGTAAGTGCCTTCGGGCGTTTTGAGGGTGATGGTGTAAGTCACCTCTTTCGCGCCGCAGCCTGCGAACAGACACACGGTGAGAAGAAGCGTCGCCGCGCAGAGGGCGGCAGCCAGTTTGCTGATCAGTTTTTTCATGGTAAATCCTCCGATAAATATAATTTTTGTTTTTTTCTTTGCTTTATTCTGTTCGATTGAAAACGACGGGCATTTCTGCCCGTCGTATCAAACAAGGCGTTTTGGGTTTATGCAGCCTTCCGCAATCATGTTGTTATACTTCGTAGTAGTCGTAATACACGCAGAAGTGGATCCATTCGCGCGCAGGGTTGGTTGCCGTCGCCATTGAGTCGATAAATTCGCCCTTCGCCCATTCGTATTCGATGCCGTTTTCAATCACTTTGAGGTCGGGCGTACGGTAGGGGGTGATACGGTGCACGAACATGTTCAGGATATATTCGAGCTCTTCGGTGACTTCCACAAGGTAGTTGCCTGTTTTACGCGCATTGTCGACGAGTTCCAGCATATACCCATTGTAGTTGGCGTTCGTATTGCCCGTCAGTTCGCGCAGGCGAACGAGTTCTTTGCTGTTATCGATTCCGTCGTTGCGCGGCGAGAAGTCGAAGTCGAGTTTGAAGGTCTGCTCATAACGGGGTACGCTGTTGCCGTTTTCGTCTTTGTCGTAAATAATTTTGCCGTTTTCGTCGCGTGCGTAAATGGGGTTGCCATGACGGTCGCGCGTAAAATATCTGAGTTCAACCGGTTTGCCTGCGCTGTTTTTATCGGGGTAGAACACTTTTTCGATCGCGGGGAAGAAGTAGGTGGTATGCAGATCGAGGTAGATCTTGCTTTCCTTGCGTCCTTCGACGTTGATGTTTGCCGCCCAGTTGCCGTCGGCGTCCTGTCCGTAATTGTCGGCAAGGTAAGTGGGGGTGTTGAAGAAAATCTGACCGTTGGTCTGGTTGTAAATATCTTCGTCGAAGGTGTAAGCGCTGGTCGAAAGGCGGCGTTCGACTTTCATATAGCCGTCTTCCACGCCTTCGGAATCGGCGGTGATGCGCTCGATGCCGACGTAGAAGGTGTCAAACTGCCCCATGAGATAGAAGTCGCAGCGGGCAAAATAGCGCTTGCCTTTTTCCAGACGGACGTAAATCGTGAAGTGATCGCCGATCGACTGGGTCAGCTCGTCAGATTTTAAGCTGATTTCTTCTTCGTTGAGATCGGTGATATAGCACATCGTATCGAAGTTGTTGCCTTCTTTGTCAACGCCGTAGCTGCGGAAGCGGTACAATCCCGTTTCTGCGGGCACGAATTCGGCGTAGATGCCGCGGGGGAAATAAAGCCTGTTGATCGTGATGGCGTTGTATTCGTCTTTGTAGTTCTGTTCGGGAATGCCCGTCGTTTCTTTGAGTTTTACCGAGCTGAAAGGCGCGCAACCTTTGATGGGGTCGTTCTTAACGGGATCGACCGAGCCGAATACGTCTTCGCCCTTGCCGTAGTGCACATAATACGAGCACAGTTCGAGCCATTCGTTTTCGTTCGTGTTCGAGGCGTCGCCCGAAAGGTTGTGGCAGAATTTCACGAGGACATCTTTGAGTTTCTGTGTGACGGGCGTGTAATTCGGAATATCCGAAACCGACGCATAGGAAGCAAACTGTTGCAGAAGAAGGGTATCTTCTTCGTTCAAACCGTGGCTTCCCTGACCTTCCGCAAGATACCGGTTGAGGGGAACGTTGCTGAAATGCGTGCTGTTCGCCGTATCCAAAAGCACATAAGCGCCGTTGGGTTTGCCCTCATCGTCGAGCAGGTGGTAATAGCCGTCGAGCGGGTTCAAGCCTACCTTTTGGTAGGTGTTCCAACCCGTTTGCGTGCCGTTTTCGTCATAAACGGGCGAAGTTGCTACATGGTAGCGGTTGTCCACCGATTCCTCGGCGGGCAGGCTGTTCTTATCGAGCAAGCGGAAGTTTCTCAGTTTTATAACGTCTTTATTTATGCTCGTCGAAATATACGAGAAGAGCAGGGTTTGCGTACCGTCTTCGCGCGCAACGTAAATATACTGCGATTTTCCTTTGTAGTTGATCGGGCCTAAAATTTCGAGGGCAGACAATCCGTCCTGAACGACGGCGAGCTGCGCCGTCTTTGCCCCGATGGTGGCGTCGAGATCGAACACGATCATCTGGTCTTTTTTCATCTCGATGTCGAGGAACAAGCCCGAATAAGTGGGGTCGTCTATACCGAGGTTGGAAGAATAGATATACGATCCTCTGTCGTCCTTGCCCGCAAGCCAAGGCCAGTAATATTCGTACTGTGCGGAATCATTCTCGGTAACCGCGCGGTACGTTCCGGGGAATCCCGGTGCGTTCGCCGCCTCTTCGAGGACGGACGAGGGGGGCATTTCAACGCCCGAGGGTTTCACGAAGTCCTTCACTTCATCGGAGGTTCCGGGCTGGAAGTTCTGACTGTAATTTTCGTCGGTGTATTTTTCGAAAATGGCGTTGAACGCATCTGCCGAAGGCAGCGCGCCTCTTTGAATGTCGGCGCAGACGCCGTAACGGTCGACGTAGATCGATACGGGGATCGACGAGGCGGAAAACGCCGTGCGCAGATCGGGCGAATCGTAAGCCATGGGGAAGTTGATATAACTGTATTCGGATTGCGCTTTGAACGCCTGGATTTCGTTAATGGAATCGTCGCGGCTGAGCGCGATGACCGCCGCCAGGTTTTCGTCGTCGAATTTTGCATAAGACTCGGCAAGGTGGGGAAATTCGCCGATGCAATAACCGCACCACGTTGCCCAGAGGTTGATGAGCACGAAGGTTCTCGTTTTCAGCACTTTGGAAAGCTGAAAGGTTTCCCCGCTGTCGGTCGTTACCGAAAAGTCGTACATAACGTCGCCGACGTTGTAGATCTTACCCCGCGGCATTTCCGATTCGATGACGCTCGATTGAAGATAGACGTCGACGGTTTTGCTGTCTGCGCTCGTCATATAAGGTTTGGCGGGGTTGTTGTAACCCGCGGGCAGGTCATTGAGCACGATGGTATATGTTTTCGCTTTCGCGTTCAGTTTCGCGCTGCCCTTTTTGTCGGTACGCGCAGTCGCAACTTCGTTGTTTCCGTCGTAAAGGCTGACCTCTACGTCGTAAAGCGGCGCGCCGCCCACCGATTTTACGGTGATCTCGTAGGTGTTGTTGTTCTTATTACACGCCGCAAGCCCGATCGCGAAGAGGATCGCGCACAGCACGGAAAGAACAACAGTAACTGCTTTTTTCATGTTTTGCCTCCGCTGATTTTATATGTAACGAACCGTTTACATTAATATATCCGAAATCGTACATAATAAAGTTTAGCATAATTCATAAAAAAATGCAATGAAAATCAGGTGAAAAAAGCGTTTGAAAGATTAGCTTTACTTATACCATCTATAAGCAAATAAAATAGTTCGGTTTGCGCTTATATTGTTTGACAAATACCGTCGAAGAGTGTATTATAAATTATCGTTATAGTATAAGTGTATTTTCAGCATTCTGCGGGAGGAAACGATGAACGGGAATTTCTCGAAAATCAAAAAAAAGCATCTCACGGCGGCGCTTATCGCAAGCGCGGTGTTTGCCGTGTGTTTCGCGCTTTTGTGCACGGGCGCGCTGTTGCTCGCCTTCAAACTCTGCGCGGTAAAACTCGGGTTGTATTGGATCGCCCTCGCGTTCGCGATCGTCGTCGTTTCCGCGGCGGCGGGGGGGTTGCTCTTTCTTCTTATCCGCCCGCGCGATAAAAAGCTGGCGAAAAAACTCGACGAGGGTTACAACCTGGGCGAAAAAGTGCAGACGATGGTTGAGTTTCGGGACTGCGGCGACGATATGGCGGTGTTGCAGCGCGAACAGACCGAGGAAACGCTCGGGCAGCTGCGCCCCAAAAAGATGGGGGCGGCGAAGATTGTCCGTCTGGCGATCGTGCCCGTTCTGTCGGTGGTGATGTTGTTGGCGGGGGCGATCGTGCCTGCCGGAGTAAGCGCCGACGAGGTCGACCCGCCCTTCAATCCCACGGAAGCGCAGATCGTGCGGCTTACGCAACTCATGAACGAAGTCAAGGGTTCGCGCCTCGGCGACGATCTCAAAAACGGCGTTACGGTCGTGCTCGACAATCTGCTCACGGGGCTTGAAAACGACGAAACGCAGTCCGCCATGAAAGAATCGGTGCTCGCTTCGGTCACGATGATCGACGGCATGGTGGCGGCAAGCAATTCGGCGGCGGCGATCTATTCGAAAACGGGCTCGGAAGAGAGCGCCAAGGCGTTTGCGACGGCGGTGCTCGGCGCGGCGTATTATTACCGCAGCGACGGGATCCGTCTGAACGATTACGAATCGGTCGAACGTAAATACGATAAATCGGAAACGGGCGTGCCGGCCGCGCTCGAACGCAGCATCGTCAAGCTCACCGAAGGGTGGGAAGCGTTCGACGGCGAGGCGCTCGGCGAAAAGCTGACTTCCTTTCTGAATGAAATTGCGCCCTATAAATCGGCGGGCGTTGCCGAAACCGACGGTCTGTATACGGCGTTTGCCGCGCTCGAGAGCGCGCTGAATACGGTGAAGGGCAAGATCGGCAACGGTTACACCGTCGAAAACCTGCTCAAAGAAACCGACGACGCCTTTGCGGCGTTCGTGACGAACGCTTCGCCCGCGCTTTCCGTGCAGTCGTATAACACGATGATGGACGAATACGTGCGCACGGCGCTCGGCAAGATATTCGGCGTGGATATTCCCGCGCTGGTGCTGCCCGAGGGCGTGCAGGACGGCTCTTCTTCCAACACGGGCGGCGACTCAAACGATAATAACGGCGGCGGAGGGGCGGACGGCGAATTTGTCGGCGGCAGTAAAGATACCATTTATTATCCCCCGCAGGAAAAATATCTGCCCTACATGGAAGTAATCGGGGAATACGATAAAAAAATCTCGGCGTATATCGAAAGCGGCGCCATTTCGGGCGAGCTTGCCGATATCATCAATATGTATCTCGACATTCTGACTAATGTTTCGCAACAGAATTGAGAATAAATAAATCAGGTGGAAATTATGGATAATGCAGAAAAGGTAAAAAAATTCAGCGTTTCGATCGCAAAGATCCGCGACGAGCTTGCAAAAGACGTCGTCGGGCAGGAAGAAATCATCGACAACGTCATCATCGCGATCATCGCGGGCGGCAACGTGCTGCTTGAAGGCGTGCCCGGCGTCGGGAAAACCCGTCTTGTCCGCTCGCTCGGCAGGGTGCTCGAACTGCCGTTCTCGCGCATTCAGTTCACGCCCGACCTCATGCCTTCGGACGTGACGGGCACGAATGTCATCGAAAAGGACGAAAAGGGGAAACTCAACGCGGTGTTCCGCCGCGGCCCGATTTTCGCCAATCTGGTGCTGGCGGACGAAATCAACCGTGCCACGCCGAAAACGCAGTCCGCCATGCTCGAGGTCATGCAAGAGCATAAAGTGACGGTCGGCGGCGAAACCTACCGTTTGGAAGAGCCTTTCTTCGTGCTGGCGACCGAAAACCCCATCGAGCAGGACGGCACCTATCCGCTGCCCGAGGCGCAGATGGACCGTTTCATGTTCAAACTCGTCATGAGATTCCCTTCGGCGCAGGAACTTGCCGATATCGTCAATATGACGCAGATCACGCTCGACGAGAACGCCGAGGCGGTGATCGACGGCAAAACCGTGCTCGAAATGCGCGAAACGGCGAAAAAAGTGCCCTGCATTGCCGACGTGCTTTCGTACGCCGTCAATCTCATTTCGGCAACCCACCCCGAACTCGAAAATCCTTCGTCCACGGCGGCGAAGTATATCAAATACGGCGCATCGCCCCGCGCGGCGCAGGCGATCATCACCTGCGCGAAGGTGCGTGCGCTCATGCTGGGCAATTATAACGTATCGTATGCCGATATCGACGCGCTCGCGTGCCCCGTTCTGCGCCACAGGATCAAGATCAATTACAATGCGGTCAACGAGCGGCTTACCGTCGACGACGTTATCGCCCAGCTCGTCAAAGAAGTGGGCGGCAAAAAACACGCGGCGGCAAAGACCGAGGAGAAATAATTCCTTTTTATGAAGAACCTTGTTATCAACGAGGAATTTCTGTCGCAGCTCGAACTGTTGCAGACCCTCGTAAAAAATAACGTCGCGGGGCTGTTCGGCGGCAACCATCAGAGTAAAATCTACGGTTCGTCGTGCGAGTTCGCCGATTATCGCGATTATATCGCGGGCGACGATATCACCAAAATCGATTGGAACGCCTACGCGCGGTTCGATAAGCTGTTCCTCAAGCTCTATCTCGACGAACGGCAGATGCACACGCGCATTTATATCGACGCCAGCCGTTCCATGGGTTTCGGGAAGGGGAAGAAAGACGAACAGGCGATAAGGCTCGCCGCGGCGTTCGCCTATCTTTCCATATGCGAAATGGACAAGGTTTCAATTTACGTCGTTCACGGCAGGGCGTGCGACGAGGTGATCTCGGGCATGCTCGGCAAAGAGGCGTATCTTGCGAAAATCGGCGTGCTCAACGACATCGTGTTCGACGGCGACAGCTTTCTCGGCGACGCCGTTCTTCCTTCCAAAGTCGGTTACGGCGACGGACTTTCGGTGCTTATATCCGATTTTCTCACCGATAACGATTACGAAAGCGCGATCGACTATCTTGCCTCGAAAAAGCGCGATATTCTCTGCGTGCAGGTGCTTTCCAAAGAGGAAACGGCGCCTAAAGCGCGCGGCAAACTGCATTATTTCGATTGCGAGGACATTCAGAAAACCTACCGCAAGAACATCACCCGTGAGATCATCCGGGCTTATAAACAGGCGCTCGAATATGCAACGGGGCGGATCCGCAATTACTGCCTTTCGCGCGGGGGCGAATACATGCTCGTTTCGGCGGAAGAGCCGGTGGGCGAGATTTTCTTCAAACGGCTTGTAGATATGGAGGTGGTCAAGTGAGTTTTCTCTATCCCCTGGGCTTTTTGGGACTGCTTGCCATTCCCTTGCTGATCCTCATTTATATCATCAAGAACAAATACACCGAGCAGGTCGTTACGTCGACCTATCTGTGGACGCTGAGCGAGCGTTTCCTCAAGCGCAAAAACCCCGTCAACAAGATTACGGGTATTATCAGTCTGATCTTGCAGATACTGACGGTGATCGCCATTTCCTTTGCGATCGCGCACCCCGTGTTCACGATGCGCGCCGCCGCGGAAGATTATTGTTTTGTGCTCGACGGTTCGGGCAGCATGAATATCGAGAACGGCGGAAGAACGCGTCTCGAAAACGGCAAAGCGCGTATCCGCCGCGAGATCAACGGCGCGGTCGAGGGCAGCAGCTATACAATCGTCTACACGGGCGACTATGCCGCCGTTGTGTGCGAAAAAACGCAGGATAAATCGCTTGCGCTTCGCGCGATCAACGAGATCGAACCCTGCTATACGGCGACCGATCCCGCCGATGCCTTGAAAATCGTGCAGGCGTATTTCAACGAAACGCCGAGCTTGAAAACCTTTCTTTATACCGATAAGGCGTACGACGTGACCGAAAACGTGACGATTGTCAACCTTTCGGCGCGTGAAATCAACTATGCGCTCGCAAACGTCGATTATACGATGAAAAGCGGCGGTGCCGAAGTGACGGGCACGGCGTTTTCTTACGAAAGCAGGGCTAATCTCACCGTGGAAGTTTACTGCGACGAAGAAAAAACGCCCGTAAGCAGCGTGCGGCTCGAGGTTGAACAGCTCGTGGGCATGCCCTTTACGCTGAGCGTCGGCCGCACCGATTTTTCCGCTTTGCGCGTGCGCATTGCGGAACGCGACGCGCTTGCCGCCGACAACGAAGTGGTGCTCTATAAACCGCTTGCCGACGATTCCTTCCGTACGCTCATCGTCAGCGACGACGAGATCTATTTGCAGGCGGCGCTCACGTCCATGGATATCAAATATACGCTCATCGCTCCCGAGCAGTATCGCAGTCAGGAAAACGAGCTGGGCGGCTACGGGCTCTATATTTTCAACGCTTACGCCCCCAAAGTATTGCCCCGCGACGGCGCGGTCTGGTTCGTCAATCCGCCCGACAACACGCCCCGCGCAGGGTTCACGGTGCTCAACCGCGAAACGCTTCCCTCGGCGGGCAAGATGAGTTACAGCACGTCGTCGAGCACGCGCGTGCGCCAACTGCTCGAAAACGTCGTCAAAGAGGACGAAATGTACGTCAAGAGTTACGCGCGGTGCGGATTCGACCGCGATTTTACGGCGCTGCTCTCTTACGACGGCAATCCGCTGCTCTTCGTCGGGGCGAACGAATACGGGAACCGGCAGGTCGTGTTCGCGTTCGGTTTAGGCGAGGGCGACTTTGCGGTATCGCCCAACCTGCTCATTCTCATGAAAAATCTTATCGGTTATACCTTCCCCGCGATGGTCGACAGCACGCTTTTTACCTGCGGCGACGTTGCAATCGTTAACGTGCTCAAAAACGCCACGAGCATTCGGGTGGAAACGCCGAGCGGAAAGGAAGAATATCTCGACAGCAGCGCGACTTCGGTCGAATATATCCTCAAAGAAGTGGGCACTTATACGTTCACGCAGATTTCGGGCGGAACGGTGTTGCCCCCCGCGAAACTTTACAGCGAACTTGCCGCCGACGAGCGCATGCCCTCGCAGACCGCGATCGCCTATGTGATCAGCGGCGAGGCAAGCACGGCGCGGCGCGACGGCGCGTATACGAGTATTGTGTATCTCTTTATTTTTCTTGCCGTAGTGATCCTTGCGGACTGGATGGTGTATTGTTATGAGCAGTATCAACTTCGTTAACGCATATTGGCTTTTGTTAGCGATCCCGCTCGTCGTGTTGTTCGCCGTCCCGTTCTTCTTGGCGGTGCGGCGCGACAACGCGAACGGGCACAATATCGCCTCGGGCGTCATGCACGTCGTCATGGCGCTTCTCATCGCCTTCTCGGCGGCGGGCACGAACGTCGTGACGACGCTGACCGAAACCGACGTTTACGTTCTGGCGGACGTTTCCTATTCTTCCAGCCGCAATCTCGATACGATCGACCGCTATATCGCAGGGCTTGCCGACGCACTGCCGCGCAACGGAAGGCTGGGCGTCGTTTGCTTCGGGAAGGATTATCAGTTTCACAGCCCGCTCGAAGGCAGAAGGGCACAGCGCAAAAGCGTCAAAGAGGCAAAAGTCGACGACAGCGAAACCGATCTGATCTCGGCGCTCGAATATACGGCGTCGCTCTTCCGCGACGGCGTGATCAAACGCATCGTCGTCGTATCGGACGGCGCACAGACATACATGGATGACGCCAACGCCCTCAAACGCACGGTCGATAAGCTCGCCGCCGAAAAGGTGAAGGTCGACGCGATCTTCCTTGATAACAACATCAAAGCGGGCGAACAGGAATTGCAGGTTTCTTCGGTGCAGGCGTCGGAAAACGTGTTCGTCGGGCGCACGCAGACGGCGAGCGTCATCGTGCAGAGCAACGAAATGACCGAGGCGTTTATCACGCTCAAACAAGACGGCGTGCAGACCGAAAACCGCGTCGTAACGCTTTCCAAGGGTTCGAACAGCATTACACTGCCCCTCGACACTTCAAAAGTCGGCACGCACGAATACGAAGTGAGCGTGCGCGCGCAGAACGAGGGGGAAGACGCGAACGCCTTCAACAATACGCGCACCTTCTCGCAGACGGTGACCGACGAGCTCAACGTTCTGCTCATTGCGGGCGACACGTCGGCATACAGCGAGATCGAACCGCTCTTCCAAGGGGCGAAGATCACCGATTACTATGTGCCCGGTTCGGCGCGCGTGCCCATTACGGTGGAAGAGATTTGCGAATATGATGAAATTATTCTCTCGGGCGTGAACGTTGCGTCCATTCCCAACAGCGAACTGTTTATGCAGAGCCTCAACACCGCCGTAACGCGGTTCGGCAAAAGCCTGCTCACGATCGGCGATATCGCCTTGCAGAACGATACCGAGGGGAAGTTCGATCTGCTCAAGCATATGCTGCCCGTTCGCTTCGGTAACGCGAGCGACCGCCCCAAACTCTTCACGATCGTGCTCGATACGTCAAGCTCGATGGTCGAGGGCGGAAAATTCGCCCGTGCCAAAACGGCGGCAAAGCGCCTTATCGACAACCTCAACGAGGACGACGAAGTGGCGATCGTGTTCTTCAACGGCAACCGCGGATATATTCAGCGCCACACCAAGGTGGGCGACGCGGCGAAAAAGGCCGAACTGAAAGCCAAGATCGACGCGCAGTGGTTCGAGCACGGCACCGATATGAAACTCGGTTTCGAAACCGTACGCGAGCTTTACAGCCTCGATTTCAGCGAAAAACAGGTCATGCTCATCAGCGACGGACTCGATCTCAACATTGCGGGTTCGGGTTACGAAAGCCCGCTCGCCCTTGTCGACGAGTTGCGCGCCAACGGCATTTATACTTCGGTCATCGATATCGGCCGTTTGGGCGATACGGGCACCGCCGCAACCAAGGCGAAGGTGCTGTTGCAGGATATCGCGTCCGCGGCGCACGGCGGCGGCAAACATTACGAAATGATCAAAGATGAGCAGGTCGACGTCGCGTTCGGCGATATCGAAAACGACCTTTCCGAAACGATCGTCGAGGAAAATTCCTTCATCGAGATCAACCGTGTGCGCGACAGCGTGCTCGAAGGCGTGGATTTCACGTCAAACAGCTATGTTTCGGGCTTTGTGAGCAATAAGGCGGATCCGCTTGCCACCACGGTGCTTAACGCGATCTATGAAAAAGAGGGCGGCAACGTAACCGTTCCGCTTTATGCCTACCGCACGCTAGGCAACGGCAGAGTGGCGTCGTTCACGAGCGATATGGGCGAATGGACGAGCCGCGGCTGGACGAAAGAGGCGCGCGATGCCTTCTTTACGAACGTGCTGTCAACGAACATTCCGCAGGAAAAAACCAACGCGCCCGTCACGGTAAAAATCGAAGAGAGCGGCGACTACGTCAACGTGGAAATCGTTCCCGCAACCGTGCGGATCGACGCCGAAGTTGCCGTCCGCGTGACGATGCCGGACGGACAGACGATCGAAAACAATCTGGCGTTTGCCTCGACGGGATATTTTTACACGTTCGCCCTGCCTCAGCGCGGCAAATACGATATTGCGATCGACTACCGCTACGGTCAGTACGAGTACACCGTTCTGCGCAGCGCACACAGTTCGTTCACGGCGGAATACAACAGTTTTGCGGTGTACGACGCAGGCGTGCTCAACCGTATGGTGGGCACCAACGGCACGGTGAGTTTAGACGGCAAACTATCGCTTAAAAACGACGAAAGCGAAGTCGGAACCTACACGGTAAGCCTTACCGTTCCGCTGCTTGCGGCGGCGGTCGCGCTGTTCGCGGTCGATATCATCGTGCGCAAACTCAAGTGGGAAGATATCGTCAGTCTGTTCCGCAAGGTAAAATAAGAGAAGGAGGCGGCAATGAAAAAAGTTATATCTGTGATAATTGCATTTCTTATGCTCTTCGCGCTCGCGGGGTGCGGGGAATTTAAGCCGCCCGTGAACGAAGGCGGCAACAATCCGACGACGCCGACCGATCCCGATAACCCCGTCAATCCCGACGATCCGGACGACGAAATGAGCGAAGGCGCGTTCAGCGTCACGCTGATTTACGACAGCAAACCCTATATCCCCGACGAGGACGAAGTGATCCGCGTGGTATGGACGAATCTGGAAAGCGGCGGGGGCGTGTATCCCGTTCGGGTAAACGCCAAGGGCGTTGCGGTGTGCGAGGGGCTGGACGGCGACTATGCGGTCACGCTCGAAACGCCGCCCGCGGGCTATACCTACGATCCGAACGTCTATTCGGCGTCGAACGACAACCGTCATATCCGCCTGATCCTTTTCAAAATCACGCACGACTACGGCACGGCAACGACGCCCGACCGTTATCAGCCGCTCAGGCTGCCCGGCACGGGCACGTACCGTATTCTCTTGCAGAACAGCGCGCAGACGGTATTCTTCCGTTTTACGCCCAACCGTACGGGGCGGTATTCGGTGCAGTCGATCGCCGACGTTACGGCGAATAAAATCAACCCCATTCTCGACGTGTATATCGCATCGTCGCAGTATGTGCCGGAATCGCCCGACGAAACGCGCGACGGCGGCGGGGCGGCGGAAAACACGTTCACAAAAAATTTCTACTGGGAAAGCAATCTGTACTCGGTCGGTCAGAACGTCTATTTCGGGTTGCGTTCGGAATGTATCGACGAGAGCGCCTATCCGCTCAGCATCGACTTTATTCTCGAACGACCGGGCGAGATCACGGGCGGCGAAAATATTTCTTACCGTAAGGTCGAAGTCACGCATCGCAACGGAAATCTGCCCGATTCAGTCGATTACGACAGCTCGCCTAAGCATATTTCCACGCTGACGAAAGGGATCCTCGATCAATCGATCATCGGGCTGAACGCGGACGACGGATACTATCACCTGCTCGACGCCAACGGCGCACCCAATGGAAAGATCGTTTATGCCATTCTCAGCGTAGACAGCGACGTCATCAACACGCTCGAAGACGGGCAGACGGGTCCCGGCGCCGGCTTTACCGATCCGCGCGTGTCCAAACGGCTGGCGGACGGCGCGCAGGATTCCGATCCCTGCGATTACAACGATCTTGTTGCGGCTTATGCGAGTAAATGCAACAGCGACGGCGCTTATCCCGTAACCGAAGATCTGAAAGGCTTTTTCATGAAATACAGCGTCTGCCAGAGATTGTTTAACGACGGCAAGGGCTTTGCCGAGGCGTTTTATCAGTCTTCGCACAGCAATCAGTGGCTTTTCAACTGCGTGTTTTACGAGGGCAATCCTTACGCCGAGGAGGGACAGAAGTGAAACAAAGAAAAATATTTCGGATCGTGAGCGCGTCGCTTGCGCTGATGTTGGTTGCGGCAAGCGCAGGCGCATGCAGTAAAAATCCCTGTACGCATGCTTTTCGTTACACCGTAAAAACGCCCGCAACCTGCGTTGCCGAGGGCGAGCGGGAAGGGCTGTGCGGTATTTGCGGCCATTTTATCACCGAATCCATTCCCGTCGACGAAAACGCACACGCCTACGGCGCGTGGGAAGTGAGCGAGCCGACTGCCGGGCAAACGGGCTTGGCGGTAAAAACCTGCGAATACAGCGCGCAGCATAAGCTCGAACAGACGTTGCCCGTGTTGGGCGCGCAGGATTATAAAGTGAAGGTGCTGAGCAGCCCGACGGCGTTCAATAAGGGTGAAACGCAGTACACCCTTGCGCATGAGGCGGGCGATATCGTCTTTACCGTTGAAACGGCGGAAACGGGGATTCAAACGGTTTCCGACGCGATCGGCGCGGCGCTTGCGAACAAAGGACAGGTGCGCAAAGGCACGGGCGGGTACGTTTCGGATAAAAACCGTTACGAAATAGATGCGATTTCTTATGAATTCGGCAACCGTTACGCGCATATCATCGACGAAGGTATGGGCTGGGAACACTGGTATTCATGGGAGGAGGACGGCGAATTCTACGGCGTTCGGTTCGATAAGCATCTGGGTGAAGAAGGCGGCGACGGAAAGCTGACCATCGAGGCACACCCCAACGGCGACGGAACGTATAGGGAAGAACCTTACCTTGACGGATTTTGTTATGAAATCCCTTGGGCGGGCGATGATTTCGGGTCGTATTACGGCGCCGAAAATTTAGCGGACGGATTGCAACGGTTTATTAAAAAGAACAACAACCGCGATTATAAGGAACGCATCGAAGAGAAAAACGGGAAAACGTATTACGGGTATTCTTACAGCTATCTGGCAGCCGATACGTATTTCTGTTTTCTCGATTTGGAATTCACGCTTTCCGATACCTTTGCGTTAAAGGATCTGGAATTTAACTGCAAAATCTACCCCAAAGGTTCGTGGCAGCATAACGAAGAGGATGGCACAACGGTTTTAACCAATCCCGATTCGGTGTTCTTTCACTCTTTCATCGAATACCATCAGACGCTTGTCAGCGAGCTCTCGCCCGAAGAGGCGGCGGACGTGCCCACCAACCCTTACGGCATGGGGTCACGCTCGGTGCAGTCGTTTAAGCTCATTTATCGCGGCGAGGAAGTGAGCGAAACGTCGATCCCGCAAATACCGACGAAATTTTCCTTCAATCTTTCCGTAACCGACGTGCAGCCCGTTCTTGCCGATATGACGCTCGACCCGATCGTAAATTTTTACCGCGTGCTGAACGGAAGGGATCTTCCGCTCGACGGCTTGACGGAAACGACTACGGGATTTATGATATATTATAAAGAATCGAAGCTCTCGATCCGCAGTTGGGTTGCGGGCAAAGTGACCTTTGCCGTTGAAACCAAGAGCCATTACCGCAAGGTATTCACGATCGATTTTCAGCCCGTGGCGCCCACTTCGCTCACGGCGTCGGCTTATGAGGTCGGCGTGCAGGGTAGCGCCTGGAACAATACCGTTGTCCGCACGACGATTTACACGGGGCAGCCGTTGTATCTTCGCGCGCTCGCCTCGGAGCAGGAACAAAATTACGCCGATCCTTCGTTTACGGCGTCGGCAACGCTCGGCGACGCGGCGGCAAGCGGCGTAACGTTCACAAAGGAAACGTTCGACGGAAAGGACGCCGCGCGCATGATTGCGTCGCAAGCGGGCGAATACACCGTAACGCTGACTTCCACGCGCAACAGCAGCGTGAAGGCGGCGCTCGTCGTGACCGTTATTCAGGCGCCTACGCCCGCGCAGATGTTCCAAGGCGTTTACGAGGCGAACGTAACGGAAGCGACCTTGCGCGGAACGGTGCGGTTGGAATTTAATCCTTCCGCCGATCCGAAATCGGGCACGATCAGGCTGACTTACGCCAATGAAAACGTGCAGGAATTCATTTATGCGTATACTGAGAATGCCGATCCCGTGCTGGCGGGCACGCTGACGACGACGCATCAATCGGGCGCGAACGACTACGAAGCGCGGATCACGCTCAACGACGCGTATCTGTTCGAGCTGACCTATAAAACCAAATTCGGCGAATGGAACACCGTGCGGTTCGCCCCGCCGATCGATTGACAAGTCCAGATAAAAAGCGCTCTCTTACCGCAGTTCCCATAGGGAGTTTTTCGCATAAGTATAGATAAGTATAGCGCACTATACCTTGCAAGCAAGGTAAGTGCGTTTTTGCTTTACCATTAAATTTAATTGTCGTATAATAATATAGTGATAAACAGTGATTTATTGGAGAAAAATTCGATGGATATTAAAGAGTTAAAACGACTTGCAGTAAAAGGAGATGTTAACGCACAATATGAATTGGGCGAATATTTTAACGGTGAAGATAATTACGACGAGGCAGTTCATTGGTATCTTCTTGCCGCAAAACAAGGTCACATAAAAGCGCAGTATGCTCTTGGTGACTGTTATGCTCTTGGTTTTGGCGTGGAAGAAGATTGGGAACAAGCCTATCATTGGTTTTATAGTGCGGCAAAGCAAGGCTATGCTGAGGCACAATTTGATGTTGCCGAATGTCTTGCCACAGGTGCGGGTGTGGAAGAAAATAAAACAGATGCGGTTGGTTGGTATCTCAAATCCGCACAGGGAGGTTGTGTTTTCGCGCAAGTGGCTGTCGGCATTTTATATGAAGATGGAGAAATTGTTCCACAAAATTTTAGTGAAGCTGCCAAATGGTATCAACTTGCCGCAGAACAAGGTGATTTAGAAGGACAGTACAATCTTGGTTGTTTGTATCTGAACGGACACGGTGTAGAACAAAACTACGAGAAAGCTTTTGAATTGTTTACGCTTGCGGCGTCAGACCATAAATACGGTTCAATATATGCTTTGAACAATATCGGGGATTGTTATGAGAACGGCTACGGCGTTACTCAAAATGCGAAAAAGGCGTTTGAATACTATCTATAGGCGGCACAAGGCGGAGATGAAGTAGCGGCATTTAATGTCGGCGAGTGTTATGAGCTTGGTAAAGGCGTTTCAAAAAATTTGCCAAAATCACTTGAATGGTATCGCATAGCTGCCGAGCGCGGAGACAAAGATGCTCAAAAGAAAGTACATGAATTAATGAAGTAGCATTGTAAATTGCAATTTATCAGGTTAATAAAAAAAACGAAGAATTTTGAACTTCTTCGCTTTTTTAATTCCCTATGGGAAGTGCGCTTTATGAGAGCGCTTTTTTTGTGCGGAAGGTTTGACAAAGCCGTTTTCCTTTGTGTATAATAAAAGCATGATTCATGTTTTATTCGTCTGTTTAGGCAATATCTGCCGTTCGCCCATGGCGGAACTTGTTTTCAAAGAGCTGATCGCCGAATGCGGTGTGAGCGACCGCTTTAGCGTCGATTCCTGCGCGACCTCGGGTTACGAGGTCGGCAATCCCGTTTATCCGCCCGCGCTGAAAACGTTGCGCACGCACGGCGTAAGCGGAAGTCATACCGCGCGCATGATCACGCCCGACGATCTTGCGAAAAGCGATTACGTTCTCGTGATGGACGAGGATAATCTGCGCGCCGTTACCCGCCTTGCCCAAGAAGGCGAGCGCGGAAAAATCAGTAAACTTTGTTCTTTTACCGCGCGCCCGCGCGACGTTGCCGATCCGTGGTACACGGGCGACTTTGAAAAGGCGTTTGCCGATATTAAGGATGGGTGCGCCGCTTTTCTCGATTATATCTTAAAAAAAGATTAACCGCACAGCCGTTCAAGGGCTTTTTCGTATATTTCGAGCAACATTTTCACGCGGTCGATGCTGATATACTCGTCTGCCTGATGCACGACGGGTTCGTCGTCTTTCATTTCGGGGCCGAATGCCACGCCGTTTTCAAGCGCCCGCGCATAGGTGCCGCCTCCGATCGCAACGGGCTGTGCCTCTTCACCCGTGCATTCCGTATAAACCGAAAGCAACGTCTGCACGAGCGCGCCGTTCTTGTCCTGATATAAAGGGGCTTGCTCATGCACAATATCGTAGGGTACGTCGAATTGGTTCAAAAGCGCGGTAATTTTGTCGCAAATATACCCCGCTGGGTATCTGATATCGCACAGCAGGTCGATCGTCCCGTTGCAATAAGATATGATATCGGGCGAGAGCGTGAGGTTTCCCGTGTCGTCGCAAAGGCTTTTTAAGCCGTATATATCATCGAATGCACATGTGACGATACGTTGGATTTGGGCGTTTTCTTCCCCGAAATAGCGCAAAATCGGTTCGATTGCGTTGATTCCGCGTTCGGGCGTCGAGCCGTGCGCGCTCTTCCCGACGGCGGTCAATACGCCGTCAAGATACCCAAGGCGGTATTTTTTTGCCCGTTTTTCGTCATATTTCAGCGGTTTAGCCGTGCAAAGCGCGCAAACCATATTTGCGCCCGTGCCGCCGTTCAGTTCGCGGAAGGGCGCGTTGTCTACGGGGAAGTGCAGCAGAACGTGCAGAATGCCTTTTTCCGCGTAGATGACGGGGAAATCTGCATCGGGCGAAAATCCCGTGCGCGGCAGCGTTGCGTGCCGTTTATAATATTCGATACATTCCCAGCCGTCCTCTTCGTTGCAACCGACGATGAGTTTGATTTTCCTGTTCGGCGCGAAGCCTTTGTCTTTGAGCGCCTTCATGGCGTAGAGGGCGCAGAGGGCGGGGCCTTTGTCGTCGATCGCGCCGCGTCCCCAGATCTTTCCGTCGCAAACGCTTCCGCCGAAGGGATCCGTCGTCCAGCCGCTGCCTGCGGGTACGACGTCGAGGTGCGCCAGCACGGCGAATTCTTCGCCCTGCCCGAAGGTGACTTCGCCCGCGTATCCGTCGTAATTCTTTACGGCAAAGCCCATTTTTTCGGCAAGCGATAAAAAGTGGCACAAACAATCATATGCGCCCTTACCGAAGGGCATGCCTTTTTGGGCGGCATGGCGCGAAGAATCGAACGCGATGCTTTCCGAAATGCTTTTTATTACCTTTTCAAGCTGTTCCATTTCTTTTACTCCTTAAAGCTATTGTAACACGGCGCAAGGCATTTGTCAAATAAGGGCGTAAAACGGGTGCAAATTGTAAAAAAATATGGTATAATACAAGCGAAATCGAAAAAAAGGGGGCGGCTATGCGAAGAAGCGAACTGCGGGTGGATAGCCCCGTGTTTCAGCGTACGGGTAAAGCGCTCATCTTTTGCTTGCTTCTCGTGATCGAGATCCTTATTCTTGCAAGCAACTGGCGTTCGCGCAATATGGGCGGCATTCCCGCATGGTACGTTCTTCTGCCCACCGTCGTCGTATTGAGTGCGGAAAACGCCGTAAAAATGTGGGGGTTGAGCAAATTCACGCAGAAAATCGCGTGTTATGTGTTCGATACGATCTGCCTGATGTTGCTCACGGTGTTTTCGGACGGCACGCTCATATCCACGCTTTATATCATCATTCTTTCGGAATTTTACCTCAGTCAGAGCAATCTGGCGAGTTGCATCGCCATGTGCGTGGCAAATATCGGGTTATTTTTACTCATGCTCTTTATTTCGGGCACGCTCAAACGCGAAGACGTGAACATCGTTCCTCTGATTTCGAGCGCGTTTAACGATATTATCGTGCTCGTCATTCACTTCCTCGTGTTTAACTTTACGTTGCAGATTTACAGAAAAAATCAGGAAATTACGTTAGCGAATAAAAAACTCAACGAAAATAACGATAAACTCAGCCTTGCCTACCTCGAACTTGCGGAAGTGACCAAGCTCGAAGAGCGGCAGCGCATCGCAAAGGATATACACGACACCGCGGGGCATTCCATAACGACGGTCATCATGCTCACCGAGGCGGCGAAACTCATGATAGACGAGGATATGACGGAGGCGAAGCGCAAACTTGCTGCGGCGAATTTGCAGGCGAAAAACGCTTTGGAAGAGCTGCGCGAGAGCGTGCATCTGCTATCGGGCAAGAGCGAACAGCTCACGCTCAAACAGATGCTCGAAGATATCATTCACGATTCGACCGACGGCACGCAGATCGTCATCCGCAGTTCGATCGAAGATATCACGCTGTGCGATGCAAAACGGCGGTTCGTCTGCAACACGCTCAAAGAGGGGATTTCCAACGGCTTGCGTCACGGCGGCGCCACGGCGTTCTGGTTCGAGTTGAAAAGCGAACACGGAAACATCGAATTTCTGCTTTCCGATAACGGAAAGGGCATGGATATTGCCGAATTAAAAGAGGGGTTCGGGCTGAGCGGCATGCACACGCGCGCAGGTTCGCTCGGCGGGCACGTCTGGTTCGAGACGGAAGCGGACGGCGGATTTGAAATTCATATGCGTTTGCCGGCGGACGGCGGCGCAACGGGGGTGGATCATGAAAATTAAAGTGTTATTGGCAGACGATCAGGCGATTTTATCGGACGGAATTGCAAGCGTGCTTTCTTCCTGCCCCGAGCTGGAAGTCGTCGGCATGGCGAAAGACGGTTTCGAGGCAGTGGAACTCGTGAAAAAGACCAAGCCCGACGTGGTACTCATGGATATTCGCATGCCGAACATGAACGGCGTGATCGCCACGCAGGAAATCAAGCGCGGTTATCCCGATGTCAAGGTCATCATTCTCACTACGTTTGACGACAGCGATTATATTTTGGGCGCAATCAACAACGGCGCATGCGGCTATCTGTTAAAGGATACTTCCGCCGCCGCGCTGATCGACGCAATCAAGAACGCCTATAAGGGCGACACCATTCTGCCCGCGAAGATCGCCCGCCGCATTGCCGACGCGGCGCGCATGGTGACGAGCGACCGCGAGATCCGCCTCAAACGCGCGTTCGGCTTTTCGGACAGGGAAACGGAAATCGCGCTCATGATTTACGAGGGATTCACGAATAAACAGATCGCCGCCGCGCTCAAACTGACCGACGGCACGGCGCGCAATTATATTTCGGCGATCTACATTAAAATGGATTGCGACGGACGCGTTTCTGCAATCGAAAAGATGCGTGATACGATCGGAAGATGATTTTTGATTGCTCGCAGCGGTTCGTTCGGGATTCCTCGACTGCGCTCGGAATGACAGTCGGCGCTCGGAATGACGGTCGGCGCTCGGAATGACAGTCGGCGCTCGGAATGAC
>CAJUSA010000008.1:78658-99550 GCA_910589015.1 uncultured Christensenellaceae bacterium
TCGGCGCTCGGAATGACGGTCGGCGCTCGGAATGACAGTCGGCGCTCGGAATGACAGTCGGCGCTCGGAACGACGGTCGGTCGCGTTGGGTGACGGTCGGTGCGCGGAATGACGGTGTCATGTTGAGCGAAACGCAGTGCAGCCGAAACATCTTGCGGTAACTTAATAGGTATGTGCGAAAAAAGCCGCCCGAGAGGGCGGCTTTCTTTATTCGTCTGTTAATCCGAGAAGATAATCCGACGATACGTCTAAAAATTTGCAGAGAAGAAAAAGCGTATCAATGCTTGGTTCGCTCTTCCCTGCTTTGTAATCGCTGATACACTGCTTGGAAACCTTTGCTGCTTTGGCAAGTTCGGTCTGTTTTATTTCGGCATATTTTAAGCATTCGTTAAAACGTATCTGAAATTTCGTCGTTTTTTCCATAAAAAAATTATAGACAAAAAGTACGTCAATACTTGACAAGTACGTTATTAACGTATTATAATATCAATAAAGTACGCTAATAACGTACTAATTTGTAAAAACAAGGAGAAAAAAAGATGTTGAGAGCAAAAGATTATCGGGAGCGGGCTTGGGGTAAGCTCAAAGGGAAATGGGGGACGGCGGCGCTTATCGCGTTTGTGTATTCGCTGATCATGGGTGCGTGTTCGGCACTGTTTTATATTTATATCGGCGGAATTGTTGCGTTGCTGGTTACGGGTCCGTTCGCGCTCGGTTTTGCGGCGGTAGCGCTTCGTATTATGCGTACGGAAGATATCGAAATCGGGCAGTTGTTTGGTGGCTTCAAAAATTTCGGAACGGCGTTTCTCGTCAGTTTATTGAACGGAATTTTTATTTTTTTGTGGACGCTACTTTTCATCGTGCCCGGTATTATCAAAACGTATTCTTACCGTTTAAGCTATTATATTCTTGCCGACAATCCTTCGATGTCGGCGACGGAAGTGCGTAAACGCTCGATCGAACTGATGCGCGGCAATAAATGGCGGCTGTTCTGCCTCGAATTCAGTTTTATCGGCTGGCAGCTGCTCTGTATTCTTACGCTCGGCATTCTGAGTTTTTGGGTCACGCCGTATTATAACGCCGCAATCGCGGACTTTTATCAAAGCTTGTTGCCGCAAGAGCAAATTCAACCGACGGAAGAACTGCCGTCCGTATAAAAAAAGCCGCCCGAGAGGGCGGCTTTCTTATTGATTTCGTTATACCGTTTCAACGTTGATAAGCGAGCTGTTGCCGCTCTTTCCGTTGGGCGTGCCGCCCGTGATGACGATGACGTCGCCTTTTTTCACGATGCCCGAATCCTTGGCGGACTGTTTCGCAAAATGGAAGAGCACGTCGACCGAGTTGTATTCTTCGCTCAGCATAGGCAGGACGCCCCAACTCAGCGCAAGTTTTTCGTAACTTCTCGGGTCGGTCGTCATGCCGATAATGTCGATCATAGGGCGGAAACGCGACACCATTTTCGCCGTTTCGCCCGTGCGCGTGCACACGACGATCGCTTTCGCGTTGATATCTTTTGCGAGCAGGCAAGCCGAGTGCGAGAGCGCGTCGGAAAGTCCGCGGATCAGATAGGCGTTTTGCGCTACTTCCTGAATAAACTGTTCTTTCGATTCCGCCTGTACGGCGATTTTCGCCATGGCGCGCACCGCTTCTACGGGATAGGCGCCCGCCGCCGTTTCGCCCGAGAGCATGATCGCGGAAGAACCGTCGTATACGGCGTTCGCCACGTCTGAAATTTCCGCACGCGTGGGGCGGGGGTTCTTGATCATCGATTCAAGCATTTCGGTCGCCGTAATGCAGCGTTTTCCCGCGATGCGGCAAGCGGAAATGATTTTTTTCTGAATGTCGGGCAATTCCTCGTAGGGGATTTCCACGCCCATGTCGCCGCGTCCGATCATGATCCCGTCGGAAACTTCCAGAATTTCGTCGAGATTGTTCACGCCCGCGCGGTTCTCGATCTTGGCGATCAGGTCGATATCGGTCGACCCGTGTTCTTTTAAGAAGGCGCGCACGTCGAGAATATCCTGCGCTTTGGAAACGAACGAACACGCAACAAAGTCGACGTTCTGTTCGATTCCGAATAAGAGGTCGGATTTATCCTGTTCGGAAAGATACACGAGATTGAGCTGTTTTTCGGGGAAGAACATGCTTTTGCGCGAGGAAAGCTCGCCTCCGACAAGCACTTTGCAAACGACGTTGGGCTTTTTGATGGAAATGACTTCGAAGATCATCAGCCCGTTGTTGAGCAGAATGCGGTCGCCTTTGAGCATATCTTCGCAAATATAGGGGTAGGATACGCTCACGCGTGTTTCGTCGCCTTCGATTTCCTCGGTGGTAAAGGTGAACGTATCGCCCTCGTTAAGTAAGATCTTGCCGTTTTTGAAAGTGCGGATGCGGAATTCGGGGCCTTTCGTATCGAGCATGACGGGCAGGGGAATGTTCTTTATTTCGCGCACGCGCTTGATCATGGCGATTTTCTTTGCGTGATCTTCATGCGTGCCGTGCGAAAAGTTCAAACGGCAAACGTTCATGCCGGCGTCCGCCATGGCGGAAATGATTTCTTCGCTGTCGGATGCGGGACCGAGCGTGCAGACGATTTTTGTTTTCTTCATAAAACGACTCCTTTTTTTATCAAACACATTATAACAAATTCTGTTCAGATGGCAAGGGATTTCAGGGAAAAAATCCAATATTTACAGCAAAAAGTAAATTATTGCCTATATTTTGAAAATTTGGTATCATAAATTGTGAAAAATACATGTAAAATACTTGACTTCGAGGGGGTGGGTGCTATAATAAGGATATAATAAACGGGCAGTCCGTGTGACGTTTCGCAAGAGAAACGGCGATACGGGGTGTCTTTTTGGCGTCTATTCATGTCGAATTTTGGGGAAAACGCACCTATGTGTCAAAATACGCGCAATTTCGCATGTGCGTTCGGAATAGGTCGGAGAGTAAAACACATATTCGTTTTCTTCGGGAATATATAAAGAGAAGAGGATGGGATTATTTATGGTAAAAATCAGAAAAAAAATCATTCTTCTTACGGCGATTTTATTGACCGTTTTCCTTGGCGTGGGCGCAGTTTTGGCGTTCCCGCATTTAAATTTCGATTCGGCGGGTGCCGAAACGACGGTGACGACGGCCGCGCAGGGTAAAGTTTCGTTAAAAGAGCTTTGCTTGCGTCACGACGTTGTGGAAGCTGTGCTTCCCGACGGGTATTCCGATTCGGGCTTGAACGAACTTGTCGCGGAAGGCAAGCTCGTCGTATCTTCAACGAAATACAAAATGGAAGGCGGTAAGCTGCTCGGTTACGACGCTACGACCGCCGCCCTCGGGCAAAAAGTGCTTTTGGTGCTTCCCGCGAACGTGACGGAAATCAACGCTTCGGACAGCGATATCGGCGGCGTGCGCGTGTTCCGCAAGTTGAAATCGAACGTGACGGGGATTGCGTTTGCGGGCAATTCGATCGCGTCGATCCCCGCGAAGTGTTTTCAGGAATTCAGTAATCTGCGTTTTGCCGTTTTACCGGATTCCGTGAAGACGATCGGCGCGGAAGCTTTTTCAAACTGCAATCAGCTGCGCGATATCGTTATGCCCGGCGTGACGAGCATCGAATCAAAAGCGTTCGAAACGAATACGGCTTTGCTGCACGTTTCTCTTCCCGACGGTATTGCCGATAGCGGCGTCGCAGCGGAAGCGTTCTTAAATGCAGCGAACCTTCGCGACGTGGAAAAACCGATCGCGGTTTCGGAATCGAAATTTCCCGCCGCCATGAATTTTTATACGTCTGCGTCAAGAAAATCCTATCTTTACGTTATGGAGTCGTTTTCCATGGGTGCGCCGACGACGGCAAGCTCTTCGCAGAACGACAGAGATACCTCAAGCAAGCGCAATATCAACCACAGCCTCGCCTTCTATTACAACATGCGTTTAACGGATACGCTGGCGACGGCGGGCGGCGCGGCAGCGTATCAGCCGAATAAGTGGTATTTTACGGGGTTGGACGGCGCGGAAGATAAACAGCTCGATTTCGAGTGGGCGGAAACGACCGAATATCACTTCCCCGCAACTCTCGATCTTACGGCGGCAAGAGAAAATATTACCTACGATTTTCTCGGCGCGGACGGTACGAAGTACGTGAATACCTTTACGGGCGACACGACGGTGACGGAGTACGATATCGCCAAAGCCGCTTGCTATAACGTTTCGTTCACCCGTATTTTTCTGCCCGAAGGCGACACGGTGAAAATTGTCGGCGATTGGGCGTTTTACGGTTCGCAGACGACGGTCGCGAACATTCCTTCAAGCGTAAATACGATCGGGCAGTCGGCGTTCCGTCAAAGCCATAGAAATTGGGGCGGATCCAACGGCAAAAACAGCACGGTCTATATCGGCAAACAGAAGGGCACGGAGCTGAAAATCGGTAATTACGCGTTTGCGCTCGGGTTGGCTTGGGGGTTCTGCCCCACGACCGCGCCGAGCGCTCCGATCACGAACGCCACGCGGCGGTTTGTGTTTGCCGACAGCGAAGCGTATTTGGACGAACTCGGCGTGCAAGACGCGTCGGCGTCCGTTCCGAATGTTTCCGCCGCAAAAACCGTTTTGGATAAAAAGTACAACACGGGCGGCGACGCGACGATTACGTACACCTTCAAAACGCCGGTCTATACGGCGGTCGTCAACGGCGAAGCGCAAGACAAGAAATTGATCGGTTACCGTCTTTACAACAACGAATTCCGTTTTACGATGGACGACGATCAGTCGTGGACGGCGAAACCCGCCGACACGTTGGCGCTGCCCGTCCTCGACGGATTTAAGAAAAACGTTTGGTATCAGTCCGCCGAGGCGCTGTCCGCTCCGACCGAGAGCAACCGGGTCGACGAGAACTTTACTTATATCAACGAACAATTAAAGACCGCGCCCCGTTACGGCAAGGTTTCCGAAATCGTGCTTTATACGAAACTTATCGGCGCGCCCGCCGTTACACAGCCCATTACGCGCGAATTCAGCGAAGAGATTTCACAGTCGCCCGATGCGGCGCTTTCGCTGAACACGGGCGAAAACGCCGCCAATTACAACGTCACGCTCAAAAGCTTTACGCCCGTCGTCGGCAGTGCGGCGGAGCGGGCGTTCGTGCACGACGCGGGTACGTATTCGCTGCGCGTCAATCTCAATCCCCGTTGGGGCGAATGGGATACGGCGGCGCACGATCACGTTTATACCGTAACGGTCACGCGGGCGGAAATCGACTTAGGCGATCCCGATAACCTGCCCGAATTCGTCATCGAGGGCGGTTCGCCGCTCGGCGGCTCGGGCGACGGCACGTCGCTGTACCGTTACATCGATGGTTGGTATCTGTATGCGAAGTCTACGGGCGAACCCGAATCGACCAAATCGGTGCTCAACGCCTATGCGCGTTACACGGGCAATCCCATTACGATTACCGCCGATACGACGGGCTTGCGTTACGGCGTACGGGCGGATTCCTCTTCGGCAGTGACCGAAACGCGTTCGCGAGAAAACTTAGCGGGCTTTACGTTCGACATGAAAGACCCCAACTACGTATTCTCATATCGGGAGCACGACGGAGCTGCCGCGATTTTATCGAAGCTCGGCGTCAGTTACGGTAATCTTTCGCTCGGGCAGAGCGGTTTAACCTCGGTTTCCGTTTCCAAATATTGGTATATCGTCATGCAGCAGAACTGGCTCATCGACAGCAATGCCGTAGGGGGCAGTGAAGAGCAGTTCAATCTTCTGACGAAGGACGGCGTTCCCGTTTCTTCGTTTGAATACGAATCGGTATTCGGTGAGGACAGCGCTCAAATTGCGGTGCATATCCCCAAAATCGCAAGAGGTCCCGAGGATACCGCGATCAACTTTACGTTAACGTGCGAGGACGGCACGGCGATCACCAAAGGCGAAACGCCCGTAAGCGAGCTTTCCAAATACATCAACGCCGCCATGCCCGCGGGCACGTATACGGTGCGCATTATGGCGGGCGAAGTGAACGACGGCACGACCGTTCTGCCCGCGATCACCGATATCGTGCGCATCACCGTCACGAGCGGCACGCTCGATACGGCGGCGATCGAAGAGCTTTTAACGGGAAAAGATTTCGAGCATCTTTACGAACGCAACGCCGTGCATATGTACGACGCCGATACGCAGGAGCAGCTCCGCGCGCTCATGCAGAAACTGAACGCAAAGCTCAATACCGTGCGCAAAGCGCTGAACGGGGCGAACGACGTTTCGGTTTGGGGCGGCGCGGAATATGACCGTTATTACAACGAGCTTGCCGTGACCTATAACCTCGATCGGTTGCAGACGAGCGAATATTTCACCGTTGCGCAGCTGCGCGAAAGTTATGCCGATAAAGCGCCTATCGAAGTAGGGCAGTACGTCGTCTACTATGCGCTTTCGGCGCTCAACTACCTTTCCGTCGGCGGAGAAAGCGCGGGCGGCGCAAGAAGAAATTATACGTTCGATACGACGATTTTCAGGGAACTTTCTACGAACGGTCTGTTGGCGTCGTCGGTGGAAGAGCTGTCGTACACGGGCAACACGCTTCAACCTGCCGTCAATTACAATCCCTATTACCGCCATGAATTCCCCGATGCGGAATATGTAAATAAAGGCACGCATACGGTCACGTTTACGATCACCGATCCCATTTTAACGCGTTGGTCGCAAGAGAATGTGCCCGACAACGTGAGGATCGAAGGCAACGTTGCTACGCTGACCTTCGAAATTCTGGCGGCAACGAATACCTGGACGGTTACGCCGCAAATTCCTTCGTGGTCGTTCTACGGGTTCGATGCAAGTATCCACCGCATTTCTTCTACCCTTCGTTTCGGGGATTCGGCGGTTATGTTCCGTATCGAAAAAGAAGGCGTGGGCTTTGTCGGCAAAGACGGCAAGATCATTCCTTACGGCAACGTGACGGCGGACAACGTTCTCGAATTTACCGTAGACGAAGAGGGCAGAGTCGGTGATGCCGTTGCGGCGATCCTCAATGCGTTGAAACCCGATACATACCGTCTTTACAGCACGGTATCGAATTATGAAAACGGCAATGTAGTAGGATTTACGACGGCGGAATCGGCGCGCAACCTCATCATCATCAGCAAGGCGGCAAACCGCTGGACGACTTCGCCCAACGTGGTGCGTTGGAATTGGAGAGAGTACAACAAAACGAAAAATCTGATTTCGGGCACGCCGCTCTATCTGAACGTAGCCGATCTTACGGGCTTGAAGGTCAAATTCACCGTGCTCGACGCAAATAAAAAAGCGTTGGCGGGTTTGATCGGGTTCACGCTCGACGACGGTTTGGTCGACGATACCGTTGCGGCAATTCTGGAAAATCTTTCCGCAAACGTAAACGGCACATATTACCTGCTTGCCACAGTGGAAGATACCGAATATTATGCGGGTCTGAACACCTATGTTCTTCCCGACGGCGTAACGGAAGTTGAGGCGGGATTCGATTTTACTTCCTTTAATCTCAACCTTGCGCCCTTCGACGTGGCGAAGGCAAACAACTACTGGGAAACTTCGCCCGGCATGACGGGTTGGCAATATAACGCCTACACGGCGGAAAGCAACTTTATTGCAGGTGATCCGAAATTCCTTGCCGAAGGTGAGAAGGTTGTATATTACGTTTATAAGAGCAAGGTGCAGCCGACCTACGGGCAGGCATTGACGGACGAGGACGTTACCTTTACGGATATCGCCGCGGCGCAGCAATATCTGCTGAGCCGCAAGGTGGACAGCTATTGGTTTGTGGCGCACGTCGACGGAACGGATGATTTCACCGAGCTGACCGCTTATATCTCCTTTAACGTCGTGCAGAACGTGACGAACGCATGGATCACGCCGCCCTCGATCACGGGTTGGGTTTACGGCGCGTTCAATGCATCTTCCGTATCGGCGGGCGAGGCGACATTCGGCACGGAAAATGCGAAATATACCGTTTCCGTATCGGAAAGCGGCGTTGCTGGCTTTATTGACCTCGGTTTCGAAGACTTGACGAAAAAGCTGAAAGATCTTGACGCGGGCACCTATCGGTTGACGGTCGTTTGTGCCGACAATGTAGAAGATGCGGCGCTTGCCAACTTCAATGCGGCGACAAGAATGCTCGATTTCGTAGTGGCGCAAGCCGAAAACGAATGGCAAATATCACCTTCGATCACGGGCTGGACGTGGAACGACACCGCGCATGAACCTGTTGAGGGGGTGACGAAATACCCTAACGGCGGCATCAGCGGGGTTTATTACAAAGCGGATTCCGACGGTTCGCTCGGGGAACAAGTAGACGGCGTTCCTACGCTTGCAGGGCTGTACGCTTATGTGACGACGGCGGCGGCGAGCAAGAATTATAAAGAGATCACGCACACGGCGCACTTTACCGTTGCGCAGTTGCAAAACACATGGACGACCGAGCCCGAAACGACGCTCAGCTGGACGTGGGGCGACGAAGTGGCAAGCACGATCAAGCTGGTCGGCGCGGCGGCGCTCAAAGGTACACCCAAATACACCATTCGTTCGGACGCTTGGGAAAACGCGAAAGAATATGCGCAGGCAGATATCCAAGAGGCGTTGCAACAACTCGGCGCGGGCACATATAGCGTGGTTGTAACGGTCGAGGGCAGTGAAACAACGTTCAGCGGACTGAGTGCGACCACGTCGCTCACCGTAAGCAAGGCGACGCTTAGCTGGAAGGACGGCACGGCGCCCGCCGACGCGACCTGGGCATGGGACGCGGCGGATTCCGCGAAAACCTTTGTAACGCCGCTCGTGCAGGGCGCGGTCGAAGGGGAAGAGGTTTCCGTTTCCTACAAAGTGGTTTACACGAACGTGGCGGGGGATGCAACCGAAACGAAGGAATTTACGCAGAAAACGCTTGCCGATCTCGAAGCATTCTTAAAAGACAAATCGGTGGGCGCGCATGCGGGCACTTATGTGATCACGATCGCCGCGACCGATCCCAACTATTTCGATTTCAGCGGTTCGGCTACCGTAACCGTTAAAAAAGCGCAAAACGATTGGATCGCGGGAAGCGCGCCTTACGACACGGTGAGCGCGAACTATAAGAACTTTAAGGAAAGCAACTTCCCCGCCGATCCCGCGCCGAAATTCGGCAAGGATTCGAGAAAATACGAATTGCGCACGGAAAGCGGCAACACGACCATTACCAAAGCGCTGCACGAGTATTTCAACGAGCAGAGAACGAGTAAGGTTGCGGGCGTGTATCAACTGTATACCGTCATCGAAGCCACGAACGATTACGAGGGCATCGAAAAACTGACGCAGGTAACCGTGCTTTCGCAGGCAAGTCACTGGACGAACGAGTCCGAGTTGAGCTCCGAAGGCAAGATCACTTACGGCGGAAAGAGCTACGGCGATACGTTTACCATCGTGGTGCCGTATATGGCAAGCATCGGCACGGGCGAAAGCGTCGTATATGAAACCAAGTACGCGGGCGCCGCGAAAGACGTGACGCTGCCCGATACGCATGAGGAACTTGCGGAATACTTCAAGACGCGCCGCAACGCGGGAACGTATACGATCACGGCGCGCTATACGAACGCCGACGAAGATATTTCCAACCTCGTGTATGAGATCACCGTCGGGATCGGCAAAGCGGAAATCAGCTGGGGCGATACCCGTCCCGAGGCAGTCGCGGGGTATCCCTATAACAACGTCACCATGAAGGTGCCTGCCGTGGCGGACCGTACGGTGCAGTATCAAGTCAACATCAACGGCGTTGTGACCATTCCGCCGATCGGCGAGGGCGAGAAATACGATACGATCGTCGATTATCTTAACACGCTGCCCGTTGGCACGTACACGCTTACCTGCTCGGTTGCGGAAGACGAAAATTATACGGGGCTGAGCACGGAAACGACCTTGATCATCACGAAAGCCTCGAACGCATGGGCGACGGTTGAGGGCAAGGATACGACGCCGCCTGCGTCTTACAGCTTAACGCGCGGCGACGCATGCGCGCTTTCGGTGCCCGTCGCACAGCGTGGCACGGTGGTGTTCACGGTTTCGGGCGGCGGTCTTACTACCGACGCGCACCCTGCCGCCGCCGATTTGAAGAGCTATCTCGCAGGGCTGCCCGCAGGCATTTATACGCTTGTTTCCGAAGTGGCGGACGACGGCAACTATGCCGGCCTGCGCGCCGAAACGCGGTTTGAAATGAAGAAACAGGAAAACGGTTGGAAAACCCGCCTTGACGCAACGTACAACCTTACTTGGTCGAAAGACGGCGTTTCCGTTCCCACGCCCGAGGCGCTCAAAAATAACGGCGCACTGCGTTTCGATATTCAGTCGCTTACCGAAGGCGTTTCGTTTACGCAGACGGGTTACACCGCGGCGCAGTACGAAGCCTGGTTAAAAACCGTGCAGGCGGCCGTATACCGCATCACATATTATGTGCCCGATACCGACGGCGATATCGAGGGCGTGACGGGGGAGACCGTCGTCACAATCAACAAAAAGGCAAACGCGTGGACGCAAGAGCCGAGCGAAACCGTGCTCAACTGGACGTACGGCGACGAGCAGACGCCGCTCGAGTTCAAGGCGGAATACGGCACCGATCAAATCAAATATTATGTAAACGGCGTGGTGCTGAACGGAAATCTGATGAACGCGCTCAATACGCTTTCGGTCGGGGAATACACCGTGCGCGCAGAAATCGAGGAATCGGAAAATTACCGCTCGCTCAGCAAAGACATAACGTTGAAGATCACGCAGGGCATGAACGGCTGGGCAAGCGAGCTTGCGATTTCGGGCTGGCAATGGGACGAAGACCTGACCGTCGTGAAGGGTTGGGCGGCGCCCAAACCGCTGCGCGGCGGCGTCGTCAACGTAACCGTGACAAAGGTCGGAACGGGCGAAGAGGTGTTCGCGTTCGCGCTGCGTTACTACTACGAGGACGACGGCACCGAAACGGACAACGCGGAGCTTTTGATCGCACGCCTTTGCGCGCTGAATGCGGGTTCGTATAAGATCAAGGCGGAAATCCCCGCGAGCATAAACTGGGGCGGCACGTTCGTCACCGAAAAAACGTTCGAGGTAAGCGCCAACGAAAACGCATGGATCGGCGGCAATCCGACCGTTCAAGATTGGACTTACGGCAGTTCGCGCAACCTGCCTGCGGTGGGCGGCGTGAAATACGGCAGCGTGCAGGATATCCGTTACACATACTACTATAACGGCGCGGTCGTCAACGATTTCACCAAAGCGGGAACGTATACCTTTACGGCGGTCGTTGCGGCGTCGGCAGAAGGCAATTATCCCGAATTAAAACACGAGGGCAGTTTCAAAGTCGAAAAAGCGCAGGGCGGTTGGCAGACCGCAGTGGGCATCACGCCCTGGACCTGGAACGAGTTCGACGCGAATAAGAATCTGTTTGTCGGCGCGGCGGTTTCGGGCGGAAAAGTGACCTTTACCGTGAAGGACGCGCAGGGTCAGATCGTCGTCGAAGGGCTTGCACCCGACAGCAACGGCGTCATCGCCGACGCGGCGAAATTAGCCGTTCTGAAGAATAAAGACATCATGCTTGCGGGAAATTATACTTACGAGGTAACTGCGGCGGAAACCGAAAATTACCTTGCCGAACGCGCGTCGGGCAGCTTTACGATCGCGCAGGCAACCAACCGCTGGCTGACCTATCCCCGCGTGAAAATGTGGGCGGAAAACCTGTGGTCGAGCGATAAGAACATGCCCGAGGTTGCGGCGCGTTACGGCGAAATCACGCTCACGATCACCGACGACAATGCGGACGTAAGCAAGAGGATCGTCTATTTCGAGGCGGTTTACAATGCCGACGGCACGATGAAGGGCACGGCGCGTATCAATAAACTGATCGAGGCCGCAGGCGGGAAGTATCTCATTCACGGACGCGTTGCGGCGGACGCGGCGCGTTACGAGGGGCTTGACGATACGGCGCAGATCGAAGTCTTCCTTTCGAGCGAAGAGCGTCCCGTCAACTACTGGGTCAAATATCCCAAGATCAGCGATTGGACGGCGGGCGAAGGGGCAGGGCCCGTGCTCGATCAGGCGGTTGCGTACCGTTCGAGCAAGATCGTGAAAACCTATTACTACGTCGTAAACGGACAGAAGGGCGAACAGGTCCGCGAAAGCGAGATCAACGAAAAGGGTTATCCCACCCTTCCCGGCAAGTACATTCTCAACGTCGTATCCACGTTCGAAAATTATGAATTCGACCGTCTGGAAGAGGATGTGGAATTTGAAATTTACAAGCGCATTATCGAGTGGACGGTCACGCCCAACATTGTCGACTGGGAACTGAGCGGCGAAGCAAGCAAGCCCGTTGCAACCATCAATTTCGGCGACGAGGCGGATAGCAAGGTGACGTTTGCTTACCGCCTGAGCACGCAGACCGACGCCGAGGCGGTAGCGACCCTTCCCACCGAGCCGGGTAGCTACGTCATGATCGTCACGGCAAGCGCTAAATACTGCGATTCGATTACGGCATACGTCGATTTCAAAGTATCGCTTTCGAAAAATACCTGGATCGATATTCCCGTCATCGAGAACTGGTCGGAAGAGTTCGATCCGAGCGAGCCTCTGGGCAAAGCGCAATTCGGTACGGTAACGTACACCTATAAAAATGCGAAGGGCGAGATCCTCACCGAGAAACCCACGCAGGAAGGCACTTACATCATGTATGCTACGGTGGAACTTGCGGGATATGAAACGCTTACCGCCGAATACGAATTTACCATAACGCCCGCGTTCGATACGACGCTTCTGATTGTCGACATTGTGCTGGCGGGAATGGTGTGCGTCTTTACGGGAATCTGTATCTATTTTGCAATCAGGAGGTATAAAGAAAATGGTTAATGTATTGCTTATGTCGCGGAACACGATTATGCTGCTGAGTCTTATGATCGCGCTTATCGTATTTCTGGTTCTGCTCACGGTGCTCGGGATCGTGTTCATCGTCGCGCTGAGAAAGCGCGCGCCCGTCATCAAAGTGGTGATGGCGCCGCCCGCCGCGCAACCCGCACCCGCGCCGCAAGGCGAACAGATGGTGATGGACGGTGTGGAACCGCCCGCGGAAGAACCCGAAGCGGAACCCGAGGAAGAGGACGACGAACCCGAGGCGGAACCCGAAGAGGAAAGCTCTTCCTATGTTACCGAAGGCAAAGACCGCGTGCATTACGACCGCAGTTTTACCGCCAAGATCATTCAGCTTAAAGACGATTCCAAAGAGTGGTATACGCAGGTCAAAAACGAACTGCTTTCCTATCAGAAGGTCAAAGACCGCATGAGCTGGAAGAAAGAGACCTTCCGCCTGGGCAGAGAGGCGATCGCCCGCTTTGTCGTGCGCGGAAAAACGCTCTGTTTGTTGCTCGCCGTCGAACCCGCAGGCTTTACGGGAACGAAATTCACGGTCGAGGACGTTTCGGCAGTCGCGTCCACGGCGGATACCCCCTGCTTATACCGTATCAAGAGCGCGCGCCGCGCGAAATACGCAAAAGAGCTCATCAACGCCGTCATGAAAGAACTTGGCATCAAAAAAGATCCCAACTTCGAACCGCAGGACTATTACGTCCCTTATGAGGGAACGATGGGCTTAATGGAACGCGGGCTGGTGAAACGCGTCGTAACCAACTCTACCCGCACCTTCGAGATTCGCGAGGTGAGCGATGCGCAGGCGGAAGCGGCGGCGTCGCAGGACGATAACGGCACGGAAAGCAAATAAGAGGTGAATGATTATGTCGAAGAAAAGTGATTTGAAAAGAGCGATCGCCGATACCGAAAAGGAAATCGAGGCTTTGGAAAAAAAGCGCGCTCGTTCGCAATCGGTCTTACTTTCCGCAATCGTTTCGAAAACCGAGCCGAACCCCACCGACGTGGAATATTTCCGCGTGTTTACCGCGCTCATCGATGAAAGACGGCAGGCTTTGCGTCAGTTGATGGAAGAACTCGAAAATCTCAAAAAGTAACAGACAGACGGACGCGCCGCAGCGCGTCCGTTTTTCTGCGGCAGGGCAAATCGTTAAAATTTTTTGAAAAAGTTAAGGACAAGCCCTTGTCTTTCATGCGGAATTATGGTAAAATATATCAGGATTTCAAATATTTATGGAGGATAACATATGCAATATTCACGCGAAGTGGAAGAAATGTATTGCGTAGCCAAAGGACCGAAGCACGATCCCGCGCCCATTCCCGAAGAGGGCAAGTGGGTTTGCGCAAAACAGATCACGGACATCAGCGGCTTTACGCACGGCGTCGGTTGGTGCGCCCCGCAACAGGGGGCTTGCAAGCTCTCGCTCAACGTTAAGGGCGGCGTCATTCAGGAGGCGCTCGTCGAGACGATCGGCTGCTCGGGCATGACCCATTCGGCGGCGATGGCGGCGGAAATTCTGCCTCATAAAACCATTCTCGAAGCGCTCAATACCGACCTTGTTTGCGACGCGATCAACACCGCAATGCGCGAGTTGTTTTTACAGATCGTTTACGGCAGAACGCAGTCGGCGTTTTCCGACGACGGTCTTACGGTGGGCGCAGGGCTCGAAGATCTGGGCAAGGGACTGCGTTCGCAGGTCGGTACGATGTACGGCACGGCGAAAAAAGGCGTGCGCTATCTCGAAATGGCGGAAGGTTACGTTACCCGCCTTGCGCTCGATAAGAACGACGAGGTAATCGGCTACGAGTTCGTTTCGCTCGGTAAAATGACCGATTTCATCAAAAAGGGAATCGAGCCGAACGAAGCATGGACGAAGGCGATGGGGCACTACGGCAGATTCACGCAGGAACAGGGCGCGGTGAAGTACATCGACCCTCGTAAGGAATAAGGAGGCGCGACATGGCTTTGTTTGAAGGTTATGAAAGAAGAATCGAAAAAATCAACTCCGTGCTCAAAGAGTACGGCATCAAATCGGTGGAAGAATGCCGCGATATCTGCCTTGCAAAGGGCGTAGACTGCGATAAAATCGTGCGCGGTACGCAACCCATCTGTTTCGAAAACGCCGTCTGGGCTTACACCGTCGGCGCGGCGATCGCCATCAAAAAGGGCTGCAAGAAAGCGGCGGACGCCGCGGCGGCGATCGGCATCGGGTTGCAGTCGTTCTGCATTCCCGGATCGGTTGCCGAAAACAGAAAAGTCGGACTCGGTCACGGCAATTTAGGCGAAATGCTCTTGTCCGAATCGACCGACTGTTTCTGCTTCCTTGCGGGGCACGAAAGTTTTGCGGCGGCGGAAGGTGCAATTTCCATCGCAATGAACGCAAATAAAGTGCGTAAAAATCCTTTGCGCGTCATTCTCAACGGCTTGGGCAAAGACGCCGCGTATATCATTTCGCGCATCAACGGATTCACCTATTGCGAAACGACGTTCGATCCCTATACGGAAACGGTTACGGTCACGAAGGAGATCGCTTATTCCGACGGACCGCGCGCAAAAGTGCGTTGCTACGGCGCGGATAACGTGCCCGAAGGCGTTGCGATCATGCGGCTTGAAAAGGTCGGCGTTTCGATCACGGGCAATTCCACGAACCCCACGCGTTTTCAGCATCCCGTTGCGGGAACGTATAAAAAGTGGTGCAACGAGAACGGCGTGAAGTATTTCTCGGTGGCATCGGGCGGCGGCACGGGCAGAACCCTTCACCCCGACAACATGGCGGCAGGCCCTTCGTCGTACGGCATGACCGATACGATGGGACGCATGCATTCCGACGCGCAATTTGCGGGCAGCTCTTCCGTTCCCGCGCACGTCGAAATGATGGGCTTGATCGGTATGGGCAACAACCCCATGGTCGGCGCAACGGTCGCAGTAGCCGTTGCCGTTCAGGAAGGCATGAGCAAGAAATAATTTGAGGACAGATAAAAAAGAGGTTTCCGAGTATTCGGAAACCTCTTTTTATTCGCTTTTTTATTTTGTAAACGTGAATTTTTCCCAAGGGATATCAACGGGTTTTTGTTCGGTTATAATTTCGTCAACGTGCAAGAGAAGGGGGAAATCGTTTGCGTCAAGCACGCCCTTTTGGGCACAAATTTTCACCGCGCGCGCGACCCGCTCGGCTACGACAAGGGATTCGAGCGTCACGCCGTTGAGTTCTTTTTTCGTTTCGTCGATTGTCAGCCCGCGCCCTAACAGAATGCCCGCCAGCCGCGTTCTGCCGCCGTATACCGTAACGTACAGATCGCCTGCGCCCACGCAGAGATTTTCGAGGGTGGCGGCGCCCTGATATTTTAAGAGTTTCGCCATTTCTTTCACGCTCTGCCCGAAGATCGCCGCCTGCGAATTGAAGTGCGGTTCGCTCTTGGTGCCGAACGCCTTTTGATTGAGCCCGATCGTGAGGGCGATGCCGAGCGCGTAACCGTTTTTCAGCGCAACCGCGCTCTCGATGCCCACAACGTCGGTCGAAAGACTGATATGGTAATAATTTGTCTGCATGATATCGCGCATCGCCTTCAACACGCTTAAATCGCGTCCGCAAAACGCGACTTCGGTTTGATCGTGCGCTACGAGTTCGTAACTGGTGCACGGCCCGCCGATCGCGCAGAGGGGAATCTTTTTTCCCAGCCGTTCGAGCGTCGCCTGCCAGAGTTCGGGATAGGTCAGAAGTTTGCCTTCCGCGGTATCCATAAGCCCTTTGGTGACGGTGAGAAGGGGCGTGCCGTCGGGCAGGGCGGGCAGAACGGTTTGCGCAAACCAGTCGACGCCGAAACTCGAAACGCCGCCGATGACCAGATCCGTTCCCGCGATCGCCCGATCCATCTCTTCGATCTGATAGAATAAAATTCCCGCGGGGAAGTCCTTTACGAATTTGGGGTGACGGTTGGTCTTTTTGCTTGTTTCGATGATGTCGCGGTCGAGGTGCGTCCCCACGATCCGAACCTCGTGCCCGTTTTCCCGAGCGGGGAAGGCGAGAGCGGAACCCATCATGCCCGCGCCGATAATCGTTACGATTGCCATATTCTTTCTTTCCTTTTTGATTAAGATTTTTTGAGTTTGCGAGCGCCGATCTCGTCGAGCAGTTTTCCCGCAAGCAGCGGATCGTTGCTGGTAAAGCCCACCGCGCCCCGCTCGTAAGCCGTTTTCAGCTTTTCAAGGGTGTCCTGCTTAAAGTATACCCATGGCTCTACGCCGTAGCTTTTTACGCGGTCGAAATGTTCCTGCGCCATGGGAATCTGCATATTCGTGCGTTTGCCGTCGATAATCCGATATTCGAAGAGGCAGGCGCAAAAGAGTTTGCCGTAATAAGTTTCCCGATCGAAGTCGTCTAAGTTCAACCCGATGGGGTAATAACCGTGCAAGCGGTATTTTCCGCCGTATTTTTTCGCGACGTAAGCGAGAATTTCGCCCGACCAGGAATTGATATAAACGCGGTCGGCGATGCCGTATTCTTCAATCAGGGCGATCGATTTATCGCACGAAACAAACGCGTCGTTCCCGTCGCGGGTAGAGGGATAATCTTTGAGTTCGACGCACACTTCGAGGTGCGGATCATCTTTCAAGAGTTCTAAAAACTCAACAAAGAGGGGCACTTTTTCCCCCACGAACGCTGCGTTTTTCCAACTTCCCGCGTCGAGCGCGCGCATTTCGGCAAGCGTTTTATCCTTGATATATCCCGTGCCGTTCGTCGTACGGTCGACGGTGTGGTCGTGCATCATGATAATTTCGCCGTCTTTGGTCATGTGCAGGTCGATTTCGAGCATGTCGATATCGAGTTTCATCGCTTCCCGAAAGGCGAGCAGGGTGTTTTCGGGATAAACGACGCTGTATCCTCTGTGTGCGTCGAGCTTTACTTTCTGCATTTTTTCCTCCGCTCAAATCGGTTTCAAGTATAACATGTCTGCCCTGCGGTGACAATACAAAAAGTATTTGCCCGTTACAAAAAAATGCCGTGTTCACTTTTTCGTCCTGTTCGGGCGTGCGTTCAAACAGGAATAAATTGTAACGACAAAAAATTATTTGTCTTGTTTTGAACGAACAAAAAATGATAAAATCATGCCAAGTTAAGAGGATAAGGAGGGGTGTAAATGAAACACAAAAAAACGGGAGCGTTGTTTTTATCGGTTGCGGCGGCGGTCGCGATTGCCGTTCCCGCAACGGTCGGGGCGGTCTACGCCGCGGAAACGGCCGATCGTTCGTTACGGGGCGAAAGCGGTGAGCTCGATCTGACTACACTGGAAAGTTATTACGAAAATATTCTTGCAGGCAGTGCGGTGCGTTACGGCACGGTCGCGGGGGCAAACACGGGCGGCGGCGCCTGCTTGTGGAGTGAGAGCGACATCAATCCCGATTACGACAACGTCACCGTTTCGTATACTTATACTACGACGGCGCCCAAAACAGGTTGCTACGGGTTCGGGTTTCGCTTTACGTTGGCGGGCGACAGGCACGTTGCGCTCGTGCGCATGAAAAACCGTATGCCCGTCGTGCAGTACGACCGCGATTTATCGGTCGGGCGCGTGAACGCGAAGTTTTACGCCGACGAATATTATTCGGCTGTCGGGGGCGAAAATGCAGGGGATAAACTCGGCAGTTTCGTCAATACCGACGAATACACGCAAATCGCCGTTCCTACTGACGTAAACGATCGCAACGGTTACGACATACTGAAGGGAATACCTTCGGTGGCGTTGGGCGATACGGCGTTGAAAACGGTGTCCGTTTCGGTCATGTTGCGTAAAATCACCGATGAGAACGGCGTCGTATCCTACCGTTATTACGAAAACGGCGATTATTTCTTTACCGTTCAGTTCGAAGACGAGGTCGTAGCCTATGCGCCGAATGCCGTCAATCCCACGGCAAGCCACATTCAACTGAGTGATTTCGAGGTAAAGCTCAACGATCCGTATACCGAATACGATAAAATGACCGATGCGAACGCCGCGCATAAAAAAGCGTCGCTCGAAGTGGGCGAAACGGTGGAATATTCTTTCCGCAAGCAGATCGACTCCACCTGTCACCCGACGGTGTGCTTTTCTTACGGCGAAGACGGGGGCGGCGTAGCCGTTTTACGGTATGCGAAACGCATCCATCTCAATCCCATGTCGAAAAGGCAGATAAAGGGCGGCGAAAAAAGCATTTACGTCAAATCGCTGCATACCTGGGGGGATAACAATGCGGTGGATCTGTGCCGTGCGGACGGCGTATACACGATCACCAACGTCGACGGTTCGTGGGATATTGCGCAGAATTACGGCGTAAAAGATCAATGGCAGTATGCCGAATTGGTCTATAAGGTCGAAAGATTGGCAAACGAGACGATCGAGGGAACGGAATACGCCATGTATATCTTTTCCGAAGGATACGACGGCGCGATGTACGACTACGCAAAACTCGGGTTCCCCGTTGCGGACGGCGTCGAGCTTTACGGGTATTGCTGGCTGACGGGAACGCCCGACCGCATCGTCACCATTAAATCGGCGAAATTAGACGACATGAAGAACGACGCGGCGCTCAATCCCGAGAATCCGACGACGGACGGATTTTCCGATAAATACGCTCAGACGGGCGGCTCGTCGGTGCGCTATGCGGCGGATTCGCAGGGTCTGCGCTTTTCCGCGGCGATCGGAAAGGATCTTGTAAAGGCATATGCAAGCCGCTACGGCGAAAACAACGTATCGTTCGGCGTGAAACTCGTCCGCGCGGACGATGGCGCATATGCCTATATCGACGCGGTAAACTATACCGAACGCGAAGATGTTTATACCTTTAACGGCGTCGTGACGGATATCCCCGCATCGCGCTATGCCGTTAGGTATACGCCTTACGTCTATGTGAAATATACGGGTGCGGATAACGTATCGCAATACATTCTGACTGCGGCGGGCGAGGCGAAGAGTATCAGCGAGGTCTGTGCGGCTGCCCTTGCCGACGTTTCCGCCGTCAAGACCGACTTCTACCTCTATTTGGTCACGATCGGCGGGCAAACCGTTTACAGCCCTTATACGCAATCGAAAATCGACGTGATGCAACAATATATCGTCGGCTGAGAGAAGAAACCGAACAGCCCCCGCGAAAGCGCGGTTTCCATAGGGATTAAAAAGCAATTTAATCGTTTGCATTTTCAAGCAAAATAAGGCTCTCCAACAAACTGTTTGAGAGCCTTTAACTATAATATATAGTAAGATAAATTGAAATTTAACGAACTAATCTTTTTACCCTCTCAACATAATCATCTGCATGATTTATGCTAATATCCCCATGATAATACCCTTGTAATACATCAAGTTCACTATTTGGTATTAAATCAGCAATTTTAGTTGCCGATTTTTTCATAATAGGTCTTTCTTTACTTCCAACTAATACAAGAACTTTTGCTCTAGTATGTGATAAAGTATCTTTGACTTCATAACTAGAATTTGACTTCATAAAAGCAATTAAATTATCTTTTGTAATTTTACAAGTATCTTCATAATACATATCAAACAAACTGTTTTTAAGTTTTAAACTTTTAAACTGTAGTTTTGAAAACCATTTTTTACTTATTAAACAATATAATAAATTAAATGTTGGCGCTATCATTTTATAAGTAAATTTCATAGGAATTGTCAAAGCACTTTCAATAATAGCATATTCACATATATTAGGATTTTTAGATAGTATTTCTAACAATATTTGTCCTCCTAATGATAGCCCTCCAATTAGTTTTACTTTCCCATTATAATTATCATTTATAAAATTTATTATTTCTAAAGCATTACTTTCAATAGAAGTAAAATTTGTATCGCTATTCGAATGTCCATCTAGTATAGGAATGACTATGTGAAATTCATCTTCAAGCAATCCTATTTCATCTATATAATTCCACCAAGAAAGACCACCACCATGCAATAAAATTATAATATCTTTATTCTTTGAACCATATTCTTTATATTCCATCTTACACCTATAAATTA
>CAJUSA010000009.1:0-47913 GCA_910589015.1 uncultured Christensenellaceae bacterium
GGGCTAATGGTTTGGTCATTTATTTAGAGGTATGGATTAAGTATGGTAAAAAATAAAATCACGACATTTAGTTTGTTCTCTACTTAAAATATACGATAAAGGCGAATCCGTCTCCTAATGGAAACGGGTTCGCCTTTAATTTGTTTGGTGACCTTGCCGGGAATCGAACCGAAATCTAAGCAAGGAAAAGCGTAAAAAATGATAGTTTTTATTGATTTTCGGGGGTATTTTTTAATTTTTTGAGCTTTTCGGCAAGCCCGAAACGATTCTTTTTGGGGGCAGATTTGGGGGCAATCGGCACATTTAATTTCAGTTCATAGCATATTTTTTGAGCCTCTGCGATAAGGAAATCATCGGGAAGTTCGGAATATGCATCATGTAGCTCACCTTTTGAGTGTCCCACGAATTCGTCGCGCGCTTTATCATTTACATTGGATGTTTCGCAGCGACTGTAAAATGTTCTTCGTAAATCTTTGAGTGTATGTTCTTTATTTGGGAAAATTTTGTTGAACATTTCACGCATGCTTTGGACTCCATACATATCAAGTTCAGTTATTCCTTCTAAAAAGGGTTTGAGCATAGGGCAGATAGGTATGCGTTTCCATTCGATAATTCCGCGTACAGCATTTTTTCTTTTGCTGTTTTTAGCGAAAATTATTTCGCCTTCGATACGGGCTGTTTGATATTCGTTTGGGCGCATTCCCGTGTATAAAGCAACGGCGAACATTGTTTGAAATTCTGTGCCATAGGTGTATTCGAATAATTTTTTTTCTTCTTCGAGAGTAAGAGCTTTACCGTGCTTTCGTTCATGTGGAATGTTGACGACAGGTTTCATCGGATTACGGTTTAGAACACCGCGATCCACGGCGTAATTAAAAATACCGTTTAGTGTTGAAATACATTCGTCTTTTGTTTTTCCTTTTCCCGTTGCACTCATTTGATCAACGAAGTTTTGGCAAAAATCTGTTGATATGGCTCGTAGGTTTAATGTTTCGAATACGGGTTTAATGTGGTTTTGGTATCGATTTAAGTCGTTATAATAGGTAGATGCGATAACTTTTCTTTTTTTAACGTTCTCGAAATAGTACATTGCAAATTCATGGAAATTTGAGGGTAGTTTTTTAATAACATGCCGAGGTGTTGCGGTAGATATCGTGGGTAGAATGATTTTTTGCGTAAGATCGTCTAAAAAGAGGGTTATGCATTCATTTTCGTTAGTTGCGCAAGCGTAAATTTCGATACCGTTGATAAGTGCTCGTTTTTCAAAAATTCGATTATGAAAACGCGGCGGTTTTTGGATAGCTTTTACGATTTTGTTTTGTGTTTGTTGTTCCATGTGAGAAAACTCCTTTTTATATTTTCTCAACTGTATGGGTAAATTTTCCTTTTTTCTTTTTTGCACCTCCGAGCCTGTAAGGGCTTTTTTTTAATGTCTTCGAAACGGATAATTTTAATTTCGTCGCGTCGTGCCGCGTAAGTATCTGCACGCCCTTGCACATGTCCGACGATTTGCAAAATCAAATCCGCGGCATTTGATAGTTGGTTGAGTTCTTCCAAGGTGATTTCATAATTCATGATCTTCTTCCTCCGTGTAATGGGGGAAGATTATATCATTAACGAATTAAGCAAAACCGTCAATTTTTGGGAATTTTTGAAACAGTAATACCGGTGATCCCTTCGCCGTATGCAAGAAAACGGATTTGTTGAGCGTGTGTCATGGAATGGAAGAGCGTTAATAGATTCTGATCGATTTCAGATAGATTTGGCGCGGTGGGGAACACTGCAATGTATTCGAGGGTTTCTGTGGGTTTGATTAAATAGTCTGTTGATACATTGAAAAAATTAGCGATTTTTTCTATATGGCTGGCTTTGGGTTCATTTAAGTCATTTTCCCAGTAAGAAATCACCGCATTGGATACTCCTAATTCTTTTGCGAGTTGGGGTTGAGTGAGGTTTTGTTCTTCTCGAAGTTCTCTTAACTTTTTACCAAATGAATTCATATTTTTGGAATTTTTGAAACAGTAATACCGGTGATCCCTTCGCCGTATGCAAGAAAACGGACTTGTTGAGCGTGTGTCATGGAATGGAAGAGCGTTAACAGATTCTGATCGATGTCAGATAGATCCGATGTAGTGGGTAAAATAGTAACTGATCCGATATCTTCTGTTCTTCCAAGCAGATAGTCAATACTAACTTCGTATAGATTTGCAAGCTTAATAAGTATGTCTGGATCGGGTTTATTGGTCCATGTTTCATAATAATTGTATGATTGTGTGCTGACTCCGATTATTTGGGCTACTTCTTTTTGAAGTAGTCCTTTTTCTTTTCTTAATTCTTTTAATCTATTCATTTTTAACCTCAGAAGAATTATACAAGAAAATTTTGATTTTTCCTTGACAATCAAGAATATATTGATTATAATACAAATCAAGAAAATCTTGATTTTCGAACAAAATCAAAATAGGAAGGTAAAAAGGAATGGAAGAAAAGAAGGTATTTCGGGTAACGCTCGAAGATTTGCAGGACGGTGAAAAGAAGGTTCTGGAAACGAATTGTTTGTTATTGTTCGCGGTACAAGAAGATCCCGCGGGTGAATACACGGAATCGTTTCATTGGGTAAATGCACTGCGCGGCACGGATTACGATCTGTTGGAAGCAATGGAAAAAGTGTCTGCTGATATTCGCGCAAGGCTGGAAGAAGATTTTATCAAGTTTTTGAACGGCGAGTTGGACGAGGGGGATTGCTAATGAACACTTGTATAACGAGCCGGTGCGCGCAATGGGATAGCGCGAATGAATGTTGCAATTTGGCGGAAACGTTGGAATACGATTCCGAAACATTTTATATTTTGTGTCCGTGCGTTGCATGGTCGAGCGAGGGTGCGGACGAATGAAAAATATATATGATATGACGGTCGAAGAGCGTGAAGCGTATTGGGAACGGCAGAAAGTACGTCAGATTAAGATAGATGAAAATGTTCGCATGTTAGATGGTTGTAAATGTCGTTTATGTGTTTCAGATGATAAAGATGAAATGTATCGAATGTTTTTTTTCGGGGTTTCTTATCTGTCAAAGTTATTAGATCTTGGCTTGAATCGAATTAAAGAAGAAAATGGTGCGGACGAATGAAAGAGTTATTGGATATTCGACGTGCCGAGTTCTGTCCGGCGCGGCATTATGTAGACGAACAAGACGGGCGATTCATTACCTTTGATCCGGAACTTGCGAAACGGCAGTACAGTGAATTCGTGGAACTGCATGACCGTATCCGTCGCGCCCAGAGCGTGGCGTGGGGATCGTTCATTGAAATCGGATATGCGCTTTTGCAACTGCGGGAAGAGAAGATATATTATGCAGTATCGCCGAGCTATGGCGTGCAGGGCTACGGATCGTTTTACAAATTCTGTCAAGACGTATTCGGGATCAAGCAAACAACGGCAAAGAACCTTATCAATGTAGCGCTGAACTTCGGGGACGAAGAAGGTCGTTTGCGCATGGATTATGCCATGTACAGTTATTCGCAGCTTGTCGAGCTGACGGGAATCGAAAAGGCATACCGTGAACGGGTACCGTCGCGGATCAGTGTGCGGGATATGGCTCATCTGCGGGAACTGTATCGGGAATACACGCCGAAAACGGGAACGGTAGACGATGATCTGAAAGAGTGGAAACGGCGTCATGACGAGAAAGAGGCAGAGAAAAACCGAAAGAAGAACGCGATCACGTTTTTTCCCGCCGATCCGCCGAAAGTGAACGAAAATAACAAAAAAAATGTGAAAATGTTAGAAATCGGTCAGACGTCTGACCGGTCGGAAAATGGGTCTACGCAGACCGATTTTTCGGAAACGGACGGGGAAAGCGGCGGGGAAACCGACGTGAACGCGGACGATGAAAGTATCGTATCGACGCCGGACGTGCCGAACGTAACGTTTGACAGTGTGCGCACGGGGCTAATGGCGCAACTCTCATTGCTGATAAAGATATCGCCTGTTTGGACGAAAACGGCGCAGATGATCGAGAAAATATTGCGTGCAGAAACACCGTTCGGGATTGTTTCCAGACAAGAAATGATCCGTGCTCAATTGGACGCGTTGGGCGATAATGCGAAATATGCACCGCATTCCTTGCCGCCGGCGAAAGAATACATATTCAAAAACGATACAGAACGCAAGGCGTTTCTGGATAGCAAGCGTGCCGCAGAGTGGCCGCTCTGGATCGAGGTTCCGGCGTTGGGATTAGAGTTCAGGCGAATTGATTTTTTGAACGGGGATTATCTGGTTGCCCGATTCGGAAACGAATACGGATACGATAGCTCTACGGGGAAAACAGATCGGGTTTATCGGATATGTAAGTTTTATCTTTGTACGAAAGAAAAACCGGTGTTCGATGTACGCGGTGTTGCGCCGACGTATGTAATTGATTATCTGAAATCGCACAAATCGGAACTTGCGGGAACGGAACCCGCAAAGAAAGAGTCAGACGAGGACAGCGGGAACAGCGAGGATATAAACGAACTGTTATCGCGGTTCGGGTCAAAACGACTTCATATTTAATGCTTATCCATACTTACCTTATTTAGTTGTACGGTATCGCGGGCGCCGCAAGACCCGCCCCAACCCCGAAAGGGGTTCTTCCTATTTAACGGTATCGTGGGCGCCGTAAGACCCACCCCAGACCCGTGCCTTGGGTCAAACGGCAAAGCCTTCGGGAAACAAAAAAATCCAACCCCGGGGGCGAAGGAGTAACGTTATGAAAAAGGCGATATTTTTAGGTGTGCGGACGATCCATTCGAACAAGAAGGATCAGGATTATCGGGTGGTGGATTTTTACACGCCGCCGTTCAAGGACGCGTCGGGGTACATGCGCGGGGGCGTGGAAACGATCTTCACGCCTGTGGACAGTACGCTGGGCGTCGGGATCAACATGGGCGCGATTGTGATCCCCGAGTTTGAATACAATCATTACTCGCAGCGCGAAGAGCTGTTGGGCATGAAGGTGGTGTGTGACAGCCCGTATTCGGACGCAGACTTTAAGGATTAAGAGGACGGGACGAGGGAACAGGAACGGGAAATTCCGGGGTCGGAAACGGCCTCGGGAAATCCCCCTTGATATTTATAGAAATAACTCGTCCCGTTTTTCTTGAAACGCAAAAAAATAAGGTGAGTTATGGATAAGAAAGTCAATGGCGAAGTAGACGAATTAACGCATGAAAATTGGCTTTCTGTTTCGAGGCGGTGTCATTACAATACGTTCATAGCGCAATTTTATGACGAAATGTCGGAAGAGGCGAGCACGCCGATCGCGACGCGTGACGGTGAAATCGTGTACGGGAAGGATCCGAATTTAGCGTGTCGGGCGGAACGGATAAGGCAATGCTGTAAAAGTTGGGAATTCGATACATACGAAAAAGCGAAGATCAAAAACTTGATACGGGTCGGACGGTGTCACGATCGTTTTTGCCTGAACTGTCAGGCGCTCGAAGCGGATCAGCGGTATGCGCAGTATGCGGGCGTGTTGGACGACTATGCGACGGAATACGATTTGTATCATGTCGTATTGACGGTTCCGAACGTGACGAAAGAGCACGTCGCGGATACGGTGGCACTCATGCTGGATCGGTTTGCGTATCTGATACGTTTTTTTGACGGACGGAAAAGGGTGCGCGGGATTGATTTCGGGAAATACGGATATAAAGGCGCGGTGCGGGAATTGGAAATAACGATCAATCGGGAACACAACACATTCCATCCGCATTTACACACGGTTTTTATTCTGAAAAAAGACATGTATCTGCCTGGGGTGTGGTGGAACGGGTTTTCGGACGATAAGCGGAAACGAAAACCGACGCGTTTATTTTCGGAATTGGAACTGTTGTTTCAACGCCTGTGGTGTTTATTGATCCTTCGGAAGAAGGTGACGAAATACAATATTGAGCATATCGGGGAAGCGACGGGTTACCGTGACGGGTTCTCCTGCATCGCGGATAAGACGAACGGGGATTATCACGAGATCTTCAAGTACGCGATCAAAGGCAGTTTTAAGGAAGAAACATTGTTTTCAGGCGATAATTTCCGCGTCCTGTATAAAGCGCTATTCAACCGCCGGGCGTACGATACGTACGGGTGTTTGAAAAAATACGACTTTAACGACGTAGACGAAATGCTGGGGTTAGGCTCGAAAGACGAGATTTTCGAAATGTATCTGTCAATGCTGCAACGCAGCGAAATGCCGCAGCGTGTAAAGGAAGCGTTAGACGAAATCCTGAAAAACACATGCGAGCATGCGGAAGAGCGGTACAAATATATCTCGACCGCAATGTATGTACGGCATTTTAAGGCATTGACGGAAGAAGAAAAGAGCAAGGTTTTAGATACAATACTTGCGGATTAAGCTCAGAACCGTGAAACGGACTGAAATAGAACGGGTGGCGACCAACGCCGGAGGACAACAAAATGGCACGGAATAAGAATTCCACGGTAGTGTCTACGAAGGCACGAAAAGTAAACGGCAGGACGACGGCGACGGACGTCACGTTTTCGGACGGCAGCACGAAACGGCTTTTAACGCCATGCGGGAAGGGCGCGAAGTATGCGGCGGAATTGCACGAGGGTGTTCATTATACGAATACCGGACGTGTGAAAACGAATCAGAGCGGTGTGGCGCGTCGGATCACGGATACCGAGGCGGCGTATCGTTCGGGGTATCTGGCAGCGCAAAAAGACTCGGCGCGGGCGTACAAGGCGAATAACGGACAGCGGTCTGCCGGCAGTGTTCGCAAGAGCGGCAAGAGGGATTAAGGGGGTAAGGTTATGAGCAGATACGGCAGGGGCGACGGTTGGAAATGGTTCTTGGTCGTGGTAGCGATCATCGGGCTTGCGGTGGCGATTACGGCGGGGATCACGAACGGTTTCAAGGATTGGAATCCGTACGGCTGGTTCGATAAGAAGATCGAACAGCCCGGGGACGATCAAAAGGAACCGGGGGACGAAACGCAAGAACCGTGCGTGCATGAGTACGCGGACGGGATCCACGTTTGCTTGAAATGCGGAACGGTAACGGCGCATGAGTATGCCGAGGGCAGTCACGCGTGCACGGTGTGCGGCGAAGTTTCGGCACATGAATATGCCGAAGGCAGTCATGAATGTACCGTGTGCCACGAAGTGAGCGAGCACGCCTATGCGGACGGCAGTCATGAATGCACCGTCTGCGGCGAGGTGTCGGCGCATGCGTATGATGCAGACGGGCATGTGTGCACGGTCTGCGGTGAGTGCAAAGAACACCGTTACAACGATAAAGGTGCTTGCATGTATTGCGGCGGACGGCAGCTGCGTTATTCTTTTAATGATTTGACAATGAGCGAGGCAACGGAATTTCGAGCTTTGACGGCGGAAATTTTCCCCACGCATGCCGAGCCGGGCGCGGTCGTGGAATATGTTTCGGAACCTGTCAGCGTAACGCTTTCGGAAGGTCTTAAAGTCAAATACACCGTGACGAATGTGACGGCAAGCGTTTACATATCCGAAACGGGCGCAATGGAAACGATCGATATGACGCAAACGGAAACAGGTTGGCGTTTTACCGTGCCCGAATTGAACGGCGTGATCGAAGTACATATTTCGGGAACAGCGGAAAAAGAATTGCCCGAAGGATATCATGCAGTCGCATATGAGGTGCAAGACAACACCGGCGGAGTGTCCCCGAACGGTAACTGGATGGTTGCTTTTAATTCGCCGAGTTACGCGAAGGAAGGCGATATCGTAAAAGTTGAGCTTGTGTGGAACATGTGGGGCGAAGGCGGAACAAGTATTCCACAAATAAATAATATCACCGTATCGTATTCAAGCGAGAACGTAAGCGAAAGCTACGCGATAAAAGGGGACGGCGGAAATTCGGCGGTCGTGTTCTTCACGGTTGGCAAGGGCGACGTGAAATTGATCATCGAGATCAGTTAAAATTAAAAGCTGGGCGGGGAGTAAAATTATGAGTAAGACAGGAAGATTTACGGCGGTAATATTGGCGATTGTGTTACTTGCCGCGGGGGTGACGGCGTGGCTCACGAACGGGTTCAAGGAATGGGATCCGTTCGGGTGGTTCGGCAGCGAACAGGGCGGCGCGGTGGGAACACCGGACGACGAGGAAACGGAATCGTGCGGCATGGTGATCGAGGGGGAAGGGACGGAAACGCTGCCGATCCGGCAGTACCGTATCGCGCGGGGATCGTATGCGGTGTATGCCGTACCGGCGAGCGCGGAAAGCGCGTATACGCTTGTTGCAACGGTGGGACCGGAAAACAGCGGTACGAACACGGCGGTAGAATGGACGATCGCGTTTGCGGATCCGTCGCATGAATGGGCGCAGGGGAAACGGCTTTCGGATTACGTCACGCTTACGGTGAGCGGCACGGGCTTGGAAAGCAAGCAAGCCGTTGTGGCGTGCCTGCAACCGTTCGGGGCGCAGATCGTTATCACGGTGACGTCGGTGACCAGCCCGGAAGTGCAAACGACGCGTACGGTAGATTACGTTCGGAAGATAACCGATTTTACATTAAGTTTCGGTGATGTGGCGTGCGACTTTGCAAGCGGCAGCACGGGCGTGACGGTAGAGCTTGCCGAAACGGGCATTCCGAAAGGCGGCGCGGCGAATCTGAACGTGATCTATGAAGATACTCCGTATACAAAGGTAGCGGAATATGAGGTCGGTTATGCGCTTTCGTTGAGCGATTTAGACGCGACTGAAAACGGTAAACCGGTTGTGCTTGCCCGGGAATGGTTATCAGCTTACGGAACTTACGGTGTTTATTATAATATCGGTTTTTATCATTACACCGAATCGGGAAATTATCAAAGTATTACATATGACGCATTGTTTCATTATTCCGTAGCGGATAAAGGGCTGTATTTCGGTAAGAAATTTTTCACCGATAATCTGGGGTTAACGTGTTATTGCGGCGGGCAAGGTTCGTTTCCGTCAACGGAAAGCACAGGCGGACTTTTAGAGCCTTCCGATCCGACGGTGATCATGAAGATTTTTGATGAAGAATTGGTATTTCCGTTTAACACGTATGAAAAGAACATTATGTTTACGCTCACGGTAACGTTGACGGGAAAGCATGTGAACATGAGTAAATCGACTGATTTTACAATGACGGGCTATACGAACCTGCCGAAGGTCACGGACGTGGAAATCAACGGTGGGAATGCCGGGGACGGAAATATCGAGTTTTAAGCGGTGTGGAAAATGGAACGGAAAAGAGAAATAAAAATTTTTGGGGCGTTTGTGCTGCTTATTTTATTGCTGTGCGCGTGCGTGTTCCCGCCGATGACGGTCGGTTACGCTTATGCTGCGGAAAGCGTCGGTTCGCCCGTGCTCACGGATCTGATGAAGGATCCTTCGTTTGATCCGGACGCCTGGGAACAGCGTGCGGACGATTACAGCATGGAATTGATCCAGATCGCAGAAAGCACGGACGGCGAGCTTTTGCTATACGTTTATCAGCCGGTGGCAAAGCGCAGCGTAAAGGCAAGCTCGGTCAATATCGCGCGGGATCAGAACAATATGGCGTCGCTCACGTTTGACAATTACAAGTTGTCGTTCGTCGATTGCATGGGCGTGTTCTTTAAGTATCGCGTGGTCGGGTTTCAGCTCGCCGAAACAAGCGTGCGGTATTACAATATCAGTAATATTCTGCGTCCTTATATCTTCGGGATCGATATCGAGCCGGACAACGACAATAAAACGGGCGAAATCGGTTATCGCGTGGGGCAGCTCTGGACGGTGATCACGGCAGGCGAAGAAGTTACATATGAAAAGTCGGTGTCGGAAGTGATCGTTGTCACGGACGAAATGGTCGGGTTCAAGCGTTATAACGACGGCTTTTATTGGGACGGCACGAAATATTGCGACGCGCATTTCGTGGCGTTTAATACCGACCGCGACATAGACCGGATCGTGACGGCGGATCTGGAATTCTATTCCACGGCGTATTGGGCGCGGGAAGGGCAGAAAACGAAGTACTATGAACCGGTGTACCATAAGAAACGATTGACGCACGGGGAAATGGTCGAGAACGACGGCGGCGGGTGGTTCGGTTCATCGAATCAATGGAACCGTATCGCGTCGGTAGATTATTTCCTGCATGAGGTAAATTGGACGGAAGAGGAAAGCAAGAAGATATCGGAATATCAGTGGGTGTTGAACTTTTACGAAAGCCGGTTCGTGTGCGAGGCGGGCGGCAAAGACGTATTGATCTGCGCGCTTGTGCCGTTCGGGTTTATCTGGACGATCGTGAACGGCTGTACCACGACGGGTGAGATCGTGTCGGACGTGCTGTTGCTGAATTTAGAGTTCGAGGCGAACGACGAGGTGTACAGCATGGGTGTGGTGGCGAACCGGCAGACGAGCAGCACGCGCCCGATCGGCACGGACGAAGTGTTCAACTTCCTGAAATGGCTGTCGCAGAAAACGGGCTTGCCGCAATGGGCGTTGGTGCTGATCATCATTGCGGTGGCGTTGTTGATCGTGCTGCCGTTGCTGATCAAATTCTTTCCCGACGTGTTCTACGCCATTGTAAAAGGCATAGCGTGGCTTTTCAAGGGGCTTTGGTGGCTTATCTGCTTGCCGTTTAGAGGGATTGCTGCATTGATACGGAAGGCAAGGGGGAAAGGATGATCACGATCGTATTCGCCCCGCCGCGAACGGGGAAAACCTGCTTTTTGGCGCACATGGCGCGGGAAACGGCATTCGATTTCGAGCGCAACACGCTCATGCGGAAAGCGATCCAGGATAAGTATGAAAAGGGGTTCACGCATTTGCAAACGGTGCCGTTTCACTGCGTTTCGTCGAACTTTGACATGACCTTCCGCAAATTCGGTTATAGTCCGCGGTATAGCCGGCGGATCAATCCGTTTCGGTTGGGTTATGAAAATCCGCATGTTCGGACGCATTTTAATTTTCCGTACGAAAGTATCTTTATCACCGAGGCGCAGAAGTACCTGAACAGCCGCATGAGCCGTAACTATCCGGATTGGCAATCGCGGTGGTACGAGCAACACGGGCATAATGATCTGGACGTTTGGTTGGATACGCAGCGCCCCATGCTCATTGACGTTAATATCCGGGAACTGTCACGGTTCATCGAGATCGTGCGTCTGATGATTAAAAATGACGGTTACGGTAAGCCGATAGGGTTGCGGTGGCTCGTGCGTGTGTTGCCGGATAGCAGCGCGTTCGAACATTATATGACAAGCGGGAAACAGGATAAAGGGTGTTTCGAGGAACTCGAAGTAACCGCAGATTACAATGTGTTCCGAGGTTATGACAGTCAGAACTGCAAACCGAAATTTTATGCAGGTCATATGGACGAAGATCTGGATTATGTTTCGGGAACGGGTTTCGGCGATGACGTGAGCGAATACGTGCGCTATCTGGCAACGGTGGACGACGAACTGCCCGAGGGGTTTTATCAGACGACTAAGAAGAAAGAGGCGGCATAATGGATTATCATGATTTGCAAAGTATACAAAAATGCTTGGAAGAAATTTACGCGACGTTTCGAGGAACACTCGATACGGCGGATTTTGTTCCCGAAAAGTATCAGCGGAAGATCATGGCATATATATTTAAGCGCGTGAAACGTGCATTCCGTATGCGGGATCGTGCGGAACGGAAGTACGCCAAAGAACATAAAAGTTGAACAGGTATTGCAAAATCAAAGAAAAGGTGTTATAATATGGAAAGTAAAGAAAAACGACCAACTTTTTTTAAGCGAAAGGGTGAAAAATTAGATAGTATGAGGACACCGATTACTGGGGAACCGAATACGAACATGGATAAATACGGAAAAAATGACGGGCGACTTATCCAACGGCGAAAATATGGTGATGATGGAGTAGCGGTTAAGGATTTAGATGTTGGGGGTACGCATAAACCTTATGATCATGGACATGATTATGTAGGAAAAGGCAGAATGGATGATCGTCCATTGACAAAACAAGAGCAGCGGGAACTAAATAAGGCAAAGAAAAAAAGGAGACTTTGGTAAAATGATTGATTTGCAGCGTTGTAATGAAGAGCAAAAACAAACGGTCGACGATCTTATTTATATGTATGAAACGGGTCAGGAATTCTTTTTTACTTATAAAGGGCGTATTTATCATTTCGATTATTCCGGTGGACAAAGCGGAAAAATCTGCGTTTACGAAGAAAAAGCAGGAACGCCTGAATTTTTGTTTGACGATCTCGAAGATTTCATGCAGCATTTTGAAATAGACGGGAAATCGTTTCAAGAGTTCTTTTTCGACGATGAATTCGGAATATAAAAAAACGGACGGGAAACCGTCCAATTTTTGAGCGAAAAAGCAGAGGTGACTGGTGAACAATCCACTATTTGGTTTCACCGCTTTGGCGGTGACGCGTCGAGAGACCGCGCGCGAGGTGCACCTCGCAACGTTGCTGTGTTGCGAGGTTGGCGCGGTGCTCTGCTGGCGTTACACCGAACAGAAGAGATTGGGCGACCAGACAGCCAAAAAAGTCTGAACGAAGTTCGAAAAAGAAAGATCCCCCGCGCACGAGGTTTACCCGTGCGCGGGGGTTCCGTTCAGACGGAAAAACCGTCAAAAAAATTTGGGGGCAGATTTGGGGGCAGTAAGTAAAAAGGAAGAAATACCCATATATTTGAGTAGAAAAACGGGGCTTTTCTTACGAAAAACCCCGAAAACATTGGTGACCTTGCCGGGAATCGAACCCGGGATTGCGCCGTGAGAGGGCGCCGTCTTAACCGCTTGACCACAAGGCCGTTTCAAATACTATGTGATTATATCATAACCAAATCAATCTTGCAACCGTTTTTTAAGGCAAAAATAAAATTTTTGCGAAAAGAAAAGACATCCGCCTGTGCCGTAGCTTGAAAAATGGGTAACCCGCTTTCAGCAGGTGGGTGCGTAGCGAGAGGGCATCAGACTTTCCGCATAAATGCAGACCTTGCATAGCAATCCCGACTGGCGCTCCCGAAGTTATTTCGTGGATTCCGCTGTTCTTCAAGACCCGTACACCGCAGGTGTCGGCATTATTATAGCAAGCCGCGTAAAAAAAAGCAAGTATCGCGCGCAAAATTTTGCAAGGGATTTTCTGGCACATTCGCTTTACATTTTGCCGAATTGGTGATAGACTGGAACCATGAAGAAGGTAATCGAAGTCGACGGAATGTGTTGCAAAAAGTGCGCGGAACGTGCGGAACGGAAGCTGCGCTTGCTCGACGGCGTAACAAACGCCCGTGCGAATTTCAAAAAGCAAATCATTTTTGTTCAGACCGATTTACCCGACGAAACGCTGACGGAATGCGTGACGCAGGCGGGTTTTACGGTGAAGGAAATCCGTGTACGCAAAGGAATTTTCGGCTAATTGCTCAAATCCGCTTTACAAAACCGTGCGTATGCGATATAATAGAAACAACTTTAATCTTCGGCGTTGAAGAAAGACGCGTCCGTTGCAAGGCGAAGTCCACAGAGAGTTTCCGTGCGGTGAAAGGAAACGGCTGAGCGGCAAGCGGGTATCACTTTCCAGCCCGCAAGGGGAAATCGAGTAACCTTGCGCGGGTTCGCAATCCGTTATCGTTTGCGGCAAATGATAGTTTGTTTTGGTGGTTAAAATGCCTTCGCGTATTCCGAAACGCGAAGGCTTATTTTTTAGACAGAGAGGTTGAACAAAATGTATAAGAAAGTAGACACGTCGTTGAATTTTGTCGAGCGCGAGAAAGAGATTATCGCGTTTTGGAAGGAGAACGAAGTTTTCGAGAAATCGATCGAAAAGAATGCGGAAGGGGAAGAGTTTTCCTTTTTCGACGGACCGCCCACGGCGAACGGCAAGCCGCATATCGGGCATATCTTAACGCGCGTCATGAAGGACATTATCCCGCGCTATCAAACCATGAAGGGCAGGCATGTACTGCGGAAAGCCGGTTGGGATACGCACGGGCTGCCCGTCGAACTCGAAGTGGAAAAGACGCTGGGCATGGACGGAAAGCAGGATATCGAGAAGTACGGTATCGAGCCGTTTATCGGTCAGTGCAAGCAGTCGGTTTGGAAATACAAGAGCGAATGGGAGAAGATGTCGGACCGCGTCGGATACTGGGTCGACATGGATAACCCTTACGTCACCTATCACGACGATTATGTCGAGTCCGAATGGTGGGCGCTCAAAGAGATCCACAAAAAGGGGCTGCTCTATAAGGGACATAAGATCGTGCCTTACTGCCCGCGCTGCGGCACGGCGATTTCCTCGCACGAGGTGGCGCAGGGCTACAAGACGGTAAAGGAGACTTCCGCCGTCGCGCGGTTTGCGGTTAAAGGCAGGGAGAACGCCTATATCCTTGCCTGGACGACGACGCCGTGGACGCTGCCTTCCAACGTGGCGCTGTGCATGAATCCGCAGGAAGATTACGTTGAGATCGAAGCGGAAGGTACGCGCTACATTTTAGCCGAGGCGCTCGTACCCAAGTTTTTCGAGGAATATGAGATTGTCGGGCGGAAAAAGGGAAAAGAGTACGAGGGACTTGCTTACGAGGCGCTGTTTTCATATGCGCAAGCCGATTTGCAGGCGTCGAAAAACAGTTGGAAGCGCGTTTACGAGGTCGTTTGCGATCCTTACGTTACCTTGACCGACGGCACGGGCGTGGTGCATATCGCCCCCGCGTTCGGACAGGACGACTATAACGTGGGCAGAAATTACGGCTTGCCCGTGCTTTCGCTCGTCAACGAACAGGGGAAATTCGATGCGCGATGCCCTGAACTCAACGGTTTGTTTATTAAAAAAGCCGATAAAGTCGTGCTCGATCTGCTGAAAACGCAGGGAAAACTCTTCAAAGCGCTGCCGTTCGAGCATGATTATCCGCATTGCTGGCGGTGCGATACGCCGCTTATGTATTACGCGCGCGAAAGTTGGTTTATCAAGACCACGGCGGTGAAAGACAGATTGATCGCCGCCAACCGTTCTGTTAATTGGATTCCCGAAACGATCAAGGAAGGGCGCATGGGTAATTTCCTTGAAAACGTAATCGATTGGGGGCTTTCGCGCGATCGCTATTGGGGAACGCCGCTGCCCGTGTGGGTGTGCCCCGACTGCGGCGAGATCGAAGTGATCGGCTCGCGCGAGGAGCTGCGGCGCAAGTGCGGCGCGCCCGAGGGCATCGAGCTGCACCGTCCTTATCTTGACGAACTGACTTGTTCGTGCCCGCAGTGCGGCGGCAAGATGAAGCGCACGCGCGAAGTCATCGACTGTTGGTTCGATTCGGGATCGATGCCGTTCGCGCAGTATCATTATCCGTTTGAAAACAAGGATTTGTTTGAAAAAACCTTCCCCGCCGATTTTATCTCCGAGGCGGTCGATCAGACGCGCGGCTGGTTCTATACGCTGCTCGTGATCTCGACGATCCTGTTCGATCGGGCGCCCTTCAAAAACTGCATCGTGCTCGGGCACGTGAACGACCAAAACGGCGTGAAGATGAGCAAGCATAAGGGCAACGTCGTCGATCCGTGGACGGTGCTCGACAAGCAGGGCGCGGACGCCGTGCGCTGGTATTTCTATACGGGAAGCTTCCCTTGGATCCCCACGCGGTTCGGGCAGGAAGCCGTTTCCGAGGTACAGCGCAAATATCAGGGCACGCTGTGGAACACGTATGCGTTCTTTGCGCTCTATGCGCAGATCGACGGCTACGACCCTTCGCAATACGATTTGAAATCGTGCGCGCTCACGCTCATGGATAAATGGGTGCTCTCTAAGCTTAACACCCTTGTGAAACGGGTGGACGAAAAGCTTGCCGTTTACAACATAACCGAAAGCGCGCGCGAGATTCAGGACTTTGCCGACGTGCTTTCGAATTGGTACGTCCGCCGCGGACGCGACCGCTATTGGGGCGCAGGCATGTCTGCAGACAAGGCGGCGGCGTATACGACGCTTTACACCGTGCTCGTTACGCTTGCAAAGCTCACCGCGCCGTTTACGCCCTTCACGTCGGAGATGATGTATCGCAACCTCGTGCCGCAGTTTTACAAAGACGCGCCCGTTTCGGTGCATCTGTGCGATTTCCCCGTTTGCGACGAAAGTTATCTGAATGCCGCGCTTGAAAAGTCGATGGACGACGTGCTTGCCGTCGTCGCGCTCGGCAGGGCGGCGCGCAACGCGGGCGCGGTGAAAAACAGACAGCCGCTTGCCGAGATGATCGTCGTGAGCGAACGCGCTATCGCGCTTTCCCCCGAACTCGAAGGCGTCGTGCTCGACGAGCTAAACGTGAAAAAACTGACTTACGCGCAGGACGAAAACGCGCTTATCGGCTACACGCTCAAACCGCAGCTCAAAACGCTCGGACCGAAATACGGAAAACGGCTCAAAGAGATCACGGCGTACTTGCAGGAATGCGACGCGGCGGCGTTGGTCAAGGCGGTGAAAAACGGCGGAACGTACGCGATCCTCGGCGGCGAGGTCGTGCTTTCCGAAGAGGATTTGCAGATCTTCACGCAGCCGCGCGCGGGCTATGCCGCCGCCGCGGAAGGCGGGATCACGGTCGCGCTCGATACCGATTTGACCGAGGAGCTGCTCGACGAAGGGTGCGAACGCGAGCTTGTTTCCAAAATCCAGACCATGCGCAAAGAAGCGGGTTTTGAAGTGACCGACCGTATCGAAGTGTATTATAAGGCGCAGGGGCGCAGCGAACGCGTGTTGAAGAGCGGTTCGCTTGCCGATGACGTTTTAGCGCAAAGCGTGCAAGAGGGCGGCGGCGCGGGATACGCGAAAACGTACAATATCAACGGCGACGAAGTAACGCTCACCGTGGCGAAAGTCGAAAAACAATAACCGCCGTTTCACGCGGCGGAAGGATAAAAAGCAAGGACGGACCGTCCTTGCTTTTTTGTTCGGATTGTGTTATGATGAATAAAAAAACGTACGGAGAGGTTTATGAACGAAGAATTTTGGGAATTGCTTGACCGGCTCGTTGCGCAATCGGAAATCGTGATCGACAGACCGAAAGGCAGTGCGCACCCGCGTTACCCGCACTTGCTCTATGAAGTAGCTTACGGTTACTTAAAAAACACCGCTTCTCCGGACGGCGACGGGATCGACGTTTGGGTGGGAACGGGGTCGGACGGCGTCGTCGGGATCGTCTGCACGGTCGATGCCGTAAAACGCGATTCCGAGATCAAGATACTTTTGAACTGCAGCGAGAGCGAAAGGAATAGGATCTTGAAATTCCATAACCGCACGCAAAGCATGAAGGGCATCTTGATCGAAAGGGGCGCCGACGCGCTTTCAGACTTCCGTTAAAAGCGTTTTGTAATCGGTGTAAATCATAAAACCGGGTTTGGATTTCGGGGGCTTTTTCACGTATTTGATCTTGCAGTAGTCGACGGGGATCTTACCCGCGCCGCCGTCGGAATAGCGCGCGCAGATCTGCGCCGCGAAGAGCAGAACGCCGTCGGGCACGTTTCTGCCTTCGGTGCGGATCACGACGTGACAGGAATGGTATTTCTGCGTATGCAGCCATAAATCGTCGGGGGCGGAAGCGCGCACGAGCTTTTCGTTTTGCAGGTTGTTGCGCCCCGCGTAAATCGTAAAACCGTCTTTTTCGTACCCGCGCCAACCGATTTCCTGCGGCTGTTTGCGCTTTTTTTCTTTGGGCGGTTCAAGGAGCTTGGCGGCGGTCAATTCTTCTTCGAGCGGCGGTAAGTCGGCTTCCTCTTCCGCCGCGCCGATCGCCGCCAAAAGGGTGTGCAGATATTCGATTTCCCGCCGCGTTTCCTCTTCCTGCGGCGCTAAAAATTCCGCCGTGCGCTTTTGTTTGCGGTAACGCTTAAAATACGCCTGCGCGTTCTGCGCGGGGGAGAGCGCGCGGTCGAGCGTGATTTTGAGGTTGCTTCCGTCGTAATAATTGTAAAGCTCCACGCCTTCCGCGTTGCGCCCGATTTCGTAGAGGTGCGCCGTCAGCAATTCGCCTTTGATGCGTAAAAGCTCGCAGTCCTTGCACTGTTCGCGTTTTTCGATTGTCTGCGCCAGCCGTTTTTCGTGCTTTTTGAGCGCCGAAGCGCAAGCCGAGAGCAACCGTTTGCGTTTGTTTTCAAATCCCTTCTTCTTGCGTCGGGAATCGTAAAAATACGTCTGTGCGTGCGAGAGGGTATCAAAGGCGATCCCCGTGCTTTCGCGTGCGTAAAAATCCCGTTCGCCGACGCGGGGCGAAAGGTCGTCGCGGAAAATATAACCGTAAACGTGTTCGGCAAGATCGCCGCCCGTATAACTTTTTGCGATTTGTTCCGCCGTATGGGGGGCGAGTCCCGCGACGCGCGCAAAAATTGCGCCGCCCAAATCGCCCGTGACCGCGCGAAGCGCCTGCGCGAGTGCGGTTTTGTCGGAAGGGTCGGCTTTTTCCTGTGCGGCGGGAAGCGTGTATTTCGCGCCCGTAAGGATCATGCGCTTGACCGTGAGGTCGGCGGAAGTCGTTTTCAACGCTCCTAAAATGACGCCGTTTTCGGTTAAGATCAGGTTGGAATACTTGCCCATGATTTCGGCGTAGAGCTCGCGTTTGCAGTCGTTGAAGTCCGAGCGGCAGGCAAGTTCGAATTTGACGATGCGCTCGAATCCGACGAGGGAAACCGAAAGAATTTCGGCATTTTGCAGGTGTTTGCGCAACAACATGCAGAAATTCGGTGCAACGAGAGGGGCTTCGACCTCGTGTTCGGTGAAATAAATGCCGCAATCGGAAGCATTTACGTTCAGAATGAGTTTGAGCGTGGTTTTTTGCGTGTATATATAGAGGACGGTTTCTTCCCGCCCGGGCTGTACGATCTTGCTGATTTTTCCGCCGCGCAGGGCGGCGTTGAGTTCTTTCGCGCTCAAACGAAGCGTAAACGCGTCTTGCGGCATGGCTCTCACCTCGAAGTTTTCATGCCGATGATACCACAAAATTGCAAAATTGTAAAGAAAATTGCTTTCCTTTTGACCGCGGATATGATAAAATATTGCTTGCGGCTTATCAGGATCAGGATACATTGCAGGCAGCCGCGGCACGTTTTGTGCCAATGAAAAGGAGTAAAAAGATGAAATACACAACCGCACCCGCAGAAAAGAGCACCGTTAAGATCACGATCACCTTTAACGCGGCAGAATGGTCGGAAGCGATCGAAAAGGCTTACCGCGAAACAAGACACAAATATGCCGTGAACGGTTTCCGTAAGGGCAAGGCGCCCAAACACGTTTTGGAACTCTATTACGGAAAAGGGCTGTTCTACGAAGACGCGCTCAATATTCTCTATGCCGAGAACTATCCTCAGATCCTTGAAAAGGAACAATCGTCGATCTTCCCTGTGGGCGATCCCGCGCTGTCCGTCGAGGACCTCAGCGACGAAAAGGTTGTGCTGGTTGCGGCGGTGCCCGTAAAACCCGACGTGCAAATTGCCGCGTATACGGGTATAAAAATTAACGAGTATGAGTATACTGTTACGGATGCCGACGTCGACGCCGATATCGACGCGATGCGCGAACGCATTGCCGAACGCGTCGAAGTGACCGACCGCCCCGCGCAGATGAAGGATACCGTCAACATCGATTTCGTCGGCAAGTGCGACGGCGAGGAATTTGAGGGCGGCAGCGCCGAGAAGTTCGATTTAACGCTCGGTTCGCACCGCTTTATTCCCGGTTTCGAGGAACAGGTCGTCGGCATGAAGGTCGGCGAAACCAAAGACCTCAACGTCACGTTCCCCGACGATTATCAGGCGGAAAATCTCAAAGGCAAGCCCGCCGTGTTTACGGTGACGCTGCATAAGATTATGGGGCTTGTTTTGCCCGCGCTCGACGAGGAATTTGCCAAGAAGATGGGCAGCGAATCGATCGAGGCATACCGCGCGAAGGTGCGCGAACGTCTTGAAAAGAACGCGCAGAGCCGTTCCCGTAACGAAACCGAAAATTCCATTCTCACCGAGATCGCCAAGGGCGCCACGGCGGAAATTCCCGACGTCATGATCGAAAGACAGGAAGACGCGTCGATGCAGCGCCTCGAATACAATCTCATGTATCAGGGCATCAAGATGGAAGACTATCTTGCCTATATCGGCACGACGCGTGCGGAATACAAGAAGAACTTCGAGGAAGAGGCGCGCCGCACCGTGTTGCATCAGCTTATCATCGAAAAGATCATCGAGCTTGAAAAGATTACGGCGAGCGAAGAGGAAATCGCGCAGAAAGTCGCCGAACAGGCGAAGAGCGTGGGCAAGGAACCCGAGGCTTACCGCAAGGAAATCGATCCCAGACAGCTCAGCTATATCGAAAGCGACATTAAAGTGACGAAACTTTTTGATCTGCTCAAAGCCAAGAACGAAATGGTCGCTTATAAAGAAGAACCGGCGAAGAAACCCGCGGCGAAGAAAACGGCGAAAACCGCCGCGCCGAAAGCGGACGGGGAAAAGCCTGCGCCCAAAAAGACGGCGGCGAAGGCGAAGAAAGGAGACGAATAATGCAGGAAAAAAACGTTTTGGTTCCTTACGTAGTGGAGCGCACTTCGGGCGGGGAACGCAGTTACGATCTTTATTCCCGTCTGCTCGAAGACAGAATTATCTTTTTAAGCGGGGAAATCGAGGACGCGATGGCGAATACCATCGTCGCGCAGCTCATTTACCTCGAGGGTAAAGATCCGACGAAGGACATCAGCCTGTATATCAACAGCCCCGGCGGCTCGGTTTCCGCCGGTATGGCGATTTACGATACCATGAATTATATCAAGTGCGACGTTTCGACGATCTGCATCGGGCTTGCCGCCTCGATGGGCGCGTTCCTGCTTTCTTCGGGCGCAAAGGGCAAACGTTTTGCGCTTGCGAACAGCGAAATCATGATCCATCAGCCTTTGGGCGGCGCGCAGGGTCAGGCGAGCGATATCAAGATTCAGGCCGAACATATCATGAGAATCAAGGCGAAAATGAACCGCATTCTCAGCGAAAATACGGGTAAACCCGTGGATATTATCGAACGCGATACCGACCGCGATAATTATCTTTCCGCGGACGAAGCGCTTTCCTACGGGTTGATCGACAGAGTGTACGTAAAGAGATAATCAGTTTGCAGGGAGGGAAGGAAGAGTTTAATGGGAATCGATAAAAACGAACAGAGTTGCAGTTTCTGCGGAAAAGAAAAGGCGAAGACGAAAAAACTGATCGCGGGGCCTGACGGGGTGTTTATCTGCGACGAGTGCGTGCAACTTTGCAACGACATGCTCTCGAATATGCCCGTGCAGAACGCCGAACCGGTCACGCTCAAAAAGCCCGCCGAAATCAAAGCCGAGCTCGACGAATATATCATCGGGCAGGATAAGGCGAAGCGCGTGCTTTCGGTTGCCGTTTATAACCACTATAAGCGCATCAATTCCATGCTGGAAGGCAAGAAAGACGACGACGTGGAAATCGAAAAGAGCAATATTCTGTTGCTCGGCCCGACGGGCAGCGGCAAAACGCTGCTTGCGCGCACGCTTGCGAAGATTCTGAACGTACCCTTCGCTACTTCCGACGCGACGACGCTCACCGAGGCGGGTTACGTCGGCGAGGACGTGGAAAATATCCTTCTCAAACTTATTCAGAACGCCGATTACGATATCGAGCGCGCCCAGCGCGGCATTATTTATATCGACGAAATCGACAAGATCGCCCGAAAAGGCGAGAACGTTTCGATCACGCGCGACGTTTCGGGCGAGGGCGTGCAGCAGGCGCTGTTGAAGATCATCGAAAGCACGGTTGCCAACGTGCCCCCGCAGGGCGGCAGAAAACACCCGCAGCAGGATTGCATGCGCATCGATACGACGAACATCCTCTTCATCTGCGGCGGCGCGTTCGTGGGGCTTGATAAAATCGTAAGCGCGCGGCAGGACGATTCGGGGCTGGGGTTCGGCGGCAAAGTCAAGCTCGGTGCAAACGAGGTCGATTATGCCATGCTCGACGACGTGAAACCGCAGGATCTGACTAAGTTCGGTTTAATTCCCGAATTTGTGGGCAGAATTCCCATTGTGGTGAGTTTGCAGGCGCTCGACGAGGATGCGCTCGTCAATATCTTGACGCAGCCCAGAAACGCCGTCATCAAACAGTATCAGAAACTCGTGGGGTTAGACGGCGTGAAACTGACCGTGGAAGAGGGTGCCGTCCGTGAAATTGCGGGCACGGCGATCCGCTTAAAAACGGGCGCACGCGGCTTGCGCACAATCATCGAAGGGCTGATGACCGACGTCATGTACGACATCCCTTCGCGCAAGGACGTGGAAGAAGTCATTATCACGCGCGACTGTGTTCTGAGCGGCGCAAAACCCAAAGTTGTTTATAAAAAATCGGCATAACGATAAGAAAAAAATCCCCTGTCTTGCGGCAGGGGATTTTTGTTTGTTTGCGCGAATTTGATTGTTTTGTGTTCATTTCGCAAGGCAATCATGACTTTTATGCAATATAATGAATAAATATTGACAAAATTATCCTTTCTTGCTATGATAATGCGGTAAAAACAAAACGGATAGGCAAGATCGAGCGCTTGTAAGAAAAAATTTTTTCCGAAGGGGCGCCCCTTCGGCTTTCAGTTCAAAAGGTTTGAACTGAAAAAATATCTATCCGTGAAACGCGGGGGAAAACGGTATGACGCAGACGGAAGAAATCGTGCACGAGCAGACGCCCGAAGAAGAACGGCGGGCGGTTGCGGGCGCGATGCGCAGAAAAACTTTTTTTGCGCTGTTTCTTGCGGCTGCTTTTCTTTTTCTCGCATCGCTTGTCATGACGGTGGTATCCGCCATACTTTCCAACCGCACGATGAGTTTGGGACTCGATCTCAACGCCTATAACGTCGTCAAAATGGCGACGGGGGAAGAGGATATCCGCGTGGCGGGCACGCAGGAAGGCGAATTGTTTGCATTCGACGAGCGGGGCGAGTTGCTTTGGAACGTCGGCAAACTCAACGAGAAAGCCGTTTACGACCTTGTCGTCACCGATAAGTCGGTTTATGCCGTCTATGCCGACGGAACGGTTTATTCCTTCTTGCTCGCGGACGCAAAAAGCTATTCCGATTCCGAAGAAGATGACCGTACCCTGCCGTACATAAAATACAATTCGCCTTATTCGATCGTCGGCAACGTGACGAATACGCAGCTCATTGTTTCCGAAAACGAAGAGGCACTCTTTTTGCGCGCGGTCTTTAACGACGGGCGCAACCGCTATTCGATCTTCCGTTTTGCCAAAGAGGGGAATGCGGAACTCATAAAACAGGCGAGCGGAACCTTCCCGATCGGCGGCATGGCGTTGCGCGGCGACGTTCTCTATTACGCCTACCGCAGCGGCGTATATTCCACCGACGGCGGATCGGAAACCGAATTGCTTACGCTCGATGAAACGATCGTCGCGCTATCGGCATCGGAAGAAGAACTTTCGCTTGTTACGCAGGGCAATATGCTGCTTGTCTATTCCTTTGCGGAAGGGCAAACGGTGTATAACGGGGCGATCCGTACGGCGCTCGACGGGGCGTACGTCTTTTCTACGGGCGAAAATTTCCTTGCGAAGATCAAAAACGGCGGCGTGGCGAAAATCGATACGCAAAAACGCGGCGTAACGCTCACCATGGCGGCGAGCGACAGCTGTAACTTCATTTTATGGAACGACGACTGTTTTATGTTGCGCGATACGGCGAATATCGAAAACCCCGAAGTCATTTTCTATTCGGAATCGTTTGCGGCGTCGGTTGCGCTTTTCGCAACGCTTGTGTGGGTATTCTTTGCCTTGTCGCTCGTCTTTCTCGTGTGCGCGCTCGTGTTTTTCTTTGCGATCCGCGAAAGCACGCGCAACAAGATGATCGCGGGCGTGAAGGCGATCGGTATCGAACTGTGGCGCAAAAAAACCATTTATCTTTCTCTCATCATTCCCTTTGCTTTGCTTATCACCTTTTATTATGTGCCCATTATATTCGGCTTTTCGCTATCCTTTCTCGATTACGTTCCCGGCGCGAAGTCGGTGTTTGTCGGCTTCAAAAATTTTACCGCCGTTCTTACCGATCAAATCTTCTGGAATTCGGTTGGTTCGATGCTGATATTTTTACTTGCCGATATCGTGAAAGCCATTCTTCCGCCGCTCTTTATCGCCGAACTCATTTTTGCCGCAAAGAGCAAGCGGTTTTCGCTTTGGATCCGCATTTTGCTCTTTATCCCCGGCATTCTTCCCGGCGTGGCGACGACGCTTATCTGGGCGCAGGGCATTTTCGGTGCAACCGAAAACAGCCTGATGAATGCTTTCCTCGGCTTGTTTGTGCCCGGTTTCGTGAAGAACTGGGTGAACAGCGCGTCATATGCGACGCGCATGTGTTCGATCATCGCGTTCGGGTTGCCCTGGATCGGTTCTTATCTGATTTTTTACGGCGCGCTCGGCGGGATCAATAATTCGATTTTCGAGGCGGCGCGTCTGGACGGGTGCTCGTGGGGGCGCAGGATCGTCACGATTGACATCCCGCTCATTCTGCCGCAAATCAAATATATCTTTATCACTTCGTTTATCGCCTCGGTGCAGAATTACGCTACGCTCTACATTCTTTACGGCGCGGAATCGGGCGCGCTCATTAAAACGCCCGCTCTGCTTATCTACGGCGAGATCATGAACGGAAACTACGGCGTGGCAAGCGTGATGGGCTTGTTGCTGTTCGTGTTCCTCGGCGTTGTGATGGCGCTTAATTTCCGTTCGCAGAAAGAACAGATATCGTAAGGGGGGGTCAAAATGAGCGTTCATGCAAGCAATGCAAACCGCCGTACGGTGGAAATCAAAATGAAAAGCGGAAAGGCGGCGGAAATCGTGCGGCAAACCATCATCGCCGTGCTCTTGTTGCTCATTCTCTTTCTGACCGTTCTTCCCGTCGTGATCACGATCATCATGTCGCTTAAAACGACGCAGGATATTACGGCTTACCCGATCTGGACGTTGCCGAAGAGCGAATGGGCGTTCGTCAATTACAAAAACGCTTTCGAAGTGTTGTCCATGCCCATGCTCGCAACGTTACTCATCGATATCGTTTCGACCGTGACCGTAATGCTCATGAGCTGTTATGTGGCGTTCTTGTTTCAATGGTTCGAATTCAAGGGCAAAAAGGGGTTGTTCCTGCTTTTTATCGCGCCCATGCTCGTGCCGAACGTCATTCTGCTTTCGCCCACCTATCTGGTCGTCAAAAATCTGGGGCTTGTGGGCAACTGGCTCGGGTTGATCCTGCCTTATCTTGCGGGCAATCAGATTTCGGGCGTGTTTATGCTGCGCGTGTTCATGGGGCAACACCCGCGTTCGCTTTACGAGGCGGCGCAGATCGATGGAGCGAATAAATTCCGTCTGTTTCTCAACGTCTGTCTGCCGCTATGCGTGCCCATCATGATGGTGCAGGGCATCGGGATATTTGCCGCGATCTTCAACGATTATCTGTGGCCGCAGTTGCTGTTTGCAAACGATCTCAAAGCGGGAACGCTCATGCCTTACCTCAAATCGATCGTGATGAATTACACGCAGGGCGTGCAGTACGCCATGTATCTTGTGGCGGGTATTCCGCTCATATTCTCTACCGTGATATCGATTAAATTCTTTGTCACGGGGGATTATGCGAGCGGCATGAAATTGTAATCAATATCGGCCGTAAAGAACGGCGGTATCGGAAGAAGGAGGAAATAAAGTATGAACAAATTTTTGAAAGCGGCGGCTCTCGGGCTGGGGGTTTGCCTCATCGCGGGGCTTGCGGGCTGCGGCGGCTCGGGCAACAATCCGGGCGGGGACAATCCCGGCGGAAATACTCCGGGCGGGGACAATCCCGGCGGCACGCCGTCACAAGGCGTCACGGCAACCATTGATTTTTATACTTCGGTGAACATCATCGAGCAGCGCGCGCTCGAGAGCGTCGCCTATGCGTACGAGGACTATCAGTACGAAAAAGGAAACAACATTTCGGTGCGCGTGCGCAACAACACCGATCCCGACGCGTATAACCAGAATCTGCGCAACACCATTCAGAATGTCAGCAATCCCACGATCGCCAATACCTCGGTATTGCCCGAATATTACGGCACCGATAAAATCGTCGATCTGACGGGATATCTCGAAGAAAAGAATCCCTTCATCGAGGGGAACAGCGCTTGGCTCGACGCCTTGGAAGCCGACGCTTACCGTTCGGTGCAGTCGGGTTCTTCGCTTACCGTGCCCGGGCTGAGCTATTCCGCCAACTATTCGGTGGCGTTTTATAACAAAGCCGCGATGAAAGCGGTGATGGAAGGGGACGACGCCGTCGGCGCGGACGGCACGGTCGACGCAGGCAAGATCAGTTGGAACTGGATGATGAACGCCCTGAAAACGGCGCAGGAAAAAACCGAACTCAATTTCAAAACTCCGCTTGCGCTTTCGCGCAGTGCGCAGTCGTGCGGCGAAGACAGTTTCAATATGCTTGCCCGCATGATCAATATGTATCTCGATCAGTATTTCCGCGATTTCACGCGCGACGTGCATTCCGCCGAGGGCGAGTTCAGTTACGTTGCCGATATCGACGCGGCGTGGCAGTACAGCGCGAACGATCCCACGATTGACGCCACCGATAAATATACTTATAACCTCAATAAAATCGTCGATAAGTACTTCAACAACGCGCAGACCTACGGACCTTCTTCGGCACGCTATAAAGAGGTGATGGAAAATCTTTACGGGCTGTTGGCTTATTCCGACGCAACGGCTTCGTATAACGATAACTTCTCGCGTTTCAACGAAACGACGATCACGTTCGAGAATAAGGGCGGATCGTATAAAGACATGAAACTCTTCTATATCGAAGATCTCAATTATGTGAGAACGTACCGCGACGCCTTCAAAACCGAGGCGGGCGGTGTGACGACCTATCCGAGCGGCGAAGTCATCGGCAGCGAACTCGGCTGGTTCCTTCTTCCCGCGATGGAATCGTCGCTGGAAGGCGTTGCCGATAACGTGCGCGCGTTCGGCGGGCCGAACGAGTGCTTCGGGGTTCTGAGCACGGGTTCGACTTCGAAAGACGAAATCGCCGTCGACTTCCTGCGTTTCCTGCTCTCGCCTACGGGGCAATCGTATATCTACGCGACCTATGTGAGCGAGAACAACGCGCCCATTGTTTCTCGCCAGCTGGTGAAGGACGTCGAAATTCCGACTGCGGTCGATTTCACCCGTTCGGTGGTGTCCAACGGCGACTGCTCGGCTTCGCCTTACACCATTTTCGGCAAGGGTACGGGCATGAAAAACGCAACGGTGGGCGGCAGCAATACTTATGTGAAAGCGCAGGTCGGCACCATTCTTTCCGATTATTTCTGCGGCGCGGATAAAACATGGTCGGGCGATACGCTCTTTCAAACCATCAAGAGCGGATTTGCAAGCTATGCCGCCGACAGCAATCTGATTTATACCGATCCCGCGAATGTGGCGTCGGCTACGAATAACCTCGTCAATTCGCCGTTCAATACTACGGCGTAAGGAGTGCTTATGAAAAAGGTATTACCTTCCCTTCTTGCGGCGGGGTTGACGCTGAGCATGCTGTGCACAGCCGTCGCCTGCGGCACGGGAAACGGTCGGCGCGAACTGACGGGCGCGCTCGACCAAACCGATTTGCAGACGGGGTTTCTGCGCACGGCGGGCAGCGGCGATTACGACAATGCGTTTTCCGCCGTCGAGGAATACAACGACAAAATCGTGGGTGTGTTTTACTTCCTGTGGCTTTCGCAGGCGTCGAACGATACCACGATCGAAGATTTCGTCAAAGACAACAAATCCGAGAGGACGGTGACGGGAACCGACGTGAGCGGGGCGCCCGCTTTCACCTGGTGGGGCGAACCCATGTACGGATATTATCAGGTCGAGGACGAATGGGTCGTGCGCAAGCATGTGGAACTGTTCATGAATGCGGGGTTGGATTTTATCTGTTTCGACACGACGAACAACGATTATTATGCCGCCGCCGCGCAGAAAGTGCTCGACGTGCTGCTCGAATATTCGCAGCTCGGTTACAAGGTTCCGAAGGTCATGTTCATGACCAACAGCGACAGCTCGGGCATGATCACGAGCATCTATAACGCCTTTTACCGCCGTAATACATACGACGAACTCTGGTTTACGGGCAGGGGAGAAAAACCCTGGATCCTCGGCACTTATACGGGTTCCAACGCAAAGATCTCCGAACGCTTTTATTTCAAAAAAGCGCAGTGGCCCAACCGCGCTTACGATGAGAATAATTTCCCCTGGATGAGCTGGCGTTATCCGCAGGAAACCTTCCGCGACAGCGCGCAGGGTTATAAGATCATGAACGTTTCGGTTTCGCAACACACGGCGATCGGCGGCCCGAGCGACGTTCCGCTTTCGGGCATCAATTTTTCGATTTCGGGTCTGTGCGCGCCGTACGCCTATTCGACGCTTTCCGATTCTTTGAAGGCGGTGATCACGCCCGAAAAGGCGGAACGCTATTACAACGCCAACTGGGGCAGGGGTTATTCGCACGAAACGGGCGCGAACAATTACGAAAACGCCTTGAAAAACGTCAATTTCGACGAGCAATGGGCGACGGCGATAAACAACGATTCGATCGACCTCGTATTCGTCACGGGCTGGAATGAATGGGTGGCGCAAAAGCAATCGAAAGATCCGCTGCTCGGCGAGAATTACGGCTATTTCGTGGATACCTTCAACATGGAATTTTCGCGCGATATCGAAATGATGAACGGCGGTTATCTCGATAACTGTTTCCTGCAACTCGTTCAGCATATCCGCAGTTACAAAGGCGCGGGGTCGGTCAGCAACGATCAGTCCGCCGTCGCGGCAAACGTCGATTTGTATGATCTTGCCAACTGGGAAGACATTGCGGCATACGCCGATCTCGTCAAAGAAACGTTGCCGCGCGATCATGCGGGCGCGGGCAGCAATCATTATAAAAACGATACGGGGCGCAACGACATCAAAGAGGTGCGCGCCGCCGTGCAGGGCGACGATCTTTATTTCCTCGTGACGACCGTTGATCCGCTCACCGAACGGGCAGCGGACGATACGCGTTATATGAATCTCTGGCTCGGAACGGGCGGAACGGACGAAGGGTTTGCGGGGTTGAATTACGTTATCAACCGCAAGGCGTCGAACGGAAAGGCTTCGATCGATCGGGTTAAGGACGGAAAGTTCGAATCCGCGGGCGAATGCGAGGTGACGGCAAAGGGCAATCATATGCTCTTCAAGGTCAAAAAAGAGGCGGTCGGGCTGAGCGGAACGGCATTCGGGTTGCGTTTCAAAGTGACGGATAATCTGCAAAAGGATTTCGACGTGACCGATCTTTACACAAACGGCGATTGCGCGCCGATCGGCAGGATCAGTTACAGCTATTATACCAAATAAGGAGGGGAAAACGGTGGACGGAAAAGGGAAAACTTCCCGCAAAGCGCTTGCGCTCTTTCTGGCTTGTTCGGTTGTGCTTGCCGCCTGTGCGGGGTGCGGACAAAAACCCGCCGATCCGGACGGCGATCAACCGGGCGGGGATCTTCCGGGCGGCGATCCGCCCGTGACGCAACCGTACGAATACGGCACCGATCATGCCGACGCATACGACGGCGGCTATACGCAAAGTCTGCTTTCGCTCGGCGATCAGGTATTCACGCGCACACAGCTTTCGGGAACGGACGCCACGGGCAGGAAACTCAATCCTACTTCGGCACCCAAAGACGGAAAATATGTGGGGCTGTTCTACTTCCTGTGGCTCAACAGTTCGAATTATCCCTACGATATTTCCAAACTGCTCGAAGAGTACGGCGAATACGATACAAAAAACAATCCGCTCTGGGCGTTGGCGGGTTCGGCGGCGTATAATGCCGCGCTCTCGCCCATGAATGCCTTCCACTATTTCGAAGAACCGTTCTACGGTTACTATACTTCGGAAGATAAGTGGGTGATCATGCGCCACCTCGAACTGCTTACCTATGCGGGAATCGACTTTTTGTATCTCGATTTTACGAATGCAAGCCCCAACGGCACGAATACGCCAAACAATATTTACACGAATGCGACCTATGCGCTGATGGATTGCATTCTCGAAATGCAGGCGCTCGGGTTCGACGTGCCGAAGATTGTTCCCGTCGTGTGCAATCCCTACACGGGTACGGGTTCGGCGGGCGATGCGGCGCGTTCCAAAGTGGTCGAGTGGGTGTATCATAATTACTACAATTATGAAAACGGCAAATATAAATCCTGTTGGTTCACGGCGGACGAACAGCGCAATCCTTCGGGCAAGCCCATGCTCGTTACCTACACCATAAACCGCAACGACTTTCTGAATAAGGCGGCTTACGACGCGTTCTGGTTCCGCAACGTGGTGTGGCCGACGCAGGTCAACTCCGGTTCTTATGCCAACGGATTCCCCTGGATGGATTACGTTCTTCCGCAGGAAAACTACAACGGTTTCATGAACGTTTCGATCGCGCAACACCTCGAAGGGCATTGGTCGTCGGAAGCGTTTCTTGCGCGTAGCGAAGAGCGCTACACCTATACTTACCGCGGCAGAAGCGCCTCGGGATCCATGCGCTACGCTTACGAATCGGACGACAAGGAACTTGCCAACTACGGTAACAATTTCGCGGAACAGTGGGATAACGCCGTGAATGCGGGCAACAAAACGGGCAAAGACGAAGTGTGGCTCGTAACGGTCACGGGCTGGAACGAATGGGTGGCGCAGAAATTCGATCAGGGAATGGGGCACGCTACGTTCGTAGATACCTTCGACGTCGCCTTTTCGCGCGATATCGAGATGATGCGCGACAGCGGCGGATATGCCGATAATTATTACATGCAGCTTGCCGAAAACGTGGCGCGGTTCAAAGCAAGCGCGTCGGAACGGCAATCCGATGCCGCGATGTGGAAGAAACAGACGCTGAAATACGACGATCTGGCGGCATGGCAGAACGTGCAGGCAAAGTTCGTCGATCTTTCGGGCGGCGTCAAGAATCGCAACGCAAAGAGCGTGGGCGGCGTGTATACCTACACCGATACTTCGGCGCGGAACGACGTGGAATATGTGAAGATCGCCAACGACAGCGAATATCTTTACGTTCTTGCCAAAACCAAACAGGCGGTGACGGCTTACGAGGCGGGCGACGATTGCTGGATGAATTTATATCTTTCCACGGGCGCAAAAGGCGGCTGGGAAAATTATAATTTCGTAATTAACCGCAGTCCGTCGGGCGAGAAAACCTCGATCGAGCGGCTTTCGGTAAAGGGCGGCAAGATTTATGCCGAGCCGCTGGAAACGCGTGCCGATCTGCATACGGAAAACGACATGATCAGTTACCGCATTCCGTTAGAGGCGATCGGGGTGACGAGCGCTTACCAGATCGGCGTAAAAGTATGCGACAATCTCTTTGCCAACCGTTCGACGAAGGAAAACGACGGCGTTTGCTGTTTTACGTTCGGGGATCCGATGGCGTTTTACGGCGGCGGTGAATGTGCGCCGATCGGCAGGCTCAATTATACCTACCGTCTCGCGTATTGAGCGGAAGGAACAGAAAAAGGATATTACCGTGACAACGGTTTTATAAAAAAGGAGGAAACGTATGAAAGAAGGAACAAAACTCAAAACGGCGTCGCTCGTCGTTTTATCCGCGCTTTGCATTTCGGCGGCGTCGCTCGGGTTTGCGGCGGGCGCAAACGTGCAGGACGCCTCGGCAGAAGGGGAAACGGTTGTATCGACCTGGAAAAACGTCGGCACGATGAACGACGCGGGGGTGACCGTAGCTAACAAATCGTTTGTCGGTTATAATACCACAAATATATTAGAAGCACCCGACCGCACGATTAGTTTTAACGCATATTTCGACGGTTTTGACGGTTGGAGCGGTATGACGCTCGTAAACGGGTTGTCGAATTGCAGTCGGTACAGCTGGCCGTTGGGCGCGGCGCATTCCACGACCGATTTCCCGATGAACAGCATTATTTTCCAACACAATAGCGCGCAATATTATAGATCGGACGGAAATCCCGCCGCGATCGGCATTACGACCGGCGCTTCGATTTCATGGAGTAAACAGATGATCGGCATTTCGATCCATATCGGTACGGGCGAAGCGGCGGAAGAAGGCGGCGAGGTCGATTATTCCTGGATCGCATATTCCAACACGATGTTGAAAAGTTCCGACGGGACGGCAACGGCAGGGCAGAAGACTTCGTTGCTTTACGATCTGACGACCGCGAATTTCCCGAACGGTTGCTATTATGCCGTTCATTTTAACGCAATGGCGGGCGGCGTGGCGTATCTCACCGAACCGGGCAGCACGTATACCGTGCAATCCTCAAGCAAGCCCGGGACGGCGGAAACGATCAAATTCCGTAAAAACACGGCGGACGTCACGTTCCGCACGAGAAGTTTTCTCGATACGAAGTTAGGGGAAAACTTCGATCAGTACGAATACGTCGTCAAAGTCAACGGACATACGCTCGCATCAGACGAATATACGCTTACGCCGCAGGCGACAAGCGCAAAAGCAAAAGCATATATCGAAACGACGATTAATAAAGACTGGTTCAATAATCCCGATAACGAACAGTACCTCGATACGACATCGTTTGTCACGCTCGAAGTCTACAAAAAGGCGACCGAAACCGAACCGAGACAGCTCTACGGTACGGGGAACGCCGCGCTCAGCGTTCTCTTCGAAGAGCCGCCCGTACTGGTGACCGAACCTGAGATTATTGCGGACGGGATACAGGACGTCGAAGTGCTTTTCGATTATGACGGCACGACCGAGATCAACGCTGAAACCGTAAGGATATACGGCGCGGTGAGAGCGAAGGATATCGATAAAACCAAACCGCTTACGGCGGATGATTACACCGTTACGAGAGCCGAACCCGACGAAAGCGGAAGGGTAATCAATACGATTACGATCAAAAAGGAATATCTCGCAAAAGTATGCGAAACATACAGAACGCAACTCTTTGTCATCGAGTTCGGCACGCATTCGCTCGAAACGACCGTTTGGATCGCCCCCGAAACGGACGGTTGGATCTACCGCAGCGTCGATTATGTAAAGGATACGCTCGTGCAGGACGAATATTATTCCACGGCGGAGATGAACAAATTTGCGGAAGCAACGCTTTCGACTCGTCTTTTTAATTCCACGGCGATCGACGTGACCAAACCCATTGTCATCGAGTTCGGCGAGGTGCCGTTTGATTGCGAATGGACGTATTTCGGTATTTTCGATACGCCTACCGTTTCCGATTCGTTCACCGAAAGCGCCGACGCGCAACTTGCTATGATTTTCTTCGGATCGGGCAGAAACGATTTCCAGAAGATGAAGGGCATCGTCGGCGGTTCGTCGAGTAACCTCAGCTATCCGCAGGTTACGATGAAAAACAACACGCTGGAAGTGTACTTCCACCCCGAAACGGCTTCGGAAGGCTGGTTGAAAATCAACGGCGAAAAAATCGCCACGCCCGAAAAAACGCAGGCTGCTTTTGCGGACGGAAAGGCGTACGTCGGGTTCTTCTTCAATGCGAATAAGGGGAAAACCATTCCCTTTACCGTAAACACGAATATCAATCCCGTTGTCATCGAAACGCCCGATAAAGACGGGGCGTACGCTATGGATCTGGCGAAGGCAGAGGATTTCGTGTTGAAACTCAGCAACACGAGCGGCAATCTTACGCTCAAAGACGAAACGGGTGCGGAAATTCCCGCGGCGCAATTTGCGTACGACGCGGAAGCGGGCACGCTTACGGTAAAAGCGGCTTACTTTACGAACAAAGTATTCACGAAATCGGGCACCGTCTATCTTTACGATACCGTGAACAAGACGGGCACGTCGTTCCGTATGGCGTATTCGTCGAGCAACATGAACGGCGCGAGCATCGGTTATGCCACGCTCGGCGCGCTTGCCGACGTCAAAATTCCGCTTGCGGACGTGACAACGGTGAACGGCGTGCTTGCAGGCGAAGAGATGCTTGAAAACGGCTTGTGGTCGTTTGAAAACGGCACGCTTACCGTCAAAGCCGCCGCCCTGAAAAATGAAAAGGGGACGCAGGAATTCATTGCGATCAGCGGTTCGCAACTCTATCCCTGCTACGCGATCGTGCGTGCTTGGAACGACAAGGGCGTCAGCTCCGCGGGGCTTGGCAGCGTGAAATCGGTTGACAACACGCATAAGATCACGGGCAAGATTGCCGCGGATATTGCGAAACTTTATAATCTGAACGAGGGTTATACGTTCGCGATCGATTTTAACACGGTAGACGCCTATTACGAAAATTCGCGTAATGCCGAGGCAACTTCGGTTACGCTGAAATTCTACGATCCTTACACGGGTTATACGCTCTCGGTTACGCTCTACGCGAACTTTGCGGACGAAGAAGTGAGCAGCACGAACAACGCGCTTTATGTGCGCTACGGTATCACGAATGCGGAAGGCGGAATCGTGCTGGCGCCCGTGCAGCGCGGCGTGAACATTGCAAGCAACGAGAACAACACGTCGGCGAAAGGGTTGCAGTCGTTGCAGATCAGTGCGGCGGACGGGGCGCTCTCGCTCAACGTATGCGGACGTTCGCTCGATATCAGCGATCTGAAAGGTTTCCGCACGGGCGCGTGCATGCTCTCGATCGATACGAACAGCGCGACGGCGGCTTCGGTCGTGACCGTAACGGCGTTTGAAGGTAAGGACGTCAACGTGTACGAGCAGAACATTCCCGATCCCGAAATCCCCGAGACCCCCGGTAATCCCGACAATCCCGAAGTTCCCGAAAAGCCCGCAAAGAAAGGCTGCGGTTCGGCAGTCGGATTTGTTTCGGCGTTCGCTGCGGCAAGCGCGCTTGCGATTGCGGCAACGGCGGTAGCGGTTACGAAGAAATCCAAAAAGAACGACGGCGAATAAGAAAGCCGTTTTGTGAAACGGAAAAGCCCCTTCCTTCGGGAAGGGGCTTTTTTTAACGTTTTTATGCTTATTTGTCGTAATTGACGATCGTGGCGAAGTCGGGCGCTTTGAGCGACGCGCCGCCGATCAGGCCGCCGTCGATCTCGCTCATCGCCATGAGTTGTTTGCAGTTGCCCGCGTTCATGCTGCCGCCGTACTGAATGCGTACCTTTTCGGCGCATTTGGGGCAGAAGGTTTCGGCAACTTTCTTGCGGATATAACCGATGGTTTCGTTCGCCTGTTCGGGGGTCGCCGTCTTGCCCGTGCCGATCGCCCATACAGGTTCGTATGCGATGACGATTTTCGAAATATCGTCGATTCCCTTCATGCCTTCGACGATCTGTCTGTCGAGCACTTCTTCGGTCTTGCCGTTTTCGCGCTCTTCCAAAAGCTCGCCGATGCAGACGATGGGGATCAGCCCCGCGTTGAGCGCGGCAAGCGTGCGCTTGTTCACCGTTTCGTCGGTTTCACCGAAATATTGGCGGCGTTCGCTGTGCCCGATGATGACGTATTTCACGCCGTATTCTTTGAGCATGGCGGCGGAAATTTCACCCGTGTAAGCGCCTTTTGCCTCAAAGTGCACGTTCTGTGCGCCGAGGGCGATGTTCGAGCCTTTCACCGCCTCGGCGGCGGCGGGGATATCGATGGCGGGAACGCACGCGACGACTTCGCAGTTTGCGTCTTTCACAAGCGGTTTAAGCGCGTTCAAGAGCGCCACGCCCTCGCTTGCCGTGTTGTTCATTTTCCAGTTTCCTGCAATAATAGGTTTACGCATAATAAACTCCTGTTAATAAATTCTTTCCATATTATAACACAACCGCGCGGGAATAGCAACGCGCTAAGGGAATTTTTCGGAAAATATTTTTGTTTTGCTGTTTTGTCGTGCCGTTGTGTTTTTCTGTCATGCCGACCGAAGCGGAGGCATCTCGATTTTGAAGTGAGATTTCTCGACTGCGCTCGAAATGACACCGTTGCGATTGGCTACATTATCGTACCGACTTGCTTTATTGTCATGTCGACCGAAGCGGAGACATCTCGGTTTTGAAGTGAGATTTCTCGGCTGCGCTCGAAATGACATAAAGAATAAAATTTTTTCACTGTCATTAACAGTAATCCATGATTTATTTTTATTAAAGTGATAAAATATTTATAAATTCAAAAAGGAAGGGATTTTTATGAAAAATTCACCGATCGATTTGCTTTACTATGATTTTATCGAGAAGTACGATTTTATTAAATTAGGGGAAGAATATGATTGTTTGTTAGAGGAAGTGTTGCGATACGGCGATATTTTAAGGAAAGCGTTGTCGGAAAAGAAACAGAAAATTCTTACTAAATTGATGAACGGCTTTGCGGATTTAGAGGCGCAGCAGGCGCATACATGTTTCCGCGAAGGGTTTCTTGCGGGGGTACGCCTTATGAAAGAGGTCTTTTTCTCGACCGAAGAAAAATAAAAAAACCTGCGGAAAACCGCAGGTTTTTCGAAATGTTTTTTTACTTCTTCTCGTTGAGGCAGGCGATACCGGGAAGGACTTTGCCTTCGAACAGTTCGAGGGAAGCGCCGCCGCCCGTGGAAACGTGCGTAACCTTATCGGCGTAACCGAACTGCGCGCAAGCTGCCGCGCTGTCGCCGCCGCCGACGATGGTTGTAGCGCCCTTGGCTTCCGCCATTGCCGCCGCCACGGCTACCGTGCCCGCAGCAAGAGTGGGATTCTCGAATACGCCCATAGGACCGTTCCAGATAACCGTCTTTGCCGTTTTGATTTTGTCCGCAAAGAGGGCGCGCGTCTTTTCGCCGATATCGAGCCCCATGCTGTCCGCAGGGATCTCGCTCGAAGGAACGGTGGTCACGTCGACGGGCGCGTCGATGGGATCGGGGAAGGATTTCGCGATAACGGTATCGACGGGCAACAACAATTCTTTGCCTGCCGCCTTCGCTTTGGCGATCATTTCTTTGCAGTAGTCGAGTTTCTCGTCGTCGACGAGCGAGGTGCCGATGTTGCCGCCCTGCGCCTTGATAAAGGTGTAAGCCATACCGCCGCCGATGATGAGCGTATCGCATTTTTCAAGCAGGTTGGAAATAACGTTGAGTTTGTCGGCAACCTTTGCGCCGCCGAGGATCGCCACGAAGGGGTGGGTGGGGTGTTCGAGCGAATCCGCCATGACGGTGAGTTCCTTTTCGATGAGGAACCCGCACACGGCTTTCTTTACAAGGCCGTACTCGACGATCGCCGCCGTGGACGCGTGCGAACGGTGTGCCGTGCCGAACGCGTCGTTTACATAGATATCGCAGTAAGCGGCAAGCTTCTTGCAGAATTCGAGATCCTTTTTCTCTTCTTCCCAGTGGAAGCGAAGGTTTTCAAGCAGGACGCATTCGCCGTCTTTGCAAGCGGCGACTTTCGCCTGCGCGTCGGGACCGACGACGTCGGCGGCAAACGCCACTTTTCCGCCCAGCAGCTCATTGAGGCGCGCCGCGACGGGGGCGAGAGTGAGCTTTTTGGGCTCGTCCTTCTTGGCTTTTTCGATGATCGCTTCGGCGGTCGTTTCGCCTTTGTCGATCTTTTTCTGATCCTTTTTGTTGAGTTTTACTTCGGCGGAAAAGATCGAGTGGGGTTTGCCCATGTGCGAGCAGAGAATGACCTTTGCGCCTTTTTCCATAAGATACTGAATCGTGGGCAGGGCGCCGTTGATGCGGTTTTCATCGGTGATGACGCCGTTTACGATGGGCACGTTGAAATCGCAACGCACGAGCACGCGTTTGCCTTTTAAGCATCTTAAATCTTTTACGGTTTGTTTGTTCATAGAGAAAAACTCCTTTTGATAATTTTTTACCGAAACCATTTTAATACTTTTGTAAAAATTTGTCAATGGTTATTATGAAAAATCTTTTTTCCGTTGCGCCGCGAGGGCATAACAATATTGTATAAGAAAATTATAAAAATATGCTTTAATTTGTTTGACAATAGAGCGGTAATTTGTTAAAATGGACAAGTTGCAAAAGGCAACGCGGCTTTTCGCGCGCTTTTTGCGTAAAATTACGGTTTACCGAGTGCAAACTCTGTGAATATTCCGAAATATTACAAGGAGGTAAAAAATGCCCACAATCAACCAGCTCATTAAGAAAGGCAGAGAAAAGCAGGTGTACAAATCCAAAACGCCTATTCTCGACAAGTGCCCGCAGAAACGCGGCGTGTGCCTTTCCGTGACGACGACTTCCCCCAAGAAGCCCAACTCGGCGCTTCGTAAAATCGCGAGGGTGCGCCTCACCAACAAGCAGGAAGGTACGGTGTACATTCCCGGTGAAGGTCACAACCTGCAAGAGCACAGCTCGGTGCTCATCCGCGGCGGAAGAGTCAAGGATCTGCCCGGCGTCCGCTACCACGTTATCCGCGGCGCGCTCGATACGGCAGGCGTCGCAAAACGCCGTCAGGCACGCAGCAAGTACGGCGCGAAACGCCCTAAATCGTAAGGCAGAGCAAGATTCCTACTTATTTCGGAATATTTTCTCGAGGAAGTAGGCAGTATCCCCAAAAGGGAGAAGGTTCGCTGCCCGAAGAGGGTAAGCGATAGCTGTACTGAAGAATTCAGCAGTTTCTTTGCACGGGGTGTTTTCAAACATTCCCGAACACGGCGCAAGGAAAACCACGCTTTTCCGCCCGCGCACCCAATTTGCGGCTTATCGCTTAAAAGGTGTGAATCGGTGCGAAATTCAATCGTGGGCTCTTAAAAATTCGCGCCGAGAGCGGAAAGTCCGCTCGGCTCACGGAATTTTGTTTCAACGGCTTTGAAACAAAATTCGTGAACAAAAATAAATAAAAGGAGTAAAATTATGCCCAGAAGAGGGAATGTTCCCAAAAGAGACGTTCTTCCCGATCCGATGTACGGCAGCAAAGTCGTCACCAAGCTCATCAACCAGATCATGCTTGACGGCGAAAAGAGCGTTGCGCAGAGAATCGTTTACGACGCGTTTGCTTTTATGGGAGAAAAGTTAAACATGGACCCGATGGATATCTTCAAGCAGGCGCTCGCCAACGTGACGCCTACCGTCGAGGTCAAGGCAAGGCGCGTCGGCGGTGCGAACTATCAGGTGCCCGTCGAGATTCGCCCCGAACGCCGTCAGACGCTGGCGATCCGCTGGCTCGTGATCAATACGAGAAAGCGCAGCGAGCGCGAGATGAGCAAGAAACTTGCCGCCGAGCTGATGGACGCTTATAACAACACGGGCGGTTCGGTGAAGAAGAAGGAGGACACGCACAGAATGGCAGAGGCGAACAAGGCGTTCGCGCACTTCCGTTTCTGAGGTGGATAATCTATGGCAAGAGAATACGACTTAAAACACACGAGAAACTTCGGTATCATGGCGCATATCGACGCCGGCAAGACGACGACGACCGAGCGTATCTTATTCTACACGGGTAAGACGCACAAGATCGGCGAAACGCACGACGGCACCGCGACGATGGACTGGATGGTGCAGGAACAGGAACGCGGCATTACGATCACATCCGCGGCGACGACCTGCGCATGGAAAGGGCACCGCTTTAACATCATCGATACGCCCGGACACGTCGACTTCACGGTCGAAGTCGAACGCTCGTTGCGCGTGCTCGACGGTTCGGTCGCTACCTTCTGCGCGAAGGGCGGCGTGGAACCGCAGTCCGAAACCGTTTGGCGTCAGGCGGACACCTATCGGGTGCCCCGCGTGGCTTACGTCAACAAAATGGACATCAACGGCGCGGACTATTACCGCGTGGAAAGAATGATCCGCGAACGTTTGGGTGCGAACCCCGTTCCCATCAACCTTCCCATCGGCAAAGAAGATACCTTCCGCGGCATTATCGACCTTATTCGCATGGAAGCGGAAGTCTACTACGACGATCTGGGCAAGGATTACCGCAAGGAACCCATTCCCGAGGATATGAAGGCGCTTGCCGACGAATACAGATCGAAACTCGTGGAAGAGGCTGCGTCCGCGAACGACGAGTTGATGGAAAAATTCTTCGAAGAGGGCGACCTTTCGCAGGAAGAGATCATTGCGGGCTTGCGCGAACGCTGCCTGAAAATGGAAGCGATTCCCATGCTTTGCGGTTCTTCCTACCGCAACAAGGGCGTGCAGTTCCTGCTCGACGCCGTCATCGACTTCCTTCCCAGCCCCCTCGACGTCGATCACGTCAAGGGCACGAACCCCGAAACGGGCGAAGAGGAAGAGAGAAAGACCTCGGACGACGAGGCGTTCTCGGGACTTGCGTTCAAAATCGCGACCGACCCGTTCGTCGGCTCGCTGGCATATTTCCGTTGCTATTCGGGCGTGCTTTCCGCCGGTTCGTACGCTTATAACTCGACGAAAGAGAAAAAGGAACGCATCGGCCGTCTTGTGCAGATGCACTCCAACGAAAGAAAGGATATTTCCGAAGTATATTCGGGCGATATCTGCGCGATCGTCGGCTTGAAAAATACGACGACGGGCGATACGCTCTGCGACGAAAAACATCCCATCGTATTGGAAAAAATGGAATTCCCCGAACCCGTTATCCAGCTTTCCTTGGAACCCAAGACCAAGGCGGGTCAGGAAAAAATGACGATGGCGCTCATCAAGCTCGCGGAAGAGGATCCCACGTTCAAGACGTATACCGATCAGGAAACGGGACAGACCATCATCGCCGGCATGGGCGAGTTGCACCTCGATATCATCGTCGACCGTCTGCTGCGTGAATTCCACGTCGAAGCAAACGTCGGCGCACCGCAGGTTGCTTACCGCGAAACCTTCCGCAAAGCGGTCGACGCCGAAGGCATGTATAAGCGTCAGTCGGGCGGTAAAGGTCAGTACGGTCACTGCAAACTGCACCTCATCCCCATGGAACCCGGTTCGGGCTATGCGTTCGAAGATCTCACCGTCGGCGGATCGATCCCCAAGGAATATATTCCCGCGATCGACAAGGGCATTCAGGAAGCCTCGAAGAACGGTTTCCTTGCCGGTTACGAGATGGTGGACTTCAAAGTTCAGGTTTACGACGGAAGCTATCACGAAGTCGACTCTTCGGAAATGGCGTTCAAGATTGCAGGCTCGATGGGCTTTAAGGACGGTATGGCGAAAGCGGGCGTCGTTCTGCTCGAGCCGATCATGAAAGTGCAGATCATTACGCCCGAAGATTATTTCGGCGATCTGATGGGCAACATTTCGGGCCGCCGCGGCACGATCGTCGGCACCGACGACCGTAACGGCGCGAAGATCATCGACGCGGAAGTGCCGCTTTCCGAAATGTTCGGGTATGCGACCGATCTGCGTTCGCGTACGCAGGGTCGCGGTCAGTTCACGATGCAGTTCGACCACTATTCCGAAGTGCCGAAATCGGTTTCGGAAAAGATCATTTCCACGAGAGCCAAAAAGGCAGAATAAACCGTTTGTATCCGGACGGATACCGATGGCGGAACGCGTGTAGATTTTATCAAAATAACAAAAATTTTGAGAAATTTTACTTGCATATTTTTCCATTATCGGTTATAATAGGGTACGTCAAGCGCGGATTACCGTAAAATTCACACGATACGGTTGCGCAAACCGCTCGAAAAGCGGAAAAACATTAAAAAAAATCGGAGGATTTACAAAAATGGCAAAGGCAAAATTCGACAGAAGCAAGCCGCACGTCAACATCGGTACGATCGGACACGTTGACCACGGTAAAACCACGCTGACTGCTGCTATTACGATGGTAATGGCTTGCAAGGGTCAGGCACAGAAAATGCGCTACGATGAAATCGATAAGGCGCCCGAAGAGAAAGCACGCGGTATTACGATTAACACCGCACACGTTGAGTATGAGACGCCCGGCCGTCACTATGCTCACGTTGACTGCCCCGGACACGCGGACTACGTTAAGAACATGATTACGGGCGCTGCCCAGATGGACGGCGCGATCCTCGTCGTTGCTGCGACCGACGGTCCCATGCCCCAGACCCGCGAGCACATCCTGCTTGCCCGTCAGGTCGGCGTGCCTTATATCGTCGTGTTCCTCAACAAGTGCGACCAGCTCGACGATCCCGAACTGCTTGAACTTGTCGAAATGGAAATCAGAGAGCTTCTGAGCTCGTACGAATTCCCCGGCGACGACATTCCCATCATCAAGGGTTCCGCGCTCAAAGCGCTTGAAAAGGCGACGAGCGGCGCTGCCGATGCGGACGTGCTTGCCGCACCCGAATGCAAGTGCATTCTCGAGCTCATGGACACGATCGACAGCTATATCCCTACGCCCGAACGCGACGACAAGAAGCCTTTCCTGCTTCCCGTCGAAGACGTGTTCACGATTTCCGGCCGCGGTACCGTTGCTACGGGCCGTGTTGAAAGAGGCGTTGCGCACGTCGGCGAACCCGCGGAAATCGTCGGTCTGATCGAGAAACCCAGAACGACGACCATTACCGGTCTCGAAATGTTCCACAAGCAGCTTGACGAAGCAATGGCGGGCGATAACGTCGGCGCGCTTCTCCGCGGCATCAACAGAACGGATATCGAGAAAGGACAGGTTATCGCAAAACCCGGCACCGTTCCTACGGCAATGAAGTTCGAGGCGCAGGTTTACGTCCTGACGAAGGACGAAGGCGGCCGCCACACGGCATTCTTCAACCACTACCGTCCTCAGTTCTTCATCAGAACGACCGACGTTACGGGTTCGATCGAGCTTCCCGCAGGCGTTGAAATGGTTATGCCCGGCGACCACGTTACGTTGACCGTCGAGCTGATCAAGCCCGTTGCAATCGAAGAAGGTCTCCGTTTCGCTATCCGCGAAGGCGGCAGAACGGTCGGTTCGGGCGTCGTTTCCAAGATTCTGTAATCGAATGAAGGAAAGCACCGCATAAAAGCGGTGCTTTTTTTTAGAGCAACGCAAGAAAAAGAGAGGATAAACGAATGAAAATGATTTATAACGTGAAAGATAAACCGCCCGCGGGCAGACTGATTCTGTTTTCGTTGCAGCAACTGCTTGCCATTCTGGCGGCGACGATCGCCGTTCCCATGATCGTGCAGAACGGACTGACGCCCGCCGCGGCGCTGTTCGGCGCGGGCGTCGGCACGATCGTCTATTTGCTGCTGACGCGGTTCAAAAGCCCCGTGTTCCTCGGCAGTTCCTTCGCCTTCCTCGGCTCGATGGGGGCGGCGTTCGCGGGCGGCGTGAGCATGTCCTTGGGCATGCTCGGTCTTTTGATCGGCGCCGTGTTTGCAGGGCTTGTGTATGTGATCATCGCCGTCATCGTGAAATTTGCGGGCGTAAAGTGGATCGATAAGATCATGCCTGCCGTCGTCATCGGTCCGACGGTCGCCATTATCGGGCTTTCGCTCGCGGGGAACGCCGTCGGCGATCTGATGTCGGGCAGCGCGTCCTATACCGTCACCGAACTTGTCGCTGTCATCAAAGACGGCGCCGCCGTTCTTCAAGAAGTGACGAAGAGCGTAACGTATGCCCATCCTCTGATTGCGCTGTTGTGCGGGCTTGTTACGCTCGGCGTGACCATCGTTTGCTCGGTGTACGGCAAAAAAATGTTAAAAATGATTCCTTTCATTATCGGCATTTTGTCCGGTTATGCGGTTGCCGCGATTTTCACGGCGTTCAGCTATCTGCCGAATGCCGAATTCCTGCGCGTGATCGATTTCAGTGCGTTCGCCACGCTCGGCACGGCGGAAGCCTGGTATCCCGATTTCGCGTTTGTGCAGATCTTCACGAAAGGGGCGCTCGACGCGGGCGAAGTGGGCAGCATCGGCGCCTATATCGGCACGATCGCCGTGGCGTATATCCCTGTGGCGTTCGTCGTGTTTGCCGAGCATCTTGCCGATCATAAGAATATTTCTTCGATCATCGAAAGCGATCTTCTGAAGGAGCCCGGTTTGCACCGCACGCTCTTAGGCGACGGCATCGGATCGATCGCGGGCGCGTTTTTCGGCGGCTGCCCCAACACCACTTACGGCGAATCGGTGGGGTGCGTGGCGATTTCGGGTAATGCGTCGGTCATTACCATTTTCGTAACGGCTTGCATGGCGATCGTGTGCGCCTTCCTCGCGCCGTTTACGCTCTTCCTTTCTTCCATTCCCAAATGCGTGATGGGCGGCGTGTGTGTTGCACTTTACGGTTTTATCGCCGTCAGCGGCTTAAAGATGGTTCAAAAGGTCGATTTAGGCGAAAACCGCAATCTCTTCGTCGTATCCGTCATTCTGATCGCGGGCGTGGGCGGTTTGGTCGTTTCGTTCGGCAAGGTCGTCATCACGTCGATCGCCTGCTCGCTTATTCTCGGTATTCTGACAAATCTGCTCGTCAATATCCACGGCAAAAAACAAGCGATTGCGGCGCAAGCGGCGCAACAAGAGGAACAACAGGAAGAAACCCTTCCGACGCAAGAAAAAACGGAGGATAATCCGAATGAAAAACTTTGAAAACGTATTTATATTCGATCATCCGCTCATCAAGCACAAGGTGTCCATTTTGCGCGACAAGAAAACGGGCATGAAGGAATTCCGCGAATTGGTGGAAGAGATCACCACGATGATGACGTACGAGAGCATGCGCGACGTGCAGCTCAAAGCCGTGCAGGTGGAAACCCCGCTCGAAGTCACCACGCAATACCGCGTGCCCGAAGAGAGCATTGCGATCGTGCCCATTCTGCGCGCAGGGCTGGGCATGGTGAACGGCGTGCATAAGGTATTCCCGACGGCAAGAGTGGGACATATCGGCATGTACCGCGACGAAGATACGCTCGAACCGCAGGAATATTATTGCAAACTGCCCGAGGGGATCGAGAAAAAGACGGTGTTTCTCGTCGATCCCATGCTGGCAACGGGCGGCAGCGCGTGCGACGCGCTCGACGCGCTCAAAAAACGCGGCTGTAAAAAGATCAAGTTGATGTCGATCATCGCCGCGCCCGAAGGGATCGAGAAGGTGGCTTCGGCTCACCCCGACGTTCCCGTCTATGTTTCCACGCTCGACAGGCAACTGAACGAACACGGGTACATTCTTCCCGGTTTGGGCGACGCAGGCGATCGCTTATTCGGCACGAAGTAAGGAAACATAAGAGAAAAGCAAGAACGAAAAAATGTTCTTGCTTTTTTTATTTTTCTGTGATATAATAGTTTTCATGAAAAGAGCGTTTTCCGGTATTTTAATTTGTTGTATTTTGTGTATAGCCATGAGTTTGGCGGGGTGCGGGAATGAATTTGCCGAACGGGAATACAATGATGCCGAATCGATCGTGCAAATCGAAGATCGTTATGCGAAAGAAAATTCGGTATTTAACCCCATAGACGGCGGCTTTTCTCTTACGGTTTCCAAATTCGACGGGCGGAAAACCTTATGGAAGAAAACTCTTGAAGAAAACGTGGAAGCGGAAGTACGGATTGAATTGAGTATTTCAAGCGGGTGTGCAAAAATCGTATATATCGATAGCAATAATCGTATCACCGTGATTGCGGAATGTTTGCAGAATCAGTCGAAGATACAATCGGTGACGAAATCCGTTTCTTTTACGAGCGGAATAAACCGTTTTAAGATCGTCGGGTATGATTGCAAAGATATTGACTTAAAATTGTTTTTTGACGAACCGTAACAAAATTTTTTATCATTGTTCCTGATCGCAGAGTTCGAAACGGTGCGTTTGCAAACCGCGTTTTTCGGGCGGAAGTTCTTCCGCAAACATAGCATAGGGGCGCACCCATAAGCCGCGCTCGCCGTACAGCGCGCGGTACACAACCATTTTTTCACCCGTTTCGGAATGCGTGGCGATATCTTCCACAAAATAGTAATTGCCTTTATAGTGACGGTAGACCGATTTTACTTTAATTTCCATATTTTTTCCTTTTGTGTTTATTATAGACGGTTGCAGTGCGGTTTGTCAAATTTTTTGCACATACTCTTATCGTGGAAAAGACCGAAGGAAAAAAACCGCGCAATCTCTTTTTGCGGGCGTGCGCGCGTGTGCGCGGCTGGTATGCCGTTCTCGTAAAACACCGTTTCACAACGGTGGCGGGTACGCTTGTCTTTTTTCTCATTATGTCGCTTACGCCGTTTGTGTTCTGGCTGACGCTCTTATTCGGCAGAACGCAGACAGATTTTATCACGGCGGGGTTATTTGACTGGGCGGGCGATCTGCTCGAAGTTATCAAATCGAGCGCCGAACAGGCTACGGCGGGGGTGAGCATTTTGTTCCTCGTCACCACGCTGTGGTCGAGCACAGGCTTTTTTTACCACCTCAGGCGCAGCGGGGAGATTATTTACGACTACCGCAGAAAAAAACACGGCTGGAAAGTGCGTCTTTCCGCCGTGCTGTTGACCTTTGCCATTCTGATTTTGTTCGCGCTTGCGGGCGGCGTGCTCGTTTCCGTCAATTATCTCGTCGAGGGATATTCGCCGTTTCTGACCTATCCCGTGCGCTATACGCTGGGGCTTGCCGTTTCCTTCCTGCTTGCCTGGTTGCTCAATTGGTATATCTGTCCGTATCGGACCTATCCCGCCGATACGGCGCTCGGCAGTTTTTTTACGGCGCTTGCCTGGATCGCGGCGTCGCTTGCGTTTTCGGTTTATCTGCGTTTTTCCAACGCCGAAAAGCTCTACGGCGCGCTGACGGTCGTCATCGTTTTCTTATTATGGCTTTACTGGCTGATGATCTGCTTTACCGCAGGGATCGTGTATAACCGATATCAGGTCGAAAAGAGGGCGCATAAAAAATTATAAAAATCCCCGCGGAACTGCGGGGATTTTGCCTGTTATAACGCGCGGACCCGAATGACGCCCGCGATGCCTGCGATCAGGTCGAGCGCGGGTTTGCCGAGCGGTTCGTCTAAGTCGAGAATGAGGTAGGCGTATTCGCCTTTGCTCGAATCCTGCATATGCGCCACGTTGATGCCTTGCGAGGCGACGATCGCCAGAATTTTGCTCAGCATTTCCTTGATGTTCTTGTGATGCACGCAGATGCGCGCCGCGCTCGTACGCGGCATGGAAACCGAGGGGTAATTCACGCCGTTGGCGATATTGCCGTTTTGCAGGTAGTCCATGAGTTCTTTCCCCGCCATCACCGCGCAGTTGTCCTCCGCCTCGGGTGTGCTTGCGCCGAGGTGGGGCACGCAGACGATATTTTCCACGCCGAGCAGTTTTTCGTCGGGAAAGTCGGTGATATAACGCGATACCTTGCCACTTTTCACCGCCTCGATGATATCGTCGGAAACGACCAATTCCCCGCGCGCGTTGTTGATGATCACCACGCCGTCTTTGCATTGCGCAAGCGCTTTTTTATCGAGCATTCCCTTCGTATCGGAAGTGAGAGGAACGTGCACCGTGATGAAATCGCATTCTGCATAGATGCGCGAAAGTTCCGAAGTGAACTGCACGCGGTTGTTGATGAGCCAGGCGTTTTTCACCGATATAAAGGGATCGTAACCGATGACCGACATGCCTAATTCGATGGCGGCGTTCGCCACCATGGCGCCGATCGCGCCCAAACCGATCACGCCCAGCGTTTTGCCTGCGATTTCCTGCCCGACAAAGTTGTTTTTGCCTTTTTCCACCGTTTTGGCGACGTTATCCTGCCCTTTGAGCGATTGCGCCCAGTTCGCCGCCGCCGTGATTTTTCTGCCGCCGAGGAAGAGTTCGCAAAGTACGAGTTCCTTTACGGCGTTGGCGTTTGCACCCGGCGTATTAAATACGACGATGCCTTTTTCCGCACAGCGGTCAAGCGGGATATTATTGACGCCTGCGCCCGCGCGGGCGACTGCGAGCAAACGGTCGCCGAAGGCATAATCGTGCATGGCATAAGAACGCAGCATAATGCCGTCGGGATTTTGCACGCTATCGGAATATTCGTGCCCTTTGAAGATTTCGTCCGCCACGGGGCTGATTGCATTGAGTTTTAATATTTTCATATTTTTCACCTATATTGATATTGTTGTCGGATTCTTCGGCCGGCTCAGAATGACAGGGGATTCTTCGGCAGG
>CAJUSA010000009.1:48013-94022 GCA_910589015.1 uncultured Christensenellaceae bacterium
CTCAGAATGACAGGGGATTCTTCGGCAAGCTCAGAATGACAGGGGATTCTTCGGCAAGCTCAGAATGACAGGGGATTCTTCGGCCGGCTCAGAATGACAGGGGATTCTTCGGCAAGCTCAGAATGACGCGTCGGGTAGGGAATTGTCATTCCGAGCGAAGTCGAGGAATCTCAAAAAATTATTGATTTTCCCGTTCGAATTTTTTCATGAAATCGACGAGCGCCCGAACGCCTTCGACGGGCATGGCGTTGTAAATCGAGGCGCGCATGCCGCCCACGAGACGGTGACCTTTGAGCGAAACAAGCCCTGCCTGCGCCGCTTCCTTTACAAACTTCGCGTCTAATTCCGCCGAAGGCGTAACAAAGGGCACGTTCATGATCGAACGGTCTTTTTTCACGACGTCGTTGCGGTAGAAGGAAGAATCGTCGATAAAGTCATACAATATGCCCGCTTTGTATTCGTTGATCTCGTTCACGGCTTTGATGCCGCCCAACCGTTTCAAACGGCGCAGCACAAGCGTCGCAATATAAATAGGGAAACAGGGCGGCGTATTGTATAAGCTCTTGTTTTCGTCCTGTACGTTCCATTTAAGCATGGTGGGGCAGGCGGGCAGAGGATCGTGCGCAAGCGACCGTTTTGCGATGACGAGCGTGACGCCCGCCGGCGCAAGGTTTTTCTGCGCGCCCGCATAGATCACGCCGAACTGATTGACGTCGATCTCGCGCGAGAGAATATCCGACGACATATCGGCAACGAGCGGCGCCTTCGTTTTGGGGAATTGCGTATAACGCGTGCCGAAAATCGTGTTGTTAGCGCAGATATGCACATAATCGGTATCCTCGCGGAAGGGCACGGTTGCAAGATCGGGAATGTAAGAATATGTTTTATCCTGCGAGGACGCAACGCAGCAGGCGTCGCCGTAGATCTTGCCTTCTTCGTAAGCCTTTTTGGCAAAATTGCCCGTGACGAGATAATCGGCTCTGCCCTTGTGCATCAGGTTAAGGGGCACCGCCGCGAACTGCTGACTCGCGCCGCCCTGCACGAAGATGACGAGGTAATCGTCGGGAACGTGCAAAAGTTCGCGCAAAAGCCCTTCGCCTTCGTTCACGATTTCTTCGAACGCTTTGTTGCGGTGCGAAATTTCGGTTACGGACATGCCCGTGCCCGCAAAGTTCAGAAGGTCGCGCTGCGCCTCTTCGAGCACGTCGGTAGGCAGCATAGAGGGTCCTGCGGAAAAGTTATAAGTACGCATTTTGTCACCTCGCAAAATAGTATATTATTCTTATTATAATCTATTTGGAAGATTTTGACAACAATCTGACGGATATTCGTGCAAAAGTTTGCTAAAAATCGCTTTTTTGCAAAAAATATCCGAAAGGTTTCCGAAAAAAATCGATAAAAGTATTTACATTTGAGCAAATTTAGTGTAAAATAGAATACGGCAATTAGTTAGAATCCCTTACCCTAATTGTTCAGTACACTAAAAACATTCACGAGGTTTCTATGGCACAGAATTATGACAACTCCGATCCCGTCGTCTTGGAAGGGGTTTACAAGAGCATTGCAAGCAGTGTCAGCCAGGTTCGCCAGTCGGTAAACGACGTTCAGGAGACGGTGAGCAAGGAATTGCAATATAATTCCGCGCAGCAGATGTCTGCGTACGAAGCGCTTGTCGATTCGTTCGAGCAGGGGGTGGAATCTCTCCTTGCCGAATTGCGTTACGTCGCGCAGCAGAACAGTACGATATACGAATACAATCAACTCGGTTACGATAAGCTCAAACAGGAACTTATCGAAGCCGTGAAGTCGGGCACGCAGGCGATCGAACAGAAGAGCGATGAGAAACTTGCCGAAATGAGCAGGGAACTCGAACGCCGTCAGGACGAGCGCGTGCATCGTCTTCGCGCCGAATTGCTTGCCGCGATCCGCGGCATGGGGCCGCGCACCGCGGGCGGCGACGAGGCGACGACCGAGATCATCGACGGTTACGAAGTGCACGACGACATCGAAGAGGTGCGCACGCTTGCCGAAGAAACGCGCGATCTGCTCACAACCGTGCGCGAGGAACTCAAAGAACGCACGGCGGTGCGCGTCGAAAAAGCCGAGAGCGAAAACACCGAGAACGAAACCGAAAGCGAACTCGATTACGACGTGCTTGCCGAAAAAATCGTTTCCGTGCTGCCCGAAGTCGACTACGATATGGTGGCGGATAAGGTTGCCGCGGCGATCCCGCAGACCGACGCCGACGCGGTTGCCGATAAGGTTGCCGCCGCGATCGGACCCATCGACGAAAACGCCCTTGCCGACAAAGTGGCGGAAGCGATCCCGCTTATCGATTACGATCTGATTGCCGAACGCGTTGCCGCCGCCCTCAACGGCGAGGACGCCAAAGAACACGAAAAGAGCGAAGAGAGCGTCGCGCTGAGCGAAGAGAAGATCGCCGAAGCCGTCGAGGAAAAGCTCGATTACGAGCGCATTGCCGTCCGCGTGGCGGAACTGCTCAAAGACGACATGAAAGATATCGTGGTCGTGGCGCCCGTTGCTGCGCCCGCGCCCGCCGAAGAACACGCCGAAGAGCTGGCGGTTGCCGCCGAACCCGTTGTGGTCGCGGCAGAACCCGAGCCTGCGCCCGTCGTGGTCGTCGCGCCGCCCGCACCCAAACCCAAGAAGAAACCCGCGCCCGCCGCCGAAGAAGAGGAACAGACGGTGCGCTATAAGTATAGCTTTACCGCGAAGATCGTCACGAGCGATACCGACGTGAAGGAATATTATTCGCAGTTGAAGAACGCTTTCCTCTCGTACCCGAGCACGGCGTCGCAGATCAACTGGGCAAACGACCGGTTCTCTTACGAGAATGAAACGATCGCAAAAGTCGGCGTACGCGGCAAAACACTGTGCCTGTATCTTGCGCTCGACCCGTACGAATTGCCCGAATCGGTGTACCACCAGACGTTCGCGGGCGACACCAAGATGTATGAAAAGACGCCTACGATGGTAAAAATAAAGAGCGGCGTCGCGTTGAAGAGGGCGTTGCGGCTCATCGCATTGCTCATGGAAAAGAACGGCGCGGTGCTCGAGGAAGAACGGTCGGTCGATTACGCCTCGCAGTTCCCTTACCGCAGCGAGGAAGATCTTTTGCAGGAAGGGCTTGTGAAAGCCGTCCTTGTGGGAAAATCCGAATCGGACTTTGTAAGAAAGTAAAACTTAGAGAGCCGAGTTTCTCGGCTCTTTCATTATTTATACGAATCAATTATCCTCCGTCGCAGGCGGGGGATACATATGCTGTTAAAAGGAGTTATTTTTGAAAAACACAGACAAAAACAAACGTACGCACGATACGACGGACGCGATCGAACTTGCCATTCTCAACGGATTGGAGCAATACAGTCGCGAACAGGCGGAAAACGCCAAGCGGACGGGCAAGAATGCGCCGCGCGCGGCTCAGAACGGACAGCGGCAAGGCGGCGAATTGCGCAGCCGCGAAGCGATGGAAGAGGCGGGTTACAAGAAAAAACGCCCTTCGCGCGCCAAGGGCAAGGGCACGCAGATGAAACCGCAAAGCGCCGAAGGCACGCCGCAGAACAACGCGCGGCGCGACGGAAAGAACGAAGGGCGCGGCGGCAACGTGCAACCCGAGAAACAGGCGGGCGACCGCAGGCAGAAGAACAAGAAGAAACCCGTTAAGGTGCTGTTCTTCGGCGGCGTGGGTGAAATCGGCAAAAACATGACGGCGATCGAATACGGAAACGATATCATCGTCATCGACGCAGGGATCATCTTCCCCACTGAGGAAATGCCGGGCATCGACCTTGTGTTTCCCGATATTTCCTATTTAGTGCAGAACAGGCATAAGATCCGCGGCTTGTTTTTAACGCACGGACACGAAGACCACATCGGCGGAGTGCCGTATTTTCTCAAAGAATTGCCCGGCGTAACCGTTTACGGAAGTAAACTCACGCTGGCGCTTGTCGACAACAAACTGCGCGAACACCGCCTGAACAACGTTGACGAACGAACGGTGAAACCCAAAGACAGGGTAAAGGCAGGCGTGTTCAACGTTAATTTTGTGAGCGTCAACCACTCGATCGCAGGCGCGCTTGCCCTGGCAATCGAAACGCCTTACGGAATCATCTTCCACAGCGGTGACTTCAAAATCGATTTAACGCCCGTTGCGGGTGCGCCCATCGACCTCGAAGAGATCGCCTCTTACGGGAAGCGCGGCGTGCTTTTGTATTTGGGCGAATCGACCAATATCGAGCGGCAGGGCTTTACGATGAGCGAAAAGGTCGTGGGAACGACGCTCGAACACCTGTTTGCGGCGCATGCCGACAAACGGCTGATCATCGCTACGTTTGCGTCGAACGTGCACCGTTTGCAACAGATCATCGATATCGCGGTGAAATACCGCCGCAAAGTCGCGCTTTCGGGGCGCAGTATGTTCAACGTTGTCGAGGCGGCGGCGAAGATCGGGGAAATCAGCATTCCCGAGGGGGTGCTCGTCGACGTCGAAAAGACAAAGAACTTTTTCGACCGCGAGATCGTCATTATTTCCACGGGTTCGCAGGGCGAGCCGATGAGCGCGCTCACGCGCATGGCGGACGGCGAATTCAATAAAGTGACGATCGGCGCGAACGATACCGTTATCATTTCGGCAAGCCCGATCCCCGGCAACGAGCGCATGGTTTACAGGGTGATCAACAACCTCTATAAACGCGGCGCCGACGTCGTTTACGAAAGTCTGGAAAAAATCCATGTTTCGGGACATGCTTGTCAGGAAGAGCATAAAATTCTGCATTCGCTCTTAAAACCTAAATTCTTTATTCCCGTGCACGGCGAATACCGTCATTTGAAGCGCCACGTTCTGTTGGCGCAGGAAATGGGCTTGTCGCCCGCGCAGACCTTCATTCCCGAGATCGGCGCGTGCGTTCTGCTCACCGACGACAGTTTGAAACAGGGTGAGAGCTTCCCTGCGGGCGCGCGGCTCATCGACGGCGCGGGGTTCGAAGATCTGGGCACGAGCGAGGTGCTCAAAGACCGCATTCTCATGTCGAGCGAGGGCTTGTTTATCGTTTCGCTTGCGTGTTCGGGGGGCGCGATCGTGGGCGAACCCGTGATCGAACCGCGCGGATTTGTCTTTTCGGACGAGCGCAATTATATGGCGGAACTCAAAGACGTCGTCGCGCATGCGATCGACGGCGTCAATACGAACGGGGGTGCTGGCGAGCTCAAAAACGCCGTGCGCCGCGCCATGAAAACCTATCTTTACAAAAAGACCAAACAGTCGCCCATGATCGTGACGATCGTCAACGAAATTTAAGGGCGCGGATAAAACGAGATGTTTCGACTACGCTCAACATGACAGTAAGTTGTGGTCATCATGACGGTAGACTACGCTCAACATGACGGTAAGTTGTGGTCAACAGGGCATTAAGCTACGCTCAACATGACAGTGGTGCGCGGAAAAAACGAGATGTTTCGACTACGCTCAACATGACAGCGGACTGTGTTCAGGGTTTTGTTTGTCATTCCGAGCGAAGTCGAGGAATCTAAATGGCGAGCAAAGGGGGGGATTATGAGAAGAAATCTGATTGCCGTATGCGCGTTGGTAGGCGTGAGCACGGCGGCGTTTCTTGCCGTTACCGTATTGGGTATCATCTGGAAAAACGCCGTGATGATCGCGGTCGGCGCGGTCATGTCGCTCGTTGCGCTTTGGGTGACGGCGGGCAGCATCTACCGCGAACGCACCTATGAAGTGTTTGAAAAAAAGTTCGGCGCACGCGATTATGCGGGCGCGCTCGAAACGCTCGACAAAGCGGCGCAAAACCACTTCTTCTTCCCGATGTTCCGCACGGTCGCTTATCAGCTCTATATCCGCGGCGAGCTTGCCGTCGATAATCTTGCCGAGGCGGCGAAATACGTCGATCTGCTGCGCCACGTCGGCGGCGACGGCTGGAAATTCCGCACGGCATACTACGTCGTGCTCTTCAATCTCGACTGGGGCGAATACGCCGTCGCGCGGGAAGAATTCGAGGAATTCGAAAAAGCCTGCGCTCACTCGTCGCTCTACAAAGAGCAACTCGAAACGCTGCGCGCCCTGTTGGGGCGGATAAACGGCGGCGACGATCCGCTGCCCGAGAGCGTGAAAAAATCGCCTTATCCCGTTGTGGGTCGCATTGTGGAACGGTGTTGCTGAGATGGCGGACGATCGGTACGAACAACTGAACGCCCTGCGCGAACGGGCGAAAGAGGGGCGCGATCCCACCGCGGCGGACGAAACGCTCGCTCTGCTTTGCGACCTCGTGCAAAAATTGCAACCCGAACGCGTGCTCGAAATCGGGGCGGGCGAGGGGCTTACTTCGATTGCGTTGCTTATAGGCGGCGCAGCGCGCTTGACGGCGATCGAATGCGATGCGGAACGCGCGCGGCGCGCGCGGGAAAATTTTGCGCACTTCGGTCTTGCCGACCGCGTGACGCTCATCGAGGATGATGCGGGGCGCGTTCTGCCCGCGCTCGAAGAGGACGGCGCATACGGGCTTATCTTTCTGGACGGCCCGAAGGCGCAGTACCGCCGATATTTTGCCGATTGCAAACGGCTCTTGAAAAGGGGCGGCGTGCTCGTATCCGACGATATTCTGCTTTTCGGTTACGTCACGGGCGAACCGCCTAAAAAACGCAAAATGCTGGCGGAACATATCCGCGAATACATTGCAATGTTGCAAAGCGATCCTGCGTTCGAAACGGAAATTCTGCCGTTTGGCGAAGGGGTTGCGGTGAGCAGGAAATTATGAAACCCGAATTGTTAGCCCCTGCGGGCAATCTGAAAAAGCTGTATCTTGCTTTTTTGTACGGCGCGGACGCCGTGTATCTGGGCGGAAAGGACTTTTCGCTGCGTACGTTTGCCGATAATTTTACCGAAGAAGAAATGCGCGAGGGGATTTCCTTTGCGCATGCGCGCGGAAAAAAGGTATACGTCACCGCAAATATCTTTGCCAAAAACCGCGACGAGGGCGCGCTGCGCGCCTATTTTGCGTTTTTGCAGGATTGCGGCGCCGACGCCGTGCTCATATCCGACCCCGGCGTTCTGCGCCTATGCCGAAACGTTGCGCCCCGACTGAATATTCATATTTCCACGCAGGCGAACACGCTCAACGCGCAGGCGGCGGCGTTCTGGCAGGAAGCGGGGGCGAGCCGCGTGGTACTGGCGCGCGAACTTTCGATCGAAGAGATTGCGCATATCCACCGTGAAAATCCCGCGCTCGAACTCGAAGTGTTCGTGCACGGCGCCATGTGCATTTCTTACAGCGGAAGGTGCTATCTTTCCGATTATCTCGACAACCGTCCCGCCAACCGCGGCGCGTGCGTGCAAGCTTGTCGCCGCAAATTCCGCGTGCAGAGCGAGGGCGCGGAAGGCTGGCTCGATCTTACCGAGGACGAAAAGGGCGCGTATCTGCTTAACAGCAAAGATCTCAACATGAGCGCGTATCTTGATGAGCTTGCCGCCGCAGGCGCTTGTTCGTTCAAGATCGAAGGGCGTATGAAGAGCGAATATTATCTGGCGACCGTCGTCAATGCTTACCGCCGTATCCTCGACGGGGGATACAGTCAAACGCTGGCGCGCGAACTCGATTGCGCGGCGCGGCGTGAATTTACCACCGCTTATGCGTTCGGGGAAAATAAGCATACGGTTGCCTACGGAAACGATCGGGCGGGTTCGTGCGAATATATTGCCAACGTGCTCGGTTGGGAAAACGGCGTTGCAAAAGCCGAAATGCGTTCGCGTTTTTACGAGGGCGAAACGCTCGAAGTACTCTCGCCTTCCGCGGCGTTTTTGTCGCAGATATCCGTCACGGATATGAAAGACGCGCAGGGGCAGCCTTGCGCCGACGCCAAATTGGTGCAGGGGATCTATACGTTTTCCTGCCCCGTTCCGCTTGCGGCAGGCGATATTCTGCGCCGCAGGCATATAGATCGATAGATAAAGCATAAAATAAGACGTGAAACGTCGTATTTTTTTGCAACGCGCGGCGGCGGGGATCGCTCTTGCCGCTGTTTTAATCTCGATTTTCGCCTTTACGGCATGGTGGAGTGTACGCGACTATGCGCGCGTCGAACTTTCAAAGACCTATTATCTGCTCGTGCGGGAATGCGACGAGGAAACCTCGGTGAGCGTATCCACGCAGGTGTATCTTTCGGGCGGGGCGGGATATCTCATCAAAAAGGGCAGGCAGGAATGCGTCGTATTGTCCTGTTACTATACCGAACGCGACGCCGAGCTGGTGCGGCGCAATCTGACGGACAAAGGGCTTGCGGTGCAGACGGTGGAATACGCGAGCGTCGATTTCGAGCTGAGCGGCAACGCTGCGGCGTATGCGCAAAGCATCGTTTCCAACGTTGAAACGGCGGATAGCAACGCGCGGTTGCTGTTTGATACGGCGAACAAACTCGAACGAACGGAAATTTCGCAGGAAGAGGCGCGCGCCGCAGTGCGCGGGGCGGTTGCCTCGCTCGGCGGGTTGCGCAAGTCCAACGAGGGGGCGTTTTTCGAGCGCTGGAACGCCGCGCTCGCAAGCGCCGAACGCAAAGGGCGCGAAATTGCGAGCGGCATTCTCTTTGCGAAGGATCTGCGGTACTTGCAGGTGCAGCTTACCGCCGCAATCGTCAATGCCGACAGTCTGTTTGCCTGAGCGTAGCGCTTATAAATTTACCGAAGAATGGAAATATAAATACTATGAAGTGTTTGTTCTTATACAACCCGAACAGCGGGGCGGGCACGATCGAAAAAAAGCTCGGTTATATTTGCCGGACGTTAAAAAAGAAATATGAACAAGTGGACGCGGTGGCAACCGTGAGCGGCGACGATATGACGCAGAAGGCGCGGCAGGGCGCGGCGGAATACGACGCGATCGTCTTTTCGGGCGGCGACGGTTCGTTTAACCGCGTGTTACAGGGCATCGGAAACAGCGGCGTGCATTTGGGTTATCTGCCCGCAGGCACGGCGAACGACGTCGCAAAATCGCTTTGTATTCCCAAAAATATCAAGCGCGCGTTGAAAATCGTCACCGACGGCTGTGTAAAAAATCTCGACTGCATGCTCGTGAACGGGTCGCACTATTGTATGTACATAGCTGCGGCGGGCGCGTTCACGCAGGTGACGTATTCCACGCCGCAGAAGTACAAACGCGCGCTCGGCAAGCTGGCGTATGCCATCGAAGGGTTGAAAAACAATATGAAACTCGACGTGTTCCCCGTGCGGATCACATGCGGCGATCGCACGATAGAAGATTCCGCTGTGTTCCTGTTCGTGCTCAACGGGCGGTCGGTGGCGGGATTCCCCGTCAATCGGGACGCAAGCATGGCGGACGGACTGCTCGAAACGGCAGTCGTGCGGCAGGCGCATAAGCCCAATCTGCGGCAGAAAATCGGGGCGTATTTTTCGATGGCGGCGCTTTTTTTGCGCGGAGTGAAAGTGCGGCGGCGCAATATCGAAACGCTGTACGGTAAAAAAGTGGAAATTTGCACGCGCGACGACGTGGTGTGGGATTTCGACGGCGAAGAGGGCATTCGCGGTAACATCACGGTGGAAACGCTCGAAGGGCATGTAAAAATGTTCGTGCCCAAACGAAAAATGGTGTAAAACGAAAAACAAAAAAGAGCAGGACTGCGAAGTCCTGCTCTTTTTTCGTACGCATTATTTTTCTTCGGTGTAGAAAAGGCGGCAGCGTATTCCCTGATTGTAGTCGCCGAATCCGACGCCGAACAAATTGACGCCGCCGCTATGTGCCGAAGAGGCGTTGCGGCAGTCTACGGAAAAGGCGATGCTGTCGTGCTTTTCAAGCTGCAAGTCGTTGATCGTGGTCGGGCTGAAATACAGCCCTTCGAGAAAGGTTCCTTCTTCGTTGATGGAAAGGATTTTCATTCTGCCGTACTGACCGAAATTCACGAACCACCAATCGGGCGTGTATCTGCCCTTGCGGTCGAAGTATTCGCCCGGGCATACATACGTTCCGACGTGGATTCCGTTCACGATCAGTTGGATATCGGAAGGGAAGTTCGCGTCGGCGCCCGGCGATTCGCTTGAAATTTCGAACGAGATCTGCAACTCGCGCGGTTTCTGGTAGGCGAGCAGTTTATTCGGGAAACGGTAGGTCAGATAGCCGTCCGTATACCAGACGACGTGCGCGTGAAAGCGTTCGGGGTAAGAAAAGGCTTGCGGATTATCGAGATCGCCGATCAAAGCGTTCGTGTCGGCAAGGCCGCAAGTGGGGTTGATCGAATATTCCGAATATTGTCCGACGTCGAGCTCGGTTTCGTAATAATTTTCGTTACTCATTTTATCGACAAGCTCAATGAGCATTTTGTCCTCGGTCAGGGAACACAGCTTTTGCATGCCGCGCGAAAAGGACGACAGACGGATACGGACAAGCCCGCAATCCGAAAGTTTCTGAATGTGCATCGTCAAAGCGCTGTTCGTAAGTTCGAGTTTTTTTGCAAGTTCGTTGATGTTCATTTCGCTGCCGTCGTGCAACAGATCTAAAATCTTTAACCGCACGGGCGAGGCAAGGGCTTCGAATAATTTCAGACTTTCCTGTAAGTTATTGACGTATATCATAGTCCACCTGAGTGAAGTGTATCAATTTTTTCTTTTTTTGTCAAGTGTTTCGTTGTTTTGTGAAAGCAAATATTTTTTTGTGAAATTTTTTCGAAATCTATTGACAGACTTGTGAAAGTGTGTTATACTCTCATTGAGCATTAAAGATAAATATTGAACGCTCAACATAAACATTTAACAAAACGGTGCTATCATGAAAAAGAAAATCATCGTCAACAAGGAATATACCGTCGGCACGATCGAGCCCGAACTGTGGGGCAGTTTCATCGAACATATGGGGCGGGCGGTTTACGGCGGGATCTATGAACCGACGCACATGTGCGCAAACGAAAAGGGGTTCCGCCAAGACGTGCTGGCGGCGGTGAAAGAACTGCGCGTTCCCCTGATCCGTTATCCGGGCGGGAATTTCCTTTCGGGATACAACTGGCGTGACGGCGTAGGAAAAAACCGCCCCGTAAAGCTCGATCTTGCCTGGGGGCAGCTGGAACCCAATCACGTCGGGTTGCATGAGTTTTACGACTGGGCAACCGAAGCGGGCGCCGACGTCATGATGAGCGTCAATCTCGGCACGGGCACGCCCAAAGACGCCGCCGAACTCATCGAATATTGCAACATCGAAAAGGGGACGCAGCTTTCCGATATGCGTCGGGCAAACGGACGGGAAAAGCCGTTCGGCATTAAAACGTGGTGTATCGGCAACGAAATGGACGGCGACTGGCAGATTTGCGCGTTGACTGCCGAAGAATACGGGCGCAAGGCGGCCGAAACCGCCAAAATGATGAAATGGGTCGATAAGGATATCCGTCTGATCGTGTGCGGCTCTTCCACGCCCGATCTTAATACCTATCCCGAGTGGGACAGAGTGGTGCTGCAACACACCTATGATTACGTCGATTATCTGTCGTTGCACCGTTATTATACTTACACGCCTTCGGGCAACGAGTGGGATCTCATGAGTTCGCATACCGATCTCGACGCGTTTATCAAGACGGTTGCGGCGACTGCCGATTACGTCCGCGCCTATAAGCGCAGTAAAAAACGCATGAAACTTTCGCTCGACGAGTGGAACGTGTGGCACACCAAGCCCACCGTGTGCAATCCCGACGTGCATAACGATATCAACGAAGAAAAATGGACGATCGGACCGCGCCGTCTGGAAATGGTGTATGACCTTGCCGATGCGATTACGTTCGGCGGCATGATCTGCACGCTCATCAACAATGCCGATTGCGTAAAAGCGGGTTGTTTGGCGCAACTTGTTAATGTGATCGCCCCGATTATGACGCAGAAGAACGGCGGAATGTTCAAACAGAGCATTTATTATCCCTATCTGTTGGCGTTGCGTTACGCGCACGGGACGGCGTTGCGGTTGAAGATCTGCGCGGACAAGAGGGAATCGGTTTACGGCGATTCCGAACCCGTTTATGCGGCTTGCGCCTATGAGAACGGAACGTATCGCATATTCGTCATCAATAAGTCCGAACGCGAAGAAGATTATACCTTCGATTTTCAGGTAACGCCCGTTATTATGACGGGGCGCACGGTGATCACGGGGAACTTGCATGATCATAACGATTTTTCGCACCCCGATACCGTTGTACCGCGCGAAGAACGGTGTGGACAAACGTGTGCAGCCGAACATGCCGTTCGGCTGCCTGCTTACAGCATAACGCTGTTTTTGTTCCGCGAAGAAAAATAAGTATAGCGAAGGGAGGGAAATTCAACATGAAAAAGAACAAAACCAAAGTCATTGCGCCGATTTTATTGTCGGGCGTCATGGTTGCCGCCGTGTGCGGCGGGTGCGCGGGCAGACCGCCTGCTGCCGACAATCTCGATCTTTCGATTTCGATCGAGAGCATTCAGGCGAAATACGACGCAAGTCTTTACGAGTACGGCGGCGAACCCGTTACGATCAGAATGTCGCACTGGGATTCCGACGGCGCCACGCTCGAACGGGCGGTGCTCGAAACGTTGCTCACGGCGTTTAAGAACCGCTATCCGACCATCGAGGTCAAGCTCGATATTATCAGCGATTACGAAAATACTTACGCGACGAATATCGCCACCGACGATTTGCACGACGTGTTCATGGTTTCGGACGGTGTGTTCACGAACTGGTCGACGGGCGGCAAGATGGTCAATTTAACGCCGTATATTCAGGCGAGCGAGCTGGTCGATACGGACGGCATGTATGAATCGGTCGTCACGCGCTATCAATACGATTCCGTTACGGGGCTGACGGGCAGCGGCGCGCAACTCGTGATGCCGCGCGATATTTCCGCGCACGTCATGTATTATAATAAAGATTACTTTGCTGAAAAGGGCGTGCAGGCGCCGCCTTCCGACCGCATCATGACATTAGACGAGGCCGTTACGATGTGGCAGGCGCTGACCGAGCGCGACGGCGCGGGCAATATCGACGTTTACGGCGTCGCGGGAATCGAGATGGAAGGGCTTGTATGGTCGGCGGGCGGCGATTTCTTAAACGACAGCCGCACGGGATTTCCCACCGATCCGAACGATCTGAACGCGTTGAAAAAGGCATACGGCTTTTTACAGGACGCCTATTTCAAATACGAAGTCACGCCGCCGAGCGAGTTCAGCTCGGGCATGGACCCCACGACGCTGTTCTCGCAACAAAGAGTGGCAACCGTTATCGGCGGCAGCTGGAACGTGTCTTCCTTCCGTACGCTTTCCTTCGACTGGGATATCGCGTACGCGCCTGCCTTCCCCGAAAATCCCACGCATAACTCGTGGTCGGGTTCGGTCGGCTATGCCATCAGCAATGCCTGCAAGAACAAGGAAGCCGCCTGGAAACTGGTGGAATACGTCGGTTCGAAAGAGGGGCAGGAAATCCTTTCGGCAACGGGATTTCAGTTCCCGCTCTATGAAAGCATCGGGCTTTCCGAAGAGTATCTCAAACGCGAATCGCAGTTAAAGCCGAACAATTACGAGGTGTTTATCCATTCCGTTGCCGAACAGCCTGCGGGCACCTGGATGTACACGAAGAGCACGCAGTGGAAAGAACTCGGTTACGACATGTTCTCGGAATACATTCTCGATAAAAACGAGAACAACCGCTGGACGATCGAAAAATTTTTGGAAAGAGTAAAGAGCGCGGTAAATCAGTATCTGGCATAAGGGGGGAATATGGAAACGTTGCATATACGGGAACGCGTTGCGCCTTCCGAAGTGCCGAACATGCCGCCGCCCGAAAAAAAGCGCATGAGCCGTGCGCGCAGAAGCGAATATTTCTGGGGCTGGGTGTTTATTCTGCCTCTTTGCGTCGGGTTTCTGCTCTTCACTGCATTTCCGCTCTTGGTTTCGTTCTACTTTTCTTTTACGGAATACGATTTGTTTCATGCGCCCGTATGGGTGGGGTTTGCGAACTTTGCGGAACTGTTTCGGGATACCTTTTTCCTGCGCGGATTGCTGAACGCGCTCGTATACACGATCGGCGTGCCCGTCGGGGCGATGCTGGCACTTGTGCTTGCCTCGCTGCTCGTGCATATCACAAGGGGTTCGCTTGTGCTGCGCATGATCTTCTACCTGCCCACGATTTGCGGCACGGTGGCGATCACGTTTATCTGGCAATGGATGTACGCGCCGACCTACGGGATCCTTGCGAACTTTATGAAAGCGCTCGGCATGAAACCGATTGCCTTTTTGTCGTCGGGCTGGATCATGCTCTCGATGATCGTCATGGGCATCTGGTCGGGCATGGGCGTCAGCGTGTTGCTGTTCTATTCGGCGCTGCACAACGTTTCGCGCACGCTGTACGATGCGGCGTCGCTGGACGGCGCGAACGCCTTTCAAAAGTTTATCCATATCACGTTGCCAGGCGTTTCGCCCGTGCTCTTTTATATTCTGATCACGGGGATCCTCGGTTCCTTTCAGGCGTTTACGAACTTTCAGGTCATGACGAACGACGCGATCAATTACAATAACGTCATGCCCGTCTGGTGGATCTATAAATTTACGGGCACCTACGGTTACCGCTACGGCTATGCCTCGGCGCTCGGGTTGGTGCTGGGCATCATACTCATCGTCATATCCGCGGTGCAGTTTATCGTATCGAAATTCTGGGTGAAGTACGATTCGTAAAGGGGGGGACAACATGGAAAAGACAATTTCATCGTCCGAAAAGCGCTATAAAGCCAAGCGGATCGTCTTTACGGTCATACGGTACGCGATCCTCGTCTTCTTTGCGATCCTCTTCTTTATTCCGTTTCTGTTCGCGCTTTCCACCTCGCTGACGACGCCCTTCGGGATCTACGAAAAGGGCTATAACTGGCTGTGGCATGCAATCGATTTTTCGAATTATACCCGTCTCTTCCGCGAATACAACATTCTCGGCGGGTTTGCGAATACGCTGCTCTATATTCTGCCGCCCATTATTTTAGGCGTTTTTACGAGCGCCATGGCGGGTTACGGGTTCGCGCGGTTGCGCTTTCCCGGGCGGAATATCATGTTCTTTTTGTTGCTCTCGTGCGTGGTCTTGCCGGGGATCATCACGCTCATTCCCTCGTATGTGCTGTTTGCGAGCGTATACAAATGGGCGAATACGCCGTGGCCCATCATCGTGCCGGGCTGTTTCGGTTCGGCGCTCACGATGTTCTTTATCAGGCAGTTTTTCCTGACCCTGCCGAGAGAGCTCGAGGACGCCGCCATGTTAGACGGGCTGAACTGGTGGGGAATCTTTCTGCGGATCGCGCTGCCGCTTGCCACGCCCGTGCTCATCACGCAGTTCATTCTCTCGTTTAACGGCGCGTATAACGACTATCTCGGCCCGTTGCTCTACGTCGGCACGGTCGATAAATATAAGACGTTGCAGCTCATTCTTGCGACCGTATCCACGGTGCGCAACAAACAGTATACGCTCATGATGGCGGGTGCGATCGTGGCGTTGCTGCCTACGTTCGTGATCTACCTTCTCGCGCAGAAAACCTTCGTGGAAGGGATCGTAATGACAGGTATAAAGGGGTAAAAACATGAAAAAATCAAAGGCAGTACTGGGGGTAGTCATGGCGGCGGTTCTTTCGGGAACGGCGCTCGCGGGGTGCGGCACGCCCGTTCAGCCGAATAAACCGGGCGACGACGTCGGAACCAAGTTCGATCTGCCCGACGCGCCCGAAGGGGCGGTCATCGAGGCGGACGGAAACAAGGCGCTTGCGGCGGGCGGATACCGTCTGGATTTCGTCAAGACGGGGGACGCTTACGGCATAAACGTCGTCGACGCGTCGGCGTTTACGGCGGCGGTCGGCTTCCAGAACGAAACGCCCGCCATACTCAACGTAAGAGGACCCGCGACGACGCTGCTCGGCTCGTTCGACGAATCTTCGTTTTCGGCGGGGTACGCAACGGTTGCCGAACGCGATTACGGCTATCTTGCCCGCGCCACCGTCACGACGGAAAAGGGCAGCAGCGTGCTCTTCGAGGACGCCTATTACATTTCCGCGGGCGGCAGTTTTGCGGTCAGCCGCCGCACGGAAGTCGTCACGGCAAACGCCAAGGATCTGGGTTTTCAAACCGTTTATTCCATTGCCGACGCGGGCAAATCGAAAAAGTATTCCGATTTCGATTACTTTATCCCCGCGATCCTCTATAAGGATTCGCAGGATATGGTAAACGGCGCGATCGCGTCCAATCTCAATCTCGACAAAATGTACGTCAAGGAAACGCGCACGGGGTTACCGCTTTCCATGCTGCGGAACAAGTCGAACGGCAGATCGGTCGCCATTGCGCACCTCGAACCGAAGATCAGCGTAAACGGCGAGATCGGCGGCGGGTTCAACGGCACGGTCAACAACAAATTGCAGTTCGGGGCGATCGGGTACACAATCAACAAGGGCGTTTCAGTCGATTTCTGCTATCCTTCTTCCGAAGGCCCCACGACCTACGACGCGGGCTCGGGCTGGGCGAAGGTCTACCATAAAATGGAAGAAAAAAACGTGCAGGAATATAAACTCTCGATCCTGCCCGAAACCGAAGATAGTTACGCGAAGTCGATGACTGAAACCTTCAAAGCGGCGTACAATGCGGAAACGCCCGCGATTGCCGACGACGTCGAGATCGACAAAATCTACGATTACAATATCGAAGTGTTCGAGGATACTTACAAAGAATTCGGCACGGGCGCGCAAAAGGCGGCCGGCGTCCCCTGGAGTATCAGCCTGAAAAACGGAAACACCGTCGAATATTCCTTCCAGATGGGGTTCGTCGGGCAGCAGATCGCAGTCGGGTATCATCTCATGAGTCAGGGGTTTGCAAAGGGCGAAAAGAGTCTTGTGGAAAAGGGTAAGACGATCGTCGATTTCTGGACTTCCCCGAAGATCATGAGCGACAAGGTGCCCGTTGTGTGGTGGGATCCCCGCGATAACGAATCGGCGGGGCAGTCGCGCGGCTATCCTTCCTTCCTGCGCTGTTTCGTGGACGGCGCGGAAGGCATGATCGACGCGTGCAAAGTCGGCGCGGCGAACGGGCTCGATATCACGCAGTGGCGCAACGCGGTCGTGAAGATCGGCGATTTCCTTGTGGAAAACCAGAACGACGACGGTTCGTATTACCGCGCTTATAACACGAACGGCACGGTTTGCACCGATACTTCGGATAACCGCTATCAGGGCACTTCCAAACGCAACACGCCCGTCGCCGTGCGCTTTCTTGCCAAGATGTATGAATTTACGGGCGAAGAAAAATACAAGAGTGCGGCGCTCAAAGCGGCGGATTACAGCTACGACGTCCTCTATAAAGGGCTTGAAAAGTATGTGGGCGGCACGCCCGATAACCCCAACACGGTTGATAAAGAGGCGTCGATCTATGCCATGTACTGTTTTAACGCGGCATATTCGCTGACGAACGAAGAAAAATATCTCGAAGCGGCGCAGCACGGCGCGGTGTCCGCCATGAGCTGGGTTTACTGTTACGACTTCGCCTGCCCGTCGTCTTCGGACAATATGCCGATGAATCCCTTTACGGAAGGCGGCGTTTCGGGGTTCTCGATCATTGCCACGGGGCATTCGGCGGCGGATAACTTCTCGGCGTATATGTACTTCGAAATGTATAAATTATATATTTATACGGGCGATGCATTCTATCTGCATGCGGCGCAGTTCTTGCAGAACAATACCAAACTGAGCACCGACTACAAGGGCGAGCACGGCTGGAAATACCGCGCGATGGGTCCCGAAGCGTCGGTGGTGTGCGAATTCTCGTTCGGCACGGTGGGCGTGTGGCTACCGTGGTCGGGCATTGCGAATATCGAACCCGTTGCCAACATGCGTCTGGCGTTCGGAAATGCCGATATCGCAAACATAACGGCGGATCGCGCCGCTCTTGCCGAAACGCTCGCAGCATACGGCAACGGCGGAAGATTAAATAAACTATAAGGGGTAACAAACATGAACAGCAAAACGAAAGGATTTGCCTTGCTCGGCAGTGCGTTCGCCTTTGTGTGCTGCATGGGCGCGGGCGTGGCGACAAAGGCTTTTGCCGCACAGGACGATCAGGCGGATGGTTCGGCAACGACAGACTGGTTCAAAGCGCCCGAGGACGGCGCGGGATTGCCCGCAAGCTGGACGTTGAACGACGACGGAACGGTAACGGGCACGAACAGGGGATTTTTAGGCGATTTCCTGCTTACGACGAACGAAAGCCTTGTCGGCGATTATTCCGTGGAAGCAACGTTCAAGGGCACCAAGGATACCGAGGTGACGGAAGATATCAACTTCGGCATCGTGCCGTGGTTTCAGGATAAGGCGAATTATGCGATCATCTATCTGCAATGGCGCCCCGCAAATAAGTTCAATCTCATCAACGTGCAGACGATCGCGTTTGAAAACGGCGTGCAGACGCCCTGGGCAGACCACTGGCTGGATAATCTCTATGCGACGACGCTTTATCAGCTCAATCCGACCGATACGATCACCGTTCACGTCGATAAAACGCTCAACGCTACGGCTACCGCCGATACCTATAAGGTGACGATCAGCGCCGAAAAAAACGGCACGGTGATCTCGGAATCTCCCGCGACGATCGATTTTTCGGTTTCCGCTCCCAAGGCGGCGACGCAGGCGATGGCAGGCGTGTACGTTTGGAACGATACCGTTACGGTAAGCGATTTCAAAACGCAGTCGCTCACGCAGACGGGCGTTTACAAGAGCGTTTCGGGCAGCGAGGGGACGACGGGCAGAAGTACCTCGGCAGAAGGCTGGGTGTATGAAAACGGCACCTATTCCGTCGACGCCTCTGCGGGCAACAGCCTTCAAAACCAAGCCGTGTTGAAAAACAGCTTTGCGGACGGAAACTATCGGATCGGTTACACGGCGCATTGCGAGGGGGGTAGCGATCGGCAGCTTTCGATCTTGCCTCTTTATCGAAATGAAAACAATTATGTGCGCTTTGTGCTGACGCAGACTGAAAGAGGCGCAACGATCGCCGCCGACGGCAAATCGGACGGCACGCCCTTTGCGCAGACTGCGGTGGATTACGAGGGCGCGATCGACTGGACGAACGTCAGACTTTCCGCCTCGAAAGAGGGCACGACGTTCACCTGTTATATAAACGACGCGACGGCGGCGACTTACATGAACGCTTCGTTTAACGACGGCGCAAACGTTGCATTCGGCGCGGGCTCGGCGTCGGCGGAATTTTCCGCCCTTACGGTGGAAAGTCTGGAATACGTTCCTTACGACTGGTTTGCCGTCGAAGGGTTTTACGTCTCCGCCCGTACCGAAGAGAGCGTCGCCGTCACGCCGAACGAGGATGATAACACGCTGGCGATCGTTATGAACTCTTCCGCGGAAGAAACCGAATACACCCGTTTGTATAAGGCGTCGGGCATGTATAACGAGGTTTCCGTGAGCGGTAAATTTACGGCGGCAGAGGGCGCAAGCTACGGGTTCTATCTGTCGTTTACCGATAAAGAAAACTATGTAGTTGCGTTGATCGAAAACGGCAAGGCGTCGGTCAAGAGCGTTACGGACGGGGCGGAAATGGTGATTGCCGAGGCTGATCTGCCCGACGGATTTGTCGTCACGGACGAAAATCTTTTGAAAGCGACGGCGAAATTTTCCGCCGTTACCGTCGAGCTGAACGGCGCGGTCGTGCTGACGGGGGAAGTTTCCGCGCTTGCCGAATCCGAAACGGGCAATATCGGCGCGGCGGCGATCGGCGGAAAGGTGGAAATTACCGATTTCGCGGTCGACGGCTTCTGGCCCAACCGCGACAGAACGGAAGGTGTGTGGACGTTGCGCGGCAGGCGGATCGGAACGTGGTCGATCGGAGATGCCGCGATCACGGCAGACGGGTCGCACGGTACCGATTTCCTCAATACGATCGCAACCACCCGCATGAGTTATTCCCCTGCGGACGGTTATTACGTCGGGGCGGCGGTGACGGTCACGCAGCTTTATAACAGCGAATGGAAAACGGGCATCATGCCTTACTACAAAGATGCGAATAACAATATTTTTGTATGGCTTTCGCAGTGGAACGGCGGCGCGACGACCATCACCATGCGCGGCGTACTCAACGGCAAGGTCGTCGGAAACGAATGGCGCGAAACGGCGGTTGCCTATACCATGGAAAATGCGGTAAACTATCTCGAAGTGTATGTGCATGGCGACGGGATCTACGTCTATCTCAACAAGAGCTTTGCGCCCGTTGTCACGACTTCGTTCGAAGGGCTGAGCGCGATGCCGACTGCGGGCTACGGGTTGACGGTTCTGAACACTTCCGCAACGTTCGGGGAACTGGCGGCGTCGGACAGCCGTATTTTCAAGGAAACGGGCACGCCGACCATCGAAAAAATCAGCGGCACGATGCCGACGGAAGGAAAGGTCGGTACGGAACTGCGCATTCCCGTGTTCTCGGCAACGGGCGTGGGCGGCGCGACGGCGGAAATTACGTTGACGGTGACCGATCCCGAAAATCGGGAAGTGGAACTCAAAGCAAATAAATTCACGCCCGAACAGAACGGCGATTATACCGTAACGGTTACGGCGACCGATGCGTGGGGAAATACCGATACGCAGACGTACACGATCAAGGTTACGGGCGGCAAAAAAGGCGGCTGCAACAGTAGCCTTGCGATTGCCGCAGGGGTTGTTCTTCCGGCGGTTGCCGTGGCTGCGGTAGGGGCGGCGATCCTGATCCAAAAAGAGAAGAAAAACTGACATCGAAAAAAGCAACGGAATGATTCCGTTGCTTTTCTTTTCGGAATAAAAATAAAGCACTCTGTGAACAGAGTGCTTTATTTATGGAGCTTCTGGCCGGACTTGAACCGGCGACCTATTGATTACGAATCAATCGCTCTACCGACTGAGCCACAGAAGCATGCTTTGTGCAACACGCTCATTTATTATAAAAAAAACGGGGCGAAAAAGCAAGCGTTTTTACGCATATTTTTGCATTTTATAAAACTTTTTTATAAGGCGCAGGGGCGGGGTCAGTCTTGGGTGTTTTCGGGAAGGGTTGCGGGCGGCGTATCCTGCCCGGCGGGAAGTTTCATTTTGTTTTTGAGGACGTACCGATAGAGGAATACATAGCCGATTCCGAGCAGAACCATGAGAATACACCAGAATTGCGAGGGGGTAAGCCCCGGAATAAAGCCGCCGCGCTCGTCGCCGCGGGCAAATTCGATACAGAACCGCCATATGCCGTACGCAATGAGGTAGACGGAGAAATTGAGATTGAACCGAAAACGGAAATAGAGGACGATCATCACGGCGGCAAGCACGAAGAGGAACGCCGATTCGAAGAGCTGAACGGGCACGACCAGTTCGCCGGGATAGGTCTGCGAGCAAGCAAGTCCCCAACTGCCGTTTGTGGGGTTTCCCGCGCAGCAACCCGCGAAAAAACAGCCGATTCTGCCGATCGCCGTGGCAAGCACGATGCAGATCGGAATGACGGGCAGCGCGTCGCACAGCCCTGCGTTGGCGTTGTTCTGCAACCATTTGATCTTTGTGCGCGGCGCCACGACGTGCATATATACATTATAAATAAGCAAATAGCTTGCCGCACCCCCGATCACGCCGCCGAGATAGGTCATTTTCCCCGTGAGGCGAAATCCGCCCGAAGGGTCGGCGATAAAATCGTAAACGCTCTGGAAGAGCATGGCGGAAAAGATGCCGATCGAAACGGCGAACAGCCCCACGATGAAGATCGCGCTGATCGCGTCGAAATTAAACCCCGCTTTTTTGAGGGAAAACCAAAGGAACAGAAAACAGACGATAAGCCCGAGCCCGAGGAAGAGGTTGTATAAATCGAACCCCGTGCCGGGGATCAGATCGTTCGGATACATGGCATACTCCTTCTTGACGGTGCCATTATAAAGCAATTGTGCGATTTTGTCAAGCAAAACGGCGCGGGAGCTTGATTTCGGGCGAGGATTGCGGTATAATGGCGGTAATGAAAAAGTACCGCAGAGAAATTATTTTAATCGCGTTGTTCGCGCTGGCGTGCGGATTGCTCGTTTTATTCGAATATGTGTTCACCTTCTCGCAGGACGAAACGGTCAACGCCCTCATTAAGGAAACGCTTTCGCGCATGCTCGTATTTGCGGTGCTCGTTCCCGCGGCGGTGCTGTGCGGGTATAAAAGGGTATTTTCGCCGCGCGTAAAGGGGCGCGCGCTGTTGTGGTGTTTGCCCTGTTTGCTGGTCGCGCTCGCAAACTTTCCGTTTTCCGCCTTGATTACGGGTACGGCGCGCGTCGAGCGGGTCGGGCTGTTGTGGCTGTTTGCGCTCGACTGCCTTGCGATCGGCTTGCTCGAAGAATTGCTCTTCCGCGGGATTTTGCAACCGCTTTTCCTTGATTTGCTGCGCAAAAAGGGTGTGATTTGGGCGGTAATCGTCAATTCGGCGGCGTTCGGGGCGTGGCATTTCGTCAATCTTTTAGGCGGCGCGGATATCGGCAGTACGCTCATGCAGGTGGGTTACAGCTTTTTAATCGGTGCGATGCTTTCCGCCGTGTTTTTGCGGACGGGGAATATCTGGACGGGCGTGTTTTTGCATGCCTTATTCGACTTCGCCGGACTCATCGTGGAACGGCTCGGAACGGGGGATTTTCAGGATATCGCCTTTTGGGTTCTCACGGCGGTTTGCGGCGCGCTGTGTTTTGCGCATGTGTTGCTCTATCTGATAAAGCGGAACAGGAATAAAGACGAGGGCTCGGTCGATACGAAGAGAGATTCCTCGACAGGCTCGGAATGACAAGGGTTCTCGGAATGACAAGGGTTCTCGGAATGACATGGGGTCTGGAATGACAGGGGCTCGGAATGACAGGGGCTCGGAATGACAAATGGGCTCGGAATGACAGGGACGCGGAAGGACATGGGGCTTGGCATGGAATCGAGCCAACGGGACGACAAGGGAACAGGGAAGGATAAGGGAAGGGCGGAAAATGCGGGGAATTTTCCGTTTCTTCCCTTTTTTCGCGTCTTTCATAGAGTTGCTTTTTCGCGGGATTTGTGATATAATGAAAAAACCTCGTCTTTTCGGGGTTTTATAACGTACGATAAAACAGGTTGAGCAATGAAATTACTCGGTATCGACGTGGGTTCGACCACGGTGAAGGTCTGCGTCCTCGAGGACGGAAAAATTTTATATTCTTCTTATGTACGGCATTTTTCGCGCGTGAAGGAATGCGTGCTCGGCGAGCTTGAAAAACTCCGTCCGTTCGGCGGCGCGTTTCGCGCCTGTATCACGGGATCGGCGGGGCTGGGCATTGCGCAGCGCGGCAAGATCGAATTCGTGCAGGAAGTGCAGGCGGCATACGGCGCCATTCGGGCGCTGTATCCGCAGACCGACGTCGCGGTGGAACTGGGCGGCGAGGATGCAAAAATCATCTTCGTGACGGGCGGCACCGAACAGCGCATGAACGGCAGCTGCGCGGGGGGGACGGGCGCGTTTATCGACCAGATGGCGACGCTGCTCGATTTATCGGTCGACGAAATGGACGCGCTCTCGCTGACTGCCAACAAAGTTTATCCCATTGCGTCGCGTTGCGGCGTGTTTGCTAAATCGGATATTCAACCTCTGCTCAATCAGGGGGCGAGCAAAGCCGATATTTCCGCTTCGATTTTCCGCGCCGTCGTCGACCAGACCGTTTCGGGTTTGGCGCAGGGGCGGCGGATCAAGGGCAACGTGCTCTTTCTCGGCGGGCCGCTCTACTTTTTGAAAGGGCTGCGCAAGGCGTTTTGCGATACGCTGGGGCTGGATGAAGAGCATGCCGTCTTCCCCGAAAACGCGCCCTGTTTCATGTCGATCGGCGCGGCGATGTATGCCGAGCACTGCAAGGAAGAGAGCCTCGATGAAATCAAGGCGCGCATTTCGGCCGTATCCGATTCGGGCAACATCACCGTGGGCAAGCCGCTCTTTTCGTCGCAGAGCGAATACGACGAATTCGTTGCAAGGCATAAGCGCAGTGATCTTGCCTTCCGTAACATTCTGCAATATGAGGGCGACGCCTATCTGGGCATCGATTCGGGGTCCACAACGACGAAACTCATGCTCATTACGCCCGAAAACGAAATTCTCTATTCGCATTATCAAAGCAACAACGGGCAACCGCTCGACATCGTTGTGCAGAAGATCCGCGAAATTTATGCGCTGACGGGCAGACGAATCACCATCCGCGGCGCGTGCGTGACGGGTTACGGCGAGGATATGATGCGCGCCGCCCTCAAAATCGACTTCGGCGTGGTGGAAACCATGGCGCACTTCAAAGCGGCGTTGCATTTCAACCCCGAAGTGGATTTCATCATCGATATCGGCGGACAGGATATCAAATGCTTTAAGGTCAAAAATCACGCGATCGATTCCATTATGCTCAACGAGGCGTGTTCTTCGGGGTGCGGATCGTTTATTCAGACTTTCGCCAAAGCCATGGGTATGGAAATCGAGGAATTTTCGCGCATCGGACTGTTCGCCAAACGCCCCGTGGAACTGGGTTCGCGCTGCACGGTGTTCATGAACAGTTCGGTCAAACAGGCGCAGAAAGAGGGCGCGAGCGTTGAGGATATTTCGGCGGGACTTTCCTCGTCGATCGTCAAAAATGCCATTTATAAGGTGATCCGCGCGCGCACGAGTGAAGAACTCGGCGAACACATCGTCGTGCAGGGCGGCACGTTCTTAAACGACGCCGTGCTGCGCTCTTTCGAGATCGAAACGGGCAAAGAGGTCGTCCGTCCTGCGATCGCGGGGCTGATGGGCGCGTTCGGCGCGGCGCTCTACGCCAAAGAAAATACGCCGCAGGATAAGCTCATCAGTACGATCGCCACCGAGGCGGAACTCAAAAACTTTACATATTCGGCGCAGTCGGTCAATTGCAGGGGGTGCACGTCGCACTGCAACGTCAATATTCTGACCTTTTCCGACGGCAGGCGGTTCCTCTCGGGCAACAAGTGCGAACGCGGCGCAGGGCTCAAACCGCCCGAAAATCCGCTCGACATGTACGCCTTCAAATACAACCGCTTGCTTGCGATGCCCGCGCAAAAAGAGGGCGCGCGCGGCAGGGTGGGCATTCCGTTGCAGCTTGTCATGTATGAACAGCTTCCGCTCTGGACGGGGTTCTTCGAAACGTGCGGGTTCGAAGTCGTGTTATCCGAAAAGAGTTCGCGCGATCTCTATTTTAAGGGACAGCACACCGTGGCGAGCGATACCGTTTGTTATCCTGCCAAGCTCATGCACGGGCATATCGAAAGCTTGCTCGATCAGGGCGTCGATTTCATCTTCTATCCCTGTGAGAGCTACAACCTTGACGAGCACGCCTCGTCGAATTATTACAACTGTCCCGTGGCGGCGTACTATTCCGAGCTGCTCAAAGCCAATAACGAACGGTTGAACGAGGATAATCTCGTTATGCCGTATCTCAATCCCAACAACGAAAAGCTCGCCGTAAAGGCGTTGGCGAAGGCGCTCAAACGCTATAAACTGCCCGTTTCTTTGCTTAAACGCGCTTACCGCGAGGGCATGCGGCGCGTGCATGAATGGCATGATCAGGTCGTGGCGGAAGGGCGCAGGATCATCGCGAAGGCGCAGGAAGAGAACAGGCAGATCATCGTGCTGGCGGGCAGGCCGTATCATGCCGATCCCGAAATCAACCACGGTATCAGCAAACTGCTCAACTCTCTCGGGCTTGCCGTGCTCTCGGAAGACGCGGTGTTCGAAGAGGGCAACCTCGTGAAGGTCAACGTTCTCAATCAGTGGACGTACCATGCGCGGCTCTACCGCGCGGCGGAATTCGTGACGCGGCACGACGGGTTTAATTTAGTGCAGCTCGTTTCGTTCGGGTGCGGGATCGACGCCATCACGACCGACGAAATGCGCACGATTTTAGAGAGCGCGGGCAAACTCTACACACAGATCAAGATCGACGAGATCAACAATCTCGGCGTGGTGAAGATCCGTCTGCGTTCGATGCTGGCGGCGATCGAGGAGCAGAACCGATGAAGAAGAAAAAGAAAATTACAATCGACTATACCGAAAAATATCCGCTTTTCACGCAGGACATGAAAAAGGATTATACCATTCTCATCCCCGACATGCTGCCCTGGCATTTCGAATTGTTTGTGCATGCGATCCGTCAGGAAGGGTACAAATGCGAGGTGCTGCATAACGAGGGCAGAGCGGTGATCGACGAGGGGCTAAAACATATCCACAACGATATGTGCTACCCCGCGCTGTGCGTGTTAGGACAGTATTTCGACGCGCTCAAAAGCGGGAAGTACGATCTTGATAAAACGGCGGTGCTCATCATTCAGTCGGGCGGCGGCTGCCGTGCGAGCAATTATATTTCGCTTTACCGCAAGGCGTTCCGCGCCGAATATCCGCAGATCCCCGTGCTCTCACTCAACTTCGTAGGGCTGGAAAAGGGCAACGGACTCAACATGACCTTCCGTCTGTTGAAAAAACTCAGCTACGGCGTGTATTACGGCGATCTTATTATGTGGCTTTTCAATCAGGTGAAGCCTTACGAAGAGAACGAGGGCGACGCGCACAAAACCCGCCTTGCCTGCCTCGAAGCGATCAAAAAGGCGTACGACGACGGCAGTTACACGAAGTTCAAGCGTCAGGCGAAATATATCATGAATGCGTTTGCGGCGGTTTCCGTCAGGAAGGAAGAAAAAGTCAGAGTGGGGATCGTGGGGGAAATTTACGTCAAGTATTCGCCCCTCGGCAACTCGCACCTCGAAGATTTCCTGCTTTCGGAAGGGTGCGAACCCGTTGCGCAGCCTTTGCTCGAATTTGTGCTGTATTGCGTGATCAACGGCGTGAACGACGCGAAATTTTACGGAATCAACAAAAAACTTGCGTTTATTTACCGCATAGCGTATAAAGTGCTGTATAAAAAAGAACGGCAGCTCATCAAATGGATGAAACAACAGGGGCGGTTCCAACCCTTCCACGACTTCGAACATCTGCGCGCGCTGGGCAACAAGGTTTGCAATCAGGGCGTGAAGATGGGGGAAGGCTGGGTGATCCCTGCCGAAATGGCGGGGCTATCGGAATCGGGCGTGAATAATATCGTGTGCGCGCAACCCTTCGGGTGTCTGCCCAACCACATTGCGGGCAAGGGCGCCACGCGCGCGGTGAAAGACCGTTATCCCGATCTCAACGTCGTGCCCGTCGATTACGACCCTTCGGCGACGCGCGTCAATCAGGAAAACCGCATTAAACTCATGCTCGCTACCGCAAGGGAACAGCTCGCGCAGAAAAATTAAGAAAAAAAGAGCCGCAGCGCGCGGCTCTTTTTTGTTGAAAAGGGCGGGTTTTAACTGATGTCACAAAAAATGAAAAATTTTTTAACTTTTTTTTCAAAAAAGTATTGACAGCGCAAACATTGTGTGATATCATAAGGACGAAATATATGGAAACGGTTCCACACTGTTCGGAAATATCGCCGCAGGGCGGTCATTTTTAAGAGATATATGGAAACGGTTCCACAAAAATTTATATTAAAAAGAGGGGTTTTATGAAGGGGTACAAGAAATTAGCGTGTTGTATGTTGGCGGCGGCAATGGTAACGGCGACGGGCGCGGCGCTCGTCGGTTGCGGCGGCGAGGACGACGGGGATACCGCCGAGATCAAAACCGTGAAGGTGTGGCTGCACAAGAGCGAATCGGAAGTGGAAGGGCAGTTGTATAAGTCCATTCAGAACAACTTTAACGACGAAGAATTCAAGACTTCGTCGGGCAGAACGATCCGTATGCGGATCGAATTTTACACGAACGCCGATTCCCTTGCGACGGCGATCCGCACCGAAAAGACGGGCGGCACGCTGCCCGACGTGGTGGCGGTGGACTCGCCCGATATTGCGCGGTATGCCGATCAGAAAATTCTGACCGATATCAGCTCTTATATCGAGGAAGAAACGCTTGCCGATTATGTGGACAGCGTTGTCGAGCAGGGCACGATAAACGGCGGGCTGTATGCGCTTTCGGGCATGGATTCGCCCACGGGGCTTTATTACAATCGGGAACTGCTCAAATCGGTGGGATATACCGACGATCAGTTCGGCACGATCGAAAACCCCTGGACGTGGGACGACGTGAAAGAGGCGATGACAAAACTCAAAGAGGCGGATAAGAAATATCAGATCAAGCTCAATCTGGGGTTCGGCGGCAAAGAAGGCGGGATGTATCTGTATTCGCCGCTCGTCTATTCCGCAGGCGGATCGTTTATGAACGAACAGGGCAAGCCTTCGGGCGCGTTCGACAGCGATCAGACGGTTGCGGGACTGCAACAAATCGAATGGCTGTTCGACGAGGGTGAAAAATGGTATTACGAGGGGCAGAACGCCGACGCTTTCTTGCAGGAACAAACGGCTTTCGAAGTATACGGCACCTGGAATATTGCGACCGCGAATCAGAAATATACTTCCTTCGTTTCCAAATACGGCGTGATGCCCATGCCCGTTTATAAGGACGCACAGGGGAATAAAGGTACCGTAAGTGCGGGTTGCGGCAGCTGGGGATTCGGCGTTACGCCCGACGCGAAGGACAAAGAGGCAGCGGCAAAGGTGGTGGAATATCTGACAAGCGCGCAGTCGTCTGAACTTCTTTACGACAGCATCGGCACCTTCCCGACGCATAAATCTTCGTTCGAAAACGACGATTTCAAGAGCGGGCCGGTAAAAATGTTCGCCGATATTCTGACAAATTGCGCGACGCCCCGTCCCGTAACGGTAAACTATACGAAATACAGAGACGCATTCCAAACGCTGATCGAATACATGCAAACGAGTTACGGCAGCAAGGATTATAACCTGAAAACCAAGGCGACGGGTCTTTGCGCAACGATCAACTGATCTTTTCGGAATTTTTGCGAGTTTGGAAAAAGGGGGCTAAGATGGAAAAAGTTGAAACGTTCGATCGGAACGAATCGCCGCGTCCGCCGCAGGGGGGGGGTACGCGAAAACCGAAACGGGCGCATTACAAGCTGTTCGGACAGAGCTATTCGGTTAACGATACCAAAGTCGGGCTGGCGTTTTTAACGCCCGCGCTGATTTTAGGCATCATCTTCGTGGTCGCGCCCATGCTCATATCGCTTTCCTACGCCTTTATGGAAGCGGATATCAGCAATCTTGGCGCTGCAAAATGGGTTTGGTTTGCGAACTTCGAAAAGGCGTTTTTGAAGGATCCGCTGTTCTGGACGGCGTTCAAAAACAGCGTGGTGTTCACGGTGTGCGTCGTACCCATTCAGCTCGTGATGGCGTTCGGGCTGGCGCTCATTCTCAATACCAACCTGAAAGGGAACACCTTTTTTCGCTGGGCGTTCTTCGTGCCCGTCATGCTCTCGCTGGCGGTGACGAGCATGCTTTGGATGAACCTGCTCTCTTCCGACGGGATTATCAATAATCTGTTTCAGGCGATCGGCATTCCCAAACAGGGATTTTTAAGCGATCCCAAACAGGCACTCTTCGTCATCGTCTTTATTTCGGCATGGCAGGGCGCGGGATATCAGATGCTGATCTTCCTTTCGGGACTCAAAAACGTGCCCAAAGAGATTTACGAAGCCGCCTCGCTCGACGGGGCGAACAAGGCGCAAACGCTCTTTCACATCACCATTCCCGCGATCAAGCCGACGTTCTCGTTCGTGTTCGTCACGATGTTGATCGGCGCGTTCCGCCTGATCACGCAGCCCATGATTATGACGAGCGGCGGCCCCGATAACGCCACGCTCACGATGTCGTATTACATCTACAACAACGGCGTGGAATATTACAACAGCGTGGGGTATTCGAGCGCCATCGCCCTTATTTATACGGTGTTCATGGCGGCAATCGCACTCACGAGCAGAAAGTTTCTGGAAAAGGACAACACGGTGTAAGGGGGGAAGAGCTATGGAAGCGGTCATTCAAAAACGCAAAAAGCCGGTCACGGCGAAAACGGTTGCCTCGAAGAGCGCGTTTTATCTTCTTCTCGTTGTGCTGTGCGTGCTCTTTCTCTTCCCGATTTTCTGGATGGTCATGAACAGCATGAAACCGCATGCGCAGATCTATGCGGACATGAACACCTTCAAAACCTTTCTGCCGTCCTTCCATGCGTCGGAATGGTTTGCCTCTTACGGCGAACTGTTCACGATGTTCAAATACTTCGGCAGATCGATCCTGAACAGCCTTATTTATTGCGCGGTGACGATCGCAGGTGTGCTCGTCGTCAATTCTCTTGCCGCATATGCGCTGTCGCGGTTCAAATTTCCCGGGCATAAAGTGCTCGTTACAATCATCGTATTGCTTCTGATGATCCCCGTGGAAACTTCGATCGTGCCGCAGGTCATCATTTTGCGCAGTTTGGGTCTGCTCAAAGGGAACATGCGGATTCTCGGCTATCTCATTCCCGCGATCGTCAGCCCGATGTATATCTTTCAGTTCCGTTCCTTCTTCCTCGGCATTCCCAAAGAGCTCGAAGAGGCGGCGTATATCGACGGTTGCGGCAGATTTAAGACCTTTTTCCGCGTGATCGTGCCCTGTTCGATGCCCGTGTTCGCCACGGTGGCGATCTTCACCTTTATGGGGCAGTGGAACGAATATGTGTTTGCAAACTATATGTTTGCGGCAAAGGAATCGTTCAAACCCTTGCAGGTGTTTTTGCAACTCGTCAACACGCACAATCCGCAGGATCTTTCATGCACGCTTGCGGCGCTCACGTTCGGCACCGTTCCGATCGCGATCGTGTATATCTTCTTCCAGCGCTGGATCATCGAAGGTGTGGCGTTCTCGGGACTCAAATAAAAAAAGGGGAAAGAAATGAACTTGAAAATGAAAAGAAACAAATTCGTGCTTGCCGTGTCCGTCTTGCTTGCGGTGTTGACGCTCGGGCTTGCGCTTGTGTTGACGAGCGGCTGCGGCGGCAGCGATCCGCTCGATAAAAGTCTGATGCTCTACCTCAATTTCGACGAGGGTAGCGGCAACAAAGTCAAAGATTCGGCGAAAAAGTTGCCCGAGGCGACGGTGCGCTACGTTCTGAGCGATCCGCAGTATCAGCCCGAGGGGCAGGATCCGCAGTGGCGCGATACGGGCGTAAAGGGCGGCAGTCTGCTGTTCGACGGGTATTCCAACTATATCCGTTATGATTACGACGATATCAAGGTGCGCGGTTCGCAGTTCTCGATCAGCGCCTACGTTGCGCCCCGCGCGTTCGAATGGGACGATCCCAACGCGCAGGCGAACGGTACGGATAAACTCACGGCGATCGTCGCGCAGATGGATAAATCGGGCGATTGCGGGTTCATACTCGGCTATCACCGTCACGGGAACTGGAGTTTCCAGATCGGCGACGGCGAACACTGGATCAGCGTCTGGAACGACGAGGCGCATGTTCTTAAAAAGTATGAATGGAATCACGTCGTCGCCTCTTACGACGGAGAAAAGGGCGAGATGTGCATTTATCTCAACGGCGAGCTTGCGGGCAAGGAAACCTTTGTCGAGGGAAGTAAGATCGCCGCGGCGGTGGACGAACCGCTCTACGTCGCCAAAAATGCGGGCAATCCCTATTCCAACGCGACGGCATCGGGGAATATGGTGAGCGGACTGCTCGACGAATTAAAGCTCTATAACGCCGTTGCGAGCGCGGACGACGCGAAGCGGCTGTATGAAAAATACGAACTGAACGAAATCGCGTTTGAAGATATCTGGTTGCAGAACGTTCTCACCGAGGACTATCACAAAACGCAGTTGCACGGCGGACCTTATCAGCACTGGATGAACGAGCCGCACGCACCCATGTATTACAACGGCAAGTATCATTTGTTCTTCCAGTTCAACCCCGTGGGACCGTATTTCCACAATATCTGCTGGGGACATCTCGTTTCCGATGATATGGTCAACTGGAAACCGCTCAAAGAAGTGATCACGCCTACGGCGGGCACGGTTGCGCCCGACGGCGTTTGGTCGGGCGGGGTAACGTATGACAAGAACGGCACGCCCGTTATCTTCTTCACGGCAGGCAACGACAGTTATCAGCAGAGCGGGCTTATTTCCAACCAAAACGTGGGCGTTGCCTATCCCAAAGATTTAAGTGATCCCGAGCTCACCGAATGGGTGGTATGCGACGAGCTTGCCATTAAACAGACTTCGGGGCAGGGCAGACGGGGCGAATTCCGCGACATGCATATCTGGAAAGAGGGTAACACCTGGTGCATGCTCATCGGTTCGGGTGCGACCAACACGCAGGGCGGCACGGCGCTCTTATATACCGCCACGACGCTCGAAGTGAAGGGCGACGGCGTCGTCGATATGAACTGGAATTACCGCGGCCCCGTGTATCAGATGACCAATCAACCTTCCGATTTGGGCAGGGTGTGGGAACTTCCCGTTATGCTGCCTATTCAGAACGAGGCGAAAACGATCACGAAATATATCTTTATTATCAGCCCCGCGCCCGCGGATTCGGCGGATAACAAGATTTATTACTTCCTCGGCGATTTCTCGCTGACGACGGGAAAATTCACGCCCGACGCCGATTTCAAAAATCCGCACCTGCTCGATTACGGCTGCAACGTGTTTACGGGACCGAGCGGATTTATCGACCCCGTTTCGGGTAAGGCGTATATCATGTCGATCATGCAGGATCAGCGCAGCCCCGGCGCGGTGGCTGCCTCGGGCTGGGCGAACTGCGTGGGGTTTGCGCGCAGAGTGTGGCTCAACGATCAAGGGACGGACGTGAAGATCGCAGCGGTCGAGGCGCTTAAAAATTACGAGAGCGAAACGCTCGTATCGGCGCAGAACAAGACGATCGACGAGGCGAACGCACTGCTTGCGGGCAAGGGCGCCGACATGGTGTATGTGCGCGTGACCTTTGCAAGCGAGAATGCGGATTCGTTCGGTATTCGCGTGAAAAAGGACGCTTACGGAAACGACGTCACGAGTTATACCTACAACGTTGCGAACGGAACGATCACGGGCGCGACGATGAACAAAGGCGAAAATGCGTCGGGCACGGGCGGTTCGGGTAAACTCGAACGCAATGCCGACGGCACGCTTACGATGGAAATTTATATCGACCGTTCGCTTGTGGAAGCGTTCTTCAATCAAACGAAGGCGATCACCATCCGTTCGTATGCCGATTTCGATTCCACGGGCATCGAACTTTTTGCGGATGGCGGGCAGGTTTCCGTCAAAGAGCTTTATGTGGCGTCGTTAAAATCCATTTATAAACCGTAAAGGGGGTTGCGATGGGCAGCAAATTCAGAGCAAACAGCTATATCGCAAGAAACAGCGGAACGGTCGTGCAGAGATACCGTCATTCTTATCACGTCATGCCCGAGATCGGCTGGTGTAACGATCCGAACGGGTTTGCTTATTACGACGGTAAAATTCATTTGTTTTATCAGTATAATCCTTACAGTGCGGGTTGGGATACGATGCACTGGGGGCATGTGACTTCGCGCGATTTTATCAAGTGGGAATATCAGCCCGTTGCGCTCGCGCCCGATATGCCTTATGACGACTGCGGCTGTTTCAGCGGTTCCGCGATCGAAAAAGACGGCATGCTCTATCTTATGTATACGGGCGTCAACGCCGAGGGGCTTCAACAGCAATGTCTGGCGTTCGCTTCGGACGGCGTTTCCTTTGAAAAACCTTTCGTGGAACCCGTCATTACAAAAGAGAACGTCGGGTCGGAAATGAGCATTCAGGATTTCCGCGATCCTTATGTGTTCCGAACGGGCGGATATTATTACAGCATTATGGGCACGAAGGCGCAAGATTACGGCAACATTGCGCTGTACCGTTCCAAAGATTTGATCAACTGGCAGTTTCAGGGTTATTGCATGAACGGCACCGACCCGAAGGGCGACAATTATTACCGGCTGAACGCCGTTTACGAATGCCCTTGCTTTGCGGAAGTGGACGGAAAACAGATCTTGATTTGCAGTCCGCAGTTTCTGCCGCAAGAGGGGTGCAGATTCCAGAACGTGCATTCGGTCGTGTACATGGTCGGGCGGCTCGACCTTGAAAGCGGCAGATTTCATTACGATAAATTCGAAGAAGTCGACAGCGGATTCGACTTTTACGCCGCGCAGACGACGACCATGCCCGACGGGCGCGTCGTGCTCTCGGCGTGGATGCAGATGTGGGACCGCAATCTTCCTTCCCAGCCCGACGGCTGGGCGGGCGCGATGGTTCTTCCGCGCGAGCTGCATTACAAAAACGGCAGACTGTATCAGACCCCCGTGCGCGAAATCGAGAATTACCGCCTCAACCGCGTCGAGCGGAAGGATATCGCACTGGGCGGGGATCTTGTCCGGATCGAGGGGATCGTGGGCGATACGTTAGAGCTGATCGCCGAATTTGAAGCGGGGACTGCCGAGCGGGTCGGCATCAAACTGTTCGAAGGCAAAGAGCACGAAACGCTCTTGTATTACGATTGCAAAAAAGGGGAAGTCGTGCTCGACCGAAGCTGCTCGGGCGTGCCGCTCGCGGGCGTGGAAGAAAACAACGCGACGCGAAGCGTTGAAGTGCCCGTGACCGACGGGAAAATCGCATTGCGCGTCTTTTTGGATAATACGAGTATCGAAGCGTTTGTGAACGACGGATACGCCGTGCTCACGGCAAACGTTTATGCCGACGAAGAGGACGAGGGGATCTCGTTCTTCGCGGCAGGCGGAACGGCTAAATTAAATCGGGTGACGAAATACGACATTGTCGTAAAATAAAGGAGTAATTATGAAAGGGAAAAAGTTAGGGATCATCGCGCTTTCCGCGGTCATGGTATCGGCGGGCGTGGCAGGGTTGGCTGCCTGCGGCGGCGGCAAAGAAGTTTCGGAAAACATCGTAAACGGCGGGTTCGAAGCCAACGCCGACGAATCGACCTGGGTCGGCTGGACGAAGGAAGGGAACGCCTTTTCGGCGCGCAGCGTGGTGGAAAGTTCCAAATACACCGAAAACGGCGTGGAAAAAACGGCGGTCGTCGATAAGGAAGGCAAGAAGTTCTTCTTCGGGATCGGCGGCGGTAATTCTTCGCGCAATACGGGTTCGCTCACTTCCGACGCGTTCAAGCTCACGGGCACGGGTAAAATCGCCTTCAAAATGGGCGCGGCGAAGGACGGCGATAAAGTCTACGTCGAATTTTACGAAAAGGGCGGCAAAACCGCGCTTGCCAAGGTGACGAACGAGGATTTCAACGAGCCCTACGTTACCAACCACATGATTCGCAAGATCGTCGATCTTTCGGCATACGTCGGCAAGACCGTCTATATCAAGGTGACCGATAACGACAACGGCAGGGATTTCGGGTACGTCAATCTCGACGATTTCGTTGTGTGCGCCACCGACGCCGAGGTGACGAAGTACGAACAGGAACGCGCGGCGCAACTCAAAAAATACGGCGAGCCCGCCTTTACGGAAGACGAAACCAATACGACGATCGACAACGGCGGATTCGAGACGGGCGATCTGACCAACTGGAAAATTTTAAGCGGAACGGCGTTTCTGCCGACGAACGTCGTATCCACGGCGCAGCGCTACTGGAACGATCGCGCCGTATACGGGCACGGCGAATATTATCTGGACGGAAACAACAACGGACAGACCGAAGAGGCGGCGACGGGTGCGATCCGCTCGCAGAAATTCACGCTTGCAGGCGACGGCTATATTTCGTTTATGATGGGCGCGGGCAAGGCGAATTGCTATGTGGCGATCTGCGACGGTGCTACGGACGAAGAACTCATTAAAATCGAGAACGAGTATTTCAGCGATCCCGCGTTGGCGCTCACGCTGCTGCGCCGTTACGTCGACGCAAGCGAGTATTTAGGCAAAGTGCTCTATATCAAAGTCGTCGACAACAGCGTGAACGACGGGTTCTCGTTCCTTACGGTAGACGATTTCCGCGTTTCGCTCACCGAGCAGGAAGTGAAAACGCTGCAAGTCGAGCAATACAAGGCGATTGCAAACGAAACGTATGAGAGCGCGACTTACAAAGATCTTTCCGCTCTTCAGGATTATTACGATAACTATGCTTATCCGTTCCCGCTCGAAGTGCCGATTTTCACGGCGTTTGCGCCGAATAAACTGACGGAAAAGTCCGATACCGTCGTCGATCTGAACGCAATGTTGCTGGACGGCGTCGCCGCGAAATTCGGCGAAGAAGCGGTCACCGACATTGCCGTGAGCAAAGTCGTTTATGACGGAAACGAATACACCGAAGGTTTCGGGGCGTTCGATCTGAGCAAAGACGGCGTTTATACGGTGACGTATACCGCGACGCATAACGATATGCGCGCCAACGCGACGCTCATGTTGCTCGTGCATTCCGACGTCAATCAGGTGGCGAACGGCGGGTTCGAGACGGGGAACCTTGTCGGCTGGACGGTGCTCACCGAGGGATGGGGATATTCGCAGGGGCAGCCGAACGGCGTCGTCAATCAACAGACATACTGGAACGAAGAGCTTCCCCTCAACCAAAGCGGAAATTATCACCTGAGCGGTTGGGATAACGGTTTTGAGGAAGGCGATACCTGGGCGATCCGCTCGTCGGCGTTCACGCTCGGCGGCAGCGGCTGGATTTCCGTCAAGATGGGCGGTCACGCCGCGGCGGTTAAGGTGTACAAAGCCGACGGAACGCTGATCGGGGAATACCGTCAGTCGCGGTTCAACGATGCGGGATTCCCGCATGTGGCGCAGGGTTCGTGGGCGGATATGGCGAATTACGCTATCGATCTGCACGCTTATCTGGGTGAATCGCTCTATATCGAGCTGTGCGATATCGCGGTAAACGGCTGGGCGCAGGCATTCTTCGACGACGTGATCACTTATTACGAAACCGCGCCCGATTGGGAAAATCTGTTCGACACCGTTCTTGACGGGCATGCGGCAGGCGAAGAGGCGCAGGAAATCCAAATCGGCTGGGTGCTGGCGGATAATTATCTCGATCAGGTTCTGATTGCGAACGGGGCGGAAAATACGGTGATCGAAGCGGCGGACGCGTTCGATTTAACGACGCTCATCAGCGGCGTTACGGCGTCTTACGGCGCGGCGGGCATCCCCGTCACCGATATCCGTATCACGAAGGTCGAAAAGGCGGACGGCACGGCGGTAACGTCGGGGTTCGAGGCGTTCGAGCTGACGGCGGGCAACTACACCGTGACCTATACGGCTTTTTATGCGGCGGCAAACAAATCGGCCGAGGCAACCTTCACGCTTAGCGTGTACGATGAATATACCGTCAAAAACGGCGGGTTCGAAACGGGCGATCTGACGGGCTGGACGGTGCTCACCGAAGGGTGGCGCGAAACCAACGGGAAACCCGACGGCGTCGTCAATCAACAGACATACTGGAACGAAGAACTTCCCCTCAACCAAAGCGGAAATTATCACCTGAGCGGCTGGAATAACGGCTTTGAGGAAGGCGCTACCTGGGCGATCCGTTCGACGACGTTCACGCTCGGCGGCAGCGGCTGGATTTCCGTCAAAATGGGCGGTCACGCCGCGGCGGTTAAGGTGTACAAAGCCGACGGCACGCAGATCGGCGAATATGCGCAAACGCGATTCAACGACGATAAATTCCCTCATGTCGGCGCGGGCGGCTCTTGGGCGGATATGGCGGTATATGCCATCGATCTTTCCGATTATCTGGGCGAACAGCTCTATATCGAACTGTGCGACGTTGCGGTAAACGGCTGGGCGCAGGCATTCTTCGACGACGTGGTCACTTATTACGAAACCGCGCCCGACTGGGAAAATAATTACGATACGGTGAAAGACGGACATACGGCAGAGGAAGAGGCGCAGGACGTGCAGATTTACTGGGTTCTTGCGACCAACCGTTACGGCGCTTAAATGCAAAACAGGCAGCCGGGCCGTTCAATTCGGCTCGGCTACTTGAAATTTTGAAACGGTTATGATATAATCGTTATATGGATAAGAAAAAAATGGCAAGTATCAAAGACGTTGCGACGCTGGCGGGGGTCGGCGTAGGAACGGTTTCGCGCGTGATGAACGAAAGCGGTTACGTTTCCGAAGAGGCGCGCAAAAAGGTTGACGCCGCGGTGAGGAAACTGAACTTTCAGCCTAACGTCTCGGCGCAGAGCTTAAAATCGCAAAAATCGGGCGTGGTAGGGCTGTTTGTACCCGTGCTCAATCATCCGTTCTTCTGCGCGCTTTCCGAAAAAATCGAACACCGCCTTTATGAAAGCGGCTACCAGACTCTGATGGTCTGTTCGCAGGGCATGCAGGAAAAGGAACTCATGGTGCTTTCTATGCTTGCGCAGAAACGGGTCGACGGGGCGATTTTCATCACGCATTATAATTTAGGCGAAATCAACGGGAAGTTGCCGATCGTCACGATGGATCGGCATTTCGGCGAGAACGTGCCCTGCGTAACGAGCGATAATTACGCGAGCACAAAAAAAGCCGTCGAATATCTGATCGCGTGCGGGTGTAAAAAAATTGCGTACGTCGGCGGAAAGCCCGCCGTCGAATCGGAAGTTTCCAAACGGCTTGACGCCTATCTCGACGCAGTGCAAGAGCACGGTATGGCGCCGCGCGTTCTGTATGAAGAATTCGAGCACGGCAAGGATTACGAATATGCAGAAACCTTCTTTTCGCGCTACGGCGGCGAGGCGGACGGGGTGTTCTGTTCGGGCGATATATTAACGAACGCGGTCTATCAGCTTGCGGTACAGCGCGGCATTTCCATTCCGCAGCAGCTGAAAATCGTTTCGTACGACGGTATTATGCGCGACTGGCAGCAAAAACCAAATATTACGTCGATCGTGCAGGATCTCGACGGAATTTCGTTGCATATCGTTAAAGAACTGTTAAATAAAATGGAAGGGAAGCCTTTTCATAAGAGCGTCGTCGTGCCCGCTACATTCGTGGCCGGCGAAACGACGTAATCGGAGGAAGTATGATCGTAAATATCGGTGAAATTCTGGTCGACCTCATCGGGAAAAGCGAAGGGGAAGAGCTTTCCTTTCAGCGGTTTGCAGGCGGTGCGCCCTTCAACGTGGTGTGCGCGGCGAAAAAAATGGGCGCGCAGTGCGGGTTTGCGGGGTGCGTCGGCAACGATTTATTCGGCAATTACCTGCTGCAATTCGCCAAAGAGCGCAAGCTCGATTACCTCGATATCCGCTCGGACGACGAGCACAATACGACGGTTGCGCTCGTTCAGCTCGACGAACACGGCGACAGAAGTTTCTGTTTCAACCGCAAGCATACGGCGGATTATCAGATCACGAAAACGCAGATCGAAAACGCCGTGAAAATTGCGGATACCGTTGTGCTCGGAACGCTTATGCTGAGCGAAAAAGAGGGCGTCGCGGCGGCGGATCAGGTTGTAGCGCTTGCAAAAAAGCAGGGGAAACGGCTGTGTCTTGACGTAAACTATCGGGACGATATCTTCAAAGGGCGCGATCCGAAACCCGTTTATGCGAAATACATTGCGGCGGCGGACGTGCTGAAATTTTCCGAAGAGGAACTCGAAATGTTTGTGGAAGGCGCATCGCTTTCCGAACGCTTACAAAAAATCGCGGGGATGGAAAAACTCGTTTGCGTTACGCTGGGGGCGAAGGGGTGCGCCTATTCTTATCGGGGCGAAACGGCGTTTCTGGATACGCTGCCCGTGAAAACCGTCGATACGACGGGCGCGGGCGACGCGTTTTTCGGGTGTTTACTTGCGCAGCTCGATCAAAAAGATTTTGATCGCCTTAACAGGGAAGAATTGCATGCGATATTCGCTCGTGCGAATGCGTGCGGCGCGCTTACCACGACGCGCCGCGGGGCGATTGCCGCGCTTCCCGAACGGAATGAGGTGTTCGGATAATCAACTGTAAAAAAATCCTGCCAACAGGCAGGATTTTTTTATGCGTTGATATTCTTTTGTTTTTCGTTTTCGAATGGGATATTGTAGAGCTGTGCTTTATCGGGAAGAAAGAGGGGTGCGCCGTCTTTATCGAATTGCACCCGCATAACGTGCGCGTGGCGGTTGTGGTCGTCTAAGGGATCGCCCGTGATCTTTTCATAATTGCGGAAGTGCAGAAGCGTGACGATCTCGCCGTCGTCGCCCGTCGTAAAGCAATTGTGCCCCGGTCCGTAGATCTTCAACGATTCGTCGGTCTTCATAACGGGATAGCGCGATTTTACCCAGCGGCGCGGGTCGAGCAAATCGTCGTTTTCATCGATCGAAAGCAAACCCATGCAGTAGCATGCGCCCGTCGCCGAGGCGGAAAACGAACAGTATATTCTGCCGTTGCTTTTGAGGACGGCGGGACCTTCGTTGACCCAGAACCCGCCTTGCCGTTCCCAGTCGTAGTCGGGCGTCGTTAACAGCACGAGCACGGTTTTGAGCTTGGTGGGCGTTTCCATTTCCGCAATGTAGAGGTTGGAAATGGGGGTGGGCGCCTCTTCGGTGCCGAATTTCTGCGCCCAGATCGCATACCATTTGTTTTTATGCTCGAACACCGTCATGTCGAGCGAGAAATCGGTGAACGAATATTCGTCGTCTGCGGCGGGTTGCATCATGCCGCCTTCCACCCATTCGTCTTTCATGGGGTCGTCTCCCTTGCAGATGAGGGCATAGGGGCGGATCTTCCAGATCTCGGGAATATGCCCCGCGGCGAAATAGATCACCCATTTGCCCATGATATAGTGCAGTTCGGGCGCCCAGATATGGCAGGCAAGTTCGCCCGATTCGTGTTTGTTCCACACGACGCGCGCGCTCGCTGTGGCGATGCCGTTCACCGTGTCGGCGCAGCGCAGTTCGATGCGGTCGTATTCGGGACAGGTCGCGGTAAAATAATATTTACCGTTGTGTTTGAGTAGATACGGATCGGCACGCTGCAAGACGAGCGGCGAAAGATACGGCTTCATAAAAAACTCCCCAATGTTTTTATTTGTATGATTGCGTGAGATTCTTCGGCAAGTTCAGAATGACAAGAGAGCAGGCTCGGAATGACAGACGAGCAAACACTCAGAGTGACAGGTGAGCAGGCTTGGAATGACAGGCGCTTGACAGGTACAATTTTATAATATCTTGTGCGTATTGTCAACGGAATACGCACAAATTTTATTTTATTTTGCGTTTGCGCAGGGGCAGAAGGTAGATATACACGCCGATGATCAGGGCGGCGAGCACGGCGAGAATGATGATCATGCTTGTGCGCAGCGCGTCGGAAGAGTGGCGTTCGATGGCGTTCGCGCCGACGTTTTCCGCCGTGAACGTAACGCCGTTCTCGTCTTCGAAGCGCACGGTATAAGCGCCGTCGTCCTGTTTATAGAGCCGCACGGCGGTGCGTTCGGTGACGGTAAGTTCGGTGCCGTCGGCGCTTCGGAACACCGTTTCGCCCGCTTTGAGAAAGCCGAGGGTGTAGCGGTCGGGCGCGGCGCCGTTGGGGTTGACGTTTGTCAGATAGCGCAGGGGGACGTAAACGAGCGTTTCGCCCTGTTCGCTTTGGTAGGAAACGAGCGCGTACTGCCGTTCGGGCAGGGTGACGACCGCCTTTTTTTGCACGCTTGCGCCGCGGGTGAGCCGCGTTTGCGCGAGCGATTGTTCCATGCAGGGGTAATAGCAGGCGTTTAGGGCGTTGGTGAGGTAAAACGCACCTTCTTCCGCCTTATAATATTCGTCGGGATCGACGGCGGAAATGCTTTCGCGGCGCAAAAGCAGCGCTTTGTATCCGTCGTCGCCGTCGAGCAGAACAAGCTCGTATTGCGCCGTCTGCGCGATCTTCACGCCCCGCATCGCCGCCGTTCGCGAATAGCCGGCATAGGGGAAATAGCGTTCGGCTTGCCCGATTTCCTGCAAATTCACGTTGATGCCAACGGCGTTTTCGGAAACGTCGACCAAGAGTTCACGCGCGTTTCCCGTGGAAAATATCTGTTCCTTTGCTCCTTCGAGCGCGATTTTTCCGAGCGTGGGTACGGCGAGCGGCGCGTTTCCTTCCGCGTCTTTTTTCGTGGCGAGCATGTAGTCGCCGTAATTGAAATAAACGGTATCGTCTTCGAACCCGAGCGCGAACGAAACGGGAACGGTTATGCCCTGATAGACGAGGGGATCCCCTTCGGGGAAGAGAGCGAAGGGCGCGCCGTTTTTATAGATCGCGTTGCCCGCAAGGCAATAGAGATTGCCCTCGAAGTCGGCTCTGAGAGCCGTGTGCTGTTCGGGCAGGGTATAGGCGCGTTTTTCGGGCGTGCCGCGTTTTTCGAAGTGTTCTTCTTTATAGGCGTACACGCTGCCGTCGTGATACGAAACGTAGATCTTGCCGTACAGATCGCCCGCCATGCCCGTGGGTACGCCGTAGCCGCTGTAAAAGACGTGACCTTTGCCCGCCACGCCGTAAGCATTGTTTTCTGTGACGAAGTAGACTTCGGAAAACAGACAGGCGATGCCTTTGATCCTGCCGAGCGTTTCGCCGACGGGGTAGCGCATCGTTTCGCCGCCCGCTATGACTGTGATCGTGTCGCCGTCGGTGGCGGCGATCGTCGCACCGTCGGTGGCGACGAGGGAAACGTTGGCGACGGGGTAGGAAGTAAACCCGCCCGCTAGCAGATCGTAAACGCTGACGCGGTCGTTGCCTTTGTCGGCAGTGACGAGAAGTTTGCCCGCGCGCACCGAATCAACTGCGCCCGCAAGACGGTTGGGCGAGGACGAGGCGGCGGCGATCTCGTAACCCGTGAATTTCGCGCCTTCCTGCGTGACGGCGATTTCCTTGACCGACTTGCCTTGCACGCAGTAAAGTCTGCCGTTGTGCACGGTGAGGGTGGTAAGATTTTCTGCTTCGAGCACGAGGGTGCCTTTCGCGCCGTCGTTTGCGCGGAACAAACCGTTTTCGCCCTGCCGTTCGCCGCTTACGGTGTAATACAGCGCGCCGTTGTAGGCGGCAACGTATTGTAAGCCTGCGATCTGTTTGTCGCCGCCTAATCTGCCCGATTCGGAAAGAATGGTCTTTTCCTTCGTATCGAATTTGATCAGATTATCGTGATTGTACACGCAGTAAAGCGTACCGTTTTCGTAGGCGAGGCGGGGATTGGCGGCGGGGGAATACTGCCGGATCGGCGTACTGTAAGGATCGGCGGGCGTGGCAAGGGGAACGTAATAAAACGTTACCGTGCCCGTTACCGTCGCGGTGTAGTAGATCGTATCGCCGGCAATGTAGAAGGTCGAGCAGGAAATATCCTGCCGCGTTGCCGTTCGGCTTTGCAGATCGAGCGAATAGAGCCACATGCTCTGATCGGTGAAATAAAGCGTGCCGTCGGGCGCGAACTGCAATTCCGAAAGCGTCGTCGCGGTTGCGTCGGCGCCCGTTTTATGTTCGTAAGAAAAATATTGGCTTTGCGCCTTGTCGTAAACGTAAAGCGTGGAACCGTCCGCCACCGCGGTGTAGTTCTCGGAAAAAGCGGCGTGCGAAGGCGTTTTCAAAGGAAGATACTGCTCGTGCGTGGCGGGCAGAAACAGTTCGTTGTTTTCCGCCGTCATGGCGACGGGTTGCGTTTCTTCCGGTGCGTTTTGTTCGGCTTTTGCGCGTTCGGGCGCGTTTCCCGCCGCAAATGCGGCGGCGCAAAGGGTGCATGCAAGCGTAAGACAAACGGCTTTCTTTCGTGTGTTCATAACCCCATTATATCACGCGCGCGCGAAAAAGACAATATTTTTTGAGTTTTCCCGAAAAATTTTGAAATTACGACAGACGTATGGCAACTTTACTGTGTTAAAATAAAGAAAAAACATATGTTTGTTTTTTTGTCAGTTGACGCGCACAGAACGGAATGCGCGTGGTATAATAAACTCAAACAAACGTTTGTTTTTTTGGAAGGACGGGATCATTCATGAAGAAAGGGCAAAGAAGCAAAGCGGCACTCGGAAACGATCATGTGAAGGCGATGCTGTATCTTTATCCGCATTTGGAAGCCTTCGAAGATGCGGTGCGGCAGAGCGCGCGCAACAAGGCGGCGTTGTCGTATAAAAAGCGCGATGCCTTTGCGGCGGCGTGCGAGGTGGCGGAAGAAATACTCTTCTGCGATACGCTCGGACGGCTGCGTACCGATTTATCTGCCGTGTTGCAGACGATGAGCGCCGAAGAGCGGTACCTGATCGACTACAAATATTTCCACGCGCAGGGGGAAGGACTTCCGCTTAGCTACGGCGAACGCAGTTATTACCGCAGGCAGAACGCGCTGTTGCAAAAAGCGCGCATGTTGCTGCGCGCGAAGGGGTGGACGGGGGAAAGTTTTCTGGCGCAGTTCGGGCGCGATCAACTGTTTATGCGTGTTTTTACCGCCGTGCGCGAGGGCAGAGAGGCAGAAATCGTGAAAAAACGGCGCAAAAAGACGCTTGCCGTGCGTCAGACGAAGTCGTCGCTCTCTTCCCTGCGGACGGGCGGCGTTTTGCGCGAGAAAAAGACGAACGCCGACACGGCGAGCGCGGCGCAGACCGCGATGCAGACGAGCGCGATCTGCACGCCCGTGAGGGGACTGCGCGGCGGATCGGGCGATTCGGGCGAACCGCCCGCGGTATCGTTCGTCAGGTAGTCCACGTTGAGCTCGTATTCGGGTTCGCCTTCGGCGGCGACGTAACCGAACTGTCCGTCGGCATAAACGTACCAGTAGCGCGCCGTGCCACGAAAGGTGCTGCCCAGATAGGAAAAGGTCTTTTCGAGGCTGTCGAACTCGCCCTCGAACGAACCGGAAAGGGTGTAAGTAAGCGTCACTTTTTTATCGAGAAAGGGGCGCGCGGGCGTGAAGGGCACGGGGGTTACGCTGCCCCGTTTACAATATCCCTCGATGCGGGGAACGCGGACGCCGTCGCCGTATTCGACTTTCATAAAAGGTTCGCTCTCTTCGACGATCTTTACATAATACGATTTGGGCAGTAAAAACAAGCCGCACGCCTCGTCGGGCGAGGAATAAAACCAGACCTCCTGTGTTGCCGCTACCGCATATTCGTTTTCGGCGGCGCGGGCGCTTACGGGGCGCGTTTGCAGAAGGGGCGTAAGAAAAAGGGCGGCAAAAAGTATGAGACAGAAAAGACGTTTCATAACCGCTATCATAGCGTAATTTTTTTGGCGTGAGAGGATAAATTTTGGCGAATACCGACGAAATCTTGACAAAACTCAGAATGCTCGACGCGGAACTTGCAAAACGCGCGCAAGCCGATCATCTTGCGCGTTACAACGCGGGCAGAAAAAAGCATAAAAAGCAGATCGCTTTTCACAAATGCAAAAAGCGCAACCGCTGGGTGTTCGGCGGCAACCGCTCGGGCAAAACGCAGTGCGGCGCCGCCGAAGCGGTGTGGATCGCGCGCGGCACGCACCCTTACCGCAAAAACAAAAAGGATACGTTCGGCTGGGTGGTATCGCTTACCGCGCAGGTGCAGCGCGACGTGGCGCAACAAAAGATCCTTTATTATCTGCGCCCCGACTGGATCGCCGATATCGTCATGCTCAGCGGCAGAAAGGATCAGCCGGCGCGCGGCGTCATCGACCAGATCTTCGTGAAAAACGTGTTCGGCGGCATCTCGGTCATCGGCTTCCGCAGCTGCGATCAGGGCAGAGAGAAATTTCAGGGCAGTTCGCTCGACTTCGTGTGGTTCGACGAAGAACCGCCGCAGGATATCTACGAAGAATGCGTCATGCGCGTCGCGGACAGAAAGGGGGATATTTTCGGCACGATGACGCCCCTCAAAGGGCTGACCTTCGTCTACGAGGAAATCTACCTCAACCGCCGCAATAACCCCGAAATCTGGTACGAGTTTATGGAATGGGAAGACAATCCCTATCTTGCCAAAAGCGAAATAAAACTGCTCAACGACACGCTCGATGAAACGACGCTGCAATCGCGCCGTTACGGCAGGTTTGCCGCGCGCGAGGGGCTTGTTTACCCCGAGTTCGACGAGAGCGTGCACGTCATCGAATCCTTTGTTTGAGCAATAAAAGTCTAACCCAAAATATGGCTAAAATGGGGCATTTTTG
>CAJUSA010000010.1 GCA_910589015.1 uncultured Christensenellaceae bacterium
GCATACCTCGCTATACTATTTAATCGAAAACGGCATAGACTTTGAGGACAAGTCCGCTGATACGCTTGCTATAATCATACGGCGCGAAAACATAGAGCGCGTACATAAAGCGTTATTAACGCTTTCGGACAAGCGGCGCGATTTGGTGCGTAAAGTGTTTTACGAGGAAATGACAATGCGACAAATAGCAAGTCAAACGGGCGTATCACATACCGCAATATCGCAACGTATGAAAACAATACGCAAACGGTTGCAAAAGGAATTACGCGATTGCAGTATATAATATTACCCGTTCACCCCGTAACGTGTAACGTAAATTCAAGCGTTATGCCGACGGGGTGGACATAGTATTACCTTAGTCCACCCCGTAACACTGTAACACTTTTCGGGTAAAAATGGCGATATGCGGGCGGCGACAGCCGCCCGCAGTGGCAATAAGCATACTATTACCTTATTGACACTGCGTCGCGCGTCGCAGCATTTTAGGGCTTTCACGCTATTATTACCTTATTGGCACAACAGAACACGGAACGAAAAAGCAAGCCCGCTGTGTCGTTTGGGTTGGGTTATTAAGAATTAAAGGAATTTCAAATATGAATAAGCAAATGCCGCTCGGAATAACAATTATCTATTTTAACGACAATAGCAAAAACATATATGCCGAATTACCGCCCGATAAAGAGCAAGCAAAAAGGCTGTCAAAGCGTATATATAAACACGTTATGACAGCCCTTGCAAGCCGTGAACAATCACTGCGCCGCTAATTGCTTACCGTACAGTTTATAGGCTGACAGCGGCAATTCCACCGCGCAATATAATTCCCGTCTGTTTACCTTGTATATTACCGTGTTCGTTTTTGCGGTAAGTCGGTGCACCATACGAATAACGAGGTAATCATGCAAAATTACCTCGTTTTTTCATTGTTTTTGCGCTTTTCCGTTAAAACGCTTATTTTGCCCAAAAAGCCGCAAAAACACGTTTTCCCCAAATTTCCCCAAAAACCAAAATACCGTTTTCTGCTTTTCCGTCTGAACGGAACCCCCGCGCACGGGTAAACCTCGTGCGCGGGGGATCTTTCTTTTTCGGACTTCGTTCAGACTTCTCGGTTCCCTTCGTCCATTTCCTCTTTTTTGTTTGTTTCATCTATCACAGCCGCTTTCGCTGTCAAGTGTAAACGGTTGAATTTTTTTTGTAAGCGACACAAAAAAAATTTCCACCGCCAAGTATGGCACTTGACTGCGGGCAGCGGCCGCGATTTCCTTCCGGGATAAGAGTTGTAAGGCGCGCCTTACAACTCACCCGATTACGGTTGAATTTTTTTGGTCGAAAAAAAGAAATAGTCAAGCTCATCGAATAATCACTCGATAATCTTGACTACGTAACTACATAGTAAAGCCGAACGGGGAAAAGCTATCGACCCAACCCTAACGGCTACCGCGCAAGGGGCGAACCTACCCGCCCCATGCCGAACTTTATTTAAGTATAGCATAGTTAAAATCGAAAAAAAAAGAGTTTTTCGGAAAAATTTTTAAAAAACGTTTTAAATTTAAAACTGACATTCAACTAACCCGATTCTTTTATAAAAAAATCGAACTCGGCAATCCGCCGAGCCCGATCGATATCAAACATTGCTAATTACTCACCGCTTCTATCAAACACCACCATATAAGCGCCCTTGAATATAATTTTCAAATCGAGCGCAACGCTTTGTTTTTCAATATACTCCAAATCAAGATCAACCCATTCATCAAAAGAAAGCGAATTTCTGTTCTTTTGAATTTGCCACAAACAAAGCAACCCGCCCTTTACAGACAAACGCTGTTTTTGGTATTCACTATACTCTTCCACTTCGCTCGGAATTGGCGGACGAGGGCCAACAACGCTCATGCTGCCGTTCAAGATATTAAAAAGCTGCGGAAGCTCGTCAAGCGACAGTTTTCGAAAAACTCTTCCAACTTTAGTAATACGTGGATCGTTCTTCATTTTGAAAGCGGGAGGATCGGCTTCGTTCAAACCCTGCGCAATCAAATCTTTCTTCATTTGTTCGGCATTGGGACACATCGTTCTTATTTTATAAAAGTTGAATATTTTCCCGTCTTTTCCGACACGCTTCGAAACATAAATCGGATTATGAAAATCTTCCAACCACTTGATCAGAATACAAAGCAATAACAGCCACGAAAGCAATAAAATCATCATGCCCGAAGAGCAGATATCGAACGTACGCTTTACGAAACGATAACCCCTTCTTTTCTTTTTTACACGCGTATCAGGTTGCGGGCGAACAATGGCACGGGACGGCGGGCTTGTCCGCTCTCGCGGCGTATATCCCCCGTCGCTCGCAGAAACTTCCGCCTGCGTGCCTTCGAAATAACCGTCATCCATAACGAATCTCCTATTAACCGTTGCCAATTCAGCAAACCGCAAAACGATTATGCGTTTTCTTAAGTATAAGTACGCTTAGCATTATACACGCAACAATTTGTTATGTCAAATGATTAAAGTCATGTTTTTATATTACATCTTTTGCCATTCGATATAATTTTATCCGTTTTTCAGGTTCTTTTATGACTATACTCTGCCGTTTAAATAGATTCGTCATACACGAACTTCACCGCTTTCACCGAGCACGGATTTATATTTATCGAGCACGGGCTGAATTTCGGTTTCGATAAATTCGACCGTTTGACGGGGCGCGCGCCCCACAAATTTGCGCGCGTCTAAAATTTCGTCGAGTTTATCCTGTACGGCGGCAAAAGATTTATCTTTTTTGATCCGATCGATCAGATCGTTCTGACCGCCTTCCTGCTTGACATTTTTGCCCGCTTCCATCGAAAGCACGCGGATCCGTTCATGCAGTTCCTGTCGGCTGCCGCCCGCTTTCACGCATTCCATCAAAATATTTTCCGTTGCCATGAACGGAAGTTCCGCCGCGATATGCTTCGCGATGACTTTTTCATACACGACGAGATTGTCGGCAACATTCATATAAATATTGAGAATAGCGTCGACGGTCAGGAAAGATTGTGCAAGAATAATTCTGCGGTTCGCCGAATCATCGAGCGTGCGCTCGAACCACTGCGTTGACGCCGTAACGGCAGCATTGACGGGCAACGAGATCATATAACGGCAAAGCGAGCCCATCCGCTCGCAACGCATGGGATTGCGCTTATATGCCATGGCAGACGAACCGATCTGGCTCTTTTCAAACGGCTCTTCCACCTCTTTCATATTCTGTAATAAACGGATATCGTTCGAGAACTTATAAGCGCTTTGCGCGATCTGCGAGAGCACGCACAGCACATTATAATCGAATTTTCTCGGATAAGTCTGCCCCGTAACGCCGTAAACGCGATCGTAACCCAACTTTTTCACAACGCGCCGTTCAAGTTCTTTGACTTTTTCTTCGTCGCCGTCGAAGAGCTCTAAAAAGCTCGCCTGCGTACCCGTCGTTCCTTTCACGCCGCGCAAACGGAAATGCCCGTAAAGCGCGGTCACATTCTCGTAATCGAGCAGCAAATCCTGCAACCAGAGCGCCGCGCGCTTGCCGAGCGTCGTGAGTTGTGCAGGCTGCAAATGTGTGAAACCGAGCACGGGCAGGTCTTTATATTTCAACGCAAAATTTTTGAGTTTTTCCATAACGTTGACGAGCTTGCGCACAATAATGTCGAGCCCGTCCTTCATGACGATCAGTTCGGAATTGCAATCGACAAAACAGCTCGTCGCACCCAAGTGAATGATAGGCTCGGCGGATTTCGCCGCTTCACCGAAGGTTTTCACATGCGCCATGACGTCGTGCCGCACTTCTTTTTCATAACGGTCCGCCAGATCGAAATCGATATCCGCGGCATGCGCTTTCATATCGTCGACCTGCGCCCGCGTAACGGGAAGCCCCAGTTCCATTTCCGATTCCGCTAATGCGATCCAAAGTTTGCGCCAAAGCCCGATGCGTTTTTGATCGCCGAAATTTTCCTGCATCTCGCGACTCGCATAGCGCGTGCCGAGCGGATTTTCATAGATTGTTTTGTCAGACATAGTACTCTCCTAAACGTGAAAAAATCCAATTATCTTATTTTTTGCGGCTCCGGATAGCTTACGCCGAAGGTTTCCGCCGTAATTTTCGCAATTTTCTGCTCGACAAGCGGACGATCCCATTGTCCCGTAGCAACGCAAGCGATTGCGTCTACCACATCGAGCCCTTCCGTCACTTTGCCGAACGCCGCGTACTTTCCGTCGAGATAATCAACGTCAGCGTGCATGATAAAAAACTGCGAACCGGCAGAATCGGGGTGCTGCGCGCGCGCCATCGAGAGCACGCCTCGCTTGTGGGAAAGCGCGTTCTTGCATCCGTTTTCGGAAAATTCCCCTTTGATCTTATAGCCGGGCCCGCCCGATCCGCTGCCCGTCGGATCGCCGCCTTGAATAACAAAATCGCGCACGACACGGTGAAATATCAGCCCGTCGTAAAACCCTTTGTTCACAAGCGACAAAAAATTGTTTACCGTATTCGGCGCGTATTCGGGATAAAGCTCGGCTTTAATCACGCCGCCGCTTTGCATTTGTATCGTAATGATCGGATTGTTCATAAAAACTCCTTAATTTTCTTGTTGATATTTGATTAGCTCGACGCCCGCCTCGGCAAAAAGCCGCACGGAAAATTCGTCGGGATATCCTTCCTTAAAGATCACGCGTCTAATCCCCGCATTGATGATCATTTTGGCACAAATCACGCAGGGCTGGTGCGTGCAGTAAAGCGTTGCACCCGAAATATCCGTTCCGTAACGAGCCGCCTGAATGATTGCATTCTGCTCGGCGTGCACCCCGTAACACAGTTCCGCATGCGTTCCGCTCGGAATGTTCATCTTCTCGCGCATACATTCCCCCCGCTCGACGCAGGAAGAAATGCCGGCAGGGGCGCCGTTGTAGCCCGTGGCGAGCACGCGCTTATCTTTGACGATGATCGCACCCACCTTTCTGCGATAACAGCTTGCCCAGCTACCCACGCTTTCGGTCAGTTCCATAAACCGTTTTTCCCACTTATCCATATTCAACCCCGCTCGCACTTTTTCTTCGGTTTGCCGTTATTATACCACGGAATAGATCTTTCTGTCAATTCCTGAACGGGGCGCGGGAAATTTTTTCCTCAATTTGAAAATTTTTTTATTTTCTGTTTGACTTCCCCCTCTTTGCGGTTATAATATATAGGAACTTAGAGCGCAGTCAGCGTTCGCAATTTTTCAGGAGGAACTACATGAATATCAAACCCTTATTCGACAAAGTGGTCGTAGAACCGGTCACGGTTGAAGAAAAGACGAAGAGCGGATTTTTTCTGCCCTCTTCCGCACAGGAAAAACCCCAGACCTGCACCGTCGTTGCGGTCGGTCCCGGCGGCGTGATCGACGGCAAAGAAGTAACCATGCAGGTTAAAGTCGGTGACAAAGTGCTTTGCTCTAAATATTCGGGCACGGACTTCAAAGTCGACGGCAAGGAATTCACCATCATCAAACAGAGCGACATTCTCGCCATTGTAGAATAATATCAAGGAGATCAGAATCATGGCTAAACAGATCAAATATGCAGACGAAGCAAGAAAAGCGCTTGAAACGGGCGTAAACGTCCTTGCGGATACGGTGAAAATCACGCTCGGCCCCAAAGGCAGAAACGTCGTGCTCGATAAAAAATTCGGCGCACCGCTCATCACGAACGACGGCGTGACAATCGCAAAAGAAATTGAACTGCCCGACCCCTTTGAAAATATGGGCGCACAGCTTGTGAAAGAAGTTTCCACCAAGACTAACGACGTCGCGGGCGACGGCACGACCACCGCCGTTCTGCTTGCGCAGGCGATAATCCGCGAGGGCTTGAAAAACCTTGCGGCAGGCGCAAACCCCATCATTCTGCGCAAGGGCATCGACAAAGCGGTAAACGCTGCCGTCGAACAGCTTCGCTCAATTTCGAAAACGGTCGACGGCAAGAAGGCGATTTCGCAGGTCGCTTCCATTTCCGCGGGCGACGAAAACGTTGGTAAACTCATTGCAGACGCCATGGAAATCGTGGGAAAAGACGGCGTAATCACCGTGGAAGAAGGCAAATCTATGACGACCGAACTCACCACCGTCGAAGGCATGCAGTTCGACAGAGGTTACGCTTCGGCCTACATGGTCACGAATACCGATAAAATGGAAGCCGTGCTCGATTCCCCCTATATTCTCATTACCGACAAGAAAATTTCCAACTTGCAGGAAATTCTTCCCGTAATCGAGCCGCTTGCCCAGCAGGGCGCAAGACTGCTCATCATTGCCGAAGACGTGGAAGGCGACGCGCTTGCCGCGCTTATCGTCAACAAACTCAAAGGCGTATTCAACTGCGTGGCAGTGAAGGCGCCCGGATTCGGCGACAGAAGAAAGGCGATGCTCGAAGATATCGCGGTTCTGACGGGTGGCACGGTCATCTCTTCCGATCTCGGTTATGAATTTAAGGACGTTACGCCCGATATGCTCGGCAGAGCCAATCAGGTCAAAGTCGATAAAGACAATACGACGATTATCGACGGCGCGGGCGACAAAGAAGCCATCAAGGCGCGCGTTGCATCCATCAAATCACAGATCGAAGTCACCACTTCCGATTACGATAAAGAAAAATTGCAGGAACGCCTTGCAAAACTCGCGGGCGGCGTCGCGGTCATCAATGTCGGCGCGGCAACCGAAGTCGAAATGAAAGAAAAGAAACTGCGTATCGACGACGCTCTTGCGGCAACCCGCGCCGCAGTCGAAGAAGGCTATGTTCCCGGCGGCGGCAGCGCCCTTCTTTCCTGCGTTCCCGTTCTGAAAAAGTTGATCGCGTCCCTTTCGGGCGACGAAAAAACGGGCGCAAGCATCGTCATGAAAGCATGCGAAGAACCCGTTCGTCAGATTTCCGCCAACGCAGGCGTCGACGGTTCGGTCGTCGTCGATAAGATTTTAGCGAAGAAGTCGCCCAATTTCGGTTTCGATGCGCTCAAAAACGTCTACGTTGATATGGTGGAAAGCGGCATTATCGACCCCACGAAGGTAACGCGTTCGGTTCTGCAGAACGCCGCTTCGGTCGCCTCGACCCTGCTCACGACCGAATCGATCGTGACCGATATCCCCACCCCTCCCGCACCCGCGGCACCCGCAGGCGGCGGCATGGACGGCATGTATTGATATCCTGCAAACAATAAAAAAGAGTTCCGAAAGGAACTCTTTTTTTAATGCTTATACTTCAAATACGTTTCATATAACGCCTGACTGACCGTCCACAGCGGACGCCAACCGATCGATTTTAATTTTGAACAGTCGAGAACGGCATACCCCGCCGTAGAAACGCCAAGATTTTTTTGCGGGTCAAAATCAAACACCACGTTTCTTCCCGCAAACGAGGCGATCAAGGCGGCATAATCGCCAAGCGTTTTTCCCTCGTCGTCACCCGAAACGTTATAAGCCTCGCCGTCAGCTCCTTCTAATAAAACCGCGATCATTCCCAAAACGGCGTCTGCCGTATAACAATAAGAAAACCGTTGTTTCCCCGCGCTTTTCAGCACTATATCTTCGCCGCGAACAGCTTTATCGATAAACTGCGCAACCGCCTTCGTATCCTGCCGTTCCGTGTATCCGAAACAACGCGAAAAACGGGCAATGACGCAATCCAAACCGTATTGCACACGATATGACTGCACCAGGCTTTCGCACAGGCGTTTACTTTCATTATATCCCGCTCGCGCCGTGTTGCAGTCGATTTTTCCGCAAAAATCCTCTTTCATCGGTACGCCGTCGCCGTCACCGTAAATTTCCACGCTCGATGCAAGCAAAAAACGCGATACTCTCCCCTGCGCACGGCAAAGTTCCAATAAATTCAAGCAGCCGAGAAGATTGGTTTCGATCGTACCGACGGGATCTTCTGCGTATTGCTTGGGGTGCGTATTCGACGCAAGATGGATACAATAGTCGAAATGCTCTTCAATATCAAATTTGTTTATGACGTCCGCCGCACGGTAAGTTACCGTTTCATCGCTGTTTTTCGGACTGCGGGAAAGGCATATCGCCCGAATATGTTGACCGAATTTGCGGTTTCTTTCCCGCAACACGTCGAGAAACAGAGAACCGATCAAACCCGTGCCGCCGCTGATCAAGATTGTTTTACCGTTCAATCGATCCCAACCGTAAGGCAAAGAAGTTAGTGCTTTGATTTCCCTTTCATACTTCTGATTCATTTCAGCAAATTGTCCTTGTTTGCCATGATAAAGGCTTTGAAAATATAAAAATCATCTTTTGTGGTCAATTTTATATTTTTATCCGAACCCTTAGCAAAATACAAAGTTTCTCCGAGATCGCTCATCATCGTATTTACGTAAGACGAACCGGAAATCCCGATTCCCTCCGAAAACGCTCGATCATAAGCCCAATGCAAGCGATTAAGCCGATATGCCTGCGGCGTTGAAACGCGACGAACTGTTTCGCGCGGAATATACTTATTTGTCGTTTTTTCATCGTGCACGAGAAAAATTTGCTCATTATAGGGCATCGAAGTAATGGCGTTTCCGCATCTGTGACAAGTTTCAATGACGTCATCAAGCACTTCTACGTCAACAAGCGGGCGAATTCCATCGTGAATAATCACGGTTGTATCATCATCGTATTCGCCGTAAAGCGCATTTACGCCGTTACGAATCGATTCTTGCGCCGTATTGCCGCCGTCAACCACTTTCAGCAATTTCGTAATCCCGAATTGCCGTGCAAAACTTGTAAGCACGTGTTGCCAACCATCGATACAGACAACGATAATGCCGTCTATCTTGTCGCAATGTTGAAAATTTTCAAGCGTATAAATAATAACGGGTTTTTCTAGAACAGTTAAAAATTGTTTCGGAATCTCTTGCCCCATACGGTGCCCAGAGCCACCCGCAATGATAAGCGCAATATTTTTCATGAGTGTCCCTTCTCGTACTTTGGATTTTTATAAACAATCGTTCCGTGACCGGAAATCTGCGGTATTTTCTTCGGCGGCGTCATATAATCCCCATATCGCACGGTTAAACGCTTATCCCAATCGGAAATCGCCATAAACTTTCTGCCTGCAAATTCCAATTCGCAATAATCTTCAAAACATTCCCTTTCCACATAATCATGCGTCAAGCCCCAACCAACGTCAACTTTTGAACATTTTTCAAAAGAATAATTTTTTGCAAGAGCTTGTAACTTGGCAACCGCGCGTTTTCTTCCGTAAATCACAAAGGGAAGATAATACCAAAATCCCAATATCCACGCAAGAAAACCGAAACGGCTGTTAAACGTGTACCATCTCGTCACCCCGACGGCAAAATTATAGCGCTCAACCTTCTTTTGCCAGCGCCGAACTTGCCTTTCGGGCAAATCCGGAACGCCATCCACGGGAAAAATATCTAAAAACAGATACGGCACTTCAATATGACTGAAACAGGAAGTTTTATAACGTTTATCCATGAGTTTCAGATAAGGATAATCTGCGCCTCTGCCACGATCACGCGACAACATAAACTGCGGAGCAAACTGAATTTGCCCTTCGTTTACAAGACGCAGAAAACGTTCGTAATCCGGACGGGGCATGGAAACGTCGACGTCGTCGTCCCAAGGAATAAACCCTTTGTGACGCACCGCGCCGAGCAACGTGCCGTAATCAAGCGTATAGCGCAAATTATGCTCACGGCAAACACGATCGAATTCGACTAAAATTTCAAGAAGCGCAGCATGAATTTCACTTAAAGACAAAACTTGTTTTTTCAACGCGTATCCCTCAAAATCATTTCTTTGTACAACAGAAACCGCTATGCGAAAAGCATAACGGTTTTTCCTTACTTCTTGTTTTTCAGCAGACGCTGAACGAACGCGGGAAGCTTTCTGTCTTTATCGGCGGGAAGCGTTTCGTCCTCTTCCTCGATCCCGATTTCCGGTTCAGGTTCGGGTTCGGGCGCAGGCGCAACCGGCTGCGGCGCAGCGGGTGCGGCGCTTTGCTGTTGCTGCTGTTGTTGAGCCTGCATCTGCGACAACAGGCTCGGAATGCGCGGGTGTAAAGGTTGAGCGGGTTGCGGCTGCGGCGCGGAAGCGTTTTTGTTGATCGCCCCGTCATCCTCAGCCGCCGGTGGAAAACCCGTGGCGATGACCGTCACCTCCACTTCGTCGTTATCGATTCCGGGGTCAATGCACGCGCCGACGATGATGTTCGCCGTATAATGCACCACGCCGCGGATAAGGCTTGCCGCCGTTTTTACTTCGTTGAGCGTTAAGTCGGGACCGCCGACGACATTAAAGATGATTCCCGTTGCGCCTTCGATCGTCGTATCGAGCAACGGCGAATTAACGGCAAGGCGCAACGCCTCTACCGTTCTGTTCTCACCCTTTGCAACGCCGACGCCCATGTGAGCCATACCCTTATCTTTGAGGATCGTTCTCACGTCGGCGTAGTCAAGATTGATAAGCGCGGGCGTCACGATCAATTCGGCAATGCCGCGAATACCCTGCATCAACACTTCGTCCGCAACGCGCAGGGAATCCTGGAACGTCGCTGTGATGGGCACAACTTCACTGATTTTTTCGTTCGGAATAACGATGAGCGTATCGACGAATTTTCTCAAATTCGCAATTCCCTCCATCGCGTTATCCATGCGGTGCTTGCCCTCAAAATCGAAAGGCTTCGTGACAACCGCAACGGTGAGAATTTTCTGTTCGCGCGCGATGCTTGCGATCACAGGTGCGGCGCCCGTACCCGTACCGCCGCCCATACCCGCGGTGATAAAGAGAATGTCGGTATCTTTGATCACTTTTTCAAGATCGGCTTTGCTGTCCTCGGCGGAATCTCTGCCGATTTTCGGATCGGCTCCCGCGCCCAAACCTTTGGTGCGCTGTGCGCCGAGCTGAATTTTCACGGGCGCAAGGTTGCACGCCAGAATCTGTGCATCGGTATTGACCGCGATGTATTCCGCACTCGAAATCCCCGCCTCGATCATACGGTTAATGGCGTTGTTCCCCGCGCCGCCCACACCGATCACGCGGATTTTCGCTTTACCGTTGAGCGTCGACGCATCGACGGGCGGCTGTTCGTCGCCCCGTCCTCCGTTGTTGGGATAAATATCGTTATACATAATCAACCTCCAAATCCGCCGAAAAGACGGCTTAAAAATCTGCTTTTGTTATAATCGCTGCTCGCCATATCGGTCAGCGCAAGCTGCGTGCTCTTGGTCGGCTTATCGTAATAGGGTTGCGACGGGCACAATTCTTCCGTCACGCGGTTGAGTCGCTTACTCACATGATCCATGGCGCCGCGGATCTGCGTGATCCCCTCGCCCGAAATATACAGCGGCTTATAGTCGAGTTCACGCCCTGCGCATTCCTCGAAAAACCCGCTCGCCGCCTCGCATAGCTCGTCCAGCCCCTCTTTCACCGCTTCGATGAGCGCGTCGGAATCGATAAAATACGATTCCCCGGCATATTCGAACTCAAACTTGCCCGCGCCCTTTTTGGCGTATAGATTGGTTTTACGCAACAATTGCGCCGCAGCCTGATACGGCATGGAAAAGGTTTCCATCAAGCGCACGGCAATCTGCCCGCACCCCGTCCAGAACGTGCGTTGCGCCAGAACGCCGTTGCCAAGCAACACGCAAACCGTTGTGGAAAGATATCCCGAATCAAGGAAGAGCGCATATTCGTCGCGCGTTTCCGAAGGAATGAGATAGACCGCCGCGGCATATTCCGTCGGCAGGAATTTCAGCATGATCCCCATCGAACGGAAACACGATTCCATCGTTTCGGCAAAATAATCCGAACAGTAAAAATAAGAGAGCAAGCCGCTCAGTTTGGCGGAACTCAACCCGACAGGGTCGATCACGCGGCGGTTGTCCGCCGTGATATACACCATGCTCGTCGCGCGCATGAAACGGTAACCCTTACACTCTTCTTTTCCGTTCTCAAAGAGCATGTCCGTTTCCCGATCCGTAATTTTACGGCGCTTGGGAAAACTGATTGTTCTGTCTTTGGGAATGACTTTGGTAAACGCGCCCGGAACGCCGACATACAGATTTTTCACGCGTTCCCCGCACGTCCTCTCGACGTCGGAAACAAGCGAAAAAATAAGATCGGCAAGTTTCTTTTCGTTAAAAAACTTTCCGTCCGCATAACCGTCGTACTGTTCGCTACGTTCGGCCTTGAAAACGAATGTGCCGTTTACGCCCCGTTCCCCAATAACCAAGGAAATATCGGAGGAACGCACGTCCAATATCGCCACGCTCTTACGTCCCATACTTCCTCCTTTCGTACTTTACCGATTTAACACCGTTATATTATAACAAACAGGAAGCAAACTGTCAAGAATTTTATAACAAAAAAGCGCTCTTCCGAGCGCTTTCGCCTTTTATGCAATTTCCGTTACAAAGCGGGCACGGGCACGAAAACTTCGGAATAGGAAACGTTTACGCCCGACCCCGTCATTAAATCGTCCACAACGTCGATCACGCCTTTCACGCGCTGTTCGTCGGTAAGGGAAAGATATTTTTCAACCGCCGCTTCCGCCTTTTCACCGATCGCCTTTGCGGGATTTTTGATGCTGAGCAAAACGCCTTCGCGCATGTAAATATAAAAGAAATGATTGCGTTCGTCCGAACTGAATTTTTTTAGCTCGGCGCGTTGCGCGTTCGCCCTGATCTCGGTGAGTTGCGTGCACAACGCGTCGAACGCCGCAAACAGTTCCTGCGCGTATTCGCCTTGCGCCGATTGCCGCGCAGTATAGGTAAACACAAAGCCTTCGAGCAGGATGTTTTCCCCGCCGTCGAGCCGACAGACGTTGGTCTCTTTATCGTAAAGATAACAACCCGCCTCGTCGAATACCGCAAATCCGCCCTCTTTGGGCACGGCGTACGTTTCCTTGCGCTCGCGCACTTCCACATAAACGGCGGAAGGATATTGCTTTTCAACGCGTTCCGCGCTCAGACAGGGAAACTGTTCCACCGTATTTTTTACGTCGTTAAGATCGAGAAAGGTCGAACTCTTACCGCGATAACGACCGAGTTTTTCCTGCAACTGCGCCGCTTCCGTACGTCCGTCGGCGGAATACACGCAAAATTCCGTCCGCATATCGCTCACCGTAAAAACGGCATTGATGCCCGCCGCAATCACGGCGGCGAGCAGGACGAACGATACAATTGTCGATAAAAGTATTTTCTTTTTCATATGCGTTCTCTTATGTATCTCTTATACGCGCACCCTTTGGATATTCGCGCCGAGCGCTTTGAGTTTGCCCTCGAAATCGTAATAACCTCTGTCGACATGCGAAAGATCGAGCACCTGCGAAGAACCTTCCGCGCCGAGCGCCGCCAAAACAAGCGCCGCTCCGCCGCGCAGATCGCCCGCCGTAATACTCGCGCCGTGCAGACGCGGCACGCCGCGCACGAACGCGCTTCTGCCTTTCACTTCGATATCCGCGCCCATTTTCTGCAATTCGGGCACATATTTGAAACGCGTTTCAAACAGATTTTCCACAACGAGCGCGCCGCCCTCCGCCCCGCAGTTAAGGGCGGTCGCCTGCGCCTGCAAGTCGGTCGGAAATCCAGGAAAAGGCATCGTCTCGATCCTGCGGTTGCATTTGAGGCGCGTGTTGCTCTCGATTCTTATTTTATCATTTTTCACCTGTATTTTGCAACCGTTTTCGCGCAATTTATGTAAAAGCAAGCCGATATTTTCGCCGCGCACGCCCGTAACCTCGATTTCGCCGCCGCAGATCGCACAGGCGATGAGGAAGGTTCCCGCTTCGATGCGATCTTTTACCGGCTTGAACGTCACCGAACCGAGTTCTTTTACCCCCTCGATCGTAATGACGTCGGTTCCCGCCCCCGCGACCTTCGCCCCCATGCGGTTGAGGAATTTTTGCAAATCGACGATTTCGGGTTCCTTTGCCGCGCCCGTCAAACAGGTCGTACCCTCCGCCATGACCGCGGCGAGCATGACGTTTTCGGTGGCGCCGACGCTCGGAAAATCAAGCGAAATATCCGCCCCGTGCAGTTTGTCGCACTGACAGAGAATATACCCTTCGCGTTCGGAAATGGAAACGCCAAGCCGTTTCAACGCGTTCAGATGCAGATCGATCGGACGCAGCCCGATGTCGCAGCCGCCGGGATAAGATATCACGGCGCGGTGGAAACGCGTTAAGAGCGAACCGAGCATAAACACGGACGAACGCAGCTCTTTCGTGAGCGACGACGAGAGTTTATGGCAGCTTGCGCGGGCGCTCTCAATGACGATATCTTCACCGCGGAACCAAACTTCCGCGCCCAGCTCGCGCAGGATCTGCGCCATACAGACGACGTCGGAAATGGCAGGCGTTTCGCGGATAACGACTTTTTTATCGGTCAGAATGGACGCCGCAAGCAGCGGCAGAACGGAATTCTTCGCAGATTGCGCCTTCACGCTTCCGTACAGCTTTGCGCCCCCTTCAATCATAAATTTATCCATATGTATCTCCTCGTACAATCGTAAACGCAAATAAGCCCGCGAATACAGGCTCTATGCGTTTATCCTGTACTATCTTATGTTTTTTTTCGGTTGATTGTGCCTGGATACGCCGTAAACGATGCCCATACCGCACATCGTGACGACGAGCGAGGTGTTCCCCGCCGAAACGAGCGGCAGCGGCAGCCCCGTGGGCGGGATGCAACCGCTCACGACGAGCGCGTTGAGCGCCGTCTGGATCCCGAACGCCAGCATGATCCCCGAAACGAGCATGAACCCGTAAAAATTATCGCACCTTCTCGCAATGCGGAACCCGCGCCAGAGAATAAACCCGATGAGCGCAAAGAGCGCAAGCACGCCGAAAAACCCCGTTTCTTCGGCAATCACCGAGAGAATGAAATCGCTTTCGGCAAAGGGCAGAAAACGGTATTTCTGGCGCGATTGAAAAAGCCCCGTACCGAACAGGTTTCCGTTCGCAATGGCGTAGAGCGACTGAATGAGCTGATACCCCTCTTCCTTAGGCGAAGCCCAAGGGTCGAGAAACGCCGAAAGTCGTTGCAAACGGTACGGCTCGGCGGCAATCAGCGCGGGCACGATAAGCACCGCGGGCACGGCAAGCACCGCCAACGCCTTTTTCGACGTGCCGCTCAGAAAAATCATACCCAACATGATCGCCGCCACGCACATGGTGACCGACATGTTCGGCTCGAAGATGATGAGCAGGCAGACCGAGATCCCCGCGCCGAGCACGGGCAGGATCCCCTTGAACGAGCGCATGCGCGCGGGATCTTTGGCAAAATAGCCCGCGATAAATAAAATCAGACCGTATTTTGCGATTTCGGAAGGCTGAATCGTAAACGACCCGAACCCGATCCAGCGCGTCGCACCGTAATTGCTTTTGCCTACCCCCGGAATAAAGACGAGGGCAAGCAGAACGAGCGATACGATCAGCGCGGGCAGCCCTGTTTTTTTGAGTTTGGTATAGGGCAAAAAGGAAATGCCGATCATGGCGACAAGCCCGATACAAAAACCGATGAGCTGTTTCCTGCCGAAAAAGAATTTGTCGCCGTACTGCACTTCGGCATTGTAACTGCTCGCGGCATATACGCACACCACGCCGTAGGCGGCAAGCAACACGACGGCGGCGAGAAAGAAGAGATCGCCCGCGCCGCCGCGCTCTTTTTTCTCTTTATTCCCCGAGATAGATTTCTTCACGCACGCCCTCCGCCGCAGGCGGCACGACGCGCGTCGATTCGTCGCGGAGTTTTTTGTAAATTTCGATAAAACGGTCGCCGCGCTCTTCGTAGCTTCGGAACGAGTCGAAACTTGCCGAGGCGGGACTCAACAGCACGTTCTGACCCTTATGCGCCGTAAGGTAAGCAACGCGCACGGCGATATCGAAGGGACGGCAGAGCGTAACCGCCGTAAAGTTGCTTTTGAGTGCTGCATTGAGCACGCGGAAGGCGTTTTCGCCGTAAAGCACCGCATGCACGACGCCCGAGCCGCGCATTTTCTCGAACAGCGGTTCGTAATCGTACCCCTTGTCTTTTCCCCCGACAAGCAGCACGCTTTCCCCCTTGACGCTTGCGATCGCTTTGACCGCCGAATCGACGTTCGTCGCTTTGGAATCGTCGATAAACGTGACGCCGTTCAGCTCGCCCACCTTTTGCAGGCGGTGGCGGATGCCGCGGAAGCTCTTGAGCGCCGTGCAGATCGCGGCGTTCCCCGCCCCCATGAGCTTGGACGCACAAATTGCGGCGAGCGCGTTAGAAAGATTATGCTCTCCGTCGAGCGGAAGTTCGGATACGGGAAACAGGCGTTCCCCGCGGAAACAGAACGTTCCCTCTTCTATGTAACCGCCGTCCACGCGTTCGCGTGTCGAGAAAAAGATGACTTTTGCCTTGGTTTTTTCCGCAAATGAACGTACGGTATCGTCGTCGTAATTGAGCACGGCGTATTCGCTCTCGGTGGAATTTTTGAGCAACCGCGATTTCAGGAAAATATAATTTTCCATGTTGTAGTGGCGGTTGAGGTGATCTTCCGTCACATTGAGCACGACCGCAACGTGCGGAACGAGCGAATAAAGCGTTTCGAGCTGAAACGAGGATATTTCCGCCACGGCGATGCCGTTTTCCCCCAACTCGTCGGCACACGAAGTAATCGGTTTACCCACGTTTCCGCAGGCGATTGATTTTTTTCCCGAAGCGCGCAGGATCTCGTCGATCATCGTTACCGTCGTGGTTTTTCCGTTCGTTCCCGTAACCGCGACCACCGGGCAGTGTAAGGCGCGCACGCCGATTTCCGCTTCGCCGACGATACGTTTTCCCGCCCTGCGGAAGGAAACGGGCAGCGCATGATCGACGGGAATCCCGGGACTCAACACTAAAATATCGCATTTTTCGCACACGGCGCTCAAATCTTCTTTGCTTACCGCATGGCACCCGATCGCCGTCAGCGATTCGATTGCCGCACGCACGTTTTCATCCTCTACGTCGTCGTAGATATATACCTGCGCCGCGCCGTGCGATTTTAAGTAGCGCGCGCTCGCGCTGCCCGAGCGGGAAAGTCCCGCCACCAAAAAGCTCTGCCGTTCCAGTAACATAACCTCTCCTTTTTCCGCGCGTCGGTCAGATAAACGGTATCAGAAGCGTAGCACCGCATATCGCCGTCACGACGGAATAGGCGTAAACGATTTTCCCTTCGGTGTAACCCAGTTCCTGAAAATGGTGATGCACGGGCGCCATGAGGAAGATCCGTTTGCCTGTTTTTTTATAGTATATTACTTGTACCATAACGGATATGCTTGAAACGACAAAGGTTATTCCCACAATCGGAATGACGAGCGCATTGCCCGTAAACAGCGCGGCGCATGCCGCAAAACCGCCCAGCGAGAGCGAGCCGGTATCGCCCATAAACACGCTCGCGCGGTTGGTATTAAAGACGAGATAGGCAAGCAACGCCCCCGTTAAACAGTACGAGAGCAACGCAAACGCGCCGTCCCCTTCCTGAAACCCGATCAGCGCGGCGAGAAAGAAAAAGAATACCGCGCTTACCGAGCCGGCAAGCCCGTCCAGCCCGTCGGTAAGATTGACGCTGTTGACGGTGGCAAGAAAGACAAATACGCCGAGCGGCAGCATGCCCCAGCCGATATCCACGGAAAATCCCGTATACGGAATACGCAGAACGGTCAGACCCGACAGACAACAGAACACCGACGCGAGCACGGCGACGCCCGTCTGGAAAATGATTTTCTGATAGGGACGCAGACCAAGGTTGTCCCGACGACGTTTTTTGAGCAAATCGTCCAAAAAGCCGACGAGAAGATACCCCAGCCCCACCGCGAGCGTCACCGAAAACGCGCGGTCGGAAAAACCGCATGCAACCGCCGCAACGATGCACGCGGCAAGAATAAAGGCAAGCCCGCCCATGGTGGGCGTGCCGCCTTTGGTTTTGTGTTCTTTTACATAAGAAAGGATATTCTGCCCCGCGCCCAGCTTTTTCAAAAGCGGAATGAGCGCCGCGCAGAAAAGAAAAGAGAGCGTAAAAGAGGCAAGAATACAAATCAAAATAGTTTTCGTCATTTTTGCGTACCGAGAATAGACTTTATCACATCTTTGTCGTTATAGTCGTATTTTATACCCATAACTTCACGGTAAGTTTCCCCGCCTTTGCCCGCAAGCAACAGCACGTCGCCCTTTTGAAGGATCGAAAGCGCGTAAGCGATGGCGCGTTCGCGCTCCTCAATCACAACGTACTTTTCCGAAACCGTGCGGAAACCCGCCTCGATCTGCGCTAAAATCGCCATGGGATCCTCGTAACGCGGGTTATCCGAAGTAAGCACGGCAAAATCGGCAAGACGCGCCGCCGTCGCGCCCATGATCGGGCGCTTTTCCCTGTCGCGGTTGCCGCCGCAGCCGAAGAGCACGATGAGCCGCCCCGCCGTGAACGGGCGTAGCGCCGAGAGCGATTTTTCCAGACCGTCGCCCGTGTGCGCAAAGTCCACGAACACCGTTCCGCCGTTATACGTTGCGACGCGTTCGAGCCTTCCCTCGACGCGCGTCGTTTTCAGCCCGCGCGCAATCGCCGAAAGGCTTGCCCCTAACCGTTGCGCCGCCGCGCCCGCCGCCAAAGCGTTATAAAGATTGTGCCGCCCCGTAAGCGACAGCTCCACCTCGCAAATCTCGTCGTTGAGATTGAAAACCGACCGACTTCCGCCGATATCCTCGCGCTCGGGTATGGCGAAACAGTCGGCGGGACTGTCCAGCCCGTACGTCACGCAGGGCGCGCCGCACGCAAGCAATTCGCCCGTAAAAGCGTCGTCGGCGTTCAATACGGCGCACTTCGTCCGCCGAAAGAGCAATTTTTTCGCCTCGCCGTACGGTTTCATATCCCCGAAAAAATCAAGGTGATCACGCGTCAGGTTGGTAAATACAGCCGCCTCGTAGGTGATCGGGCACTCTTTTTTGAGCGCGAGCGCATGCGCCGAACATTCCATAACGACGGTGCCCGTACCGCCGCGTTTCATATCGGCAAGCATGGAAAACAGCGCAACGGGATCGGGCGTCGTGAGGGTGGGCGGCAGAACGGTATCGCCGTACGAGGATCCGAGCGTGCCGATCAGCCCGACGTTTTCGCCCTCGGCGCGCAGAATGTCGCGGAACATATGGCTGACCGTCGTCTTACCGTTCGTCCCCGTTACACCGACGATTTTCAATGCACGTTCGGGGTGTCCGTAAAAGGCGGCGGCAATTTTCGCCATCGCCTCGCGTCCTTCGGAAACGATGAGTTGCGGCACGTCGAGATCGAGCTCGTGTTCGCACATCAGGGCGTTCACCCCGCGCCGCACCGCTTCTTCGGCATAAGCGTGCGAATCCTCACCCGTTCCGCGGTAGCAGAAAAAGAGGTCGCCCTTGCCCGTTACGCGGCTATCGCAAACCAGCGCGTCGATTTCCCCTTCGCGCGTGATGCGTCCGCCCGTTTCCCTTGCTAATTCCGATAACTTCATCTTAATCCTCCCCGACGGGCGGTATCTGCATCATGCCGATAATCCCCTCGAATATTTCTTTGGCGCACGGCGCCGCCACCGTACTGCCGTAATAACTGCCCTGCGGCTCGTCCACGATGACTAGCGCAAGATATTTAGGCGCGTTAGCAGGAAAATAACCGATAAACGAAGAAATATATTTTCCCTCGGCAATGACGCCGTTCTCGTATTTTTGCGCCGTGCCTGTTTTCCCCGCAACGCGGTACCCCTCGACGTAGGCTTTCTTGCCGCTGCCGTCACGCACCACCCCTTCGAGCATCGAAGAAAGGATATGCGACGCTTCTTCGTTCACCGTGCGCGCAAGCAGTTTTTTGTCGAGTTTTTCGCGCACGAGATTGTCGTCCGAATAAATTTCCGAAACCAGACGGGGCGCATAGTAATACCCGCCGTTCACCGCCGAGGCGCACGCACAGGCAAGCTGCAACGCCGTAACCGCAATGGTCTGCCCGAATCCGATACGGGCAAGTTCGCTGTTCTTCACCGTACCCTCGGGCAGAAGCATACCGATCGCCTCGCCCGAAAAATCAATGCCGCTCGCCCGCCCAAACCGGAAAGATTCGAGATAATCGTAAAACTTTTCCGTGCCGAGCGCCAGCGCGATATCCACAAAACAGGGGTTGCAGCTGTTATTGAGCGCTTCGGCAAGCGTTTCGTTGGAATGTTTTCCGTTCGCATGATCCGACCAGCAACTGATCTTCGACCCCTCGATCGTACGCGTACGCGACGAATTAAACACATATTTATTTGAAAACGCGTTCGGATTTCCGTTGAGGTATTCCTGAATATTGGCGGCGGCAGTTATGATTTTGAAAGTGGAACCGGGCTCGTAAATATCGCTCACGACACCGTTGCGCGAAAGCGCGTTCAGCACGGATATATCGTCGCGCGGTATATCATTCAGATCGTACGAAGGCAGATTGACCATAGCAAGCACGGAAAAATCGTTCGGATCGAGCACAATGCAGCGCGCCGCCTTGGCGTTACTGCTTTCCATTGCTCTGCGCATGACTTCTTCCGCAAACGACTGTATGCGGTAATCGAGCGTGAGCGTGACGTTGAGCCCGTCCGTCGCAGGCAGATACGCGGCGGGCGCCCCCTCTATCCCTACGCCGACAAGGTCGGTTTCAAAGAGAATTTCGCCGTTTTGTCCCGCTAAAAATTTATTGTAATATTGCTCTACCCCCGTCGTACCCGACTGATCGTAAGAGGTGAACCCGAGCACCTGTGAGGCAAGTTCGCCGTAGGGATAGACGCGCGTATTGTCGCGCGAGTAATAAATCCCCGCAAGATCGAGCCCCTCGATGCCGCGGACGGTATCCTTGTCCGTTTTCTTTGCAATCAGAATTTCGGACTTACTCTTGTCCGACAATTTTTGGTACACCTGATCGTAAGAGAGATTTAGCAGTGCGGAAAGCGTCTGCGCCTCTGCCTCCGCATCTTTCACGGCGTTGGCACGGGCGTAAACACTATACGCGCTCTTATTCCCCGCCAGCAAAACGCCGTTGCGGTCGAAAATTTTGCCGCGGCTTGCCGTAACGGGAATTTCGCGCGTCCACTGATCAACCGCCTTGTAAACGAGTTCCTGTTCCCAAATCGCCTGAATATAAAAGAGCCGCGCAAGAAAAAGGCAAAAAAGAAAGGTTATCGCCACAATTACGGCAAATAACCTCTTTCGTATGACAGATATGGAGTAATCCCCTGTCCTTTTTTTTATGATATTGTCCTCCGAATATTTTTTACGGACGTTGCATACCTGCCGCTTCCGCCCATTCGTTGATATATTCGCTGTTCGTGATCTTTTCGATCTCTTCGCTGATGCTCTGCGCCTGCGCTTTCAAATCGTTTACGATCGCCTGCTTATCCGCAATGTCCGCATTGAGCGAATTGATGATCGCCGTGTTGATGCAGATGAGCGCAATGACGAGTACGATTGCCGCGGCGACCGCCGCAAGCACGACCTTAGCGCGCGTGGAAAGCGAAGAGAAAAATCCCTGTTGCGCTTCCGTGCGCGTGTTGAGCGACGCCATCGTTCTGGGCGTAGGGCGCGCGTCTGCGTCGTCCGATTCGGGCAGAATAACGGGCACGGGTGCCGCTACCGTCTGTGCCGCCGACGCGGCGGGCGCAACTGCCTCGGGTGCGGCGACGACGCTCACCAACTCACCGTTTTTGATAGCGATGTCCTCAAACAGATTGTGGCGTCTTGCAGGCGCGGGGTGCGCATGGTAATCGGCAATGCGGCGCGCGGCGCTGGGAATTTCCTCCGGTTCGGCGTACGCGTGCGTTTCTTCGGGGGCGGGCGCGACCATCACGTCGGATTCCGCAAGTTCCTTACCCGAATACAATACCTTACGGTATTCCTCCATGCGCGCGTTGTGCACCCACTCGGGATCGTTTACATTCGTATTGGCAGGCTGACCTTTGGTATTTCTCTCAATTGTCGAAGCCATGTTTCCACTCCTTATATCTATTCGGCTCAAGCCGCGTTCATGTTATTTTTTCGATAATTCTCAGTTTTGCGCTTTTACTGCGGGAATTTTCGCGCAATTCTTCTTCGCCCGCCGTGACCGGCTGTTTGCCGACCGGTTTGCCCTGCTCTTTCCGTCCGCACACGCAAACGGGAAAATTCTTCGGGCAAGTGCAACCCGTGCACAGATCGCGGAACACCTGTTTGACGATTCTGTCTTCAAGCGAATGAAAGGTGATCACGCACCCTCTGCCGCCTTTTTTCAAGCGTTTTACCAACCCTTCCACGCATTCACCCAAACCGCCCAGCTCTTCGTTCACTTCGATGCGAATCGCCTGAAAGGTTTTTCTGGCACATGCCGCATAGCGGTATTTGGGCGGAACGCTTTTTTCCACGATTGCATTGAGCTGTCCGCAGGTGGCGATCGTTTGCTTTTCGCGTTCCTTTACGATGTTCGCGGCAATCGAACGGGCGTAACTCTCTTCGCCGTATTCCCACAAAAGCCTTTTAAGCGCTTCTTCGGAATAGGTATTCACGATTTCCTTTGCGTCCCGTTTCTGCCGCGTATCCATTCTCATATCGAGCGGCGCGTCGGGCTTGGTGTAGGCAAAGCCCCTTTCTTCGGTATCGATCTGGTGGCTGCTGATGCCTAAATCGAGCAAAAACCCGTCTAAGCTTTCCACGCCTGCCCGATCCAACACCTCGGCGTAATTTTTATAGTCGCTGCGAAAGATTTGAAACCGTTCCGCAAAGGGCGCAAGTCTTTTTTGTGATTCCGCGATCGCCTCGCCGTCTTTATCGGTTGCAACGAGCCGCACCGCAGGATTGCTTTCGAGCACGGCGTAAGCATGGTTGCCGCCCCCACACGTTCCGTCAAAAAAGGTTCCGCCGGAAAGGTTTTTTACGTTCAGCCCCTCGATCACTTCTTTCAGCAACACGGGGCAGTGATAGGCGCTCACGAGAAGAAACCGACTTCCGCATACGCCGCCGTGACCGACATTTCGCCTTCGTACTCGTCGAGCTTGTCGACTTTCCAGATTTCGATATGATCGTCGGCGCCGAAGGTGATGAGTTCGCGGTCGCCCTTTTTCAAGCCCATATGCTCGCGCAGCGTGGGCGAAATGGTGATGCGGTTCTGCTGGTCTTCCTTGATTTCATCTTCGACCGAACGAAGAATGCGGCGCATTGCTTTCAGTTTAACGGGGTCGCCGCCGCTCTCGCGGACTTTGCGCATCATGTTCTCGACGCGCTCGTCCCACGACGCGCGCGGATAGACGGAAATACAAGGCTGATCGCCGGCTACGAATACGAAGTCGTTGCCGAGCGCCGCTTTGAATTTGACAGGAATTCTGATTCTGTATTTGTCGTCTACCTGATGATAGACCGAACTGCTGAATGCCATTTTAACCCTATCTCCGTCCTACGCATATTATTATATCACGTGGCATTGGGCATGTCAACCACCTTTTACCACCTTTTTGCAAGAATTTTTAATTTTTTATAAAACAAATGTTCGGAAATACGCCGATTTGTTCAAATTTGCCGCCTTTCCGAGGAAAATAATGTTATTTTTTTCCTTTATTTTAACTTTTCCGTACATTTGTTCGTTTTTTGTGGGGGTAATTTGGTGGATATCAATCCCTAAATCACCCGATTTTAAGCCCCTTACAAGCAAGGCAAGGTGGCGCGCCGTACCGAAATTGCCGTCGAAAACGGGGATTTGGTAATACGCGGAAATACGTTCCGAATAAAATATGTAATGCGTGCAACCGAGCACGACCGCCTCGGCACCCTTTCGCTCGGGCAACTGTGCACCCAGATCGAACGGTTCGCCGTAGAGCACCTCGCGTTCGATCCGACGCGCCAATTCAGGCAACGCATGCAGCACAAACGAGCAATCGGGACAACCTGCCGTCAGGCGGCGCAGCCGCGCGCTCTCGATCGTGCGCGGCGTGGCAAGCACCATAACGCGCTGATAGCTGCGCGCCGCGAGTTTTACGGCAGGCTCGATGCCGACGATCGGGAATCCGTACCGTACACGAAGCGCGTCTGCACAGACGGCGGTCGCCGTATTACAGGCAAGCACGGCAGCGTCGACACCCAGCGCGGCAAATTCATCCATCGCTTCGGACGTAAAGCGCAGAATCTCTTCTTCCCCCCTTGAGCCGTACGGCGCGCGGAAATTATCGCCCAGATAATAAAAGGTTGCCTGCGGCAGCAAGGCGGCGCATTCCTTCAATACAGTCAGTCCGCCGATCCCGCTGTCAAACACGCCGATACGCACTTCTTTTTTTTGCACGGTTTTACCCTCCGAAATCGTAATTTTTGCAAAATTTTTTGCGATTACATGAAAAAACAGTTTACAATCATTCGTTTTTATGTTAAAATAACTGTCGTTAAACAATCAAAGGAGTATTTCATCGTGCCCAACATCAAATCTGCCAAAAAGCGCGTTTTGGTTACCGAGAAGAAAACCATGCAGAACAAAACCGTTAAATCGGCTTTGAAAACTACGATCAAGAAATTCCTCGCAGCCGTGAACGAAGGAAATAAAGAACAGGCTACCGCCCTTTATCCCGAAACGGTTTCGGCGATCGATTCTGCGGTTACCAAAGGGATTCTTCACAAGAACAACGCCGCAAACAAGAAGGCGAAGCTCGCGAAGAAACTTGCCGCGCTTTCCGCATAAATAGAATTGAATTTTCATTCGGGCACCCGCTTTTTTGGCGGGTGTTTTTTTGTTTTTCTATACCTTATTATTATACGCAGACACTCCCCTGCGCTTTCCGAAAATTTTTTTGATTTTTTTATTTCAAACAGTTGACAGAACAAGATTTTTTCTATATACTTTTTTTCTGTAACTGAGTTTATTTTTATTAAACTTTTAGTTTAGTTTTACGAAATGCACGAAAAACGGAGAGAAAAATGGAACTTGGCGCAAAACTCAAAGAAATGCGACAGCGCAAAGGACTCACGCAGGAAGAACTCGCCGACCGCTGCGAGCTGACAAAGGGCTACATTTCGCAACTCGAAAACGACCTCACAAGCCCCTCGATCGCAACGCTGATCGAGCTTTTGAACGCGTTAGGCAGCAGCCTTTCGGAATTTTTCAAGGAAGAGAGCGATGAGAAAATCGTCTTTTCCGCGGAAGAATACGCCGAAAAGCAATCGGACGGCATGATCTGGCAGTGGCTTATCCCCAACGCGCAGAAAAACATGCTCGAACCCGTTCTGGTGGAACTCGACGAAGGCGCGGAAACGCCCGCCGATTTCCCCCACGAAGGCGAGGAATTCGGCTATGTGCTCTCGGGGCGCATCGCGATTTTCTTATCCGATAAAAAACATACCGCAAAAAGCGGCGAAAGTTTTTATTTCACCGCCGACAAAATGCACCGCATCGTAAACGAAGGAAAAAGCAAAGCAAAATTCCTGTGGGTATCCACCCCGCCCAACTTTTAGGAAAATCACAAAGGAGAACGGAATATGGCAGAACACATCATCGAACTGCAAAACGTAACCAAATACTTCGACGACGAACTCATCATCGAAAACCTGAGTTTCTACGTCAACAAAGGCGAATTTATCACCTTTTTAGGCCCTTCCGGTTGCGGAAAAACGACGACTCTGCGTATGATTGCAGGATTCGATCTTCCTTCGAGCGGAAAAATTCTGCTGAACGGCAAGGATATTTCCACCTTGCCGCCCAACAAGCGCCCGATCAACACCGTGTTTCAACGCTATGCGCTGTTCCCCCACCTCAACGTATTCGAAAACATCGCGTTCGGCTTAAAGTGCAAGCGCGTCAAAAACACCTACCGCAATACCGAAGGTGCCGAATACACCAAAACCGAAAAGCTCACGAAAAAAGAGATCCGCGAAAAAGTCGAAAAAGCACTTGCGCTCGTCGATCTCGAGGGCTTTGAAAAGCGTTCGATTTCCACTCTTTCGGGCGGACAGCAGCAGCGCGTCGCCATTGCGCGCGCCGTCGTGAACGAACCCGAAATTCTGCTTCTCGACGAGCCGCTCGGCGCGCTCGACCTCAAAATGCGCAAGGAAATGCAGATCGAACTCAAAGAGATCCACAAACGGTTGGGCATTACCTTTATCTACGTCACGCACGATCAGGAAGAGGCGCTCACGATGTCGGATACCATTGTCGTCATGGCGGACGGCGGCGTACAGCAAATCGGCACCCCTCTTAAAATTTACGACGAACCCGCTAACACCTTCGTTGCCGACTTCATCGGCGAAAGCAACATTTTCACGGGAACGGTCGTCGGCAAGAAAAAAGTCAAATTCTGCGGAAAGACCTTCGAATGCCTCGACGAGTTCGACGTAAACGAACCCGTCGACGTCGTTGTGCGCCCCGAGGACATCGAAATCTGCCCCCCCGAACAAGGCGTACTAAAAGGAAAGATCATTTCCGCCGTATTCAAGGGCATTCACTACGAAATTACGGTTTCGGTCGGAAAATACGAAATCGTCATTCAGACGACGCGCCGCCGCGACGAAGGCGAGCAGATCGGCATGAATATTTTGCCCGACGGCATTCACCTCATGAAGCCCAAATACACGACCAACACTTATGACGGCGCGATCACAAAAAAGAACACCGTGCGCTTCGGCGACGGTGAATGGGAATGCGACGTAACGCAGCTCTATGCCGGCAGTCATCTCGACGAAGAAGGATATCTCATCACGGCGGCGGGTGAAAAACTCGACTTAACCGACGTCGCCGTCAAAGTCGAAGTGGGACTCAACGACGTTTCGATCAGCGACAACCCCGACGAAGGCGGCGTCATGGGTCACATTATTTCCATTATATACAAAGGCGACCACTACCGCCTGATCGTCCGCACCGAGGAAAACGAAGAGGATTTCGTGTTTTCCACCGACGATTTGTGGAACGAAAACGACTACGTTTCGGTCATCATACCCAAAGAAAAAATCAAGCTGACGCTTAAAAACACGGAGGGAAAACGGTGAAACTTCGTTTTTCGCGCAAGACGCTCGGCATCCCCTACGCCGTGTTTCTGCTCTTTTTCGTCATTATCCCCATGCTTGTGATCGTGTTTTACGCCTTCACCGACCAAAACATGCACTTATCTTTCGGCAACTTCGTCGCGTTCTTTTCCGACGGAACGAAACTGAGCACGATGGTCTATTCAATCGTGATTGCAATCGTCACGACGGCGATCACTCTGCTTATCGCCTACCCTGTCGCCTATATCCTCGCGCGCAGCAAACTCAAAAAGAAGCATGTACTGTTGCTTTTATTTATCACGCCCATGTGGATCAACTTTATTCTGCGCGTAAACGCCATCCGCGAGCTTTTGAGCGCCATTCAACTTCTAGGGGAAGCAAATTACTTTAACACCGTGCTCGGCATGGTTTACGACTTCCTTCCCTTCATGATCCTGCCCCTCTATACGACGATGCTCAAAATCGACGGTACGCTTTACGAAGCAAGCGCCGATCTGGGCGGGAACGCCTTTACCGCCTTCTTCCGCGTGACGCTACCCCTTTCCACCCCCGGCATTTTAAGCGGTATCACGATGGTATTTCTGCCTTCCATGACCAACTACGTCGTTTCAGACATGCTCGGCAATTCCAAAGTGACGATCATCGGTAAATTCATCGAAACCTATTTCGGCACCGATTGGCACATGGGTTCGATGATCGCGCTCATTCTTCTGATCATCGTCATGGTTTCCACACTGCTCTCGGGCGGATTCCGCGCCGAAGAAAACGTAAGGGGGACGTCCTTATGAACCGTAAACGCATTGCGCTTAAATGCCTGAAAGCGGGATTCGTCGGGCTTGTCCTGCTGCTGCTTTACGCCCCCATTTTACTGCTCGCCGTATACAGTTTTCTCGACACGAACACGATCGGAACGGCAGGCTCGTTTTCCTTCGTACACTATGCACAGCTCTTTCAGAATGAATCCGTGCTTAAAATGATCGGCAACACCCTGCTGCTTGCAATTCTCTCCGCAACGCTTTCCACCGTATTGGGAACGGCGGGCGCGATCGGGATCCACTATTCGAAAAAACGCACGCGGACGCTTATGACGGGTGTTTCGCAAATCCCCATTATCAATGCGGAAATCGTGACCGCGCTTGCACTTGCCATCACCTTTGTCGCCGTTGGGCTTGGCAAATCGTATTTTACCCTTCTCATCGGTCATATGGTCATATGCACACCCTTCGTCATTCTTTCCGTGCTGCCCAAGCTCAAACAAATGGACAACAGCCTTTATGAGGCGGCGCTCGATTTAGGGGCAAGCCCGTTGAGCGCGCTCTTTAAGATCGTCCTGCCGCAGATCATCCCCGGCATCATTTCGGGCTTTATGCTAGCGATAACCCTGTCGCTCGACGACTATATCGTCACGTTCTACACCCGCCCTGCAGGATTCGACACCATTTCCACCTATGTTTACAGCGCAACCATGAAGGGCAACGCACACACCGCACAGACGCTCTCTTCCTTCTGGGCGCTGACGACAATCATCTTTGTCGTCATTCTCGGCGTCGTGCTCGCAGCCAATCTCGCAGGCAGGAAAAAGGAGAAAAACAAATGAAGAAACGTATTTTTTCCGCCATGCTCGCCCTTACATTCGCCCTTCCCTCTTTGGCGCTCTTTTCGGGTTGCTCGTCGAAAAAAACGGTGACGTTGCGCGTATATAACTGGGAAGAATATATCGACGAAGGCGGCGAGGAATCTTATCTTTACGACGAAATCGAAAACCCCGATCCCGACGGCGTTGTGACCGATTTTGAAAATTGGTATGAAGAAACCTACGGCACATCCGTGCGCGTTGAATATTCGACGTTCGGCACAAACGAAGATCTATATAACCAGCTTAAACTCGGCGACAAGTACGATCTTATATGCCCTTCCGAATACATGATCATGAAACTTGCCGCCGAAGGCATGCTCGAACCATTCGACGAGGATTTTCACGATCCGTCGCAGGAATACAATTATTATGCCCGCAACGTTTCCCCTTTTATCAAAGGCGTTTTCGACGAAGGTAAGGTAACCGTTGACGGAACACAACACAGTTGGAGTGAATACGCCGCGGGTTACATGTGGGGCACGACGGGCATCGTATACAATCCCAAACTGATCGACACGAAAGATTTACAGCAGGGCTGGAAAATACTGCTCGACCCCAAATACAAGGGAAAAGTCACGACGAAGGATAACGTCCGCGACAGCTACTTCGTCGGGCTCGGCATCGTCTATCAGAACGAACTGCGCGCACTTGACAAAAACGACCCCGAGTACAATCAAAAAGTCACCGAAATCATGAATTATACCGAACTAGATATGTACGGGGAAAACGTCGTCGAAAAAGTCAAAGACAAGCTGCTTGAAATGAAGAAAAATATCTTCGGTTTCGAAACGGATACGGGCAAGAACGACATGATGACGGAAAAGATCAGCATGAACTTCGCCTGGGGCGGCGACGCGGTGTACGCCATGAACGAGGCGGAAGAAAAGCGCGGCGTTACCCTCTGCTATTACATTCCCGAAGAATGTTCCAACCTCTTTTTTGACGGCTGGGTGATTCCGAAAGACGATAAGCGCGACCCCGAAGTCAAAAAAGCCGCGCAAGCGTTTGCAAACTTCCTCGCCCGCCCCGATATCGCCGTGCGAAATATGGATTATATCGGTTATACTTCCGTGATCGCGGGCAGTGAAGAATACGACGACATCCGCGCTTATATCGAAGAAAATTACACAGTGGAAGAAGACGCGGTTCTCTACGACATCAGTTACTTCTTCGACGAAGAAACGCTTGTTCCCATCGACCCCGACCAGCTCAACCGCCAATTTTTCGCCCTATACCCCACCGAAGAGGTGATGCAGCGGTGCGCCGTTATGGATTATTACGGCGATGCGGAAAAAGCCATAAACGAAATGTGGACGAAAATCAAGGGTGAATCGCTCGACGCTTGGGCAATTATCGTGATCGCCGTAACGGCGGCGGCGATCGTCGCCTTTGTAGTTATCAAAAAAGTCGGGCACAAAATCGAGATACCCCGCAAGCCGAAAAAGGGTTATACTCTCGTAAAACAAGAAGAAATCCGCTAATTTCAAAAAAACACAGAATAAAAGCCCCGCCGAAAGGCGGGGCTTTTCCAAGTTTGTCATACGATCAAGTTGACGCGGTGCAGCATGATGTAACGGATCAGGAAGAACATCCCCACGTCGCATGCCGTCAGCACCAAGATATAGATCCAGATCGGCAAATGCATACTCACGCGCGCCGCCGCTTCAAGAATCGGAACCAGACAGAAATTCGTAAGCATGGGCAGAACGATATACATTAAAACAATACCCATGATAAACGTAATCGCCTTTCTGTGATTTGTAAAGAGCTGCCCGACGCTGATAACGGAATACACAAACAAAGTCGTCGACGGAACCATAACGATAACCAGCAACGCAAATTCCACCACGATCAACGGCTCGGAAGCGATCGCAATCCGAATGGTTTCAAACAATTCGCCGAGTACGACCGCAAGTTCCTGAATAATCGCAGGCGACAATCCCGCAAACAACATCGCCCAGGAAAGAATTGCGATCACCGAACAGAACAAAGAGGCAATCAACGCCGAAAGCAGTTTCGCCCACAAGAGCTGCATGGGCGTAACGGGAAGCGAAAACGTCATGTACCCCTCGCCCGTAAACAGCGACGCATAGAACTGCCTAATACTCAAAATCAACCCGACCAAAAGAAGAGTCGAAGTCATCATAACACCGAACAGAAAGAGCAATATCCCGAAAATACTGTCGGAATCAAGCCAGACCAATAAGGCAGCAACGCCCGAAACCGCTAGCGTGGCAGCCCCGAACACCAGAATGACGCGGAAAAGCGCCCTGAGTTCGTGTTTCATCAATTTTCCTACCATTTGAATACCTCCCGAAACAGTTCGTCCAGACTCTTGCCCTCTTTTTCACGGATTTCCGCAACGGACGCATTCAACGCCACCGTGCCCTTACGCAGGAAAACCGCATGCGTCAAAATGGGTTCGATATCCGCAATCAAATGCGTACACAGGAAAATCGTCGAGCCTTCGGGCTTGTTCGACATAATCGTTTCGAGAATGAATTCCCGCGCCGCAGGATCGACTCCCGCGATCGGCTCGTCGAGAATAAACAGCTTTGCATCGCGCGACATCGTAAGTAACAATCCGAGCTTTTCTTTATTCCCTTTGGAAAGCGCTTTGATCTTTTGTTTCAACTGAATGCCGAGCCGCGCCAGCAACTGCTCGCATTTCTGCTTGTTAAAATCGGGGAAAAAATCGGAATAATAGGCTATCTGCTGTTCCACGCGCATCCAGTTGCACAAATAATTCGCATCGGGCAGATAAGCCGTAACCGCTTTTGTCTGCGGACCGGGACGCTTACCGTCGATCGTGATCTCGCCGCCGTTCGGCTGCAACATTCCCATGGCGAGTTTGATAAGCGTCGTCTTGCCGCTGCCGTTGGGTCCGAGCAACCCGACAACCCCTCCCCGCGGCACGCGCAGATTGACGTTGGTCAGTGCTGCAAATTTACTATAGTTTTTGTTCACACCCCTGCATTCAAAAATGCAGTCCTCAAACCGCGTATCGTTAAATTCCGAAAAGACAGAGCGCGGTTTGCTCTTTTCTTCCGCAGGCGTTACGGGTTCCGCCTGCGGCGCGGTTTCCCGATTTTCTGCGTTTTCAGAAGCGTTTCCGCTTTCGTTTTGTGTTTCCATATTTCCTCCCAAAAAATAGACTCACATTAATGTATTATAATCAGGAATGAAAATTTGTCAAGTTCTTGCACAAATTTTATATGATTATGACTGACATAATACTTTGCAAATGGCGAAAAACCGCATTTTACTGCGGTTTTTCACCATTTTCCCCGCTCAAATCGCCGTTCTTGCCCTTACGCCGTTTTACGCTCTCGGTCAGCAGAAACTCGATTTGTCCGTTGATCGAACGGAAATCCTCCTCCGCCCACCGAGCTAATTCAGCATAGAGTGTAGGTGAAACGCGAAGCGGAATTTGTTTTTTATTTTCTTCGTTTTTCAAAAGATATCCTCAAATCAATAGATACTGCCGCTGTTTACGACGGGCTGCGCGTCGCGGTTTCCGCAAAGCACGACCAAAAGATTGCTTACCATCTGCGCCTTGCGCTCGTCGTCCAATTCGACGATCTGCTCTTCCGAAAGACGGTTCAACGCCATCTGCACCATCGACACCGCCCCTTCCACAATCTTCTGACGCGCCGCTATAATAGCGGACGCCTGCTGGCGTTGCAACATCGCAGCGGCAATTTCGGGGGCGTAGGCAAGGTGGGAAATCCGCGCTTCGAGCACTTCCAGCCCCGCCATATCGACGCGCGTCTGCAATTCTTCTTTGAGAATGTTTGCCACTTCCTGCGCGCTGCCGCGAAGCGACTTTTCGTCGCCGTTGGAAGAAACGTCGTAAGGATACTGCCGCGCAACCTGACGGATCGCCGCATCGCACTGCGTGGAAAGATACGCCATATAGTTATCGACGTTAAACACCGCGCAAGCCGTATTGGCAATACGCCAGATCACGACAACCGAAATTTCGATCGGGTTACCCTCTTCATCGTTGACTTTCTGCTTGTCATTGTTGAGCGTCATCGCTTTGAGCGAAAGTTTCTTAGTGATCCCCGCCATGCCGCGCGCAGGATTGACCGACGAACAGAACGGATTCACCCAGAAAAATCCTTCGCGTTTCAGCGCACCGTAATACTTGCCGAACAGTGTGAAAACATACGCCTCGTTCGGTTGCAGAAGCTTGAACCCCGCACTCATCACAATCGACACGATCAACAATGCAACACCCGCAAAGGTTATGCCGACATAAGAATCCTGCGAAAACTTATCAGCAAGCGCGATCCCCGCAATCACCAGCGCGATCGCCGCAAGCATCAGAAAGAAAACCACGGCAAGCATCAGCCAGCCGTTCTTTTCGCGCACCGATTTTTCCGTAAACTGCTTTTCCATAACTCCTCCAAAAAATCAATATGATTTTGATATCAAAATAATATCACTTTTTGTCAGACTTGTCAACAATTTACAAGAAAATTTATAATAAAAAATAAAAATCCGAACAAATGTCGGATTTCTATTATAATATGGTAAGCCGTTCCAGAATCTGTTTACATGCGATTTTACAGTGCTCGTACGTCAAACCGCCCTGAAAATACGCCGTGTAGGGCGTGCGGATCGGCGCGTCGGCAGAAAGTTCGGACGTCGCCCCGCCCACGAACGTGCCCGCAGCCATGATCACCTTGCAATCATACCCCGGCATATCCCACGCCTCGGGACGTACGAACGCATCGACGGGCGAACACGCCTGCACGCAACATATGAAAGCCGTGAGCTGTTCTTCCGTTTCGAAACGGACGGCGCGCGTAATGTCGGCAAGCGGCGTTTCGATGGCGGGAAAATTCCGAAAACCGAGTTCTTCCAAACATTTTCCGATAAGAAGCCCGCCTTTGAGCGCCTGCGCCGTAGTGTGCGGCGCAAGAAAAACGCCCTGATAATACGCCTGATATCCGCACGCATACGAACCGATTTCCCCGCCCACGGAAGGCGCGGTCAGGCGTTGTTCGATCAGCGCAAGATACCGTTCGGCACCTGCAATATAGCCCCCCGTAGGCACGAGCCCGCCCCCGGGATTTTTGATGAGGGAGCCCACGATCACATCCGCGCCGACCTCGGTCGGCTCGCGCTTCTGCACGAATTCGCCGTAACAGTTATCGACAAAAATACAACCAGGAAAGCCGTTTTTACGCACAAGATCGCACGCCGCGCCGATCTCTTCGACGGTGAAGGCGTCGCGAAGCTCGTATCCGCGCGAGCGCTGTATATAGATCATTTTATATTCCCGTTCTCGCAACGCGGCCGTTACGGCGGAACGGTCGATCTTGCCGTTTTCCTTCAACGCAACCATATCGAAGGCAATGCCGAATTCTTCGAGCGAACCGCCCGTACCTTTGATCACGCCGCGTAGCGTATCGTAAGGCTCGCCCGTAATGCAGAGCACGCGGTCGTTCGGGCGCAAAATCCCGAAGAGCGCAACGGTAAGCGTATGCGTACCGCTCGCCAGCAAGGGCGACACGATCGCCCGATCGGCCTTGAAAATGTTTGCAAACAGCGCGCCGAGCTTTTCCCGCCCCTCGTCGCCATAACCGTAACCCGTCGTCTGCGCGAAATGACGCACCGCGATCCGTTCTTCACGGAAGGCGTCGAGCACCTTTTTCTGATTATAAAGCGCAACATCGTCGATCGCGCGAAACCGTGCCGCAAGCGCTTTTTCCGCGCGGTCGATCCTCTCATTCACCGTCATAAATCCCGATAACCTCCTTCGCCGCCTGCTGAACGTCTTGCGGTCTCAAATAATGCAAATTGGGCAGTTTTTTGAAAAAAGTAAGCTGTCTTTTGGCATATCGCCTTGTATTTTGCTTGATTATGTCTGACATAGTACTATATAAATACTCATTTTTCAAAAATTGAACGACTTCTTTGTAGCCGATCCCCTGCATACACTGGGCTTCTTCGTGTACACCGTCGTGTAACAGCCCTTTTACTTCTTCCGTCAATCCCCGCCGCAGCATCTCGTCCGTCCGCGCATCGATGCGCGCATATAACTGCCCGCGCGGATAATCGAACGCAAAAGCATCATATTCGTAACGCGGAAATTCCCCGTCGTTCTGCTCGGATTTTTTCTTGCCCGTGAGCTCGTATATTTCTAACGCGCGCGTAACGCGTTTTACGTCGTTTTCGTGCAACGCTTGTGCGCTTTCGGGATCGACGGCGCGCAACATTGCATGCAATTTTGCTTTACCCTCTTCCGCGGCGATCCGCTCGTATTTTTCGCGCAGCGTACGATCCGCCGCAACATTGCCGTACCCATGCGAAAAGAGCAACGATTTTACATAAAACCCCGTTCCGCCGCACAAGACGGGAACCTTTCCGCGCGCAAGTATTTCTTCGACAACGGGCAACGCCAGCCGCTCGAAATCGCTTACCGAAAAGTTCTCGTTCGGTTCCACGACGTCGATCATGTGGTGGGGAATGCCGCCCCGCTCTTCCGCCGTCGGTTTCGCCGTACCGATATCGAGACCGCGATAAACAAGCAGGGCGTCGCAGGAAACCACTTCACCGCCCAAGCGTTTGGCGCATTCCACGGCAAGCGCCGTTTTGCCCGATGCCGTCGCACCGCAAATCACAAGCAGTTTTTTCATACGATCCGCCTGAACAGCTTTTCCAGCTCGGCGCGTTTTACTTTCACCGCCGCAGGGCGCCCGTGCGGGCAACGCAACCCCATATCGCCTTCCGTCTCTTCGATCAGCGCACGCGCCTCGCGCTCGGTCAACTGTTCGCCCCCTTTCACCGCCGCTTTGCAGGCGGCGCTTGCCAACTTATCTTTGAGAATATCGGCAAGTTTTACGGCGCGCAACGTTTCGAGCGATCCGAGTATGTCGCGAAAGAAACTTTCGAGCGATATATCCTTCAATTCGGCGGGAACCGCCGAAACGCGGACGCTCGTTCCGCCGAATTCCTCGGCATCAAACCCCATCTCGTTGAGAACGGGAAGTTGTTTCTGTAAAAAGGCAAATTCCTGCGCGTTTACGGTTAACACATAAGGCGCAAGCATGGGTTGCGACACAACGGCGCGCTCTTCGATATGTTTTTTCAAGCGGTTGTAAATCAACCGTTCGTGCGCCGCGTGCTGATCGATCAGATAGACGCAATCCCCCGTTTCGTACAAAAGATAGGTGCGGAACAGCTCGCCCTTATAGAGCAACGTGTCGGGTTCGATTTTTTCCTGCACGCTTTTTTCACGCAAATAACGCTGATTTTCGGCAAATACGTCCTCGATTTCCTTCCGATCGGGCTGCCGCACTTTCAGAACGGGCGGATCGTCGGGCGCAAGAAATTGCGGCGCAATACCGCTTTTCACGGGCGTAAGGTCGAACGCAACCTGTTTTTTTGCCTCGGCGTAACTCATCTGCGGCACGACGGGCTGTTCCGCGGCAGGACGCGCCGCGACGGTATCCGCGGCGGGTATCCTTTCCGCACGCTTTGTTTCTTTCCGTTCGCCGCGAACGAGGTATTCGAGCGCGCGCGAATTTCCGTCGAGCACTGCCGATATGACCGAATAAACGCTGCCGTATATGATCTGATTATCCGCAAAGCGGACGTCCGCCTTGTTGGGGTGTACGTTTACGTCTACGATCTCGGAAGGCAGATCCAAAAACAGAACGTAGAACGGATACTGCCGTTTCATCAGATACGAAGCGTAAGCGTTTGTGACGGCCGCGCTCACCGTCTGATTGACGACGTAACGCCCGTTCACAAATAGACTCTGATAACTGCGGTTAGCCTTCGAAAAATTCTGATTGCCGATAAACCCGCGCAGACGGATCCCGTGCTTGTCCGCACAAATTTCATAACAGTTTTCAATCGTTTCCGCACCGTATACGTTGGCAAGCGCGGCGGCAAGCCCGTCGCCGTAAGAGCGGTAACGCACTTTGCCGTTCACCGAATAGGTAAAACGGATTTCGGGGCGCGAGAGTATAAAACGCGCCATGATATTCGTAATATCGCTCTCTTCCTGCGCGTCCGATTTGAGAAACTTCAAACGCGCGGGCGTATTGAAAAATAAATCCTCTACTTTCATTTCCGTGCCACGATCGCCTGCCGCAGGCACGATCTCGCCCGTGACGCCGCCCTCGCAACAAAGCGAAAACGCTTCCGCGCCTTCCGTGCGCGAAGTTACGCTCATTTTCGACACCGAGGCGATCGACGCGACCGCCTCGCCGCGGAACCCGAGCGTATTGATACAAAACAGTTCTTCCGCCGATTGTAACTTACTCGTCGCGTGCGGCAAATACACGCGCGGCAGATCCTCGCTCGCGATTCCGCAACCGTTGTCGGTGATGCGAATCAGTGTTTTTCCGCCCCCTTCGATTTCGACGGCAATATCGTCCGCGCCCGCGTCGATTGCATTTTCAACCAACTCTTTTACGACGGAATACGGCCGATCAACCACTTCGCCCGCGGCAATGCGGTTATAAACGTCGGCAGTGAGAATATGGATCATTGCAGTTTCTCCTTCCATTCCGAGAGCAGGGAAAGCGCCTGCATCGGCGTCAGCGCGTTGACGTCGATTTCGCGCAATTCACCCTTTAAGTCAAAGGTTTCCCGAAAATCGGGTTCCTCTTGTTCCGGTTTGCCCAGATTTGTGCTCTTATCGCGTTTTTCCAGCGAATGAAGAATGGCTTTGGCGCGCGACGTCACTTCCTGCGGCACTCCCGCAATCTCTGCGACTTCCACGCCGAAACTGCGCGAGGCACCGCCGCGCACGATCTTGCGCAGGAATACCACCTTCCCGGCGATTTCACGCACGCTGACTTTATAGTTTTTAATTCCAGAAAGCTGTCCTTCCAGTTCGGTCAGCTCATGGTAATGGGTTGCGAACAGCGTTTTCGCGCCCACTTTTCCGCTCAGGTATTCGATCACCGCCCAGGCGATCGAAAGTCCGTCGTATGTGCTCGTGCCGCGCCCCACTTCGTCTAAGATGAGCAGACTGCGCGCCGTGGCGTTGCGCAGAATATTGGCGACTTCGGTCATTTCGACCATAAACGTACTTCTGTCCAGAATCAGATTGTCGCTTGCGCCGATACGCGTGAAAATTCGGTCGCAAAGCGGTACTTCGGCGCTCTTCGCTGGCACGAAACAGCCAATATGCGCCATGAGCACGATAAGCGCCGTCTGTCTGAGATAGGTGCTCTTACCTGCCATATTCGGCCCCGTTATGATCGCCGTGCGGTTTTCGCCGCAGTCCAAAAGACAGCCGTTGGGAATAAAGCGGTCGCGCGAAATACATTCCACGACGGGATGCCTGCCGTCTTCGATTTTTAGCGCATCGCCTTCCGTTATGACGGGGCGGCAATATTTATTTTCTTTGGATACGACGGCAAGCGAGGTCACGCAGTCGAGCGAAGCGATCGCGGAAGAAATTTGTTGTAACAACGCAATGTTACGCACGAGAATTTCTTTTAATTCGTTATACAGGTGTTCTTCGAGCCGCACGCTCTTGTCGTCGCTCGAAAGGATCTTCGTTTCCAATTCCTGCAATTCTTCTGTTGTAAACCGTTCGCCGTTCGTAAGCGTCTGTCTGCGAATATAGGTATAAGGCACTTTATCGGCAAACGACTTGCTCACCTCGATAAAATAACCGAATACGCGGTTATAACCGACGCGCAACGTACGAATACCCGTGCGTTCTCGTTCGCGCGTTTCGAGTTGCGATACAAGCGTTTTTCCGTCGTTTTTCACCTCTCTCAGTTCGTCGAGCTGCGCATTGTAGCCCCTTTTGATATAATTGCCCTCTTTCAGGGTTGTCGCCTCGGGTGAAATCGCGCGTTCGAGCAAATCGCAGATATCTTTCGTATCGACAAGATTTTCCGCAATTTCGTTCAACAGCGCGGAATGGAACCCCGTGAGCTGGAATTTAAGCGACGGCACAACGGAAAGCGACGCGGCAAGCGACAGACAGTCGCGCGGCTGTAAGTTTCCGTTGGATATACGCCCCGTAAGCCGTTCGATATCGCGCACGCCGCCGAGCGCGTCGTAAATCCCCGTGCGCACGATGCCGGCGTTAAACAACTCTTCCACCGCGTCGAGACGGCGTTCGATTTCCCCCTTGTCGCAAAGCGGCGAAACAAGACTTGCGGCAAGTTTGCGCGCCCCCATGCCCGTTCGGGTTTTATCGAGCACCCACAAAAGCGAACCGTAGGTTTTTCCCTCGGCGTTGTTTTTCAGAATTTCGAGATTGCGCAGCGCAACGGGATCGAGCTTCATGATTTTCGCGCCGTCGCGGAACTTCACTGCATTGAAATTGCGCAACGCATGTTTCTGCGTTTCGTTCAGATATTCGAACAGCGCACCCACGGCGAAGAGACAGACGGGGCGTTCCGAAAAGCCCAGCGCATCGCTCGACGCGACGCAAAGCTGTTCTTTCACTGCCTTTTCGCATACGGCGCGTTCGAAAGCGCGCGCAAGATAACACGAAAACGCGGGCAACGAACGTTCGCGCTCGACAAGTTCCTTGACCTCGAAAAGCAATTCCTCGTTACAGATCACTTCGGAAACCGACAGCCCGACAAGCGTGGAAACGAGTTTTTCCGCGTTATCCTCTTCACAGGCGCAAAGTTCGCCCGTCGTAATATCCGCCCAGGCAAGCGCATACCTGTCCCCCTTTTTGCAGGCGCAGGCGATATAATTGCTTTTCTTTTCATCGAGCAAGCTCTCCTCGATCACCGTTCCCGCCGAAACGACGCGTATGACGTCGCGTTCTACCATGCCCTTTCCTGCTTTCGGGTCGGAAAGCTGTTCGCAGATCGCAACGCGTTCCCCGAGCGAAACGAGCTTGGCGATGTAGGCATCGGCGGCATGGAAGGGAATGCCGCACATCGGCGCGCGTTCCTTTAAGCCGCAGTCGCGCCCCGTGAGCGTTAAATCCAAAAGTCCGCTCACGCGCACGGCGTCCTCGAAAAACATCTCGTAAAAATCCCCGAGGCGGTAAAACACCACGCAATTTTTATATTTTTCTTTGACGGATAAATAATGTTCCATCATCGGCGAAAGTGCCATATTCAATCTCCCGTAATGCTGCCGAAGAGCGAAATGCCGTTTGCACGATCGACTTTCAGATCGACAAACTCTCCGACGCGGTTTTTCTCGCTTGTAAAATATCCCATTCTGCCGTATTCGTCTCTGCCCAGATAGAGCGCGCGTTTTGCATCGTAATCCTCGCACAGAACACGCACGGTCTTGCCAACGTATTGCGCGCTCATTTTGCGCGTATTCTTGTTTACGCAGTCGATCAGACGCATAATTCGGTCTTTTGCGACTTCTTCGGGAATTTGCCCTTCCATCTGTGCCGCTTTCGTGCCCGTCCGCGGCGAATAAACAAACGTAAACGCCGAAGAAAAATCCGCCTCCTTCACGAGCGAAAGCGTTTCGCAAAATTCCTCTTCCGTTTCTGTCGGAAACGCGACGATGAGATCGGTCGTCACCGCGCAATCGGGAATTTCCCTGCGCAAAAGAGCGATATTCTCGAGATATTTTTCACGCGTGTAACGCCTGTTCATAAGCGACAGAATGCGGTTCGAACCGGACTGAGCAGGCAGATGCAGCAGTTTGCAAATGTTGGAATGCGCTTTCATGACCGCAACGAGTTCGGCGGAAAAATCCTTCGGATGCGAAGTCATGAATCTTATCCGCACGCCCTGCGCCGCCGAGGCAACCTCGTCGAGCAATTCAAAAAAACGCGTGCCGTCGCTGCCGCAATAGGAATTAACGTTCTGCCCGAGGAGAGTGATTTCCTTATATCCCGCCGCACAGAGCGTTTCGACCTCGCTCAGAATATCGGCTTTTTCGCGCGAAATTTCCCGCCCGCGCACATACGGCACGATGCAGTACGAACAGAAATTGTTGCAACCGTATGTAATATTCACCCACGCGTTGGGATAGCTCGCACGCACGGGCTCCACGCCGTCTTCTACGCCCGAACGGGCAGGAAAAAGCTCGATCAGCGTCTTTTTTTCCTGCTTGCGGCGGCGAATGAGTTCCCCTAAGCGAGCAAGATTGTGCGTGCCGAACAGAATGTCGATAAAGGGAAACTTTTCTTTGAGAAACTGCGCCTTGCCCTCTTCCTGCACCATGCAGCCGCCCACCGCCACGATCAGATTTTTGTTGGCGCGTTTTAATTTTTTAAGCGCGCCTAAATTCCCGAACGCGTGATTTTCGGCATTCTCACGGATACAGCAGGTATTAAACACGATAATATCCGCCTCTTCCATAGACGTCGCGCTCGTGTATCCTTCGCGGTGCAAAATACCGGCTATCTTTTCGGTTTCGTGCAGATTCATCTGGCAACCGTATGTTTCGATATGATAATTCATCTTCGGTCCTTTTTAACTTAAATTTGCGAAAGCACTTCCCCCACGTTTTCGCGCAACAAAAGATCGCACGCATTATCGAGCGGCGTTGCGCTTCGGTTGATGAGTACGAGCCGTTTCCCGCGGAAATAACGCACAAACCCCGCGGCGGGATAAACGGTTAGCGACGTTCCCGCCACGATCAGCATGTCCGCCTGCGCAATCGCATTCACCGCGCCCTGCACGGTTTTATCGCCGAGCGGTTCGCCGTACAAAACAACGTCGGGCTTGACGACGCCCCCGCAAGCGCAACGCGGAACGCCCTGCGTATGAAGAATTTCTTCCGCCGTAAATGCCTTTCCGCACCGCAAGCATCGGTTCCGATGCACACTGCCATGCAATTCGTACACGCTCTTCGATCCCGCCGCCTGATGTAACCCGTCGATGTTTTGCGTTATGACGGCAAGCAACTTCCCCTCGCGTTCCCATGCGGCAAGTTTTTTATGCGCGGCGTTGGGCTGCGCGGTCAGACAAAGCATTTTATCGCGGTAAAAGCGGTAGAATTCTTCGGTGCGGGCATGAAAAAAGTCGCCGCTCAAAATGGTTTCGGGAGGGACGGCGTAATTGAGATGATATAATCCGTCCTGCGAACGGAAATCGGGAATGCCGCTCTCGGTCGAAACGCCCGCCCCGCCGAAAAAAACGATTTTGCCGCTCTCTTCCACGAAACGTTTTAACGTCGCAATTTTTTCTTCCATTCAATCCAACCTCGCTGCAATATTATAACATAAAATTGCAAATAAATCAAATATACGGCTTGGATTTCTTTCATCCGAAATCTTGCTTTTGCAAAATTTTCGTTGTATAATAGTATCGGAACAAAAAACGACGACAAGGATCACCTTATGGCTACCCGTTACCCCGTCGTGTTGGCACACGGAATCTTACTCAAAGACGTTAAATTTTTTAAGGCGTTCGGAAGAATCGAAAAAATACTGAAACGCCGCGGCTTTACCGTATACACAGCAAAAACCGACGGGTTCGGAACGATTGAAAACAATGCGGAACAGATGAAAAATCACATCGAAAGCATTCTGAAAGCGGAAAACGCCGAAAAAGTCAACATTATCGCCCATTCCAAAGGCGGACTCGACGCGATTTATATGATAAACAACCTCGGCATGGAAGAAAGCGTCGCCTCGCTCACCACGCTCTGCACGCCCCACCGCGGCTCGCCGATCGCCTCTTCGTTGTTGCGCCTGCCGACATTTATCGTCAGATTCATTGCATTCTGGGTCAATTTATGGTATCGGATCTTCGGCGACAAGCACCCCGATGCCCTCACGGTATGCAAACAACTGCAAAGCATTCCCGAAATTGAGCAAGAAAAACAGCCCCTGCCCGAAACGATTTACTGCCAAAGTTTTTCCACTACGCTCGAACGCAGCCGCGACGACTTTGTTATGGGGATCCCGCTCGCTTTCTACCGCCATTACGGAAAAGACGCTTGCGACGGACTTGTTTGTGTTTCTTCGGCGGAATTCGGCAATTACCGCGGAAACTGCACAAACGATTCGATTTCCCATTCGCAGATCGTCGATTTTATGGCGGGCAAAAAGAAAAAAGAAAAGATCTATGCCTTTTATATCGGGCTGTGCGAAGAACTTGCACAAATGGGATTTTAACTTAAATCCACATTCGAAATTTTTCGTTTCCGTTGCTCGGCACGCGCAGCTTCATGCATTTTTTGCCATATACGATCCATAATTTTTTCCTTTGGTGCGGATAGTGAGGGTCGAACTCACACGGTTGCCCACAGGATTCTAAGTCCTGCGCGTCTGCCAATTCCGCCATATCCGCAAATATATTCAATTAAATTTTGTTTCCGGAAAAAATTTATGAAACAACCGCAAAAAAGCTTGCTTTTTTTTTGAAAAACAGTTACAATAAAACAGCTTGCAGAGATGGCAGAGTGGTCGAATGCGCACGACTCGAAATCGTGTTACGCAGTGATGTGTACGGGGGTTCGAATCCCTCTCTCTGCGCCAGGCCCGACGAACGGATACCGAACGGTATCCGTTCGTTTTTTTATGATTTGTTTTTGACTTTCATCATGCGCACGATCGCCGCGCGCTCGTTCTCGCTCAACTTATCTTTGATATATTTTATCGTTTCTTCAAGCTGGGGGATCATGACGTATTCGAGCGCGTTGACGCGCCGCTTGTTGCGTTCGATTTCTTCGGCAAGCATGCGCACCCGTTTTTCGGTTTGCGCAAGCTGCACTAAATCAGGCAACAAAGCCGAAATCATTTCAACGGAATAATCGGCTTCGCTCGTCATTTCCGCAAAAGCATAAGGCAGGCCGCCCTTCCCTTCCTTCACCAATTCGACTTTTGGCACTTCCACCCCCATCACGCTTTCCACGCCGCATTCGGCGCGGACGGCGACGGCAGGCATGGCAAAAGCCGATTCCGCCGCATACGACGCCGTGACCGAACGGGCAACCGCAAACTGTTTCATGACGCGCGAAAGCTCGCTTTCCACCTTTTCGCGCAGGGCTTTATCTTCCCTGATGATCACGGTGAAAACGCGCACCATTTCGTCGGATTTATCCTTTAACAGTTTATGTCCCCGTATGGCGGTATTCAGCCGCGCCTGCAACTTTTTGAGTTCCATACGGGTGGGATTTACGTTCAGTCGCGCCATGTCAGCCCTCTTGCTTTTCGTAATACTTATCGAGATACGCCTTGCGGATACGTTTCAACTCGCTTGTCGGCAGGATCCGCAAAAGTTCCCAACCGATGTCGAGCGTTTCCTCGATCGTGCGGTCGGTCGTAAAGCCCTGATTGAGATAACGTTTTTCGAATTCTTCCGCAAATTTTGCATACAGCTTATCGCTTTCGGAAAGCGCCGCCTCGCCTAAAATGGCGGAAAGTTCCTTGCATTCCTTGCCGCGCGCATACGCGGCGAACAACTGGTTCATCGTATCCGCATGATCTTCCCGCGTTTTTTCCTTGCCGATGCCCTTATCTTTGAGACGGGAAAGCGACGGCAACACGTCGATGGGCGGGTTGATGCCCTTTTTGTACAGATCGCGCGAAAGAATGATCTGCCCTTCCGTGATATACCCCGTCAGATCGGGTATGGGATGGGTTTTATCGTCCTCGGGCATCGTCAATATGGGAATCTGCGTAATCGAACCCTCGCAACCGCGGATTCTGCCCGCGCGTTCGTATAACGACGCAAGGTCGGTATAGAGATAACCGGGATAACCGCGCCGACCGGGAACTTCGCGCCGTGCCGCGGAAACTTCGCGCAGCGCTTCGGCATAGTTCGTGATATCGGTCATGATGACGAGAACGTGCATGCCGCATTCGAAGGCAAGATATTCCGCACAAGTAAGCGCCATGCGGGGCGTTGCGATACGCTCGACTGCAGGGTCGTTCGCAAGATTCGTGAACATGACCGTACGTTCGATCGCGCCCGTTCGTTTGAAGTCTTCGACAAAATACTGCGATTCTTCGAACGTGATGCCGATTGCCGCAAACACAACGGCGAATTTGGCGTTCGAACCGCGCACTTTCGCCTGACGGGCGATCTGCGCCGCCAAGTTTGCATGCGGCAGACCGCTCATCGAAAATACGGGAAGTTTCTGCCCGCGCACAAGGGTATTTAACCCGTCGATCGCGGATACACCCGTCTGAATAAATTCGTTGGGATAATCGCGCGCGGCGGGATTGATGGGTTCGCCGTTGATATCGAGTTTCTTTTCGGGAAGTACGGGCGCGCCGCCGTCGCGGGGGTTTCCCATACCGTCGAACACCCTTCCGAGCATATCGCGCGAAACGGCAAGTTCCTGACTGTGCCCCAAAAAGCGCGCTTTCGAAGTGGAAATCTGCAACCCCTGCGAGCTTGCAAAGAGCTGCACGACCGCACGGTCGCGGTTGATTTCAAGCACTTTACCGCTGCGCACCTCGCCGTCCGCGCAGACGATATCGACAAGTTCGTTATATTTGACGCCTTCCACGCCGTCGACGATCATCAGCGGCCCGACGACCTCGCGTATGGTCTTGTATTCCTTAAACATCGCCGTTTCCTCCGTGGATGAGCGCTTTGATCTGTGCGTTCATATCCGTTAAGATCGCTTCCATTTCGCTTAAATTTTCCTCGGGGATATATTTCGCCCTGCCGATTTTCTCGCGGCAAGGACAGGCAAGTACCTCGTCGAGCGAAACATACGCAGCGACCGCCTCGCCCGCAAGACGGTTGAACTCGTAGATGAGTTTAAGCATGAACAACTGTTTTTTGAGCGAAGTATAGGTATCAACGTCGTCAAACGCGTTCTGATGCAGATAGTCCTCGCGGACGATTTTCGCCGTTTCCATCGTAAGACGGTCTTTCGACGATAACGCGTCCATGCCGACAAGACGCACGATCTCGTCGAGCGACGCCTCTTCCTGCAAAATCGTCATCACAAACTGCCGATAAAGCAAAAATTCCTGCCCGATCTGTTCGTCGTACCAGTCTTTCATGCGGTCGGCATAGAGCGAATAGCTCACAAGCCAATCGATCGCAGGGAAATGCCGCTTGTATGCAAGCGACGCCGAAAGCCCCCAAAAGACTTTTACGATGCGCAACGTCGCCTGTGTGACGGGTTCGCTCAGATCGCCGCCGGGGGGCGAAACCGCGCCGATCGCCGTGACCGAGCCGATTTTTTCTTGGTTCCCGAGCAGTTTCACGATGCCCGCGCGCTCGTAAAATTCCGCAAGGCGGCTTGCAAGATAGGCGGGATAGCCTTCGTCGCCCGGCATCTCTTCGAGCCGTCCGCTCATTTCGCGCAACGCCTCTGCCCAGCGCGAGGTGGAATCCGCCATGATTGCCACGTTATAGCCCATATCGCGGTAATATTCGGCGATCGTGATGCCCGTATAGATCGACGCTTCGCGCGCCGCAACGGGCATATCCGAGGTATTCGCGATGAGCACGGTGCGTTTCATTATGGGTTCACCCGTTTTCGGATCTTTGAGCGCAGGAAATTCGTTGAGCACGTCGGTCATCTCGTTCCCGCGTTCGCCGCAACCGATATACACGATGATCTCGGCGTCCGCCCATTTCGCAAGCTGATGCTGCACGACGGTTTTCCCGCTACCGAAGGGGCCCGGAACGGCTGCGACGCCGCCCTTTGCAATGGGAAAAAGCGTATCGATCACGCGCTGCCCCGTCACCATGGGGAAATCGGGCGAGAGCTTTTCGCGGTAAGGTCTGCCCTTGCGTACAGCCCATTTGCGCAACATGCAGATATTTTTGTTGCCTTCGGGAAGATCGAGCACGCAAACCGTTTCTTCGATCGTGAAATCGCCTTCCGCGATCGAAAACACCCTGCCCTTTACGCCGTTCGGCACTAAAATGCGGTGTTCGATGAGTTCGGTTTCCCGCACCGTTCCGAGCACGTCGCCCTCGCTCACCTCGTCGCCCGCTTTGGCGACGGGAACGAAATGCCACTTCTTTTCACGGTCGAGATTGTTGACCGAAACGCCGCGCGAAATGCGGTTGCCGCACTCGAAGTAAAGCGTCGTAAGCGGACGCTGAATCCCGTCGAAAATGCCCGTGATAAGTCCGGGCGCAAGCTCGGCGGAAAGCGGTTCGCCCGTGGAAACGACGTCCTCGCCGGGGCCTAACCCCGTGGTTTCTTCGTATACCTGCACCGACGCGACGTCGCCGCGCAATTCGATGATTTCACCGATCAACCCTTTTTCGGAAACGCGCACGACGTCGTACATCTTCGCGTCTTTCATGCCTTCCGCAATGATCAGCGGCCCGTAGACCTTAACAGTTTTCCCTGCCATAAATACCTCAATTTTGTTTCGTCCGCCTGCAATGCGGACGCGCGCTTATTTGTTAAAAAGAATATCCACGCCGAGCGCGCGTTCCATGGCGCGTTTTAACGTTTCCTTCCCGTAACTTCCGTCGCCGTCGGCGGAAGGAATGGGCAACACGACGGGATACGGCTCTTCATCGAACCGTTTCAGAAAATCACCCGTCATGCGGGCAAGTTCCTCGGTAATGAAAATGATCTGATAGTCGCGCGCCGCCTTGCGCAAAGCATCGCGCGCCTGTTTTTCGTCGTTGGCGGCAAACGCCGCAACGCCCGCGGCTTTGAACACCAGAATGGCGTCGCCGTCGCCCACGATTGCCAGTTTCGCCGTCATAATCCCTCCCGCAGGCTGCGCAGCCGCCCTTTGATTTCCCCTTCCTTCATGCCTGCATGCAGGCAGACGAACAGGATACGCACGTCCTCGCATTCCAGACGGCGGCGGAAAACGTAATATAAAAACGCCTCGCTGCCGTTTAGATCGAACCGTCTGCGCGACAGATCGTCGATTTCGCAATGCGCCGCCATGCGTTCCGCCCGCGTGTAAGGCAAGCCCGCACGCCGCGCTTCGAAACAGACTTGCACGAAGGCGGCATAGTCCGTGCGCGCAAACGACCTTTCGCACCGTTCGGCGTCGCCGAATACGCGCGCCAGATCTTTTACAGATAATTTTCCGCCCGCAACGTACAGTTTTTCCGCTTCCTGCGCATTGTCCGAACGGAACGCCGTCAGCAAATTGACCATATCCGCTTTGCGCGCGAGAATCGCCGCAACCGCTCTGTTTTTGCGGCACGAACGGTGCAACGCACGATAGAGTCCGCGCACGAACAGCGCGCCGATTTCCGCGCCCGTCGGTTTCTTTTCCTCGTCGGAAAAGAGCGCGACCGCCTCTTTTACGGTATCGCCCAAATCGCCTGTTTTCGAATAATCGCCGCTTTGCACGGCGTTCGTCAGAAGAGCGACGGAATAATTCCCCTCGGGCGCCAACATTTTCGTGACGTCGAGCGAGAGATATTCGGCTTTGACGAGCGCTTCCGCGTTGTGAAAGTCACGCGGCAACAGAAGATAATCGCGCACGGCAGCCGCAGGCGCATAGCGCAAAATAAAATCGTCGGTGATCTTTTCTTCGGCGGCGATAAGCGCCTCGAAATCGCGCGAAGAAAGGGCGTCGGCGCCCGCGCCGAAGCCGTATTCCGTTAGCTGGCGGAACGCCTCGTCCGCACTGCCTTCGCACAGGCGTTTCAAACGTTCGCCCAAAAGATATTTTTCCCTGACGGCAATCACGCCGTTCGAATACAGGCAATCCATATTACATTATTTGAATATCGCGTACGCGATTTCGCTTTGGTGCTCTTCCCTGTCCTGCGCGAGCAAAGCGGCGTAAGTGAGATCGACGTCGGCATTTTTGCCGCGCAAGAGAAACCCACCCTCTATTTTCGGGTCGGTCGTGATTTTGAGTTTCTTCTTCCCGACGACAGACAACTTTTCGAGCGCGACACGGTAACGAAAATTCGGCGCAAGCACAATTTCGTCGCCTTCCGCCGCATATTCTTCCAACAGCCGTCCGTAAAGCGCAAGGCAATCTTTTTCGCCGAGCGCAAGCAGTTTCTCATAGGCGCGTGCATATACCGATGCGATGACGCGGCGTTTTTCGGCAAGCAGAATTTTCGCGCCGTCGAGCCGTGCCGTCGCCTCTTTTCCGTCGGCGATCGCTTTAGCGCGCTGAGCGGTTTCCGCCTGCGTTTCGCCGAGCAGTTTATCCGCCTCGTCGCTTGCCGCCTGACGGACGGCGGCGGCATGTTCCTCCGCTTGCGCAATGATCTTGCGTGCGTCCTCTTCGGCGTCGGCGAGAATCGTTTTTACGATTTCTTCCCTTCCCATAACCGCCTCTTAAACGAGCATAATGGAAATGATCAAACCGAGAATGGCATAGAATTCGACCATGGCGGGATAGAGCACCAATTTACCCGAAAGCGTCTCTTGCCGACCGACGGCATAAATACAATTCGCCGCCGTGCGGCCCTGAAAGATGCCCGAAATCAAGCCCGTGATCGCCATAGGCATGACCGCCGCGAACATCGCCCAACCCGCCGCTAAACTCATATCGGCATTGACTCCGCCCGATGCGATAATGCCGATGATAAAGCCGTAAAGCCCCTGCGTTGCGGGAAGCAACACGAGAATAACGAGCTTGCCGTAACGTTTTGGGTCTTCGCCCAGCACGCCCGCGGCCGCGCTGCCCGTTTTGTACAAACCGACGCACGAACCGATGCCGCATAATCCCACGCACAACGCAATGCCGATTATTGCGATAGCATATCCTGACATAAACCTACCTCCAAATAATTTCCTTATTTATCTATTCCGAACGTCAATCCGACGTCACGCGAACGTATTTTTTATCCGAGCCGAGCGGGCGGAACAACTCGCCCTCGCCCTCGTAGAACTTACCGTAGAATTCGACGTATTGCAATCTGGCGTCATGAATATACGCGCCGAGCAGGCTTATCGCAAGGTTGAACGCATGCCCGATTAAAATCAAGAATACGCCGAGAATAACAAGCCCCGCGTTTCCGCTCACGAGAAAGCCGACACTTCCGTTCATTCCCGTAACAGCATAAGAAGAAATCAAGTTAGCGATCACCGCGCCCGAGAGCATCAAACCGTATAAACGGGCGTAGCTCAAAATATCGGATACGAAGTTGATAATGCCGTACGCCGCGCCGAAGCCCTTGACGAATTTGCCGAAAAACTTTTCTTTGCGCCCCGCCGTGAACATGGCGATCACGAGCATGGCGCCCGCCGTGATCCCCCCGACGAGCGAAAGGATTTTTAAGTTAAATTCGTCGATAAAGCCCAAAAGAACAAGGAACACGCCGACCGAAAACACCGCCCACACAAGCCCGTCGAACAAGCCGTCGAGAATGCGTTTTCTGCGCCAGCACTGCACGGCTTTGCATACATACCCCGCCCCTAAGTGCACGATGCCGAAGAGCATGCACAAAATGAGTTCGCTCGGAATGCGGATCCCCGCAAGCGACCACATTGCGTCTTTTGCGTCGGGCATCACCGTAAACGGCAAGAGCGACAAGCCGAAAAAGGAATTGAACAGCACGCCCCAGATCGCCGCAAAAATCCCGCCAATCGCAAATACGCAGGCAAGACGGGACAGCGTCGTCGGGCGCGCCCTATGTTTCAGCCATAAAAATCCCCCGCACAACAACATGATCGCGCCGTAACCGACGTCCGCCATAATATAGCCGAGGAAGATACTGTAAAAGATTGCCATAACGGCATTCGGGTCAAATTCCCGCGCGTTGGGCACGGAATACATATTCGTAAGCGATTCGAACCCTTCCACTACGGCGTGATTTTTCAAAAGCGTCGGCGGCATTTCCTCTTCGGGTACGGGCGAAAATTCGCAGTAAACGGCGCCCGCCGCTGCGGAAAGCGCGTTTTTCACACTCTCTTCGCCCGTAACGGGAACATACGCTTCCAACAAGAAAGTTGCTTGCGTTGCGAGCGTTTTATCCGTGCTTTTGCCTTTTTCCAATTCAAACAGCAGATAATCGATGTATACTTTGAGCAGAGAGATCTTATCTTTCAACGCAAAAAACGCCGTGCCGTTGCTTTCGAGCTCGCGTTTTACATATTCGATCCGCGTGCGGATCGAAGCGCAGAACTGTGCGCCCGTTTCATCCGTGCGGTAAGGACATACGGAAAAGCCCGCGTCGGAAAGCAGTTTTTCCCCTTCTTTTTCGAAACGGACATGAAAACATACGCCGAGGACGACAACGTCCTTGTGCGATAATACGGAATAGGCGGCACAATCCGTTTGATCGAGCGCGCCCTTTAAGATTCCGAACGCGCGTTCTTCAACCGTGCCGAGTTTATAGACGACGGCACCCGTGCGGCGATAATGAGAAAAGGGAATTTCCGAACACTCGTACACCGAGGCGGCTTTCAGCGCCCGCTGCAAACGGTTTAATTCGGCTAACAACGCCGTGCGCGTATCGCGCAGCTCGTTCACCTTGCCGATCAGCGCGCGCATTTCTTCTTCTCTTTTTCCCGTTTCCATAAATTCGGAATAGGAAACTTCCACGTCGTCCGCGGCTTTATACGCGATTTTATGCTCCGCGGCATATGCAAGCGCTTGGCTCTGCAAGATCTGCAACGCATTTTCCGCCGAAACGCACGCGGCGTTTAACTCTTCGGCGTCGAACGCGACGGCGTGCGCGTAGTCCGAAGGCGCATGCTGCTTGATTTCAGCCGCCCCCGTTCGTTCCAACGCATTGAGAATCTTGTCGCGATCGTACGACATCGCGATCAAGTTGAGTTTTTTCATCTCAACGACCACTGCAGATTCTCCTTACGACCTCTTTTACGATCGGCTCGATCTTACCGGCATATTCGTCGGCATAGGCGCGCGCGTCCGCCGCGCTCTTATCTAATGCCGCGCGGTAAGCCGCGTCCGCCTGTTCCTGCGCGACGCGCAAGCCGTTTTCGCGCAAATTCTTTGCTTTGACGGCAGCCGACTTTTTGAGCGCAACCCCATCCGCTTCCGCCTGCGCCGCAATTTGCGCCGCGCGCGAGCGCGCCTCTTCCCGCAGGACGGCGGCTTGTTCTTCGGCTTGTGCGATTGCCTGCATGATCTCTTCCATGGACGACTCCGTTGTTTCCGACTTAATCATTTTCCACCTTATTGTATCACGATTGCAAAAAAATTTCAAATGTTTGCAGGAAGATTTTTCCGAAAAACGCGTGAAATCCGCCCCGCGCGGCGCACCTTATTTTTCAAAAAGATGAATAAACGCGCGCAACGAAAACGGCATGTTCGCATTCTTGGGCAATGCCATACCGACTGAACGCGTGGGCAACGGCGGCTGGATATTAAGCTCGACAAGCGAACCGTCTTCGAGGCGGTGGCGGGTATATTCGCGGGGAATGCAACCGATCCCCATACCCTCGGTCACAAGCTTTTTCATAAACCCCCAGCTATCCACCTCGACCATGGGGCGGAATTTTACGCCCACGCTCTCGCAGAAACGATTGAGCATCGTGCGCGCGACCGTTTCGTTTTCCATGAGAATGAGCGGATATTCCTGCAAATCCCAGATGCTCAGTTCCCTGCCTTTCAAGTCGCGGAAATTGCCGCCCGCGATAAAAATATCATTGAGCAGATTGATGGTATCAGTCAGGCGCACGCCCTCTTCCAGATCAATGGGAAGGTTCAAAAATCCCACGTCGCAGTGGTCGGTTTTCAGCTCTTCCATAATTTTAGGCGATACGTCGGAAATCAGTTCGATTTTGACTTGCGGATAGAGTTTGTGGTACTCGACGATTTTTTCGGACAAAATATACTGAAAAATCGTTTCCGACGCGCCGATCCGAAGCGTACCCGTGGCGCTTTGCGTGATTTCGGTGAGCTTGTCTTCGGCGTTGCCCAAAAGTTGCAACGCTTTGGATACGTCACCGAAAATGAGCTCGCCGCCCTGCGCGGAAAGTTCCATGCCCTTGTGCATGCGGTTGAAGAGCGGCGTGCCGAGCTGATGCTCGAGTTGTTTGATCGCCTGCGATACGGCGGGCTGCGAAATATAAAGCTCTTCCGCCGCTTTGGTGAGCGAACCGCACCGCGCAACCGTGTAAAATACCCTGTACAATTCCAGATTGACCATACTTTCTCCTACGTTTCCCGATTCCTTATCGCGTCATTTCCCGACGCAAAATTTTTCGAAAATTTCGTTTACGACCGCCTCGCTCGCCGTTTCGCCGCTCAGCGTGCCGAGCGCGACCCAGGCGCGTTTTACGTCCTCGGCATATAATTCGACGGGCGCATTCATAACCGCGGTCAATGCCTCGCCCACCGCCTCATACGATTCCGACACGCTGCGGTAGTGCCGCTCTTCCAACAAACATACGTCGCTCTCGCGCCCGTAGCCCTTTTCATACATCATCTCTTTGAGCCGATCGAGCCCTTCGCCCGTCCGCGCGGAAAGATAAACGTCGCACCCTCTATCCGACCGCCCCAGATCGCTCTTCGCGCCCACCGTAATAACGGGAGTACCGGCGGGGAAGGAAAGGTTTTCTTCCTCTTTGAGATAGAGAATGAGATCGGCGCTTTCGATCGCCCGTTCGGCGCGGCGGATCCCCTCGCGCTCGATTTCGTCGCCGCTTTCGCGCAAACCCGCCGTATCGAACAGGCGGAACAGCACGCCGTTCAGTTCGATCGCGCCTTCCACGACGTCGCGCGTCGTGCCGGCGGTGGCGGATACGATGGCCCTGTCGCTGCCCAGCAACGCGTTGAACAGCGAACTTTTGCCCGCGTTGGGGTTGCCGCACAACGCGACGGAAACGCCGCTTTTGAGCTTTTTCCCCGCGCGGTACTGTTTCAAAAGCGCGGCAAGCGCTTCTTGCACGCATACGAGCTTTTCTCTCGTCTGCGTTCGCGTATCCGCGGTAAGATCTTCTTCGGGGTAATCCAAATCGGCGTCGATCCCCGCAAGACATTCGAGCAAAACACCCTGTAAGCGTTTACCCTCGTTGGTCAGTTTTTCGGTATAGAGCGAATATCCCGCGCGCACTTGCGCTTCGGATTCCGCGTCGATCATATCCGCCACGCCTTCCGCCGCAGAAAGCGACAGCTTGCCGTTGAGATAAGCGCGCTTCGTAAACTCGCCGCGATCGGCCATGCGCGCCCCCAGATCGAGCGCGCGGCGCAAGATCCCGCGGGCGATTTCCCTGCCGCCGTGGCAATGAAATTCCACGGTGTCCTCGCCCGTGTACGATTTCGGCGCGCGGAAATACACGCACATGCCGTAATCTTTGAACGAACCGCCGTCGATTTCGCCTGCATAAAGCATATTGGGAAGATATTCGCCGCGATGCGAAAACATGTTTCGGGCAAGCCCGAGCGCGCCCGCGCCGCTTGCGCGCACAATGGCGACGCCGCCGCGCCCTTCCGCTGTGGCGATCGCCGCAATCAGATCATACGTCATAATTACTATCGGTTATTTGTTTTTTTGATACCCGACAGGGCTTAATATAACCTATGGTTATATTATATCATGTTTTAGGTAGTTTGTAAACGTTTTTCTTGAATTTTTACAAAAAAAGAACGTGTTTGTGCATGCTGTGTTCTTTTGCTTATCGCCGCCGCACGTTTGATCTTCTTGACAAAAGACAATCGAAAAAGTATAATAGCATAAGAGGAAAAGATATGGAAAAAATAAAAAGTCCCGATCTTTCAAACGCGCTCTGCAAAGCGAAGGGTTACAGAACAAAGGCGCGCAGTCTTTACGGCATGCTCGGTATTTTCTTTTCGGTTATCGTGCTCGCAACCGTATTCGGAATCGACTCCGTGCCTCTGTCGGGGCGCATAATTGCGTGTATCGCATGCGGCATGGTCGTCGCCCTTTGCGTTTTCGCTTACGTTTACGATCGCATCGCCCGTTCAAAAACCGAAAACCGCGACTGCGTCATTCTCTATCAAGACGGCATAACTGTTTACGTCGACAACGGCAGATCTGAACGAGGTTATCTGCATTTTTCTTTCGATGAAATCGAGGATTACGGATTTATCCATATTTTAGAGGGCGAATCGGGTTCGGGGGAAGTCCGTTTGATCTTTCGGCAAAAATCGCATTCGGCGGAAACCTATCTTTCATACCGTTTGCTCAACTACGGTTTTCTGCGCATTACCTCAAAAGACGGCGGATATTACAACGTACCGGTCGGCGATATCGAAACGGTAAAACAATTCTTACAGGAACACACAAAAATTGAAGAATACATTTACATACGGATCGCCGGTATACACGATAACCTCCGATAAAATCGATCTAAAAACGCTCTTGGAAAATTCCAAGAGCGTTTTTTTAACAAGTTTCATCAAAAATCCGAAAACGGGCCGTCGCTGTCGCGTCCGCTTGCGGAAGAATTGTCGAAATCGGGGAATGGCGAATCCGAACCGCCCCCGCCGCCATAACCGCCGTTTCCACCGCCCTGCCCGTATTGATCCTGATAGCGGCGGCGTTCCTCTTCCATGCGTTTGCGCATGTATTCGTTATAATCGATGGGCGTATTGTTGCGCACGGCAAAGAGAACGAACCCGCGGCAAGGCAGCACGGCGCAGAGGAAGGTCATAAGGAAGGGACTGCGGGCATAATATTTGCGGAAGAGCGCAAAGAACAGCGCGCAGAAAAAGAACAACAACACGAACCACCACACGCTTACGATGATGTTGACAACGTCGCCCGCAAATGCAAGTTTCCGCATACTTCCCGTAATCAGTCCGCTGTCGAGGGCATAATAGACCATGCCCGTTTCTTCGATCAACCGTTCCGAATAATATGCGGGGTTGGAGGCTATGACCAGACTGACGACAAGTGCAAACGTCTGCATGGCGACGAACGCGATTTCCACCAACATGCACCATAAGCCGACATGCTTTATTTTTTTACCGAATACGTTCGCCTCGCCTGCCACTTCGCCCGCGAAATAGGTATTTAGAAAGGGAACGAAACCCAGCCAGCCGTTTTTCATGCCGCGTTTTTTCGCCATCGCCATAAGCCCGATGCCGCCGAACACCGTTCCCACAAGAAACAGCCCTGCCGCCACGATAATGCAAATGAGATTCCACCTGAAATTCAGCGCCGCGGCAGATTGCGCGGTAGAGATATCCCCGCCGAAATAATTGCCGAAATACTGAATGAATAACTGCGGTACGCTCAGCCAATCGAAAAATTCCATAACGACTCCTTATTCATTTATACCCCGCCGCCGCGATTCTCAAACGGCGAAGGATCATATTCGACGCAAACGAGCGTCAGACCTTTGGCGGGCATGGTTTTTCCGAGCAGATCGCGCCGCCCCGTTGCGAATGCGTTTTCGATTTCGCACGGCTTTCCGCACCCGACTTCGTAAAGTTCCCCCGCCATGATCCTAACCATATTATATAAGAACCCTTCGCCCGTCACGAAAAAATCGAACTGTATGCGGTCGGGATAAGTTGTTTTCACGACCTTTGCCGACAAAACGTTGCGTTCGCTCGTTTTGGCGGAAGATCCCGCCGCGCAGAACGCCTTATAATCGTGCCGCCCTTCATAGAGCCGCGCCGCCGCGTTCATGACGTCATGATCGGGAAAGCGGCGCACGCGCACCGCGTAACGCGTTAAAAGCGGCAGTTCGCACGAGGAATAATAAAAGGAATAGCGGTAGGTTTTCTGTTTGCCCTTGGTGGCGTCGAACCCTTCTGCCCGTACGCTCGTGATCACGCGCACATCGTCGGGCAAGCGCAAATTCAAACAGGTTGCGATTTTTTCGGCTGGAATCTCGGTTTGCACATCGAAATGGCACACCTGCCCTTCCGCATGCACGCCCGCGTCCGTTCTGCCGCTGCCCGTCATCTTCACCGCGCATCCGAATACCTCGCACGCGGCCTGTTCAAGCTCTTCCTGCACGGTGCGCGCGTTGTTTTGAATCTGCCAGCCGCCGTAATTCGTTCCGTCGTAAGTCACTTTCAGCGCGTATCTCATAACGGCGCACCCAAATAAACGCGTAACAGCACGACGCCCGTAATGAGCGCCGCCCCCACGAAAAATCCCACAAGATCGCGCCAACCGAAACGGTGCTTTTTGTATTTTGTACGGTTCTTACTGCCCGTATAACAGCGTGCCTCCATCGCGTCGCCGAGTTCGTCGGCACGGCGGAACGCCGAAAGCAACAACGGAATGAGAATGGGCACGATCGCCTTGATCTTCTTGATCGGGCCGCCCGTTTCGAAATCGGCGCCGCGCGCTTTCTGCGCGTTCTTGATCCGCTCGGTTTCATCCATCAGAATGGGGATAAAACGCAGCGCGATGCTCATGATCAGCGCCAGTTCGTGCACGGGGAAGCGGATCCATTTGAGGGGCGTTAACAGGCTCTCGATCCCGTCGGTAAGGTCGACGGGCGTCGTCGTATAAGTTAAGAGCGAGGAACAGAGCACCAAGAGAATGAGCCGCAACACGAGAAAGAGCGAAAAGATGATTCCCCCCTGCGTAATGCGGAAGATCCACCAATGGTATACGGCAGGTCCCGGCCAGTAAACTTGATCGCCGACGTAAAAAAACAAATTGAGCACGGCGGTGAAGAGAACAAGAAAAAGGATTCCGCGCAACGAACGCAACACCTTGCCGAGCGGCACGCGCGAGGCGATCGTCGCGACGATCAGCACGAACGCGCAGGCGGCAAGCCCGTAAAAATTCGACGCAAGAAAGATCGCCACGATATAAGCGATCAAAAAGAGAATTTTCAGCCTTGCGTCCATACGATGCAAAAAGGACTGCACGGGATAAAATTGCCCGAAGGATACGTCTTTCACGCTTTATCCCCCCTCAGCGCAAGAATCTTGGCGATGCAGTCTTCCGTCGTAAAATCGCAGTCGAGTTTCACGCCCTGCTCTTCAAGCGCGGCGCAGAGTTTTGCGGTAAGCGGAATATCCAACCCGAGCGCGGCAAGTTCCCCGCCCAGCCGAAAGAGTTGTGCGGGCGGAAGACAGTATTTCACGGTTCCCTCGGAAAAAACGGCGGCTTTGGTACAGTTTTCGGATATTTCGTCCATATCGTGCGAGACGATAATCACCGTTTTGCACCACTCTTGATGGATCCTGTGCAAAAGCTGCATGATCTCGCGTTTCCCGAGCGGATCGAGCCCTGCGGCAGGTTCGTCAAGAACAAGCACTTCGGGATGCGTGACGATGACGCCCGCGATCGCCACGCGGCGTTTCTGACCGCCCGAAAGCTCGAACGGGGATTTATCCTTTACTTCGTCGTAATTCAACCCCACGATTTCCAACGCGCCGCGCACGGCGTTTTCAATCTCTTCCTTTTCAGGTTTCTTTTTTGCAAAATTCTTATAACCGAATGCAACGTCGTCGAATACCGTTTCGGCAAAAAGCTGATATTCGGGATACTGAAACACCATGCCCACATGGCGGCGCAGTTCGTTAAAGTCGGTTTTGCGGGCGGCAAGATCGAAAGATCCCACCGTCAGCCGCGGTTCGGGGGGCGGGGTCTGCCCCTTTTTGACGCGCGGTTTTTTGTAATGTTTCAAGGAAGAAGGCAGGCGCAAAAGTCCGTTCAAATGTTGCACGAACGTACTTTTACCGCTGCCCGTGTGCCCGATGATCCCGAAAAATTCCCCCTCTTCCACCGTAAGCGTGACGTCTTTGAGGGCGGCAGTCGCAAACGGCGAGCGGGCATTATAAATGTAAGAAAGCCGTTCGGCTACAATACGCACTTTGCAACCTCCCGCGCTAATTCTTCCACGTCGAGCGTGTCGGGCACGGCAAAACCGCCCTCTTGCAGACGTTTACAGATGTAACCGATCTGCGGCAACGTTAAATTATATGTTAAAAGTTCTTCGTGCCGCTCGAATATATCCGAAGGCGCGCCCTGCATGACGATTTCCCCGCGGTTCATCACCACCGCGCGGTCGGCAAGCAATGCCTCTTCCATAAAGTGCGTAATGAGCACGACGGTGATCTTTTCTTCGCGGTTGAGCTTCTGCACTACGTTTACGATCTCGCGTCTGCCGCGCGGATCGAGCATGGCGGTCGATTCATCGAGGATCATGACGTCGGGCTTTAACGCCAGGACGCCCGCAATGGCGACGCGCTGTTTCTGCCCGCCCGAAAGCCGCGAAACCATGGAATTGCGGTATTCTTGCATGCCGACGGCATGCAAGGCAAAGTCGATCCGCTCGGCAATTTCTTCGCGCGGCAATCCGACGTTCTCTGCGCCGAAGGCAATATCATCCTCGACGATCGAAGCGACCGTCTGGTTATCGGGATTCTGAAAAACGATCCCCACCCGTTTGCGGATTTGCGTGACGTTTTTCGAAGTAAGCTGCTGCCCGAATACGCGCACGACGCCCTCGTCGCTTTCCAGCAATCCGTTGCTCAGCCGCGCAAGCGTGCTTTTTCCGCTGCCGTTGTGCCCGAGCACGGCGACAAATTCACCCTCTTCCACGCTAAAATTTATATTCTTAATCGCCTGAACGCCTTCGCCGTAGGCAAACGATACGTTCTCAAATTCAATCGCTTTCATAATTTAATATGTATATTATAGCAAAACAGGCAAAATTTTACAATGAATTCAAAGTGAAATCGGAAAAAATATTTTTCATGCAAACGCTTGAAAAATAAAAACTGATGTGCTATACTGATTTTACCACACAAAACTGCATAATTTTCTACAAAGTGCACAATCTCGGCATTGTGTATCTCTTTTCGCTTTGTAGAAAAGGTTTTGTGTGGTAACAAACTTCGGAGATACCGTGCGTGTGTTTCCAGGTTTGGGAACACACTTTTTTATTTTACAAAGGATAAGAAATTTCACCATGACTGACTTAATTTTAAGTGTTACGCCGCCTCTTCATACTACTTCCGACGGCGACCAATCCGTATTGATCGGAATAATTTTCATTATAGCCGCCATCCTTCTTTTTTTAATTATACTCGCCGTTTCCATTCCCAAATCGAATGAAAAAACCACTTCCAAGGAAGACGACGCTAAGGCAGAAAAAAACGAACCGAGCAAAGAAATCGCAAGAAAAAAACATCCCGTTTTAACGCTCTGTCTCGTCCTGCTCGTTTTAGTCGGCAGTTTTTTCGGCATCACAAGTTGCGTTAAACACTTCCAAGCAGATACGGGAACATCGAGCGGAACTTCCTCAGGCGTCAACAAACCGCAAATATTTTCGCGCAATGCCAATAACGGCGACATCAACGTCGGTGATACAAAATTAAATCTTGGTAGTTTGGGACAAGATTTTGTATTTCTCGCCAACGCAAATATTAAAAATCTAGAACTCACTTTGAAATTTTACGATAAAGGAAATAATCTCATCGCAACGAAAACAAAATTCTTTTCAAGCGTATCAAAAGGAAACGAATACACCTTTACGGTTGCTTTAACCGATTTTTCACTGTCGGATACTTTCAAAATCAATCGCGTATCCATTGGCGTAACAGGCGGAACGGTATCCCTGATATAGAAGTCCGTACTGATCGCTTTCTCTTCTTGCTTTTTATTATTTTTTCCCGTTTCGGGACAAGTTTTTTTGAATTGTTTCTTGACAATATAAAAGAAATTCGTTATAATATCATAGGCGCGTAAAAGGCGTTGCTTTTTCGCGTGCAAAAAACAGTAAATTTATAATTTTTTTGGAGGTTTGTTCGATGACAAAGATGACCATTGACGGCAATACCGCCGCAAGCCACGTCGCTTACGCGTTCTCGGAAGTGGCTGCCATCTATCCCATCACCCCTTCGTCCCCCATGGCGGAATCCGCCGACGAATGGGCGACGCAAGGTCGGCTCAATATGTGGGGGCAGAAGCTCCGCATTGCCGAAATGCAATCGGAGGGCGGCGCGGCAGGCGCGGTTCACGGCTCGCTGACCGCAGGTGCGCTTACCACAACTTACACCGCTTCGCAGGGGCTTCTTCTCATGATCCCCAACATGTACAAGATCTCGGGCGAATTGCTGCCCATGGTCATGCACGTTTCGGCGCGCGCACTTGCCGCTCATTCGCTCAACATCTTCGGCGACCATGCCGACGTTATGGCTTGCCGCCAGACGGGTTTTGCGATGCTCGCGGGCAACAGCGTGCAGGAAGTTATGGATCTTGCGCTCGTCGCGCATCTTTCCACGCTGCGTTCGCGCGTTCCCTTCATTAACTTCTTCGACGGATTCCGTACTTCGCATGAAGTTTCGAAGATCGACGCGATCGAATACGGCGAAATGAAAGCCCTCTTCGACAAACTCGGGCTCGATAAAGACGTGCAGGAATTCAAAGCGCGTGCGCTCAACCCCGAACACCCCGTTCAGCGCGGTACGGCGCAGAACGGCGACACCTATTTCCAGAACCGCGAAACGGCGAACAGCTATTACAACGCCACTCCCGCGATCGTGCAACAGATGATGGACGAAGTGAGCGCGCTCACGGGAAGAAAATACCATCTCTTCGATTACGTCGGCGCGAAAGACGCGGAAAACGTCCTTGTCATCATGGGTTCGGGCGCGGAAACGGTGGAAGAGACCATCAACAAACTCAACGCCGAGGGCAAGAAATACGGTTTGATCAAAGTGCGTCTTTACCGCCCCTTCGTTGCGGACAAGTTCGTTGCCTGCATTCCCAAAACATGCAAAAAGATCGCCGTTCTCGACAGAACGAAGGAACCCGGCTCGCTGGGCGAACCCCTTTACCTCGACGTTTGCACTTCGCTGCTTGAAAAAGGCGTGGAAGGCATTCAGGTCGTCGGCGGCAGATACGGCCTCGGCTCGAAAGAGTTCAACCCTTCGATGGTGCTTTCGGTTTACAAGAACCTCGAGGCAAAGAAACCTAAAAACCACTTCACCGTCGGCATCCACGAAGACGTGACGAACACCTCGCTCGACTTCTCGAAAAAGTACGACGCCGCACCCGAAGGTTCGACCTCGTGCAAATTCTACGGACTCGGTTCGGACGGCACGGTCGGCGCGAACAAGAACTCGATCAAGATCATCGGCGACCACACCGATATGTACGCACAGGCGTATTTCTTCTACGACTCGAAAAAATCGGGCGGTATTACCGTTTCGCACCTGCGTTTCGGCAAATCCCCCATTCAAAGCGAATATCTTATCGACGCGGCGGACTTCATCGCCTGCCACAATCCCTCTTATATTATCCGCTACGACATGGTCAGCGATCTGAAAAAAGGCGGTGCATTCCTTTTGAACGCGCCTTGGACAACCGTGGAAGAGCTGGAAAGCAACCTTCCCGCGAAGGTCAAGAACGAACTTGCCAAGAAAAAGGCGAAACTTTATGTGATCGACGCCATTTCCATCGCTAAGAAACTCGGACTCGGCGGCAGAACCAATACCATTCTGCAATCGGCGTTCTTCTGCATCAACGAGCAGATTATGCCCTATGCGGAAGCAGTTGAGCTGATGAAGAAGATGGCTTATAAATCGTTTGCGAGAAAGGGCGACGCGATCGTGCAGATGAACTACAACGCAATCGATTCGGCGAAAGAACACCTTGTCAAAATCGACATTCCCGCATCGTGGGCAACGACGACGGAAGGCGCAGAAATGATTTCGCTTGCGGACAACGAATACTTCCGCAACGTGGTGGCGCCCATTCTCGCGCTCGAGGGCGACAAACTTCCCTCTTCCGCTTTCAATGCCGACGGCACCGTTCCCACGGGCACGACGAAGTTCGAAAAACGCGGCGTTGCCGTTGCCGTTCCCAAGTGGATCATGGAAAACTGCATTCAGTGCAACCAGTGCGCGTTTGTGTGCCCGCACGCCTGCATTCGCCCCGCGCTTGTTGCCGCAGGTTCGGATAAACCCGAAGGATTTGCAACCAAACCCGCGACGGGCGTTCCCGGTCACGAATTCCGCATTCAGGTTTCCCCGCTCGACTGCATGGGCTGCGGCGTATGCGTCGACGTTTGCCCCGGCATGAAGGGCAACAAAGCGCTTGCCATGACGCCGTTTGCGGAAATGGAAGAGGCGGAAGCCAAGAACTGGGAATACAGCGTCGACCTTCCCGAAGTCGATCTTTCGGGCGTTAAGATGGCAGACGTGAAGAAATCGCAGTTCACCCCTTCGCTCTTCGAATTCTCGGGCGCGTGCGCGGGTTGCGGCGAAACGCCTTATGTGAAAGTGATCACCCAGCTTTTCGGCGACAGAATGATCGTTGCAAACGCGACGGGCTGTTCGTCGATTTACGGCGGTTCTTCCCCTACCTGCCCTTACACCACTAACAAACAGGGTCACGGTCCCGCTTGGGCGAACTCCCTCTTCGAAGACAACGCCGAATTCGGTTACGGCATGAACCTTGCTTATAAGGCAAGAAGAGCGACGCTCAAAGAAAAGGTTTCGAAACTTGCGGAACTTTGGAAGGACTGGGCGGAAGGCAAAGCGGCATGCGAAACATGGATCGCCGGCATGGACGACGCCGAGGCAAGCAAAGCCGCCGCAAAAGAGTTGATCGCCCGCATCGAAGAATGCAAAGACTGCGGTTGCGAATGCGACGCGCTCGAAAAAGAAATCTATGCGGACAAAGACTGCCTCGTTAAAAAATCCTTCTGGATCATCGGCGGCGACGGCTGGGCTTACGACATCGGTTACGGCGGACTTGACCACGTTCTGGCAAGCGGCGAGGACGTCAACGTGCTCGTGCTCGATACCGAAGTTTATTCCAACACGGGCGGACAGGCATCGAAATCCACCCCCATCGGCGCGGTGGCGAAGTTTGCCTCGTCGGGTAAGCGCGTCAAGAAGAAGGACCTCGGCATGATCGCGGCATCCTACGGCTACGTTTATGTGGCACAGTGCGCGATGGGCGCCGACAAAGCACAGCTCGTCAAAGCGCTCAAAGAGGCGGAATCTTACCACGGACCTTCGCTCATCATCTGCTATGCACCCTGCATCAATCACGGCATCAACATGAGCAAATCGCAATCGGAAGAAAAGGCGGCGGTCGACTGCGGATACTGGCATCTGTACCGTTACAACCCCGAATCGGAAACGCCCTTCTCGCTCGACAGTAAGGATCCCACGGGCGACTATCAGGCGTTCATTCTTGGTGAAACGCGTTATGCATCGCTCAAAAAGACGCAGCCCGCGGTAGCGGAAGAACTCTTCCGTAAAACCGAGGAATCCTCGAAACAACGCCTTGCAGGCTACAAGAAAATGGCGGGCAAAGAATAATTCCTGCTAAGCGCACCCGCGGCATTGCCGCGGGTGTTTTTTTGCACAAAAAAAGCGCTTGCCGTGGCAAGCGCTTTTCTTCTTTTTTTAAGCCGTGTAAACGGGTTTCACCGTGATATTACCCGTCACGGCGGTATGTTCCCAGCTTCCCGCATAGCCTTCTTTTACAGGCACGGCAATGCCTTCGCGGGCGGCAAGTTCGTCGATATAAACGCTGTTGTCGTAGTCGTCGTAAGGATAGTCGATGCGAACGCCTTCGATTGTTCTGATCGTTTCACCGTTTTCATTCTGGAATGTGACGGTGTAGGTGCTGAGCGACACATACGAGGCGCTTTCGGTCGACACCGAAAGACCGTTCCCGTACGAGAAGGTTTTCGTGATACGGATACCGCCGTAACCGACGCCGGGATTCCAGAACAGAGCGTTGAACGAAGTCATTCCCGAACTCGAGAACGTACCCACGCCGTCCTCGCCGTATGTAATGCCGATCTCACTGCCGTATTTCAGATTATCCGATTTCTTTCCGTTTGAACTGTAAATCGTATAGACGCCCGTCGTGCTTTCGCTCATACCCGCCGAAACGTAAATTTCTTTGCTCTTTTTGCCGTAGACCGCGCCGCCTTCGACCTTGCCTTCGATCGTAAAAGTCGAATTCTTCTTCGCAAAGTTGGTAACTTCCACCTTGATATTGCGGATCCAGACCGCCCAAAGCACCGCGCCGTTCTTCCCTTCGACGCTCGTCACGCGCGACCAGTCGCCGTTTTCTTCCAAATACCACCAACCCATCTGCTGATATCCGACGGATTGCAGAGCCGATAATTCGTAACCTGTCTGTTCGTCGAAGGTAACTTCGGTGTAATACCCGTCTTGTTCGGGATCGAACGCCGCGTTTTCATAGCGCAGATCGCTGTAAAGGCGGACGGTGATTTCCTTACGGTCGTCAACCTTCCACACAGGGTACAGCGCCGTATCCTGCGTCACCGCGCTGCCGTTCTCCACCCTTTCGCCGTCGGCATTTTGCCAGCCGTCGAAAAGATAGCCCACGCGCGCAGGCGCGTTTTCGGGATAGACCAGCGCCGCATCCGCTTTATAGAACTGTTTGGAAAATTCTTTTCCTTCTTGATCGTAATAAGTAACCGCGTAGTTATGCGTTTCCCAAACAACAAGCCCTTCGCGTTCGCCGTTTGCCACGTCGTCCGCCGTAAGCGAACAGGAAACCGCCGAATAATGCTGCGTTGCATATGCTTTGTTGATTTCGGCAAGCAAATCGGTGCCGTAAACGTAGTCAAACTGCACCGTCCAGTCGTTTCCGTCGCTCAGCGTCAGGGTATACGTCTTTGCCTGATACGATCCGTAAACGATCTGGTTGGCGGAAATATAATATTTACCGTCGCTCTCGTGCAGAATATCCGAGAAATCCCACACGATATCGTAACCCTTGTGCTCGAACTGAGCCGAATCGGGCGCTTTAAGGTTGGCATAGCATTCGCCCGTTTTGGCGTTGAAGAGAACGTCTTGCGCCGCCACCGTTTCGCCCGCAAGCACATAAGATACCGTCGTCGTCTGTCCTTCGATATAGGGAATGTCCTTCCATTCCGCCTGCTGCGCCTCGGCGAGCGCCTTTTCCATCGCCGTTGAAACGATTCCCGCGACGTCCGTCGTGATTTCGTTCGCCGCGATCCCGCAGGGATTTTCAAAACGCAACGCACCCGAGACGTCTATTTTGAGCACCGAGACCGAAAGCGTCGTTGTGATGCCGAGATCCGAAATGACCTCGCTGCCGTCGGCAAGATACGCCGAACCGATTTGCACGACGACGTTGCCGAGATAGCCCTTTAACAGACTGTCGCCGTTCAACGTGAGCGTATAAGCGCATGTGCCGTCGGATTTTTCCGCATACACGCAGGATACGATATATTTTTGCCACAACGCGCCGAAGTCCGTCGTTTCGGTCGGCGTTTCTTCACCGCCCGAACTCGTACCGCCGAGATTATCGGTGATGAGTTTGCCGAAATTGAGCGCGAATGCAAGCTGATTGAGCAGATCGTCCGTAAACGATGCTATCGGCATCACGCGGTAAACGGTGACGGGGTTGGGATAATTTTTCTCGGTCGAACCGTCGTAATAGGTATATTGTACGCGTTTCATGTAGATCATGCCGTCTTTCAGCGTGATATCGGTGGCCGTTCTGCCGTCGATCGCCACATAACTCATGACCGCAACGCCGGGCACTTCCACATGAATATTCGCGGAAACTTCGCCGCTCTCGCCGACGCTTACCGACAGGGCGAGTTTTACCTCCACCCCTTTGACCGAAATACCGCCGAACAGATTGAGCACCATGTTGAGCGTGATCTTGCCGTCGATATAATAATGATCGCCGAGCGCATAACCCGTTTCGCTGTTTTCATCGGGCTGCGTCGCGCTCGTCGCAAGCAATTTTACGAGCCGCGCAATTCCTTCGAGTTTGAAATAACTTTCGTCGAGCATCACCGTCGGAACGGTTACGGCAGAAAACGCGTCAAGCGCTACTTCGACGCAAAGATCGCCCGTCTGCACGCCTACGCCCGTAAGATACGAACGCACGGCGCCCGTTTCGTCGGTCGAAGTTGTTTTCCCGATTTCAATGCGGTACCCGCCTGCGTCGATCGTAAACCGTTCTTTGCCGACGACAATTTCCCGAATGAAATTCGTCTGTTCCGCCGTAGCCGTCGCGCCGCCCGCAAGCGCGGCAAAGAGATCGCCGACGCCGAACGACTTCAACAGAGAATTGCCGAGCGTACGCAGTTGCGCCGCCGTTGTCACGTCGAGATAATGCGCTACGAGATAATCGTTGATAAAATCGAAATTCACGCCGAGCATCGCGCAAGCACAGGAAAGAACGTCCATCAGTTCGTTCGCGTCGGCATAGAGTTTCAGCGGCTGATATTTTGCGTGATCGGCGGCAAAGCGCGAAAGCGTCACGAAGAAATCGAGTACGCCGTTCCGATCGTAATCGACTATCTCGAGCGTGAGGAAGATCCCCTCGCCGACGTTATTTTTATCGAGGAAAGCAAATTCTACATGCGCATACAGATCGGCGTTCACCGTTATGGTTTTATCCGCCGTGTTGATCACGAAGGGATATTTGCCGCCCGAATAATATTCGATTTTTCCCGTTACGTCGTATTCCTTTGCGGTTTCCGTGCCGTTTTCGGTTTCTCTTTCAACCACGTTGCCCTTGCGGAAAACAACCGAAAGGTTGTTCGCCGTGATCGTGTTGACCGCCGCGCCCGCATAGTCAATGAGTTCGATAAAATCGCTCGCTCCGAGATATTCAACCGCAGGCATGGCAGGTACACTGCCCTCAAACACCGAGACGCCGCCCGACAGCGTGAATTTTTCATCTGCGAACGACAGCGCCGCGCCGAGAATCCTGCCTTCCCCTGCATTCAGCAGTTCCGCTTTGAACGCGCCGAATGCGATCGTGCAGATCCCGTCCGCACGTTCGGGGGCGCCGATTGCGATCTTATCGACGAGGGATAAATCGAATTGTTGCGCAAAGCCCGCAAGCAATTCCGCAACGCCGAGCTTTTGCATGAGTTTTTCGATATCGTCGGCAAGAACGCCGTCCTCTTCGCCCGTCACGATGAATCCGTTGACGGCGGCGGCAAGCTGTTTGTAGAGCGCCGAAACCGCCGAGGCGATATCCTTGAATTCGCTGAAACGCACGCGCGCCGCCAGACCGTCGACGACAAAGGCGATTTCTTCGGTCGTAACATTGAGCACCGCGCCGATGCTGTTTCCCCCGACGTTCACTTGCAGCGCGGCGTAAAGATTCAGTCCGTCGGCAAATCCGAGCGCCCCGTTTTCGATCGTGACGTTGATTGCGGTGTTGCCGGCCTGTAATGTGAAGGAACCCGAAAAAGCAAGGCTCTTGTGTTCCCAAACGGCGGGAAGCGCCGAAATAATTGCCGAAATATCGGTATAGCCTTCGGTAACGGGCGCCTGATATGCGCCTGCGGAAAGCGTAACGTGCGCGCCGAGCGCGTCCACTTCGATTATGCCCGTCTTGTTGATCGAAAGCGATACGTTGCCGAGATCGAATTCGATGCCGAGTGAACGCAGCAGCTCACTGCCGAATACGACGACGCCGAGCGTTTCGCCGTCCTCGTTTACGCTCAACAGTTTACCGAAATCAAACTCAAGCAATTTTTCGAGCACGGCAAGCAAATCGCCGTTCTCTGCGTTAATCTGCGGCAGTTCTTTGCCGAGCAAGGTTGTAAGCACGCCGATCAGTTCGCCCGCCTGCGCCTGCACCTTCAATCCGTCTACGGCAAGGTAGAGCGTTCCGCCGTCCTCGGAATAGAGATAGGCGAATTGCAAGGTCTTAAAAATTTCCGCCTTTCCGTCGGTATAGCCGACCGTCAGCGTACCTTGCGCGGCACGGTTTTGCATGCTCACGCTTATTGTTCCGACAAGCGACAGCCCGCCGTTTTCAAAGTTGACTTCCGCCGCGATCGCCTCGCTCTTCATCAGGCTAAGCACGGGCTGCACATAGGGAAGTACGGCAGCGTATTGCGCGTCGTCAACGGGCGCAATCGTATTTTTGCTCGCCGAAATGCAAGCCTGCACGCCTGCCGCGCTTGCGCCGATGCTGCCGTTCCCGAACGACAGTTTCACGTCGCCGAGCGCATAATTCACACCGAACTGTTTGAGAAGTTGAGTCCCTTGAAGAAGTATTTCCGCACCGTTTTCGGTTTGCGCACTTGCAAAAAGACGCGCAAAATCGTCGGTGAACACGCCCGACAAAATCTTGCCCAAATCGAACGAGTCGTTCGAAACCGCCGTACCGCTTTGCACGGACGGCACAAGTTGTGAGATGAGCGCGATCCCCTCTTTTACATCGGCTTTGAGTTTAACGCCGTCGATCTCGAGATAGAGCACGCCTTTACGATAGGCAAAGGTCACCGTCTTTTCGGCGCCGCCGATTGTTACGCGAATGCTGCCCTGCACGGCAAGATCGCACGCGGTAAGATCGGAAAGACCGAAGGAAGACAAATCGCCGAGCGCAAGATCGAGCGTACCTTCTACTGCAAACCCTTCGCCGCGGTAGGAAAGACCGATCGCCAGCACATCGGAACGCAATACCGCAACGACGTCGCGCGCAAGCGGAACAAGATCGATAAACTGCGCCTGATCTTGCTCGTTCAGCGCGTTTAATCCGCCTTCGCCGAACTGCAACGCCGCGCCGATTTCGAGTTTGCCCAGATTGAAGGACGAAACGGCAAGATTGTCGAATACGAGATTCGCCAAAACGTTTCCGAGCGAAACATTGCCCTCTTCGTCGACGTTAAAATGAAACACGACAGGCAGATCGAACCCGAGCGAAAGCGTGGAAGAAAGCGTTGCGCTTTGTCCGTCGTAGGTAAATTCACCCTCGGCAAGCGCGCCCAGCAAGGCGTCGGTATCGAGCGAGAATCCGCCTTCGCCCGAGCCTGTAAGCGAACCGATAAAATCAACCAGTTCGGAAACGGTGAGCTTGATTTTCATGCCGCCGTATTCTACGAACGCCGCGCCGTTTGTAAGCCACACCTTCATGCTGCCGATCTGCGCGCGGATATCCATAGTTTCGAGGGTCATTTCGCCGACGTCGACGTAAACCTTCCCTGCGGTCGCGTTACCGTTGATACAAAGATCCAGATCGAACGTAACGGGTTGCGTGAGCACGCTCGCAAACGCCGAAGTCAAGCAGTTGAGCGGGGTAATTTCCTGTTTGTTATCGTCGGGCTCGGTGAACGGCGCGCCGAAATGCGTTTTGAAGTAATCCGAAAACGCCGTCGATTCGGCTTTGTGCGTACCGTATTCAAAATCGGTGCGGTATGCAGAAGTACAGGTCGCACTCACACCCATGACCGCCGTATACTGTTCGTCGATTTCCGAGCGCAGAATTTGCCAGTTGTTATCGAACGTGTACGTCACCGTAATATAGTTAAAAGAAGGCAACGAAGGCAGATCGCCCGTAAAAACCATCTGATTGACGTAATGACAGGGCGCCTTATCGACTGCGGGATCGAGATAGTAGGTCTGAGAATAGGTTCCGTCGCCGTGGTCGATCACCTCGTCGGCGTTCAACAAGGTTTCTTCGTTGATAACGTAAACCGAAAATCCCGTGCCGGGAAGTCCGTTTTTCCTGGTGAACGATTCGAGCGACATGTGCCCGTAGGGCGTGCCGTCCTGCCATTGCATGGCGGCAAGTTTGGAAAAGCAGTCCTCGCCCTTTTCGCCCGTCGGCCAGGTTGAAGAGCTGCCGCTGCCCATGCGCCAGATGACTTCGTCGCCGCGATAGCAAAACTGGCGCGCCTTATTTACCATACTGCTCGCCGTGATATCCGCCATGATCAGCGTTTCGTTATTGTATTGCTTATAGGTGTTGACAGACTGGTTGACATTGATGCCCATGGTGTTGGCAAGCGTCGTACCGTGCATCTCGGAATACCACTTCGTCTGCGCCGAAAACCGTTTGTTCATGTAACCGATATTTTCGAGCGCGCCGTGATCGACCGGGCGCGAACCGTCGGTAGGAAGTTCGTACGATACCGTCACGAAACCGGGATCGACTTCGTTCGGATCGGCTTTGTTGAAAATCGAACCGATCGCCACGATCCCCACGCCTAAAATCGCAAAGCACGAAAACATGGCAAGAACCTGCGTCAGGCGGCGGTGATACTTCGCCTTAAACGCCGTTTTACCGCTGTGCTTTTTGATTACGCGCGGGCGCTTTTCATTTTGAATAGTGTGCAGCTCGGTGCCGCTTGTGTTCTTTTTCATATTCGAATAACCGTCTCACGACAAGTTTATTGTCTGTAATGATTTATTATGACAATATCATATCACGATTATGACAAGATGTCAACTTTTTGTCATAACTTTTTGAAAAAAATCACGAAAAAATCCGTCCCGCAAGACAGCGGAACGGATCGGAAACGAAACGCTTTTACTCGGTAAGCGCACGGACAAGAGCCCGTTCTTCCTCGTAAACGGCATAAAAATCGCGGTGAGACGGGGCAAGGATCGGCAAATCGCACACGATCGCGCCCTTTTTCAGCACGAGCGCACGGTGCGCCAGCATGACAGCCTCGTGTACGTCGTGCGTGACGAATATCACGCCGCCCCCGCGTTCCTCGCGCAATTCGTAAACAAGCGCGATGAGCGATTTTTTCAAAGCAAGATCGAGCGAAGCGAACGGCTCGTCCATCAGCAACAGATCGTGCGGATACAAAAACGCGCGCGCGATCGCCACGCGCTGTTTCTCGCCGCCCGAAAGCGCGCGCGGGCGCGACTTTTCCTTGCCGCCCAGCCCCACCCGTTCGAGCATGGCGGGAATGTTCTTCCATTCCCCTTCGGGCAACACGAATTTCAGATTTTCTTCGGCGGTCAAATTAGGCAGCAATGCGCTGTCCTGCAAGAGATAGGAACACCCCGTACGGCGGACGGGCTTTGCTCCGCCCGCCCCGCCGATCAAGCCTTCGTAACCGATCAAGCCTGCGATCGCGTTGAGCAGCGTCGTTTTGCCCGCGCCGCTCTCGCCGAGCACGGCGGTGATTTCGTCCCCGCTTATTTCGGTGTTGATCGCGTCGAGCGCGACCGTCGCGCCGTAGCGTTTGGTCAGATTTTCGATTTTCATTGCCGCCACCTCACGATGAGTTTATACGCCCCGTAACAAAGTCCTTCGAGCGCGAACCCGATGAGCACGCAGACGATCGTCAGCGCCAGTAAGGTGGGTATATCGGCAAACATCTTTGCACTCTGCATCATGCCGCCCAAACTGCGGTAAGTATTCGAGAGCACCTCGCCCGAAACAGTGATCTTTAACCCGAGCGATAAAATCGCCCCCGTTTGCGCGAGCAGCGCGGGCGCGCACAGCGGCAAATACATTTTGAAGATTTTGCGCCGCACGCCCACGTTATAAACAACAGCAAGGCGCCCGTAAGATTGCGCCACTTCGTCTAAACTCGCAAGAGCCGCCGCATAAACTGCGGGAAACAGCACGAGCACGCCCACGATGACGGGCGCGAAGGTGGGCGTCATGCGCCATGACAACAAGAGCAGAATGACCGCCATGGTCGGCAACGTGCGCAAAATCGAAACGATCGGCGCAAAAAACGCGCGGACGGGCGTAAAACAACGCGCCAGCACCGCAAACGCCACACCGAACACGAGCGAAACCGCAAACGCCGCCAGCGTGCGCAACAGCGACCCCGAAAAGGCGATCCAAAACGCGCCGCCCGCAAGCAGTTCGCCCATGGAACGAAAGGTTTCCCAAAACGACGGCAAGATATAATCGTTTTTTACCGCGAAATATGCGATCAACCAGATCAGCCACAAAAATACAATGGCGGACGCCGAGATTACGAGATTCTTTTTCAAGCGTTTTTCACCGTTAAAAAGTACAGATTTCCGTTCGTGACCGTGCCGAGCATGCGGTACACATCGCCCGAGCCGAGCAGTTTGCTCGCCAGATTGACGGGCAGAACGCAATAATCGGCGTCGGGCGCCGCCCCCGTTACATAACTTGCAACCGTCTGCGAATCGATCACATGAAATTCAAACGCCGCGTTCTGCTGCGAAAGCGCGTTGACGATGCCGAGCGCGGGCGCGCCGTCGGGAACGTATAACTTACGCACGCTCTGCGTTTGCGGCTGCGCCGCAAATCCCCCCAAATGATAGAACGCGTCGGATACGGCAGATGCGGCGTTCGCGTTGACGGCGGAAAGCTCGCCGAGAAAGGCGTTCACCTTATCTTGATTGTCGGCGGCCGCAAGATAGCGCACCGAACAGTTTTGCACGACTTCCCTGTTCAGGGTCTGCGCGCTGAACGCGGGCGTAAGCCCGTTTGTGCGCACTTCCGCCAGCAACGAGAGAATCGTAGCCGTATCCGCCGAGGCAAGATATTCCGCATTCCCTTCGAACGAGCTGACAAGCTCCCCCGTCACGGTATCGTCCGCAAGTTCTTTTTTCGCCACGAGCACGGCTTGCGGATACCCTTCTTCCCCGCCGTAAAGTTCCTGCAAACTTCCCGCATACACAAGCGAAACGGGCTTGTCCTTCGTACCGTTGATTTTCGCCGTCGCGTTCGGCTCGGGGCACAGGTAATAATCGCAACCGTAAGCGGGCGTTATATCCGCCACGTCGACCGCGACGAGGTTGACTTTGTCGGTCGCCTTTGCCGCTTGCAACCCGTCGAGAACGGTATATTCCAAATTGTGCTTTTTAAGCGTCGCCTGCAAGGTCAGTCCGGGCACATTATTAAGCTGCGCGACCCCCACCGTTTTTCCCTTCAACGACGCAAGATTCTGAACGGTCAGAGCGTCGCCGCCTTCCGCCTGCGAACCGCATGCTGCTAACGCAAATCCGCTTATCGCCGCAAGCGCGGCGCCCAATACGCAAAAAATTTTTTTCATCTTAAAACTCCTTTAATATTTACTGAATAACGTTTTTGCCGACGCGCCGCCGATCCGCCCGATCTTGCCCGTGAGCGCGTTCACAATTTCGGTGCTTGCGTCGAGCACGACACAGATAACGGATACGCCCTTTTCACGGTAGGGTATTCCCATTCTGCCCACGATATAAGCGCCGTATTCCGATAATAGCGCGTTGATGCTCTCGGCTGAATACCTATCCTCGACGATCACCGATAACACGGCGATGCGTTTTTGCATTTCTTCCATAAAAAAACCTCCCCCGCGCAAAAAACACGGGGAAGGCACGGCAAGTCTGCTTGCCGAAACTTCTGTTTACGCGTCTTTGCGGTCGGAAACGACTTTCCGCTCGGAACCATTGATTTTATTCGATTATACCACGTTAAAATAATTTTTGCAAGCGAATAAGCAAGAAAATACGCGGCATACTGTTTTTATGAAAAAGTTATTCAGAACGGTATTCGCAACTTTCCTTTCCGGCGCCTGCCTGTTGAGTGCGGCGGCATGCGCCAACAAATCGGAATGCAATGCGCAAGACGCACCCGCAACGCTGCCCGACGACGTGGAAATCGACGAGCGCATGGCGGTCGATGAAAATACGGATTGCCCCGATTGCCCGACCTTCCCCGAAGAACCGGACGCAAATCCTTGTCCCGACTGCCCCGATTGCCCCACGGTTCCCGAAGACCCCGATCAGGGCAAAGATAAACGCAAAGACGGCGATCGCAAACCCTGCCCGTATCCTCATCACCGCAGGGCGCGCTTCAAGCTGCTGCCTTTTGAAATCATGTTCGGCGAAACGGAAGAAGGATTTTACTACGTCTTTCTGCCCGCCGTTCAATAAAAAAACCGCGCCCGCAAGCGCGGTTTTTTTATAATTCCAAAGTCATGCCGTCGTAGGCGGCGATCACGCCGTATTCGCATTCCGCCCGTTTCAGGCTCTCTTGCGTCGGGCGGCTGTTGTGCGAGAAATGCGTAATGACCTTCTGCGTCCCTTCGCCGATATATCCGAGTTCGCCAAGACGCCGAAGAACACGCGCATTCTCATCTAACCCCATATGACGCGCGCCTGCCTTCGTTTCGTCCCATAAAAACGTACAATCGAGCGTGATGAGATCGCACGGTTTTTTTTCGAGCGCGGCGAGATAGGCATAAGTTTCTTCGGGTATCGCGCCCGTATCGTGCAGGTGCAGAATGCGCTTGCCGTCCTTCTCGATAAGAAACAGCAAAGGATCGCGCGAGGAATGCTGCGCTTTAAGCGTGTGTACGGTAAACCCGCCGAACCGCAACTTTTCAAAGGACTTCACCTTATGCACCGCAATCGTTTTTGCGATATCTTCGCGCAGCTCGCGGCGCGTGCTCTCGTAAAACACTTCCGCGCTCTCTTCGTTCAGATACAGATCGAGCAACGGACTGCGCATATCCGCAGCATACTTATACCCGCGCAGAACAAAATCGTGCGCGTAAAAGTGATCCATATGCGAATGGGATACGAGAATATAGCGGATCGCCGAAAAATCGGCGCCGTAGCGCAAGGCATGATAAAAGCCGTCCGGCGGAAAGTCGACGGACAGCTCGTCAATCAAAAGTTGCGAACGCGAGCGCACGCCCCCTTCGGCGCGTACGCGGTTGCAGTATTCGCAGTTGCAGAACAGCGCGGGAATGCCTTCCGCCGCGCCCGTTCCGAGATAAACGACCTTCATGAAAGAGCTTAAACTCTGCTCATGTAGTCGCCCGTGCGGGTATCGATACGGATTGTATCGCCCTCGTTCACGAACATAGGCACCTGGAAGGTTGCGCCCGTTTCCACCTTAGCGGCTTTCGTCACGTTGGTCGCGGTGTTGCCCTTTACGCCCGGTTCCGCCTCGATGACTTTGAGTTCGACGAAGTTTTCGGGCTCGACCGAGAACGCCGCTCCGTTGAGCGATTTCACCGTGACGGTATCGTTCTCGCGGATATATTTGAGCGCGTCCTCGACCTGCGAGAAGTTGAGCGTAATCATATCGAACGTGTCGGGATCCATGAAATAATAGAACTCGCCGTCGGTGTAAGAATAGGTCATCTTCTTGGTTTCGACCTGCGCCGTTTCGAGCTTGGTCGTCGGGTTGAAGGTTTCGTCGGACAAAACCTGCCCCGTTACGACGTTTTTCAGCGTCGTACGGACGAACGCCGCACCCTTGCCGGGCTTAACGTGCTGGAATTCCGTTACGGTATAGACGCCGCTCTTATATTCAAACGTCGAACCTTTTCTGATGTCGCCTGCCATAATCTGTGCCATGTTACCTTTCTCCTCTATTTACAAAATAATTAGATTTTTCTGCGTTTTTTTCATGAAAGTGTGTGCTTTGCCGCCCTTCATGTATAAGCTGTCTTCGATTCTTACGCCGATTTCCCCCGCGATATAAACGCCGGGTTCGTCGGAAAAAACCATGCCGTCCTGCAAAATTTCTTCTTTGCGGGGCGAAAGAAGGGGATATTCGTGGATCTGCAATCCGATTCCGTGCCCGAGCGAATGGGTGAAATACTTGTCCAGCCCGTGTTCTTTAAGATAGTTACGGGCGATCGCGTCGGCATCGTGCCCCGTCATGCCCGCCGTAACGCGTTCCTGCACCAGCGTGTGCGCCGCAAGAACGTGCGCGTATATTTCCTTGAATTTTTCGTGCTTTTTGTCGTCGCCGAACAAAAACGTGCGCGTACAGTCGGAACAATACCCTTGCGTTTTGCAACCGAAATCAATGAGCACCGCGTCGCCGAACCGCAGGCGGGTTTCCCCCGTTTCGTGATGCGGAACACTGCCGTTCGCGCCGAACGCGACAATCGTATCGAACGAAACGCCTTCCGCGCCGAGCGCGCGCATTTCGTATTCGAGAAGAGCTGCGGTTTCGCGTTCGCAAATTCCCTCTTTGATTTGCGGCAACAATCGCAAGAAAGCATCTTCCGCAATGTCGCACGCGCGGGCGATCAGCGCAAGTTCGCGGTCGGTTTTCGTAAGCATGGCGCATTTGAGCGTTTCCATGCAATCGACCAATTCCAACCCCTCTTTTTTCAGCGTTTCCGCGCGCGAAAGATTGATAAAGGGATAAGGCACGCCGATTCGTTTGTATCCTTTGATCAGTTCAAGCGCAGCGGTATAGGAACCTTCCCTTACCTCGACGCCCTCTGCAAGATGCGCCTTCCGCGCCGCCTCGATATAACGCGAATCGACGACGAGAACGCATTTTTCTGCCGTCAGGACGACGTAACCGTCGGTCGAATAAAACCCCGTGAGATAGCGGCGCAGGAAATCCTGCTCAATAAAAAGCGCGTCGGCACGGGAATTTTGATAAATTATTTGCAAATTCGGCGCAAGCATATCCATATTATAGCAAAGTCGCCTTTTTAAGTCAAGAATTTTTTTATGCTTTATAAACTCTCGTAGATTCGTTTCATTTCGGCGGCCTCTTCGGCTTGCGTGCCGTCCGCCTCGCTCACGATATAAGGCTCTAACTTCAAGTCGTGCAAAACCTGCGCAAGCGGTGCGAATTCGGGACCGTATACCTCGTCGGCAAACGTAAGGTGTTTGATTTCCCCCTTCGCCCCATACATGATCATGGAAAAATGAACGTGAAAATGTTTCATGCGCTCGTATCCGAGTTCGGCGATCATATATTCCAACAGCCGCCTGTAATCTTCCGCCGATTTCAAACAACCCTGCCCGCGAGCGTTGACGTGCCCGAAGTCAACGCACGGCGTATACACGGGATCGATCAAACAAAAGGCAACGATTTCTTCCGGCGTGCCGATCTGCGCCGTCTTGCCCATCGTTTCGGGACAGAAGATGACGTTTTGTAAATCGTTCAGATAGATATAATCGCGCAAAATCTTGAGCCGTTCGACCGTGCGGGCAACGGCTGCCTCGCGCGTATCCTTGCCCTGAGACGCGGGGTGGAACACCACGCGATTGCCCCCCATCAGCTTTAATGCCTTAGCGCTGGAAAGCACATAGTTATAAGACTTTGCCGCCATTTCATCATCAGGGTTGGCAAAGTTGATAAAATACGGCGCATGCACCGAAATTTCCACGCCCTGCGCGCGGAACGCCTCGCCGATCGAAACCGCCTTGCCCTCGCTCAGCGTAATGCCGCGCCCGAACGAGTACTCGAAACAATCGAGTCCGCGCTCTTTTACATAACGCGCCGCCTCTTCGGTATGCGTGTGCCCTTCTTCGAAAAAGCTCAGCGAGTTTCCGCTCGGTCCGAATTTTATCACAGTATCTCCTCCGTGTTCTCCGCGGTCGAAAGCATTTCTTCCCGCGTCATTCTGCGGTATACCGTCATGGCAAGTCCCGTATCCTGCACAAGCATCTCTTTTGGATAGGAAAACAATTTACACGACACAAAGATATCGCCCGCCGCGCCCGCAACGTTCATCGTCTGCAAAAACCAGATCACCCAAAACCAAATGCCGTCGTGAAAAAAGACGTTCAGTACGCCGAAAACGATACCCCATACGACAAGCGGAGAAAGCGCCACGACGGCGTAACAAGGTTTATTGCAATACGCCTCGTTGCCGCAGCAAGCCGCCCAACCGACAAATCCGAATTTCGGCTTTGTTCTCGTAAACGCGGAAAGGAACACGCCGTGCGTCAACTCATGCAGCACGATATAAACGACCGCCCCGACAATCAAAACGATGATTGCAATAATTTCTTCCGTGCCTTCTACCCCGAAAAAAGCGCTCGGGTGAACGATAAAACAGCCCGCGACGATCATCAAAACTGCAAGCAGGATCGAAATGCCTTGCATGATCCAAAATTGCTTTTTGTTTTCTTTCAGATCAATTTTGTCGAGCTGCGTCCAGCCTTCGGGCAAGACTTTCGAGCATTTGTTCATAGCGTTTTCAAATCCTTTTTTAATTGCGATTTCAATTCTTCGACGGATGCAAATTTCACGATCGGACGGATAAATTCCGTTGGATAAATCCGTATTGTTTGTCCGTATAAATCGCCGTTAAAACCATGAAGGTAAGCCTCGGTTTTTTTCTGCTCGACACCGAACGTAGGTCGCGCGCCGAAGTTGACGATCGAAGAATATGTTGCCGCTTCCGTTTCGACGTAACCGCGGTAAACGCCTTCGCGCAGCGAATATTTTTCAGCGGGGAAACTCACGTTCGCCGTGGGAAAACCGTACGTTCTGCCCACCTGCCGCCCGTGCTCGACCTTTCCCTGCAAAAAGTAGCTCCCTTGCAACAGAGCGTTCGCCGCGGGAAGATCACCCGCAGTCAACCGCTCTTTTACGGCCGAAATGGATACTTTTTGAGCGCCGATCATACTGATCGGGCAAATTTCGACCGCACAGGGCGCATTTACGCGCAAAAAATCCGCCGTTCCCGACGCGTCCTTCCCGAAACGGAAATCTTCGCCGCAAAATACCGCCTTCGCCCGAACGCGTTTGAACAGCGCGGCAAGAAAATCCGCGGCGGAAATATTCCGAATAGTTTCAAAGGGCAGTTCGAGAACAAAGGAAATTCCTTCCCGCTCGAAGATATATTCCCGTTCCGTAAGCGTGAAGATATCGCCGCCCGCTTTAAGCCCCGTAATCGTCGTGATCCCGACGGGAAGGCCGGTTTCCCTCGCCCGTTTCAAAAGCGTAGCGTGCCCGACGTGCATTCCGTCAAACCCGCCCAACAGCAACGCGCACGGCGTGTTTCTATTTTCGCCCCACCTGCAAATCAACACAGTTTTTTCTCCGTTTTGACAAGTCCGCCGCACACGCGCGCCAACCCGTAAAACCCTTCGCCGCAATAGAGTTTATAAAGCCCGTCGCCACGATCGCACGGAATCGGAATGCCGTGATAGAGTCGCGTGTCGGTTACGGTTAGCGAAGGAAGATCGATGACGCTGTCGGTCGGAATGAGATATTCGGCTGCGTTTTCCCGCGTGATCGAAGAGAGCGGAACGGCGTTTTCTTCGGTAAACGCGCCGCTCTTCGTGCGGCGCAACGCGCTCATATACCCTTGCGTGCCGAGCGCCGACGCGAAATCACGCGCAAGCGAACGGATATAAGTGCCCGCCCCGCAGCAAATTTCGAATGCAAACTCGTCTTCTTGCGTCTGCCCGATCAAGCGGAATGCATGCACCGTAACGTTCTTTGCGGGAAGGTCGAAATCCTCGCCCGAGCGTGCAAGCGCGTAACCCCGCCTGCCGTTTACACTCACCGCACTGTAACGGGGCGGCACCTGCGCGATTGTACCGACGAATTGCGGTAAATTCTTTACGATCTCTTCTGCCGAAGGAATGGCGCCGCCGTAGACGATTTCGCCCTCGCGGTCGAGCGTGGGCGTTGTTGCGCCGAACCGAAAGCGCGCCAGATAGGTTTTTTGTTTGCTTAAAAAAAAGTCGAAGAGGCGGACGGCGTTCCCCACGCCTACGGGCAGAACGCCCGAGGCGAGCGGATCGAGCGTGCCCATGTGCCCGCAAGGCGTATGCGTCAACCGTTTAAGGATATTGACGGCATACCCGGACGAGCGCCCCTCTTCTTTATCGATATTAAAAAATCCCGTCATAAATCAAGCTGCTGACGCGTAGCGTACGAAAGTTTATCGACGATCTCTTCCACGTCGCCGAAGAGCATACAACCCGACGCGAGAACATGCCCCCCGCCGCCGTAGGCTTTGGCGATTTCATTCACGTTCGCCTTGCCCTGCGAGCGCAACGATACTTTATACTGCCCCGCCTTCATTTCCAAAAGGCAGACGCTGATTTCCACCGTATCGACGTTCAGCCCGAAATCAACGATCCCCTCGGTGGCGTCGGTCCTCAAGCCGTAGCGTTTGAGTTGTTCCTGCGTGACGAGCACGACGGCGAGTTTTTCTTCCACCTCGAAACGCAACTTCTGCAACACCTCGATGTAAAATTCCGCCCGTGCGCGCGACTGTTTTTTATACGTTTCGTAAGTGATCAGTTGCACCTGCGCGCCCGCATCGGCGCATAGCGCCGCAGCGCGGAAGGTATCGCCGTTGACATCGGCATGCGAAAACGCGCCCGAATCGGTGATCATACCCGTCAGCAGCGCGTTTGCAATCTTCCGGTCGTACGGAACACCCAGTTCGGTTATGAGTTCCGCTATATTTTCGCAGTTGCTCGCCCGTTCGCGCACGAAATTATACTGCGCGTAACGCGTGTTGGAAATATGATGGTCGATATTGACGGTAACCGCCTTTTTCGAACGCATAAGGTATTCGTTTTGCAACAGCCCCACGCGCGTGTAATCGCTCGTATCGACGCATACGCACGCCTGCGCGGCAAGCGTCGGCTGCATTTTAATCTTTTCTACACCCGCCAGATAGTTGTATTTGGCGGGAATCGGCGCTTCGTTCAACACCTCATTTGCAATACCGAGCGCGTCCAGCGCGTGAGAAAGCGCCACGGCGCTGCCGAGCGTATCGCCGTCGGGGCGCATATGCGTGAAAATAAGCACGCTTTTTTGGCGTTTGAGAAGGTCTGCAATCTCTTTGAGGGTATTCATTTATTGTCCTTATTCAGCCCTTCGAGCAGTTCGTCCATCTTAGCGCCGTATTCGATGCTCGCGTCCTCGAGAAAGGTAAGCGCGGGCACGGTGCGCGTGCGCATGACGTGCGCCAATTCGCGGCGGATAAAACCCGCGTTCTCTTTGAGCAATTCGATCGTGTTCTTTTTTTCTTCCGCAGAAGAGGCGAACACGCTCACATAGATTTTCGCCGTTTTAAGGTCGGGCGCGACGTCCGCCTCGGTGATCGAAATGATTCCCTTCAAACGAGGTTCTCTGTTTTTTAACGGCCCCGCTACAATGGCGGAAATTTCTTTGCGGTATTCGCTGTCAAGGCGGTCGGTGCGTTTCATGATATTCTCTGCTCCTCGATGAGATAACACTCGATGAAATCGCCGATCTTAATTTCGTTGAAATTCTCGATCGCGCAACCGCATTCCACGCCCGAGGCAACCTCTTTCACGTCGTCTTTGTAATGTTTGAGCTGTTTGACATTACCTTCGACGATCATGACGTCGTTGCGGTAGATACGCAGCTTGCCGCCGCGCACGAGGCGCCCTTCGGTAACAAGGCAACCCGCAACCACGCCCACGCCCGTAATATTGAACGTTTCGCGCACTTCGGCTTTGCCGAGGTAAACTTCTTTGTATTTAGGCGCAAGCATACCCTTGAGGGCCGATTCCATATCGTCGAGCAGTTCGTAAATGATGCGGTACGAACGGACGTCGACTTTGCTGCGCTCCGCAAGCGTGCGCGCCTTGCTGTCGGGACGGACGTTAAAGCCGATGACGATCGCTTTTGCGCTGTCGGCAAGCGAGATATCGCTTTCGGTGATCGCGCCCGCGCCCGCATGAATGACTTTGACCTGCACTTCTTCGTTCGAAAGTTTTTCGAGCGCCGCGCGCACCGCCTCGACCGAGCCCTGCACGTCGCCTTTCACCACGACTTTGAGCTGTTTGAGATCGCCGCTGCCCGAGAACAGTTCTTCGAGCGTGCGTTTCTGGGAATCCTGAATCATCGATTCGCGCTGCTTGTTGCGGCGTTCTTCCTGCACCTGTTTCATAAGGCTCTGTTCGACGGCGAAGATCGCGTCGCCCGCACCGGGAACGTCCTCTAAGCCGAGAACCGAAACCGCGGTGGAAGGTCCCGCCTCTTTGACGGGCTTGCCGTTATCGTCGAACATGGCGCGCACACGCCCCATCGTCATACCCGTGACGAGGTTGTCGCCCGTGTGCAACGTACCGTTCTGCACGAGTACGCTCGCCATGGGGCCCTTGCCCTTGTCGAGTTTCGCCTCGATGACGACGCCTTTTGCACGGCGGTCGGGATTCGCGCGCAGCTCGCGCATTTCCGCAACCAGCCAGATATTTTCAAGCAAGGCGTCGATTCCGTCGCCCGTTTTAGCCGACACGGGCACGACAATGGTATCGCCGCCCCATTCCTCGGGAAGGATCCCGTGCTCGTTTAACCCCGTCAGCACGCGCGAGGGGTCGATCTCGGGTTTATCCATTTTATTCATGGCAACGATGATGGGCACTTCTGCCGCCTGCGCATGGTCGATCGCCTCGACCGTCTGCGGCATAACGCCGTCGTCCGCCGCGACGACAAGCACGACGATATCGGTGATCTTCGCGCCGCGCGCACGCATGGCGGTAAACGCCGCGTGTCCGGGCGTATCGATAAACGTTATCTTTTTGCCTTCGCCGAATTCCACGGTATACGCGCCGATGCTCTGCGTAATGCCGCCCGCCTCGCCTTCGGTGACTTTTGTCGCGCGGATCTTATCAAGCAGCGACGTTTTGCCGTGGTCGACGTGCCCCATGACCGTGACGACGGGCGCACGCATGACGAGGTTTTCCGCGCCGTCCGTGCCGTGCTCTTCGAACATGGTCTCTTCCGCTGTCTTTTCGGGCTTGTATTCGAGATCGATCCCCAATTCCAACGCGATGTAAGCGGCGTTATCGTAATCGATCGATTCGTTCACGGTTTTCATGATGCCTTCGCGGAAAAGTTTTTTCGTGATTTCCACGGCGGAAATCCCCAACTTTTCCGAAAGGACTTTAATGGGAATATCTTTGGATGTTACGACCGCATGGTCGATTTTGATGGTCTGAACGACTTTTTGCGCCTTCTTACCGAAACGCGCCTTTCTGTAACCGCTCTTATCCTCGTCGAAATCGCCGATATCCACGCCCTGTTGCCGTTGCAACGCGCGTTTGTTGACGGGACGGCGCTGTTCAACGTAGGTACGTTCGAACTTTTTCGGCGCGTCTCTGCGCGGTGCTGCGGGCAGCGGCGCAGGTGCGGCGGGACGGGGTCCGCCCGTAAACGGTCTTGCCCCGGGCTGACCGGGACGGTAAGGCGGACGCGCGCCGGGCGCGCCGACGGGACGGGGTCCGTTCGGATAAGGCGGTCTTGCCCCGGGCTGACCGGGACGGACGGGTGCGCCCTGCGGACGGGGCGGTCTGTTATCGGGACGGAACGTAGGCCGCTGCGCGGGTGCGCCCGTTTGCGGTCTGCGTTGTTCGGTATACTGCGGACGCGGCGGCTGCGCGGACGCGGCGGGGCGCTGCGGCGGAACGGGCTGCGCGGGCTTTTCCGCCGCCTTTTCGGGCGCGGGTTTCTGTGCGGCAGCGGCGGCTGCGCTTTCGCGCTTTTTCTGCTCTTCCGCCTCTTTTGCGGCTTGTTCGGCGGCACGGCGCTCTTCTTCGGCTTTTACGGCAGCGGCGGCACGCTCTTCCTCTTCGCGGACAAGGCGAGCGGCCTCTTCGGCTTTCCGCACCTCTTCGGCGCGCTTCGCCTCGGCAAGCGATTCGAGCTCGTCGATTTTTTTGAGAAGTTCGTTGAGCTTGCTCTCGCCCGCCGCCAGACTCTTTTTCATGGACGCGACCCGACCGTCGCCTGCGACCGCGCCTAATTTTTTAATATTTTCGTATGCCATATTCTACTCCTTACAAGTCGCCGTTATCGCCTGCGCAAGGTGTTCCTCGCGCACCGCAGCCAGCATGCGCATCGGCGCGCCCGCTTTTTCGCCTAAATCGGATATATAGATGAGCGGACAGCCGAATTTTTTTTGCAACTTTTCAATCTCGCGCCGCGAATTCGGCGCAACGTTCTGATCGGCGACGAGCAAATACACGCCGCCGCGGAGTGCCTGCACGGCGTTTACACCGAGCGTGAGCTTCCCCGCTTTGCGGCACAGCCCGAGGTATGCCGCTAATTTATCGGTTTGAGACAAGAAATTCCTCCTCGATGCGCGCATAAACTTCTTCGGGCACTTCCTGCGAAAAAGTCTTATGCAGCAGCCGCTGCTTGCGCAGTTTTTTGATACATGCCTCGCCATTGCAGATATACGCGCCGCGCCCCGGCAGCTTTCCCGAAAAATCGAGCGAGATCTGCCCCTGCGCGTTGCGCACGATACGCAACATTTCGCGCTTTTCCTTTTCCTGACGGCAGGCGATGCACGTTCTGAGCGGAATTTTCTTGGGTTTCAACATTTATTCCTCCGTGCCGTCCCCTTGCACTTCATCCTCGACGGGCTGTTCCGCCGCGGCGTCGTCGATCCCCGCAAGCAAATTCAGACTTTCGGCGACCGATTCGCTCTTGACGTCGATCTTCCACCCCGTAAGGCGGGCGGCAAGGCGGGCGTTCTGCCCCTCTCTGCCGATTGCAAGCGAAAGCTTATCGTCGGGAACGACGGCAAGCGCCTCTTTCTCGTTGAGTTGCGTAACGGATACGACCGTTGCGGGCGAGAGCGCCTTGGCAATGAATTCGAGGGGATTTTCACTCCACAAAATGATGTCGATCTTCTCGCCGCCGAGTTCCGCGACGACCGCGTTTACGCGCGCGCCCTTGTTGCCCACGCATGCGCCCACGGGATCGATCCGCGCGTCTTCCGCGCAAATTGCGATCTTGGTTCTGTGCCCCGCCTCGCGCGCGATCGACTTCACCGTCACCGCGCCCGATTTGATTTCGGGCACCTCTTCTTCGAACAGCCGCTTGACAAGACCGGGGGCGGAACGCGATACGAGCACCTGCGCATTCTTGCCGCCGCTGCGCACGCGCTTGACAAACACCTTGATCTTGTCGCCCACGACGTATTTTTCGCCGGGAACCTGATCCTGCGGCAACATCAACCCTTCGATCTGACCTTTGCCGAGCTCGATATAGACGTTGCTGACGTCGACCTTGCGCACCAGCCCCGTCATGAGCTCGCCCTCTTTATCGGTGAATTCCGAAAGCGTGTTCTCGCGTTCGGTTTCGTGCAGTTTTTGCAGAATGACCTGCTTCGCCGTCTGCGCCGCGATACGCGAAAAATCCTTCGGAACGAATTCTTCGGAAACGACGTCGCCCACTTTCACGTTCTTCTTTTTCGTCAGCGCGTCTTTGAGGAAAATTTCGCCGTCGCCGAGGTCGGCGTCGTCCTCGATCACCGTTTGCAACAGGAAAAAGCGAATGGTGTTTTTATCGGGATTGAGGCGAACTTCCACGTTGCCCTCGTCGCCGAGCATCTTTTTGTAAGCCGACGCGAGCGCGCTCGAAAGCGCCTCGATAAAGATATCCTCGCTGATGCCCCGTTCGCGTTCCAAATCCGCAAGCGCCTGAAAAAAGTCTTTGTTTACCATAACCGTAATTCTCCCGTAATGATATTTTCGTTAAACTTCGATAAGCAGGCAGACTTTTGCCGTCTTATCGAAGGGAATTTCTATGGTTTCTTTGCCTGCCTTTACGGCGATCACGCCGTCGGTAAAGGAAAGCAATTCCCCTTTGTAATACTTTTTGCCCCCGAACGGCGCATACAGGTGCACCTCGATCTTTTCCCCGAGATTTTTGAGGAAATCGCGTTCGGTTTTGAAGGGACGGTCCAACCCCGCCGAAGAGCAGTTGAGCGTGTAGGGCTCGCCGTAAGTCGGGTCGAGCTCGTCGAGCGGTTCGTCGATCGCGCGGTGAAAGGTTTCACACAGATTCAGATCGACGCCGCCCTCTCTGTCGATATACACCGTGAGCGATTTTTCGCGGGCGTTCCACTGCGCGTCGATGATTTCCACGCCGACGCTTGTTGCAATCGGCTGTAAAAATGCGATCACTTCGGAAATCGGTTTAACCTGCATGAAAACTCCTTATAATATGAATATTGAGAGCGGGAAACCCGCTCTCAACCCCTTTCGTGATTAAGCGATTGTATTATACCATGCACGAAAAAATTTTGCAAGCGTTTTTTTCAAGATTTTTATATTTCGTTCTTACTTCGGCAACCCGCCTTTGATCCGCACCAGCTCTTTAAAGATCTTCGCGGTGACGAACGCGTCGTCATAGGCGCGGTGGTGGTTGAAGGTAAACCCGAAGTGATCGGCAACCGTGTTTAATTTGTAATTATTGAGCCGCAGCAGCTCCTGCGCAAACGGAATGGTATCGTACTGCCGCTGGTCGAACAAAAACCCCTCTTTTTCGCCGTAGTAACGGATAAATTTATAGTCGAACTGCACGTTATGCCCCACTAAAATACAGCCGTGCGCGAATTTATAAAAATCGGCGATGACGTCTTTGATATCGGGCGCGCCGCGCAGCATGTCGTCGGTAATGCCCGTGATCCCGATGATTTCGTCGCTGAGTTTTACGGGGCAGGCGACAAAGGAAGAAAATTTTTCGGATATCTTCCCGCCGCTCAGTTTGACCGCGCCGATCTCGATGATCTTGTCCATGTGGTCGGGGTTGGAGTTGGAAAGCCCCGTTGTTTCCAGATCGAATACGACGAATTCGGCGTTCTCGAATGCGGCGGGGTATTGTTCGTTCGTGAACAGCTCTGCCTGCACATATTCCACCGCCGAAACGGGAAAGACCGCTTTATACTGCGCGGGAACGGGACGCGAAGGACGCATAACGGGCACGAAATCCTGCGGCGGTCTGCCGAAATCGATACCCCTCGCCCGAAACGAAAGCGAACCGTTATAAAGCTCGTTGTCGCCCGTAAGGCAGATATAATCGCCCTGCTTGACGGTGCGCACCTTTTCGATCGTGGTTTTGCGGGTGAAATACGACGCGCGAACCTGCCCCGTGCCGTCGGAAATTGTAATCATGAAAAAAGGCTTGCCCGCCTTCGTGGCGCGCTCTTCGAGGTAAGTGACCGCGCCGCAGACCGTTACCCCTTTCACCTCGCCGTTGAGATCGGCAAGATAGAGCGCCTCTTTGGGCGCCGCGCCGTCGATCGCGGCATATTCCGTTACGGGGAAAAAGCGCGCCTTCATGACGTATTCTTCCACCGTTTCCGCAGGGACGATCTCGCCCAGATCTTTTTTGACCGTGCGGAATTCCCCCGTCCAGCTACCGCAGAAATTGCGCGCCGTTTCGCGGCAGAGCGCGTCGGCGGTTTCTTCCGAAACGCGAGCCGACGCCGTGCCGATCACGAAACTTCCGCCGCCCTTGCCTGCCTCGACCGCGACGTCCTCGGGCGACACGAACGCCGCCACGGCAGGATACATGTTTTTGAGTTTATCGAGCAAATAGGCTTTTACCGCGTCGGCATTGGGCACGGACTTCATGACGCGCACGTCCGCCTTGTAGCCCGCAGGCATGTAGCGCGCCGTCACCGCGCACGCGTGTTCCACGTCCGCGTCGGTATACATGCAATCGGTATGCAGGCGGAACGTAATGATATCGCCCGCCGCCTCGATCTTGACGAGCACGGCGTTTTTCAATCCGTCCGCCTCTCTTATCTCGCGTAAATATTCCACACTCTTCATTTCAGTATCTCTTCCAAACGACGGAAAAATACCGTTTCCGCCTCGGCGGCGGAAACGCGTTCGTCGGGCATTCCCTTTTGCATGATCACGCAATATTCTTTGCCGCCCGCGATCCCCAAATCGCAATCTCGCGCCTCGCCGGGGCCGTTTACCACGCACCCCATGACCGCGACTTTGCGTTTCTTGTTTACGCCGCGCGTACGCTCTTCCACCTTGGCGGCAAGCGTCAGGCAATCGTACGCACAACGACCGCAGGTCGGGCAGGATACGACGTCGACGAATTCGGTTTCCAACCCGACGGCACGCAGAATATCGTGTGCGGCAACGACTTCCTTCACGGGATCGCAACTGAGCGAAACGCGAATGGTATCGCCGATCCCCTTCAGAAGCAACGCGCCGATGCCCGCCGCGCTCTTCACGACGCCCATGCGTTCCCCGCCCGCCTCGGTCACACCCAGATGCAACGGATAATCCGTGCGCCCGGATAACAGCGTATAAGCGTCTACCGTAAACGGTACGCCCGACGCCTTGACGGAAAGGACGATCTCTTCCACGCCGTGCCGTTCGAGCACCGCCACGTTGAAGAGCGCGCTTTCGACGAGCGCGGCGGGACTGCGCCCGTATTTTTCGAGAAAATGCCGTTCGATGCTGCCCGTATTCGCCCCCACGCGCACGGGAATTTTATGCGCTTTCAGGCAGGCGGCGACGTACGCGATCTCTTGTTCCCCGCCGATGTTTCCGGGGTTGATCCGCAATTTATCGGCGCCGTTCTCGACGGCGAGCACGGCAAGTCTTGCCGAAAAATGCACGTCGGCAACGACGGGAACGTGCACGCGCGCCTTGATGGCGGAAAGCGCCAGCGCGTCCCCTTCGTCCGCAACGGCAACGCGCACGATGTCGCACCCCGCCTTCTCTAAACGAAGAATTTGAGCGACGCTACTTTCGACGTCGCCCGTTTTTACCGTGGTCATACTCTGCACGGCGACCCTTCCGCCGCCGAGCGTCATCTTCCCGATGTTTACTTTTTTGAGAGACATGATCCCTCCGCGTTATTTTTTATCGGATTGCTTGGTTTCCATCATGCGTTGCAATTCCATCATGAAGGAAGAAATATCCTTAAAGGAACGGTAAACCGAGGCATATCGCACATAGGCAACCTCGTCGAGCTCTTTCAACCCGTCCATCACCATTTCGCCGATGGCTTTCGACGAAATTTCCTGTTCCATGGAATTATAGACTTTTTTTGCGATTTCATCGGTAAGTGCGTCGATCTTCTCGATGGGAACGGGGCGTTTTTCACACGCCTTCATAATACCGCGTTTCACCTTGCCCTTATCGAAGGACTGGCGGTTGCCGTCGGACTTAACGACGAGAACGGGCGTAATTTCAATGGTTTCATACGTCGTGAACCTTCTGCCGCAGCCCGTACATTCGCGGCGGCGACGAATGGTCGTATCGTCGTCCGCCGAGCGCGAATCGATGACTTTACTCTCCGTACAGTTACAAAATAAGCAACGCATATGTCCTCCGTGGTCTTCGGATTAAAATCCGTGTATTATTATACTATATTTGGAACGTTTTGTAAAGGATTTTTCTACATGTTGTGTTTTTAGAAAAACAAGTAAATAAAAAACCGCCGAACGGCGGCTTGTTTCAAAGACTCGTAAAATTTTTCACGCGTTTGGCGCGCACGGTAAAGGTGACGAGCAAATCGCGCTTACCGCTTTCCACCGAAAGCCTTCCGTCGCCCTCGGTTTCGAAAAATTCCCCTGCAATCCGCATGAGCTCATCGTAAGCCGCTTTCGCACTCTTCTCGTTCATCTCGCCCTTATCGGTTTCGATCAGGTGCAACAACCGTTCCTTTGTATCGGTTTTCATACGCCCTCCTTATGTTTGGTTTTTTTGAGCTCGCCCGAGGCAATGCACGCCGCCAGCGCGCGGAACGAGCGCGAACGCTCGAAGATATTGTGAATGAAAATTTTGTCCTCTTCGGGCAACGACGCCGCCAACGGTACGCGCAACGCGGCGGAAATTTCGAAGGGTGAAATGATTTCGCCGCGGCGGATAAAATCTTTGCGCACCATGTTCACCGCCAGCCACACGCGGGAAAAACGGTAGCTTTTGAGAATGGACGCCACTTTGTCGGCGTCGCGTAACGCGGAAATATGCGGCGTGGTGACGATGAGCGCCTCTTCGGCGCACGACGCGGCGCGGTGAAAACCTTCGTCGATGCCCGCGGGCGAATCGATGAGAATAAAGTCAAACTGCGCCGAAAGCGAATCGAGTACCAACCGCACGGCTTGCGGCGAGATATACCGTTGCGAATAACGGTTGCTCGCCAACGAAAAAAGCGTGGGATAACGCGGATGCCTCACGAGCGCCTGCCGCGGACGGCAACGCCCTTCCACCGCGTCGAGTACGTCGTAGGCAGCGAGATTTTCGGTACCGAGCACCACGTCGGCGTTATTCAGCCCGAAATCGAGGTCGCAGACAATCACCCTGTAGCCGCGCTTTGCAAGCTGCACGCCGAGATTACAGCAGACCGTCGTTTTTCCGACGCCGCCCTTTCCCGATGTTACGACGATTTTCCGTGCCATATCTAACCCCGCGCGCATTTTCCTCTATCTTATCATGTTCGCCGTGCGCGATTTTGCCCTTATTCGTCGAAAAAAGGCGGATTTTGGCAAAAAACATAAGTAAAGTTTTATCATATCATGTAAAATTTTAACATACTATCACAAAGATTTCTTGAAAAACAGTTGACAATTCCGAAAAACAAGCGTAGAATAAATAAAATACCCGAAAGGAGGGTTTTATATGTATTGCAGAGATTGCGGCGAAAAACTGACGCTTCGCTTTTTAGAAAAAGAAGGGCTTGTTCCCTATTGCACACAGTGCGATAAATTCAAATTCCCCTTCTTCCCCGTTGCCGTTTCCATGACGGTCGTAAACCGTGCGGAAGATAAAATTCTGCTTGCGAAACACACGGGCGACGAAGAATACAAACTGCTTGCAGGCTATATTAAAAAAGGCGAGAGCGCCGAAAAAGCCATTCCGCGCGAACTCAAAGAAGAAACCAACCTCACGGCGATCAAGTGGCGGTTTTATGCCTCGCGCTATCACGACGCGAAAAACGTGCTCATGCTCAACTTTATCGTCACGGCGGAAGAGGGCGAAACCAAACTCAACGAAGAACTCGAAGAAACGCGCTGGTGCACGCCCGACGAAGCGCGTTCGCTCATCAAGCCGCAGTCCACGGCAGAATACTTTCTGCTTGGCGCCCTGAACGAATTAGGTAAGAAAAAATAATGCAACAAAAAGCCTTCTGTATAGGCACTTTTATTTGGAATTAAAAAAGAATTGTATTTTCAATTAATGACAGAAAGCTCTCAAACATTTTGTTTGAGAGCTTTTAACTACACATATTCAGAAAATTAAATTGAATTTATCTTACTTTCTTTTAGAATACTTTTCCTTTGCGTACTCATAAGCCTCTTGAATTAACGGCTTTAATCTTTCAAAGGTAGTATCGGACGGATTGAGTGCACACACCCAACTCATCCAAGCGTAAACGGGGTGTGGCAGTATTTTATCTGTTTGCGTAAAATCATACGGCATATCCACAATTCCGCCTTTTGACGGACGTGCAGGAACAGTACCGAACATATTTATAAAAGTATTTTTACGAACACCTATGTTTA
>CAJUSA010000011.1 GCA_910589015.1 uncultured Christensenellaceae bacterium
ACCCCCACGGTCGCCCACAGGAACCTGAAACCTGCGCGTCTGCCAGTTCCGCCACATCCGCATATCCGTCAAAACTCCGTTTTCAGAAGTTCGCCGTTTGCCGCATCGAGCCTGTAAACTTTGCCGCCGCCCGAAACCGATTTCACGGGCTCGCCGTTCACGATTTCCAGTGCCGCGTCGTTTTCCACGCCCCACGCGCACCATTTATTATACAGGATAATTTTATCAAAGTCAACTGTTCTTTCGTTATAATGCGGAGAAATTTTTCCTTTTATCCAACCTAATCCGCGATACATGGCATAATCGCCCTCGACGACCGAATCGGAATACATATCTTCGAACCAGCAGATCGCCCCTGCCGACAAGCCGCAAAAAAACTTCCCCTTTTCATAAGCTCCGCGTAACAGATCTAACAAACCCGTACGTTTCCATTCTTCGATCATAAAAACGGTATCGCCGCCGCCGATGTAAAGAAAATCGGCTTTGTCGATTTTCCCCTGCCATTTGGCAAGATCGGGTTCACGGTTACAAAGCAGCATGACGTCGGTTTTAACATCGAACAGCCCCGTATAAACTTTATGGAAAGTATTGTAATACGGCATGCAATCATGACTTGCGGTGGGCAGGAACAAACCGCACGCCCGTCTGTCGCCTGCGATTTTTTTCGCCTCGGCGGCAATATATTCGTCTATTTTCAATGTTTCGTGCGTTTTCAACTCGCCGCCGCCGATAGCAAGGATTCTTGTCTGCGTCACTTCTTTTCTTCCTCTTGCGGTTCTTCTTCGTCAGCGGCGGAAATTCCCGCCGTTTTATCGACGGGTAGAGAAAAAATCACCCCGCCCGCCTCGGACTTGACCCCCACGCGCACCGAAAGCGCTTCCATGATCGCCATGGCACTTTCTTTCTTGACAAGGATCAGCAGGATTTCCTGCTCGACCGCAAGCGAAATGCCGATAAACTGTTCGGCTTTTTTATTATCCAAACTGCGCGAACGGACTATCGTGCCGCCTGCGGCGCCTGCGGCGCGTGCGGCGTTCATCGCCTCGTCGACGTGCCCTGCCGCAACGATCGCCACGATCAGACTATATTTTCGCGTATCTGCGTTCATAATTTTACTCCCGTCCGTATTTTTGTTTGTTGCCGCATTCGTAATGCCGTTCGCAACGATTTCCGAAATCCCCGTCAGCGGAACGGTGAACGAAATGCCCCGCCCCACCAGATAAAGCGACATCTGCGAGCGGATCTCGCGCATGATCGCTTCTTCATCGCTCTCGGGAAAGAGCGACAGCACGACCGCTTTTTCGGTTTCGCCGATGCCCAGATAGTCGAGCACGGTGGAACGCGCCGTACCCGTGCCCGAAAACACGGCGGCAAGCGCGATCGAAACGTCGTCGAGAATGCCTTTGAGTTTCTGTTCGTCGTTCTGGTTGACGATGCTCACGAGCAGTTTAGCGCGGTTGACGGGCGATTGTTTTTTAGTCACTTTTTCGACTTTTTTACGGATATTGCCGCTCAGCTTTTCCTTCGCCTCACGCAAATCTTTCTTCGCCTGCATGATTTTTTCCGCCATCAGTCCACCTCGTATTCGATAATTCTTTCTTCAACCGAAAAGAAATTGCGTTTGATCTTGCGCGTTTTATGTTGATAGACGATGCCGAGGATCTGAATGGAAACGAGCGGCGCAAGCGCGACAAACGCCACGCAGCCGAACGCCTGCGTCATGATCGCATCCGCATTGATCACGCTGCAAGCGCCGATCGCCATAGGCAGTACGAACGAAGATACCATGGCGCCGCTTGCGACGCCGCCCGAGTCGAACGCGATACCCGTGAAAATAGGCGGCGTGAAAAAGGTCAGAACGAGCGCGACGACGTAACCGGGAATCAGGAACCACATAATATTAACACCCGTCAAAATGCGCGTCATCGCCAGCCCGATTGCAAGGCACACGCCGATACAAAGCCCGTGTTTCATGGCTTTCGACGAAATCGCCCCTGCCGACATCTTTTCCACCTGCTTATTGAGGACGTGCACGGCAGGCTCTGCCGCGACGACGAAATAACCGATAAGCATACCGACGGGAATGAGCAGCCAGCCGCCCCATTTTTGCGCAAGCAGTTCGCCGATCAGTCTGCCGACGGGCATAAACCCGACGTTCGCGCCCGTTAAAAAGAGCAACAACCCAACGAAGGTATAGGCAAACCCAATGAAAATACGCACGAACTGGCGCTTGTGAAAGCTGCGCGAAATCAACTGAAAGAGCAGAAAAAAGACGATGATGGGCGCAATGGCGATGGCGATTTCCTGTATGTATTTAACAAGTCCGCGGTCGGGCGAAAGGTAGATCAAGAGAACGCTCTGCGTATCCGTCACTTCGGGCAGCGCCTCGATGGGATAATCGACGTGTCCGATTTGGAAGATCACGCCGAGCACCAGCACCGCGATCACCGGTCCGACGCTCGAAAGCGCGACAAGACCGAAAGAATCATCCTGCCCCTTTTTATCGCTGCGGATCGAAGCGACGCCGATGCCGAGCGAGAGAATAAACGGAACGGTCATAGGGCCCGTCGTCACACCGCCCGCATCGAAGGAAACCGCCCAGAACTCGGGCGATACGAAGATACTGACGATAAACGCCGCAACGTAAAAGATGATCAACAGGATCGAAAGACGAATCCGGAAGACGATGCGCAGCATGGCGATCATGAGAAAGATCCCCACGCCGACCGCCACGGTGATAATGAACAGATAGTTGTTAACCGAAGCGACCTGCTCGGCAAGAATGGTCAAGTCGGGCTCGGCAAGCGTGACGATGATCCCGATGACAAAGGACAGCAACGCGATCAGCCACACCTTGCGCGAACGCGTCATCGCCTGACCGATTTTTTCGCCGATGACAAGCATCGACATATCCGCACCCTGCGTAAAACAGCCCATGCCGAGAATCAGCATGATCACGCCCACGGTAAAAAGCGCCCACATGCCCGTATCGAGGGGCGTGAGCGTAACGCTCAACACGACGATGATGAGCGCAATCGGCAAAATGGACGTAAGCGATTCGATTATTTTGTCCTTTAACGCCTTGGTCATCTGTTGTATCCCTTACTTATTTCGAATATTTTTTCTCGATTTCCGCAATCTTCGCGACTCTGCGCTTATGATTCTCGCCCTGCGAAAAAGGCGTTTCTAAAAAGACGCGCACGATTTCAAGCGCCAAATTCACGCCGACGTACCCGCCGCCGAGCGCCAATGCGTTCGCGTCGTTGTGTTCGCGCGTCATGCGGGCGGAAAGCGGTTCCGCGCAGAGCGCGCAACGCACGCCCGGCACTTTGTTGGCAACGATGGAAACACCGATTCCCGAAGTGCACACGAAAATCCCGCGTTCGCATTCCCCGCTTGCAACCGCCTCGGCGGCAAGCAGCGCGAAGTCGGGATAATCGCACGAATCGGCGCACGTCGTTCCGCAGTCCTTTACTTTGTGCCCGTTCTCTCTTAAATATGCGAGAACGGCGTTTTTGAGTGCCAAGCCGCCGTGGTCGCAGCAAATAGCGATTTTCATATATGATTTCCTTCCTTACGATTTGTTAATCTGATTCAGACCCAACCCTTCGATAATCGCGGGCAGGCATGCGCAGACGGCGCGCAGCGTTTCGCGGTAAGCCTCGACGCCCTGTCCGTAGGGATCGGGCAAGTCGCAGTCGGCAAGCGCCCGCAGGCTGGTCACGTTCGGTCTGCCCTGCAACTGTTCGCGGTGGCGTTCGCTCACGCAGACGATCGCAAACGCTTCTTTTATCATCTTTTCGTTGAGTTGCCGCGCGCAAAAGTCAGGCGCGAACGGTATCTTCCTTTCATCGAGCGCTTGTTTGGCATGCGCCGACATGGGCGCGCCCGTTTCGGCGTGCAACCCCGCCGATTGCACGGTATACCAAGCAATTTTGCGGCGTTTGAGTTCCTGCCGAAGCGCCGCCGCCGCCATAGGCGAACGGCAGGTATTACCCGTACATACGAAAAGAATTTTCTTATGTTTCATGATCCCTCCCGAACGCACGGCAAAAACGGTTGAGTACCCCGTCCATCACGCCGCCGCGTTCTTTCGGTTCGATTGCGATAAGCAACGTCGCTTTTTGTTCCCCTTCGCGCAAAAGCGCATAAAGGCGCGCCGCCATTTCCGCAGGATCCCCCCCTAAATCGAGCGCGTTCCCTTCAAATTCGGGCAACAAAGCGCGTTCGCAAACGTAATACGGCGTACCGCCCGCGTGCAATTCTTCTGCGTAACAGACCCGCGCCGCTTGCGCCTCTTCCGCCGTAAAGCAGACCGCCCTGCATTTGGGCGCATAATGTTTATGCGCCATACCGGGGCTTTTGGGCTGTTCGCCCGCCTGCATGCGGTAAACGGTGCAGTCACCCGCGACCGCTGCAATCATCTCGCGCGTAACAAGCCCCGCGCGCAAGATCTGCGGCACCTCACCCGTGCAGTCGAGAACGGTGCTCTCGATGCCGCCCGAACAGGCGCCTCCGTCGAGAATAAGCGGAATTTCACCCTGAAAGTCATCGTAAACGTGACCCGCCGTAACGGGCGAAACGTGTTTGGATTTATTCGCGCTGGGCGCGGCGATCGGCAGACCGACCGCGCGTAAAAAAGCCTGCGCGGTTGGCGACGACGGCACACGCACGGCAAGAGTGTTCAGCCCGCACGATACGCTCGGACTGACCTTCCCTGCCGAGGGATAGACCATGGTCAAAGGTCCCGGAAGATACGCGCGCGCCAACGCTTTGGCATAAGGCGGAATAAAATCGACGAGCGCGGAAAAATCGTAATTTTTGTGCACATGCACGATAAGCGGATTGTCGGCAGGTCTGCCCTTCAAAGCAAAAATCTTTGCCACCGCCCGATCGTCGAAGGCATTCGCGCCTAAACCGTAAACCGTTTCGGTATGAAAGGCTACGACGCCGCCCCTTGCGATTTCCTCTTTTGCAAACGCAAGCGCCTTTTTGTCGGGCGGGCTGATGCGCGTCGTCATTCGAGCGGCGGCAGATCGCCGTCGGAAGAATAAGGATCGCCGCCGTCGTAACCTGCAAAGTCTGCATCGGAAGGCGGCGGAGGCGCGCCGTAGTTGGGTTCCTCGTCGGGTCTGCCCGTATCTTCGGCGTCGATGAACGTCGTCCTCTCGCCGATAAAGCGCAAAGGTACGCGCCCGGGGCTGCCGTTTCGGTGTTTCGCGATCGTGAGATACGCCGCACCTTTGACGATGTTCTTCTTCGCCATTTCCTCGGGCGAAATGCCGACGTCGGGGCGGTTGATGAACATGACGATATCGGCGTCCTGCTCGATCGCGCCCGACTCTCTCAGGTCGGAAAGCTGCGGTTCCTGCGTCTGGATACGGCGCAACTGCGAAAGCGCGATAACGGGCACGTTGAGTTCCTTTGCCATGATTTTGAGGTTTCGCGTGATCTGCGAAACTTCCTGCTGGCGGTTCTCAAAGGAATTGCCGCCGCCCTTGACGTTGTCGCCGCCCATGAGCTGGATATAGTCGATCATGACGAGATCGAGCCCCTGCGCCGTGGCAAGCCGACGGCATTTGGATAATATTTCCGCAGGCGTGACGCGCGAGCTGTCGTCGATAAAGATCTTCGATTTCTGCAATTTATCGCTTGCGCGCATGAGATTGCGCCATTCGCTTTGATTGAGTTTGCCCGAAAGCGCTTTTTCCATGGAAACCTGCGCATGTGAGCATAACAGACGCTGCACGATCTGTTCGCGCGGCATTTCGAGCGAGAACACCGCCGCCACCTTGCCCTTATTAAGGCAGGCATGCCCGACGATGTTCATGGAAAACGACGTCTTGCCCATACCGGGGCGGGCGGCAAGCACGATGAGGTCGGACTTCTGCAAGCCGTTTGTCATCTTGTCGAGCAACGTGAAACCCGTTTCCACACCGCGGTAGGCGTTGGGGTTGGACTGAATGGTTTCGAATTTATCGATTACCGACTGAATGGTTGTGCCGTCTTCCAGCCCCGCCAGATCGCCGTTATCCTCTTTTTTGGATATATCGTAAATGAGTTTTTCGGCAAAGGATATCGCCTCGCGCTCTTCCTTGCCCTGCCGCGAATTTTCGACGATCGACTGCGCCGCACGAATGAGCGAACGGTTCACGGCGTCGCGTTTGACGATTTCGAGATACTGTTTATAATTTGCGGCGGAGGGCGTGCTGTCGGCAAGCTCGGTGATATGGCGGATCCCGCCCGCCTTCTGCAACGCGCCGTCGTGTTCGAGGCGGTCGGTCAGCGTGACGACGTCGATCACCTTATGTCCGCCGTACACCTTTTTCATGGCAAGCAGAATTTCGCGGTGCGATTCCTGATAAAAATCGTCCTCTTCGAGCGCCTCGAGAAGATCGGCCTGCACTTCGGCGTCGATCAGCATACAGCCGAGCAAAGCGGCTTCCGCGTCTAAATTGTGCGGCATGGTGGTATTCGCCATGTTCGTTACCTCTTATAATGTTACAAACTCTTCGAGCGCGTCCGAGAACGACTGCATCGCCGCCGTGAAGGTTTCTTCCTTCGTGAGATCGGCGCCCGCAAGACGCAAAAGCGACACGGGATCGGTCGAACTGCCCCCCGAAAGGAAGGCAAAATAATCGTTCACCGCGCTCTGCCCCTCGCGCAGAATGCGTTCGGCAATGCAGATCGCCGCCGTGATGCCCGTGGCATATTTATAGACGTAGAACGAATTATAGAAATGCGAGATACGCGACCATTCGAAGCCGATTTCCTCGTCGTGCGTGACGGCGTCGCCGTAATACTGCTTGTTCAGCGCGTAATAAAGTTCGGTTAAATTATCTTTGTTGAGCGGCTCGCCCGCCTCTGCCTTCGCGTGCGCCTGTTCTTCGAATTCGGCAAACTGCGTCTGGCGGAAGAGCGTCGTGCGGATCATATCCATATAATAACCGAGCAGATATTTTTTGAGCTTTTTATCTTTGGTGGACGAAAGCAGATATTTGAGCAGCAGCACCTCGTTCACCGTGCTCGCCACTTCCGCCACGAAGATCTTATAATCGGATTTGGCGTACGGCTGTTTGGCGCACGAAAAATACGAATGAATAGAATGCCCCATTTCGTGCGCGATCGTGAACACGTCGTGCGTGGTTTTCTGATAGTTGAGAAGAACGAAAGGATGCGTGCCGAAGGCGCAAATGGAATAGGCGCCGCTGCGTTTGCCCGTCGTTTCCATCACGTCGATCCAACGCCCGTCGCGGCCCTTTTTCAACAGTTCGCCGTATTCCTTGCCGAGCGGCGCAAGCCCCTTTAATACCAATTCGTAAGCCTCTTCGTACGATAATTTCAGTTCGGCGTCTTCAACGAGCGAAGGATAGATATCGTACATGTGCATCTCGTCGTAGCCGAGCGCCTCTTTACGCACCTGCATATAACGGTGCATAACGGGCAGCCCTTTATGCACGGCGTTGAGCAGCGCGGCATATACGCCCGGTTCGACGTCTTCCTGAAAAAGCGCCATGGAAAGGCAACTGTCGAACCCGCGCGCGTTCTTCACGAAGATATCACTGCGCACGTTGCCGTAATAGGTGATTGCCAGCGTGTTGAGAATTTTGCGGTACGCGCCGTAGTAAAGAGTGAACGCCTCTTTGCGTTTTTCACGGTCTTTTCCGTTGATGATGACAGAATATAATCCGTGCGTGAGCTGCTGTTTCTTGCCTTCGTATTCGATTTCGGGCAGATTGAGCTCGGCATTGTCGAGCATGTTGAACGCCTCGCCCGCGACCTGCAACGGTTCCTGCGCCAGCGCAAGCAGCTTTTCTTCCTTTTCGGTGAGGATATATTTCTTTTCGGCGATCAGCCTTTTAAGCGTATAATCGTAATCTTCGAGCCGTTTATCGCCCGCAAGAGCCAACAGCGTTTGATCGTCAAGCGCGGTCAGTTCAGGCGTGAAGAACGCCGTTTCGGCGCCGAGGCGCGAAAACACCGCGACCGTCTTATTGAGGTAGGCGCCGTATTTGGTGTTGCGTACGTCCTCGTCGTGTTTCATATGGGCGTAGATATACAGTTTCTGAATTTTGCGCTCGATTTCTTCTTCTGCCCTCAAATAGGCAAGAACGTTTTCCGCCGTGTTGAGCGTTCCGCGGTAAGCGGAAAAATCCAGCTTGCCTTCCACGGCGGCATAGTCGCGCTCCCACGCTTCGTCGTCGGGATAAATATCCTCGATCTTCCATTTGTATTTTTCTGCAACTTCGTTCCTTTCCATACTAACGCCTTCCTTTTAATTTTTGAAACTGTGCACGGGGGCGGGAATGAGTCCGCCGCGCGCAATCAGTTTTTCGCTCGATCCGCCGTGAACGGGCATGACGGGCGCCTCGCCGAGCAATCCGCCGAAACTCACCCGATCGCCCACTTTTTTGCCGGGTGCGGGTATGACGCGCACCGCCGTCGTTTTGGAATTTATCATGCCGATCGCCGCCTCGTCGGCAATGATCGCCGAAATCGTAGAAGCGGGCGTATCGCCGGGGATCGCGATCATATCGAGTCCGACCGAACAGACGCAGGTCATCGCCTCTAATTTATCGATCGAGATATTGCCGCTCGTTGCCGATTCGATCATGCCGATATCTTCGGATACGGGAATAAACGCACCCGAAAGCCCGCCGACGCGCGAGGACGCCATAAGTCCGCCCTTTTTCACCGCATCGTTCAGCATGGCGAGCGCCGCAGTCGTACCGTGGCACCCCACGACTTCCAGCCCGAGTTCTTCGAGAATATGCGCCACCGAATCGCCCCGCGCAGGCGTGGGCGCCAACGACAGATCGACGATGCCGAACCGTGCGCCAAGACGGTGCGCCGCCTCTTTGGCGACGAGCTGCCCCGCGCGCGTGATCTTAAACGCCGTGCGTTTAATGAGCTCGGCGGCGTCGGTCAGGTCGGCGTCGGGTACGAATTTGAGCGCGTGATGCACGACGCCCGGCCCCGATACGCCCACGTTGACGACGGTATCCGCCTCGCCCGCGCCGTGGAACGCCCCCGCCATAAAGGGATTGTCTTCCACCGCGTTGCAGAAAATAACGAGTTTCGCACAGCCAAGACCGTCTTTTTCCGCCGTGCGCGCCGCCGCCTCCTTGACGATCTGCCCCATTAAGCGGACGGCGTCCATATTGATTCCCGAATGCGTCGAACCGACGTTGACCGACGAGCAGAGCCGTTCGGTCGTCGCAAGCGTTTCGGGTATGGTCTTTAAGAAGGTCTCTTCGTAGTCCGCCGTACCTTTATGTACGAGCGCGGAATATCCGCCCAAAAAGTCGATTCCAAGGTTTCCCGCCGCCCGGTCGAGCGCCCGCCCGACGAGCACGCTCTTTGCGGGAAACGCCGCCGTCAACAGCGATACGGGCGTGACCGATACGCGTTTGTTCACGATGGGAATGCCGTACTCGCGCGAGAGCGCCTCGGCGGTGGGAACGAGCTTTTCCGCCTTTTTCATGACAAGATCGTACACCGCGTCCGCCGTCTTTTGCGCCGTTTCGCGGATACAGGAAAAGAGCGACAGCCCCATCGTAACAGTACGGATGTCGAGGTGCTCTTTCTCGATCATGTCGATCGTTTCTAATACATCGAATTTATTAAACATTTTTTGTCCTTTATCTGACTTACCGCACCCGCTTTGCGCTTACACATTGTGCATTGCGTCGAAAATGGCGGCATGCTGAATGCGCACGCTCATACCGATTTTGGAACCCATCTCTTCGAGCTCTTCTTTGAGCTTGAGGAAATCGCAGTTTTCGCCCGTTTCGGTCATCATGATCATGGCAAACTGCTCGCCGAGCACGGTTTGCGAAATATCCTCGATATTCACGTCGCGCTCGAATAAAAACCCGCTCACCTTGGCAATGATGCCGCGTTTGTCCGTACCCGTTACCGTTACGACCGCTCTCATTCTTTCTCTCCTTCTATGTCCGTAATTTCGTATTCGATGAGTAAATTCCCCTGCGTGATCATGCGCACCATTTTACCCTCTTCGAAGGGCGGAAAATCCTTTTCGCCGTCGATATAGATCTGCCGCGTCATGTCCTCTTCGCTCTTACGGTTTTTCACCGTGAAAAGCGCGACGTTGACGTCGACGCCGTCGCGCGTCGTCCAGTCGTCGATGCCTTCGAAGGGTAAAAAGGAATACTCTTTCAAACCGACCGAAATAAACCGAATGGTTTTGCAATAGGCGTTGGAACGCTTGAAACAGATTCCCATGTACGGGAACGAGAAAATAATATAAACCGCCGTCAGCGCGCAGGCTACGATTTTCATCCACAGCCCGTTTTTATCCTGATACGGTAACATGGAAAAGGCGATCACGAACCCCGCCATGCACAGCGCGTAAAACGCCGTCACGCCGAGGAACACGCCTAAGATCCTGCGCCGCTGCTTAAAGCATTCCCACAGATCGTTGTCGTTGTAGATTTTCGTCATGTTTTACTCCCTTTTGTAGTCGGTTCGGATATACCGATCGCCTTCCCGCCGCTTTTCGTAAAGTTCGTAACGATCGTCGTATTCGGCGAAATAAAAATTTTCGTGCCCCTTTACGGTGAAATACCGCGCGCCGCCAGGCTGATCCTCTACGGTCGAAACGGGCGCGCAAGGCGCTTTTTCTTCCTGCTCTTCTTCCGGCACGCGTTTTCGTTCCGTCCGCTTGCGGTAACGCAAAAGAAAAACCGTCCACGCCGTAAGCGTAAGCGCGCAACAGAGCGCGAACCCCGTCCAGAACCAGACGGCGTTGCCGCCGTCGAACGCACGGAAAAACCACTGCGCGCAACCGCATGCCGCAAGGTAAAGCGTCAGAATGCGGATTTTCAGCATTTTAAGAATATTATAAGCGATTTTAAGACACAAAGCAAGCAAATGCGCCGCGCCCGAAAACACCGTTTTGAAAAATTTCACGATTGCGCGCATACAAAGGGCGTCAGCGGGCGATGAAGAGCAACCCGAGCGTGTTTCTGCCGCAATGCCCCGTGATCACCGATCCCGCAACCGTTTCGCAGATCTCTTGAAACGAAAAAGTGCGTTTTGTCTTTTCGATCGCAAATTCCACGAGTTCTTTGTCGGCGTTGCTGTGCGTGATAAAACAGCGCGTTTCATCGTAAGAAGGATACTGCGCGGCAAGATCGTCGATATAATTTGAAATGCACTTTTGCATGTTGCCGCGGTACTTTTTATCCGCAAACAGTTGCCCGTCGTGCATTTCGATGAGCGGATGGATTTTGAGCAGATTTGCCCCGTACATCGCCATGCGCGAACATCTGCCGCCCTTATAAAGATAATCGAGGCGATCGGGCACGAACGAGGTATTTGTTTTGGGAATGAGCGTTTTGATCTCGTCGGCGATTTCCTGCGCGCTCTTGCCCGCGGCGGCAAGGTCGCACGCCTTCATAACGAGCAAGCCCTGCCCCGAAGAGAGCGCCTTGCTGTCGATCGCCGTCACCTTGCCCGCAAAGCTCTTCGCCGCTTCCGCCGCATGGTCGTGCGACGACGAACTCTTTGCCGAAATGTTGAAATGCAGCAGTTCGTCGCCGTTCTCGGTCTGCCGCGCGAAAAATTCTTCGTAATCGACGATCGCGGGCGCGGAAGTTTTGGGCAGCGTGCCCGTTTTTTCGACGTAATCGAAAATATCGTGCGGCGTAATTTCCACGCCGTCGAGGTAACTTTTATCGCCTAAAATCACCGACAGCGGCATGATCGCCACGCGGCGTTCCTCGCCGTATTTCCCTAAATCGCATGTGCTGTCCGCTGAAATCTTTACCATAAGTACAACTCCTTTTTTATCATGATTTGCCGCCTTGTATCGTCGAAAAAATGTAGACTTTCATTATTTTCTTTCTCCCGTTTGGATATGACTTTTTCAATCTCCTCTTCGGATACGACGCCGACGATATCGGCATAATACAGGCAACCGACTTCGGTGGAATCCTTGCTGATCGGGCGGTTGTCGCCGAGGAAAAAGATCTGCCCGAACCCCACTTTCACTTCTTCGAAGTCGGGCGTTACGCCTTTGGCGTAAGGCTCGTCTAACCGTTCGTAACCGTTGCCCGTATCGCGCCAGACAACGCCGTGTTCGCACTTCACCGTATCGCCTTCCACGGCGATCAGCCGCTTGATGACGCGCTCGGTATCCTCGTCGAACAATCCGTATTGTTTGACGTTTATGACGACGACGTCGCCCCGTTCGGCGGAGAAGAAAAAATTAACCCGTTTTGCGTACAGAGCATCGCCGTTTAACAGCGTGTTTTCCATCGATACCCCATCAACTTCGACGATGAAATAGGTATTGACGAACCACAGATTGAAGATCGTGAAGGCAACGAGAAGGATCACCGCAAGCGTGCAAAGCGCGGAAAAAAACCTTTCCGCGCGCGTTTCCTGCCGCTCGTTGAGCATTTTGGGGCGGTTAATCATCGTTTTCCTCCGCCACGCGCCGCACGCGTTTTTTGAGCTCGTCGGGGGACAGCATGACCGCCCTTCCGCACGTTCTGCATTTTATTTTCCAGTCGGCGCCCGTCCGAATGATTTCCCAAAGTTTCCCGCCGCAGGGATGGGGTTTCTTCGTTTCGACCACCGTGCCGAGTTTCAAGGTCAGATCCATAAAACGTTGTTTACAAGAACCTCCCGTTCACTGTAAAACGCAACCGATACGGCGTGCGTGAAGTCGCCAAGCGACGCGCCGTTTGCCGACTTGAAATCGAAGGGATCGAGGACGAAACTCTTCCATTTGCCGCCGCCTTCCACGTTGACCTCGGCGCCGTAGCCCTGTTCTTCGTTGGCGTCGAGATAAAACATGATTTTGAGGCGCGCGTTTTCCTTTGCGTAAGCGTCGAACCGGAAGGAAACGCCCTCGGGCGCGCCGTAACGCGGTTCGCCCACGCGGAACGAGATTATGCCCGCAGGCGCGGTGATGCCCATGATGCCGCCGTAGCCCGCCTCTACTTTCAGATTGGAAGAACTGTCGGGCATGAAACAGTCGGCAACGGCCTTCGTATGCTGCCGCACCCCTACGAATCCGTTGTAACCGTCGGTGTTCGAATAGACGACGCGGCTTTTAAGACAACTGTTTTTATACTGTTTTTCGAGCACGATCTCTTTGATGTTCGACGTAACGGAAAACCCGTTCGAATATTTCACAAAACCGTAGACGAGCGCTTTTTTGCTTTCCGTATACAACCCGAGCGGAACGGTGAACACGTTGTCGCCGTCCTTCGGTTCGCCGAGCAGACGCGTCCAGTCGCGCGTTCTCGAACCCGTCACCTTCTCGGTATAGAAAATGCCGCAGTCGTCGATCTCGCCCGCCTTGTCGCCCTTTACCTCGACGACGAGGTTGCCCTCCCGATCCTCTTTCGCCTCGATCGAAATGGGTTTGCTGATAAACACCGAACGCCCTTTGAGATATTTATCGAGAAAGAGATCGACGTTGCGCACCGAATGCGTGCCGATCAGTCCGTTGCCGTGCGCCGAGAAGAGAATGGCTTTTTCGATCTCGGGATTGAGCATGCGGAAGGTATCGTAAACGCGGTCGTGGTCATACTTCACGTCGTTCACGGCGGAAAGCAAGAGCACGGGGCATTTTACATAGGGCGCGTAACTCTGCGAGTCGATCCCCGCGATATAACGGTAACGCTCTTCGTCGAACGCGCGTTTGCCGTCGTCGGAATAGCGTTCCATATTCTGATAGGCAAGCCAACCCGCCGCGCATACCGAGATCATGCACTGAAGCGGCGCATACGGCGCGATCTTAAAAAGCACTTCTCCGCCCGTGCGCATGCCGATCGCCCCCGCCGCCGTCACCTCTTCGCGCGTAGCAAGGTAGCGCGCCGCATACCGCGCGACCGCCGCCCACTCGTACCAGCTCGTTTCGCGCGCCGTGGGGTTCGCCCGCGTAAGATGCTCGCCCGCACGGGCGAAATTGGCATAATCGATTGCGGCGGGATAATGCGTGTGCAGGCTTTTGCCGTTCTCGCCGCAGTAATCGACGCACAGCACGCCGTAGCCGGACGAAAGAAAGCGGTTTACGAACCGTTCGTCGAATTCCATGCCCGCCTCGAAGAGCACCATGACGACGGGAAAACGCTGCGCGCCCGTCGGGAAGGAATAGCGCGCATAGATGACGACGCGCTCTTCGCCCACCTGTCTGCCGTAAAACAAAATGTCGCGCACGGTGACGCCTTCCTGCTGCGTTTCGGAAACGACCTCTTCGCACAAAGGCAGCGTATCGTCGAAATCCTTCCATAACGTGACGGGCGTTAAAATCGAAAATGCCATTTTTCTTTACTCCGTTAATATTTGCGAGCCGTGTTTTTCCGTCGCTTTTTTGACCGAAAGCTTACGGCTTATTCTATGCTTTAATTCCTCGACGTGCGATATGATCCCCACGGTGAGGTTTTCGTTTTTGAGTTTTTCAAGACTGTCCATAACGACATCGACAAGCTTTTCGTCAAGCGTGCCGAACCCCTCGTCGAGGAAGAAAAACTCATTCGGACGCAACGAACGGGCGCAGATTTCCGCGCTCAGCGCGATCGCAAGCGAGAGCGAAACAAGGAAGGTTTCCCCGCCCGAAAGCGTGGAAACCGTGCGCAGATTGCCGCCGTCGAAGTTATCGCCCACGAAAAACCCGCCCTCGTAGCGCAGAAAGTACCTTCCGCCCGTGAGCGACAGCAATCGCTTGCTCGCATTGAGCGCCACCGTCTGCAAATACTCTTCGGCGACGAATTCCATGAATTTATTGCCTTCGAGCAGTTTTTTAAGCCGTTCATAACATTCGAATTCGGCACGCACGCCGCCGTATTCCTCTTCGAGCGTGCGTTTCTTTTCGAGCTGCGCGACCGCCCGGTCGAGTGCGCTGCGCGCCACCGCAAGCCGGTCCGAACATTCCTTGCGCATGCGCTCCCGGGCGACAAGCCGTTCGGAAACGACCTTTACGTCGCCTTCCGTTACCGTTTCAAATTGCTCTTTGTTTAATTCGCGCAACCGCGCGCGCACCGCCGCATAGCGTTCTTTATATTCTTCCACGCGTTTTTTCGCGTCCTCGGCGTCGCCGTAATCACGCAGTAAGCGTTGCGCCGCCGCGACGTTTTCAAATTCGCCCGCCATAAGCGCGTCGCGAAGACGGCGTTCGGCGCTCTCTTGCGCGCTCGTTGCGGCGTTTTTGCGCTCGGCTGCCGCCGTGAAGGCGATTTCCGCCTTCGCCTTATTCCCGTTCGCCGCGGCAAGGCGCGTTTCACAGTCCTTTTTATAGACTCGTAACTTGCGCAAGCCCTCTTCCGCCTGCTCGCCCGATTCCTTCCCTTCGAACTGTGCTTTCAACTCTTCCATGCGCGCCTTTGTTTTCGTGTATTCGGTGGAAAGCGTCTGCAACTTCTCTTTGCTGACGTCGTAACGCGATTTGCGCGTTTCGAGTTTCAACCGCGCCGCCTGCAACCGTTCGCGCGCGCGCCCGTTTTCTTCGTATTGTTGCCGCAAAGCGGTAAAATCAATTTTGTCGCCTGCGGAAAGGGAATCGTATTTTTGCACGAGAGGCGCGCTGTCGGGTGCGATTTGCGCATGCTTTTGCGTTAAACCGCGCAATTCGCCCGCAAAAACGGCGTATTCCGAGCGCAACAGGGCGGCTTTGCCGTGCCTTTCGGCATAACTCATAAAATCCCCGTCCGAACCGAGCGCACGCAGTTTTTCTTCGATGGCTTCGCTCTCTTCCTTGTAAGAAAAGTCCGAAAACAGTTCCGCCTCTCTTGCGTGTTCCTGTTCGATCTGCGCAAGCCGTTTTGCGCACTCTTCGTATTCCTTGCGTGCAAAATCCGCGCTTTTGCATTCCATGCACAGGGCGGTGAGCCGTTCGATATCCTCTTCGGTCTTTGCCGCGTCATAGGCGGCAAGTTTTTCGATTTCGGCATTTGCCGATGCGACCTGCGCCCGCGCCCGTTCGAGCGCCTCGCCGTCGGAAAGATTTTTCGCCAGCGCGGCTTCGTACTCTTTGGCAAGAACGAGCGCCGCCGACGCTTTTTCAAGCCGCATGATCGCGCTGTCAAGCTCTTTCATGCGCGCCTTTCGCGCCTCGAGCTCTTCCATTCTCGCAAGCAATTTTTCGCGTTCCGCGCACTTTTCATAGAGCGCCGCAACCGTCCGCTCGCGTATTCTGTCCTCTTCGAGCGCTTTGCAAATACTCTTTTCTTCGCCTTCGAGACGGGATATTTCCTCTTGCAGCTTTTTGCAATACGCTTTTGTGACCTCTTCGTACTGTTCGAGCCGCGCTTTCAGCACGCTGCTCTGTTCGCGCAGCGCGGCGAATTTTGCATTGACGCGTTTGACCAGCCCTTCGCCGTATTTTTCGAGATTGAAGAGCCGCGAAACGAGTTTGAGCCGTTCCGATCGCGCCGATTTGACGAACTGCGCGAATTCCCCCTGCGGCAGGGCAATACATTTTTCGAAATCGCGCTGTTCAAGCCCCACGATCCGCAACAACAGCGCGTTGCTCTCGCGCACGCCTTCGGAAAGAGCCGCAAGCGTTTCGCCCGTTCTCTCGTACACACGCACCGCCTGCACGGCGTTTTTACGCTTGATTTCGCGTTCGACGCGGAAGGTACGCCGCACGCCCTCGTAATATATTTCGAACTCGAAATTGACATAAGCCTTATCGAGCCTGTAATTGACAATTTCGGCAAGACTGCCCTTCGAGCGCGCCACGTCGCCGTAGAGAGCGAAGGATATACAGTCGAGCACGGTGCTCTTGCCCGAGCCGGTATCGCCGAAGATCCCGAAAATGCCGTATTCGGTGAGCGTAGTGAAATCGATTTGCGCGCGTTCGGAAAAGGAATTTATCCCGCAAAATTCAAGACTTTTCGGTTTCATCGTTCTCCTTTACGAGCGCCAGAAACGCCGTGAGCAATTCGGGCGGCGGTTCCGCGGCAAACTGCGATTTATAATAGAGCGAAAAGAGCTCGTCCGCTTTGAGCATCGAACGAAGCGGAACGTTTGCACGTTCTTCCGCGCTTACGCGCGCAATGAGATTGACAAGCCCTGCGTTGCATTCTCTGAGCGCTTGCGTCTGCGCCGAGGTGAGCGGCGCGTCAAGATGGATCGTGAGTTCGATATAGCAATCTTCATAACGCAGCAAGAGCGACAAAGCCTCTTCCACGCCGTTGCATTCGAGACGAACGAGTTTTTTGCCCGCGGTAAGCGGAATTTCACGCAACGTTTCGATATCATTCCCCTTGGTTTCGAGCAACATGACCGATTTTTGCGCGTTCGCCTCGTCAAAGGAATATTGCAGGATCGAACCGCTGTAATAGCCGTTCTTCCCCACGCGCTGGCGTTTGTGCAGATGCCCGAGCGCGACGTAACCGTGTTCGGGAAGAGAAGAAAGCGGTACGGCGCGCGCGCCGCCGAGATCGATGTCGCGCTCGCTCTCACTCACGCTGCCGCCCGCGACAAACACATGCGCAACGAGAATGTGCGGCATGTCGCCCCGATACCCCGCTTCGCCGCGCCCGATCCAGCGCGCCGTTTTTTCGGCATAGCTTTCGTCGGTTTTCTCTTCTTTGAGCCGCGCCTCGTTGGGATAAGGCAACAGGTTAAGATACACCCGCTCGCCCTTTGCGTTCTCGACAACGATATAATTTTCCCCCGCTTCGACGACGCCCGTTCCCCCGCGCTTTCCGATCGGCGCGATCGTCGGCTTGTTCCCGAAGAGATAAACGCCGTGTTCGAGCGCGAAGGGCGCGGCGGCGCATAGGCGCAAGCCGTCGTCGTGGTTTCCGCTGATCAAAACGACCGTTCTGCCCTGCGCCATTTCCTTGATACGGCGGTAGAATAATTCCTCCGCTTCCGCGGAAGGCACATAAGTATCGAAAATATCGCCTGCGACGATCAACAGATCAACGCCTTCCCGCTCGCAGATCGCGCCGATTTCCAGAAGAACGGCGTCCTGCTCGGGAAGCCGTTCCCTGTCCGCAAGGCGTTTACCGATATGCCAGTCGGAAGTGTGGAGTATTTTCATGCGGTCCCTTCGTCAGCCTTACGAGAAAAATCATTGCTTTTTCCCGCAGGTTATGCTATACTTATTTTATATCTCACATCATTATAAACCTTTTTCGAAAAAAAAGCAAGCGCAAAAAGCGCGTTTTCGCAAACGGGAGGAAGTATGTCGTTCAGTTCCTTTTCGAAGGATTTCAACGCGAATATGTACACGAGCGTGGAAAACCAGTTTATCACCAAATATCTGCCGCAGGCAGAGGGCGACGCCGTCCGCGTTTATCTTTACGGCTTGTATCTTTGCTCATGCAAACAGGAATTCGACGCGCACAGCGCTGCCGCGCTTTTGAAGATCCCCTACGAACGCCTGCTTGAAATTTTCGGATTCTGGGAAGACTGCGATCTTATCCGCATTCTCTCGCGCGAGCCGCTCTTTGTGGAATATTTGCCCGTCAACGCCGCGATCGGCAGACCGAAATCGATCCGTCCCGAAAAGTACGCGCAATTCAACAAAGAGCTTTATAAGCTGTTGCAAAAAGCGGGCAAGGATTTCAAGCCTTACGAAATGCAACGCATTTTGGAATTTCTCGAAAACAACCCCATGGAACAGCAGGCTTTTCTGCTCGTCGTGGAATACTGCGCCAAAAAAGACGGCGACCGCCTTTCTTGCGCCCATGTGCTCAATAAAGCAAACAAACTTTGCGCCGATCATAAATTTACATACGAGCAAGTCGAACAGAATTTTGCCGACTTCAATAACCGCGAAAAAGAACTTTCGCAACTCTTTGCCCTTCTCGGCATTTACAAAAAGCCGCAGGAAAGCGACTATCTCTACCTCGACCGGTGGGCGCAGCGCGGCGTGGAATGGGGCGCGGTGCTCGCCTGCGCGAAAACGCTCAAAAAAGGTACGCTTTCCACACTCGATTCACTCGTCGACGAACTGTGCGAAAAAGACGCTAAGACGCGCACGGCGGCGGCGGAATACCTCGCTCTGCGCGAAGAACTGACTTCGATCGTATTCAAAGTCGCACGAAAGCTGGGCGTCAAGGTGCAGAACCCGCGCCCCTACTGCGAAGAATACGCCGAAAAATGGCTCGAACGCGGATACGACGGCGAAAGTCTGTTCCTGCTTGCCGCTCTCGGTTTGAAACTCGGCTACGGATTCGAAGAACTGAACGCGCTGATCGAAAAACTGTACCGCGAGGGCGTCGTCGACGGCGCGGGCGTGAGCGCTTACTGCGCGTCGCAGGATAAACAGCTCAGAATGTTGCAAAAGATTCAGAGCGTTTGCGGCGTCGTACGCAAAACGCAGACGGTGCTCGATATGCTGTCCGCCTGGCAGAGCTGGAATTTTTCGGACGCCATGATCATGGAAGCCGCAAAGCGCAGCGCCAACGCGAGCGCGCCCGTTCCGTATATGAACAAATTGCTTTCCGAATGGAAACGGCTGAACGTATTCGAAGTGAGCGACATTCCCGAGCGCAACGCCGCCCCTTCTTCGCAAAAGGAATACCGCAGCGAGGCGGCGATCGCGGCAGACAGCCGCAGCGAACGGGAAAATTATTACGCCCGACTGCATGCAAAAGCGGTCGCCTCCGCCGAGCGAGTGCGCAAGACGCTCGAACGCGACGAGGAATACGCCTGCGCCGACGCCGCCGTCCGCACGGGGGAAATCGCGCTTGCCAAAGCCGAATTTTACGAACCGCAGAATATCCCCTCGATCCGTTCCGCGCTCGAACAGGCGCAAAAAACACGCGCCGCCGCGCTGTTGCGGCTGAACTTGCGCGAAGAAGATTTACTGCCGAAATATACATGCATCAAATGTTCGGATACGGGATACCTGCCCGACGGAAAACTTTGCGACTGTTACAAAAAGGCGTAAAAATGCCATTGATTATGTCACACATAGTAATTTATGTCTGACATAATACTATGCAATAAGCGAAAAATAACCCTTTTCTCTGTTGATAAAGAAAAAAAGAAACTTTGCGGAAAGTTCTTTTTCTAAAAAAACGCCCCTTTCGGGGCGTTTTTCTCTATTTTTAGATTCCTCGACTGCGCTCGGAATGACAATTGACCTTTTGTATGTCGAGCAAAATTCTCTGTCATAGCAAACTTTCCCCGTCATGTCGAGCGAAGTCGAGACATCTCTTTTTTCAAAGCGTCCGCATGACCGCAGGCAAAAAATTTACAATATCCTGCGCGTCGGGCGCGTATTCGCCCATACGTTCGGCGGCGATTTCCCCCGCCCTGCCCACAACGTAACACGCGCAACAAGCCGCATCGAACAAGGGAACCCCACGCGCGACCGTTCCCGCAAGATAACCTGCAAGCACGTCGCCGCTGCCCCCTTTGGCAAGCGCGGGACTGCCCGCCGCGATAATCGCCGTGCGTTTTCCGTCGGTGATGATCGTGCGGTTATTTTTGAGCACGAGCGTTACGCCGTATTCCGCCGCAAACCGCCGCGCATTTTCCGTTCCGCCGCGCAAAATTTCCGCCGTACTCTTGCCGCACAGGCGCGAAAATTCCTTCGGATGGGGCGTTAAAACGACGCGGCATTTTTTCTCTTTCAGCGCGTCGGCGCCGTAACACGCAAGCACGTTCAGCGCGTCGGCGTCGATCAAAAGCGTTCCGCGGTATTCCGCCAGCAACTTCTGCGTCAAACCGTAAAGATCTTCGTCGGCGCCCATTCCCATACCGAGCGCAATGCAGTCCGCACCCGACAGCGATTCGTCGATCCTCTGAAACCGCCGCAAAATAACGGCGGGAAGTTTGCCGACCGCGCAGGGATATAATTCTTCGGACGCATAGAGATTAGTATACCCCGCGCCCGATTTCAAACACGCGCCCGCAGATAAAAACGCGGCGCCGCTGAACGCGTTTCCCGCAAGAATTGCCGCCGCGCCGTAATCGCCCTTGTTCGTATGCGATTTCCGTTTCGGGAAAAATTGTTTGACGTCGTCCCCTTCCCAAACTTCCGTGCCCCGATCGCCCGCGATCCCGATATCCGCCACGCGGATTTTTCCCGCCATATCCGCCCCGTCGGCAAGCAACAAAGCCTCTTTCAACTGCCCGATCGTCAACGTTTCGTCCGCGCGGACGCAGGGATCGAGCGCAACGCCCCCTTCCGCCAATCCGCTCGGAACGTCGCATGCGATCACATAAGCGCCGCTCTGATTGATAAAGGAAACGAGATTTGCCCCGTCGCCCTCGATCGCGCGCGTCAGTCCCGTGCCGAACAGACAGTCGACGATCAAAGCGTACCGCCTGCGCGGAATTCTGCCCATGCAGGCGCCGAATTTTTCCTTCTGTACGGCGCAGTCGGGCGAAAATTTTTGCGCAAGGCAGATCACGTCCGCGTCGTAACCGCCTTCCCTCACATAACGCGCCGCAACAAACCCGTCGCCGCCGTTATTTCCGCCGCCGCACACAAAAAGCACGTCGCCGATGCCTTTTTCCCGCATCACGGCGCAAACGCGGTCGGCAAGCGCCTTGCCTGCCCGTTCCATCAGCACGAGCGAAGACGTTCCCGCCTCGATCGTCTGCGCGTCCAGCACACGCATGCGCTCGTTCGTATAGGCAAATTTCATGAAAAATCCCCCGAAAATTACAGTCTGACGCTCACTTCCGCCGCCGAAAGCGCGCTGATTTTTCCGTCGCGCTCGATTTCCAGCCGCCCGTCATCAAGCACCCGCCGCGCCGTTGCCGCATAGCGCTCTTCCGCCGTGACGACGGTGATTGCACCCAACCGGACGCATTCGCGGTAGAGCTTATCGCTTTGAAGAAAGCCCGTCCCGCAAAAATGAGCGATAAGCCGGTCGCGCACTTGCCCGCACGAAAGAGTACGCCCCGACGCCTCGTTGAGATTAACGGCGATATCGGAAAGCCCGCCCAGATTGTTGGAAACGTTCAGCCCGATCCCCACGATACTGTTTTTGATTTCCCCGCCCGAGAAGGTATTCTCGATCAGGATCCCCGCAATTTTTCTGCCGCCGACCAACACGTCGTTCGGCCATTTAATGACGGGTTCGATGCCGAATTCTTCCGCCGTGCGGCAGACGCTCACGGCGGCATGCTGCATAATGTAAAACGCGTTGCGCGACGGAAAATCCGAAAAAAACCGCAAAAAGGAAAGATACACTCCGCCTTCGCACGAGAGGAAGGAGCGCCCCTTCGTGCCCTTTCCGCCCGTCTGACGGCGGGCACATACCGCGATGTCTTCCCCGCTTTCGAGATAGCGGCGGATATAGTCGTTCGTCGAACCGACTTCTTGCAAATACTCAATCTTCATCGTTTTTCAGTCGTTCCATTGCGGCGCGCGCCGTATCGTAATCATACCCCTTCGACAGCAGATAGCGGTAAGCCTTTTGCAAGACGTTCCGATCGGGAACCTTGCCGTGCAGATATTTTTCGAGAACGCGCTTTGCACTCTCTTCCTCGTCGGCGATCGCCGAAACGGCGCTTTGCACCGCTTCTTCCCCGACGCCTTTGCGCCTGAGTTCCAACGCGATGAGCCGTCCGCCTTTTTTCTTGGAAACGCTTTCGCAATACCGCTGCGCATAGAGCTCGTCGTCGAGAAATCCGTACCCCTTCATTTTTTCCACGACGTAATCGCTCACGTCCTGTAAATAGCCCTTGCGTTTGAGAAAGGCGCGGATCTCGTGTTCGGTTTTCATGGTCGCAGAAATATGCGACAGCGCCTTATCGAGCGCGGTCGCCTTTTCGCTCTCGAGCTGCATGCGCGAAAGTTCTTCGGCGGTGACGACACTGCCCGTTTTCAGGCGGTTTTTCATGACCGTTTCCAACGTCATGCCGCAGAAAAACACACCGTCCACCTCGATATTACACCGCAATTTATCGTGTTTTTGCGGCGAAATGCCCGTTATTTCAGACATAGTACTATGCAACCCCGTTCCAAACGCGATTTTGCGCAAACCATTCGGTATCTTTTAGTATTTTATCGTTATGCGAGCACCAGAGTTTCAAGCTCTTCTCGGCTTCCTCTTCGCTCTTGCCGAAGTAGAACACAATGTTGCCGTTCATTGATTCGAACCCCTTTGTGGAATAATCTTCGTTGAGAATGCCGACCGTGGTAACGTAAATATACTTCGTGTATTGGCTCATTCTGTCGATCGCCTCCTGCGTGGGGAAGGTACTCTTGTATCGGTCGGGATGAGTTTCGGTGGGTTTCGAGGCATATTCGTATGTACCCGCGCACGAACAGATCGCGATATTTTCGGGCGTGATCTTCTCGAGCAATACCTCGTTGGAAGAGGTGGAAGATCCGTGATGCCCGCCCTTATACAACACGCAGTGCGGCAGATCGTTGCTTTCCGCAAGCGATTGTTCGCCCCCTTTTTCAAGGTCGCCCGTGAACAGATAGTTATATTCCTCTTGCCCGACCGTCTGCGTTAAGAGCATGCAAACCGAATAATTATTTTCCGTGCTCGCCGTTTCTTCGTAATATTTTTGGTAGAGAATATTCATGGAAACGGTCTTGCTTTCGTTTAAGTAATAGGTCTTTTTCGCGCCGTCCGTTTCGTTCCAGCATTGCAGGGCGGTGTAGACCTGTGTCTCCCATTTTTCCGCACAGTATTCGGTTGCCGCAACGTATTTGGCATACAGCGTTTCGTTTCCCTTATCGGTTTGCATTTTTTGATTGGTGCCCGCAAACTGAATGATCGTACCGATCCGATACTGATACAAAAATCCCGTATACGAATCGCCCTTCTTCTGCCCCACAAGCCCCGCAATGTGGTCCTCGTGCGCGTGGGTTGCGATCACATATTCGAGCACGTCGTCGGTACAATAGGTCGCAACATAATCGAGCATTTCCTGCGATGGCGCAGTCGTCGCCTTGGCGCCCGCGTCGATCAACACTTCGGTATTGCCCGATTTGATGAGCACGCAGTCGCCTACGTTCGCAACGCCGAGTTCCAAAAAGTGAATGGACAGATCCGCCGAAGAGATCTCGGCAAAATCGCCCGCCGAAATATCGCCCGCAACGCCGCCGTTGTTGCCCTGATTGCCCGCGGGATCGAGCCAGCCGTCGAGCCTGCCCGTTTTATAAAGCCAATAGCCGACCGCCCCGAGAATGAGAACGAGGACGAGAACGACCGCGACCGTCGCCCAGAAGGCTTTGGGATTTTTCCGCGCCGCTTTTTCCGCCGTGCGATACGCTTGGTTTACTGCTCTTTTGTTACTTGATTTTTTCGCCATAGTATAGTATATGCCCCTTTATATCAAACCGAACGCCTGCGCGATTTCAATGACCGCCGCGTCGATATTGTGCAAAAATTTATTAAGCGCTTTCTGCGCGCCCGCGTCGATCACGCCGTCCTCGGTGGTGCGCAACACCTTGACGATCATATCCGAATTGGAATAAATGACTTTGCATTCTTCCTCGACCATGGTAAACGCGGCGTCCTCGCTTTCGCTCTGAATGCGGTGCAGTTCTTTCACCGCGCGGTTGATTTCGGAAAAAAGTTCGGCATTGCCGCTTGCAAACAATTCTTTCATCGCCCCGTTCAGCCGCACGAGCTGTTCGGCAAAGGCGGTCAGTTCTTGTTCCATTACAGTTTCACCCCGTTTTTGATCAAAAGCGCGCGGGCGGTTTCCACGCTGTCGACCCCCTGCGCATTCTTCACAGGCGCAAATTCGCGCTCGCGCACCACCTCGCAGGGCAGACAACTGCCCATAAGCGCTATCAGATCGAGAATAAGCGTTTCGAACTTATAGCCGTTAGGCTGTTTCGGCACGATCCGCTCGCCCGATTCATCGCAATAGGGAATTTTTTTCTCGACGACGTGCACGGGAATCCCCTTATCGGCGATCTCTTCGAGCTTGTTTTTCTCGAACAGATAATTGAGAATCACGCCGAAACGGTAGCTCAGTTCCCCGTCGGCATCGCGCGCAAACGCCATTTCGGGCGGCAGTTCGTAATATTCCACGACGCGCGGCACGCCGTCTTCCAAGCAAAGCACCCCCACGCGTTCTTCGGGACACGTCTTTTTGACCACTTTCGCGCCCGTTTTGCAACCGCTTGCGATCGTCGCACCCAAAAAAACGGGATCAGCGATGTTCTGCAAAACGTTATCGACCGCAAACACGTTGAACCATTGCACGTTTCGGTAAACCTTTTCCTGCAACAAACCCGAACGGACAAGCGAAGAATACCAACCGCCGTTGCCGTTCGGCGCGCCCGCGATCGTATTTTTCTCTTCCAAAAGCAGTTTGCCGTTAAAATCGACGCACGCCGCCGTATCCTGCACGAAAAAGCCGATATATTCCTCGGGATAACCGAAATAGCCGTGTTCTTTGAAAAAAGCGCGCGTTTCTTCGTCGTTCTTCCCGCTCGTCATCACGGCGAGCGGAACGTATGCCGAACAGACGGAACAGACCTCTTTGAGCCGATCCATAAGCAAACCGAAAATGGGAAGGTCGTGCGTCAGCCCCATATTAAACGCGCCCTTGGGCTTATCGCTGCCCAACCGCGTGCCCTGCCCGCCCGCGAGCAACACTGCCGCAAGTTTTCCTTCGCGGATCGCCGCCGTGCCGATTTTGGCAAACTCTTCTTTGCACGCCGCAATATCCTGCACCGAAAAGCCCGCGATCGGTTCGATCTTGCCGCACGGACGCACGCTCTCTCGCAAAGCCAGCGTATCCCAGTCGATTTGGGCGATCTGCCTTTCGAGCGCGGTTTTTTGCGCGCCTTCCGCCTTCTGCCAGACGGACAGGATATGATCCTGCCCGTGCGACAGCAAAACTTTTTTTATATCCATGTTATGTTGTCCTCTCAAATAAAAATGCCCCCGCGCAGAACGCACCGCCTTCGAATATAAGCCTATCGCCGCGCACCGAATAAGGAGTTTGCGTATAGCAATCGGCAAGACGGTATCCTTCCAACCCGATCGCAACAGGCTCGGCGCTCTGCAAGCGGTGAACGACGATCAGCCGCCGCCCCTTATATTCCTTGACGTAAATCTGCCGACCGACCGGCGCACGGTACGATTCCGCATCGCAGTCGATCGAAACAATATCGCCGTAACGGACGATATCCTTTATTTTATTATAAAACAACAGCCCTTGTTTGACAAGCGTTTTTTCGGTTTCCGTAAGCGAAAGCACATCGCCCGACAAACAAATCCTGCCGAGCATGGCAGCGCACAGCGAATAGACGGTGCGCCCGTCGCCTTCCCCCTCGCGCAAGACCGCCCAGATCTGCATTTGCCGCGCGGGCACGACGCGCGAAACGTTCGCCGCCACAAGCGGGATTTCGGGGCATTCGTGCGCGTCGGAAAAGGAGCACATCGAAACCTTGCTCATGCGCAAAGGTTCGATGCGACTGCCGCCCGAGGCACAGTTCTCGATGACGATATCCGGCACCGCGCGCTTGATTTCATCGAGAAAAGCAATGCTTTCTTCGGCGACCTGCCTGCCGCCCTCGCCTAAACTTTCCGCGCCGTCGCAACCGATCCCGTAAGCGTCGTTATAGTCGATTTTAAGGTATTCGAATCCGCACTCGCGCAACAAACCGAGCACTTTTTCACGCAGATATTCCCGCACGGATTTAAGACGCAGGTCGAGAAACCGACGGTTCTTACAGGTGATCACCGCGCCGTCGCGGTGCAAATGCATTTTTTCGTCGTAAAAAACCGCGCTCTCTCTGCCCGAAACCTCGTATTCGAACCAGATCCCCGCTTTCATGCCCGCACTGCGGATCGTTTCGACGAGTGCAGAAAGCCCGTTCGGAAACATCGTTTGATTGACGTTCCAATCGCCCGCGGCATTGCACCAACCCTTATCGAGCGGCTTATACCAGCCCGCGTCGATCACGAAATAAGATACGGGCAGATCTTTGATTGCGGCGACGATCTGTTCGACGCGTTCGGCACTCGGATCGCCCCAGGTGGTGCAGTATTCGTTGAAGAGAACGGGCATATCCTCTTCGCACGGGGGCACGCGCAGGCGGGAATCCGTCTCATGTAAAAAGGCGTTGCAAACGGCGTTCAGCGTGTTTTTTACGGTGAAATACGCGCGGTGCGTTTGAAAACTTCCGCCTGCGGGCACGGTTTTGCGCCAGTGCCCCGTTTCATAATCGGCAAGCCCGCCCGTCAGCGTGACGCCCTCTTTCTCGCCGTATAACCCGAACTGCCACGAATACGGCGCTTGCGCCGTAACGCCCCACACGGTGCGAGACGAACGCTCTTCCACCGCCGCAAAGGGATAATACCCGCGGTTGGGCATGCTGCCGATCTGCCCCCACCGTTCGCATTTTACGCCGTAGCGCGCCCAGCTTTGTTCCATGCCGAGTTGCGAAAACGGCAGGCTCTGCAAACGGCATTCGCGCGACCAACCGCTCGTTAAACGGTGCAGCGCGAGTCCGCATGTATCCTTTCCGCCCGACGCCGACGCGTAAATACCGCTCAGCGAAAAACTTGCGAGGTATTCAAGCGTGCGCGCCCCGCCCGTTCTGTTTTCATACCGCACGAACGTCGTAAACACGCCGCTTTTTTCATCGTATAACAGCGTATGAACATAGTCGTTTCCCTTACCGTCGGAAAGCTCGGTCACAACGCCGTGCGCATCGGCATTTTGCCGCACGATGCGCACGAGCGCGCCCGCGCGGTTGTTCATGGTGACGCCGCGCGTGTAATCAATTAGACTCTCGTCGCCCGTGAACGCCGCCTGCACAAGGGAATCGAGGCGCAATTGTTCGATCGGCACGTTGCGATCGCACGGATAAACCGCCATGCCGAATACGGTTTTGTTTTCGTGCCCTTCGAGAGGACATTCCGCATAGTAAACGGCACTATCGCCGAACTCATATTTTTTCAGAAACATACGCTTATAGAGGAAAGGGCGGCATGAACGCCGCCCCTCTTTTTCTTATTTTATTTTCCAGACGCGGTCTGCCCACAAAAGTTTTTCCTTGAAGGCGTTGATCTCGGTCTTTTCGTCAATGACGACGACCTCGATGCCCCACATATTGCCCAGATCGATCATTTCCTGCGCCGTGACGACCGAGGAAACGACGGTGTGGTGCGCGCCGCCCGCATAAATCCACGCCGCAACGCCGTCTTTGAAGTTGGGTTTATATTTCCACATCAAACCGCCCGTGGGCAGGTTGGGCATGGGGTGCGGATATTTGACGAGTTCGATTTTCTGCACGATCAGGCGCAATCTGTCGCCCATGTCGACCATGGAAACGGCGATCGCCTCGGGCGAATCAATGCCCTCGAACACCAGACGGGCAGGATCGCTCTTGCCGCCGATCCCCAACGGGTGCACCTGAATTTCGGGTTTCGTCGCGGCAAACTGCGGCGACACCTCGAGCATGTGCGCGCCAAGACACAGTCCGTCGGCAAGGTCGTAGGTGTAGTCTTCCATCAGCCCCGTGCCCTTCTGATCTGCCATATACTGCATGATCGCACCGAGCGCCGCGATTTTCCAGTCGCCTTCCGCGCCGAATCCGTAGCCCTTGCTCTGCAAATCCTGAATGGCAAGCCCGGGCAACTGATTGAGCCCGTGCAATGCGCCGAAGTGATCGACGATGCCGATATAGCCGCCCTGTTCTTTGCAGAATTTATCCATGGCAACCTCATACTTCGCCTGTTCGCGCACGACCGAAATGCGGTCGGTGCCCATCGTATATTTTTTCGCGTATTCCGCCATGAGCGCGTCGACCTCTTCTTCGGTGACGCGGTTGATATATTCGACCAGATCGCCGATGGGATAATAGTCGACTTCCCACCCCATGCCGATGTGCGCCTCAACCTTATCGCCCTCAGTCACGGCGACGTTACGCATATTGTCCGAGAAACGGCAAACCTTAACTTCCTTTGAGAAAGCGTACCCCGCGGCAACGCGGCACCACGAGGCAAGCTCTTTGAGCGCCTCTTCGTCTTTATAATACCCGACAATGACTTTGTTGTCCATTCTCAGGCGGGAAACGATGTAACCGAATTCCCGATCGCCGTGCGCCGCCTGATTTTCGTTCATGAAGTCCATATCAATCGTGTCGTACGGCAGTTTCTCGTTATACTGCGTCGCAAAGTGGCACATAGGCTTTTGCAACATCGAAAGCCCTTTGATCCACATTTTCGCAGGCGAGAACGTGTGGCACCAGGTAATAATGCCAACGCAGTTTTCGTCGGCGTTGACCTTTTTCACCGCCGCAATGATCTCTTCCGAACTCTTGCACGTCGTAAGGTATTTGACGGTAACAGGCACGTATTTGCTGACGTACGCCGCCATTTCCTTCGAGTGTTCGGCAACGTGCGCGAGCACTTCGTCGCCGTAGAGCGTCTGCGAACCCGTCAGCCAATAAACAATTTTCTTTTTCATAAAAATAAAACCCCCAAGTTTTATAATAATTTTTTATTTTTTCTGTCCGTAATAGGCGTTTTTGCCGTGTTTGCGCTGATAGTGTTTTTCCATCATAAAGCGGTCGGCACGCTGCACGTTCGGGTTGATGCTCTCGGTGAGATACGCCATTTTCGCCACTTCTTCGATCACCGTCGCGTTATAAACCGACCCGTCGGCATCCTTGCCGAATGCAAACACGCCGTGACTCTTGATGAGCACGCCGGGCACTTCGAGCGGTTTCAAGCCGTCGGCGGCAAATTTTTCGACGATCGCCAGCCCCGTGTTCTTCTCGTATTCGCCCTCGATTTCCGCCTGCGTCAGCGAGCGTGCGCAGGGAATGTCGCCGTAAAAATAGTCGGCATGCGTCGTGCCGTAAAAAGGAATCGCGCGCCCCGCCTGCGCCCATGCCGTGGCATAAGCGGAATGGGTGTGCGTTACGCCCCCCACGTCGGGGAACGCCTTGTAGAACTCGATATGGGTGGGCGTATCGGACGAAGGGCGCAGCTTCCCTTCCACCACCTTGCCGTTCAGATCGACGACGACGAGATCGTCCGCCGTCATATCGTCGTAACTCACGCCCGAAGGCTTGATGACGACAAGCCCGCTCGCCCTGTCGATCTGCGAAACGTTGCCCCAAGTGAACAGCACGAGTTTGTTTTTTACCAAATCGAGATTGGCTTTGAGTACCTTTTCTTTTAATTGCTCTAACATGATAATTCCCCCCTTATACAATCGACTGCACCGCCTCTCTTACGACGGGAAGCGCGCGTTCGTAGCGTTCGATAAAGTTTTCGAACCCCGCTATATCCTGCGGGTCGGGCGGCAAGGTCACGCCTTCCTGCCCTTTGAAAACCTTTTCTTCGAGGTAGTGTTCGAGGCTCTCGTCCGCGCCCTTTCGGATAAGGTAATTTGCAAGAATCGCCATGCCCCAGGCGCCGCCTTCGCCCGCCGTTTTCATCACCGTGACGGGCACGCCGAGCGCCGCGGCAAGAAAGCTCTGCCCCACGCGTTCGGTTTTGAACAGACCGCCGTGCCCCGTAATGCAATCGAGCTTGACGCCCTCTTCTTTGAGCATGATGTCGCACCCGACTTTCAGGGCGCCGAAGCACGAATAAAGTTGCGTGCGCATGAAGTTTGCAAGGCTCATCTTCGAGGTATCTTTCCGCACGAAGAGCGGACGGCCTTTTTCGACCTTCGTCACATGCTCGTTGGAAACGTAATTATAAGAAAGCAACCCGCCGCAGTCCTTGTCGCCCTTTTCCGCCTCGAAATAGAGCATGTCGTAGAGCTTCCATTTGGGAATATCCACGCCCGCCAACGCGGCGAATTCGCCGAACAGATTGACCCAGGCGTTGATATCGGACGTGCAGTTGTTGCAATGCACCATGCCCACAAGATCGCCCACGGGCGTCGTGACAAGGTCGATTTCGGGATAAGGCTTTGAGAGTTCCTTTTCGAGCACGATCATGGCAAAGACCGAAGTGCCCGCCGAAACGTTGCCCGTGCGCTTTTTCACGGCGTTCGTCGCCACCATTCCCGTGCCCGCGTCACCCTCGGGGGGACAGAGCGGGATCCCGCTTTCGAGCTTGCCCGAAGGGTCGAGGATCTTCGCCCCCTCTTTGGTCAGCCGTCCCGCGGATTCGCCCGCGACCAATATACGCGGTAAAATTTGTTCGACCTTTTTGAGCAGTTTGCCCGAAACGAGCTTGTCGAACTTCGAGAGCATGGTTTTATCGTACTGTCTGGTTGCGGGATCGACGGGGAACATACCCGACGCCTCGCCCACGCCGATGACCTTTTCGCCCGTTAAAAGCCAATGCACATAGCCTTCGAGCGTCGTCTGATAGGCGATGTTCTTTACATGCTCTTCGCCGTTGAGAATCGCCTGATAGAGGTGCGCGACCGACCAGCGCGCGGGAATGTGGTAACCGAAGAGTTCGGTGAGCCGATCGGCGGCATACGCGGCGTTGTTGTTGCGCCAGGTACGGAACGGCGTCAGCAACCGGTCGTCTTTATCGAACACCATGTAACCGTGCATCATGGCGGAAATGCCGATCGCGCCCACACGCGTCAACGTCACGCCGTATTTTTTGTGCACGTCGTCTGCAAGGCTCTTATAGCAGGACTGCAAACCGTACAGAATATCTTCGAGCGAATACGTCCACAAACCGTTCTCATGGCGGTTTTCCCACTCGTGCGACCCCGAGGCGACGGGCGCGTTGTGCTCGTCGATGAGAACGGCCTTGATCCGCGTCGAACCGAATTCGATTCCGAGTGCGGTTGCACCCTTTTCGACGCTTGTTTTATAAGTTGAAAGCAAAAGAAAATCCCCCCTGTTTTTTACCTGTAGACATTATAAAATAAAAAGAAAAAAAATTCAAGACTTAAAAGCAAATTTATTTGAAATTTATTCAAAAATTTTTGAAAAAATCAAAAATAAAACCCCGCATATCGGTACTCAGGCTAAGCCTATGACGCAATATGTAGGGTTTCTGGTGGGAACGGCAGAACTCGAATCTGCGAACCCTACCTAGATTATAGCATAAAAACGCCAAAAATCAAGCAATTTTAAGCTATTTTTCAGCATTTTTTTAATCTACCCCAAAATTACCCCAAAAATGCCGACAATAACTTCTTTTCTCTTCCCCCATAACAGGGGGTTTTTCTATTCTTGTTAAGGCGTTGTCCTTCCTTCACACCAACGAATGAAATTTTCCATTTCATCGGATTTGGAATTCATCTCGTTCACTTCTTTTACGGTCGAAAAATTATAACCGCCCACCATTCCGAGAGCCGCGAAAGTGACGATCACGGCGAGTTTAACGACGAGTTTTATAACCGTTTCTTTCGAGGGATTGAAAATCACTTCTTGCAAAATCGACGCAGAAAACAGCGACGTCAACACCGTTGTACAGATCGTCCGAATATAATCGATCGCGTTCAGCGTCCGCGTGGTTAAGCCCCCGCTGGGCGATTTGTGACTGCCGATACTCTTCCGACGATTTGCAAATAAATAATTTTCGTCGTAATGAGCCGTTCGAACGCGCCCCGCCCGCCCGATTATCTTTAATTGTAATCTTGTAAGGTTTGGGAACTTCTTTTTCAACTCGCGTTTATCGAGCGCCTGATATTTTTCTTTGTATTCCTCGATCGTTATCCCTGCGCTGTTCAGGATTGCAGATCGATCGCTGTCAAGCTGTTTTCTTTCCCATTCCCGACAATAGTCACGAACTTTATCGGAAAGGTTATGCTCGATTATTTCGCGGATCATGTCTTGTAATCGCTCTGCTGCTTTGCCGTATCGTTCTGTTTTTCTGCCCCGCCGCTGGGCAAAGGAACGTAACAAAAGATAGATCGCCACGGTACAAGCGGCAACAATGCCCGTATCGATCCCGACTTCCTTCCAGTTTATTTTCAGATCGAACATAAACTCGGCGAGAAAGGCGAGAATGATCGCGACAAATAGACCGACCACCAGGATAATAACGGTTATGTCCAACCCGTCCGAAAACGCTATTTTCTTCTTTTCGGATAACGGCTGCGTATGATTTTCGTAATCTTTCAGCATAGTTTATCCCCCCTGTATCAAGCCCGATTTCAAGACGTCGCCCACCGTCTGCGCTTTGCGTTTATATTTACGATGAAAATGCCAGAACACGCATGCAGCGATCGAACCGACCGCCGCGGACAACTCAATCCACAAAAAGGTCGTCACATAATCCTGAAACAATTCGAGCGTGAAGAAGCCCGCGAGCGCCACAAACGCGAGCGCAAGCAAATTGATGAACGGGAAGTGTGCGCGAAATCCTTTTAATATCCCGCCGAGGAACGGCAAAGCGTTGAGCGCCGCCACCGCTAAACCCATTCCCCATTTCATTCCACCGCCCGTTTTGACGAACGGCAAAAGACAAGCCGTCACAATGATGTACGGGACGAAATATACGGCAATCGAGATCCAAAAGAATAAGTACCGCTCTTTGCGATAGGTCTTATATGTCATTATTTATTTCCTCCGCCGTTTTTTCAAGTGCGCCGCGCTCTTCCTTGAATTTTTCATTTTCCCCGAGCAGTTTCACAAGCGCCTTGCTCTGTGCGCTTAGCGCCGCGTCGATCTTGTTCACTTCGCCGAACAGCGTCTTAAATTTACCGCCTGTTCCCGTCACGAAACCCGTCACCTTATTCAACGCTTTTTTCCCAAGCAATACCACGATGATCACGGCGACTACGGCAAATATAGACCCCCACACGGGTGAGTATTCCCCGAGCCACTTTACAAAAGCCGTCCAACCGTTTGCCGCGGCGTCAGGCGTATCTTCCGTTACGAGTGAGAGAAGATACTCTTCGATACTGCCCCATTGCCCAACAATAGCGTTATAATACGTTTCGTAATCGTCGCCGTATTTCGCTTTGAGTTGCTCTATAAAGCCGTCTACAAGCTCTTTCAGACCGTCCTCGACCGTTTCCGTTTTATCAGTCGTTTCGTCTATTACAGGCGGTTCTGCGTTCTCTTCCGCGATTGCGGTTGCGTTGCCCATAAACAACGGGCAGAGCAAAAAACAAGCCGCCATGCAGACGGCAACAATCAGTCTATAACATTTTTTCATGTTTTACTCCTTTATAATTTTTCCCCAAGATCAACCGCGACGATTGCCGAAACAAATTCCTCTTTGGTCAGATCATGCGTGTTCAGCCGCACGTTTTCTCGATATGAGAGATACGCGTACTCTATAAGTCCGTCAAGTTTCATTTGCAGTTCTTCAAAGCGTTTATCCGCTCGTTCGGCGCGTTCTTCCGCCTGTGTAAGCCGTTTTTCTAGGGTTTCCGTCCGTTCTTTCAAGGCAACAATCTCGCCCGTCAGAAGGGCAAATTCGGGCATTGCAGAAAGGTCTTTTTCTACCGCTTTCAACAGCAACGGCTCGATTTTGTATACCTCAATCAACTCGCCGCGCAGATAGTGTTTGACCGCCGCTTTTAACTCGCCTGTTTCCAGATCCGAAAGCGTAACCGAAGAACCTCGTATGATTCGCTGAACCTTTTCTTTTCCGTTCAGTTCGGAAACAAAATAAAATTCCCCGCTTTTGTTGGGAAGATCGATTTCAAGATCGAGCGCCCCCGATTCTATTAGAAAAGGCGATACATCATCGTACCGCCCAATACCGTTGCTTTTCAGTTTGATCTTTCTCATACAACCACCTCGCGCGGTGCTTTCCCTTCGAGCACGCGCAACTCGTTTATAATCACTGCCGCCCGCGCTTTTTTCTCAGAATAGTCGTCACGGACGATCCCGAGTTGTTCCTGCCCGATATCTTCCATGACCTTTTCGAGTTCGGCTTTTAACTCGGCATGCCTCTTTTTGTCGGCGCGCTCTTTGAGCTCTTCCGCCGTATAGGGTATGTAGACCTGAATGTTTTCGTATTCGGCCCATTCTTCCTTTGCCTCGACAGCGGGCGAAACGAGGTCTTTATAAACCGATATCCCGCCGTTTTCTTCCTCGACGATACGGTCGGCATAAACAGCGTTCCGCCCTTCCACCGCGTCATGATGAGCAAGCAAGCGTTTGTCGCTTTTCAAATAGCCGAGGGTGAAATCGAGATCCTGTTCGTTCAATTCCTGTGTTTTTTCTTCGTTATAGATTTTCATAATTTTCTCCTTTATGCCGTTCTCTTCCACACGGCGACGACCTTATAAGGCTGCATAAGACCTAATTCCGTTTGTCCCTGATAATTTTCAATCGATTTAGCAAAATCACCAATGGCTTGATATTTTCCCCACTGCGTGCTAACAGCAATATTGTCGGTTGAACTTGACTGATCACCGATTATGTACCCCTCATGATTATGGTCCGGAATTTCTTCCTTAATTAGCATGTGACTTTTTTCCCCGCCCGTTGCGCCGAGGGTATACTCAGCTCCCGATCCGACGAGCACGCGCCCCGTATAATCAGTATCGATTTGCCACGTTCCACCGAACCGCGCAGCGGGCGTTTCCTCGCCGTTATACTGAATGTGGTGGGCGGTTACAGGACGATCCGCAAGCGAATAGCCCTCGACAATGCACCAGTTCGTGCCGTCGTAGACAAGCGTCATGAGTTCCCCAGCCTTCCAGGTAAGCCCCGTCGTACGGTCTTTGCACTTCATTGCCTTGGCGGGCGTACCGTTCACGATCAGAGTGGGCGATGATACCGTGTTCGCCATCGTAAACTTCACCGTGATCCGCGCGCCCGTCACAAGCGTAAATCCCGTAAGCGCAATCGTCTTTGCCGTCGTACCCGCAGGCGTCGAGCATACGCCGTAATGCGTGATCGCCGCAGATCCGTTGAACGAAACGCCGTCGATCGCGCGCGCATTCGCAAGCGTATCCGCACTTTGTGCCTTCGTTGCGTTCCCCACCGTCATATCGGGATAGGTGCCGTTCCGCACGACGTCCGCCTCTTCCGCCGATACCGCGCCGATATTGTCGCGGATCTGCGCTTGCTGCTCGGGGCTAAGACCGCTCGGCACAACAATACTATACCTTATCCCTCCAACTTCCATTTTTGCAATTACATTTTCCATTTTTATAAACTCCTTTTTATGATTAACATATCTCCTTCCACTCTCACGTTCGGATCGAGCGGAGAGAAAATCAACGTTGCGTCTTTCACCGCAACACCGTACCGAACATAAGAATAGATTTCGTTAAAGTCCACAACCAACGCCCATGCGGGGTTGAGCTCGCCGAGCGCGTCGAACGGCGGTTGCGTGTTGTTCTCTTCGAGCGATTTTACGAACGCGCCGTACTGTCCTACGTTCGGAACAAACGTGATTTCGTTTGCGCCGTAAATGTAAGAATCATTCCACGCGTAAATACTGCGCGCCGCGTATGATCCGTTATTGAGCTGTTCCTGCAAGGACGAAAGATTGCTTAAAATTGCCTCGTAAATATCCGATGCAGGTTCATCGGGCAGTATTGCAGGAACGCCGCGCCCGACCGTAAAGCTCGTTGCGGACGACGCCGTTACCACGCCCGCCTGCGCCGCATAAAAAAAGAACTGCGCCGTCACAGTTCCGTAATAACTCGTGATATCGCTCGGCAATGCGTACGACCAAACGGCATACGTTCTGCCTGTTTCCTTGTCGATAATCGCCCCGTCTGCGCTCGCAAGCGCCCCCTGCGCCGTCATGGCGTCTTTGGTCGGCATTCCGTTCCGCATGATCGCGGGCGTCGTCCACACGCCGTTGGGTAACTGAAACCGCACCGTTACCGTCATGTTCGACGCAAACGGCGCCACAAGGTAAATCGTGTTCGTGTTCGCGCTTCCCTGATAAACAGGCGACGGCAATGATTTGATAACCGTGCCGTCGTTTGATACGAAAAATATCATGTTCGCCCCCTTAATCTGTTGCGGGTTTGATACCCGTCATTTCCACATATTCGGCGTAAAGACTTTCGCCATGGTTCAGCTCATCGGTGATTTTCTCTTTTGTTGCCACCTCTAACTTGTCGAGAAACGGCAAAAGATCATTATCGCCGCTTTCCGCTGCAAGGTCCTGCGCGCGGTCGATGAGCGCCAACTGATCGTTATACCCTTCCACCGCCTCCGCCTCTTTCCGCTCGTTTGCCATGAGCAAGCTCGAAAGTTCATAAAGCACCCTTGTAAGTTCTTCGTTCATATTATTACTCCTTTTAACGTTTGTCTTTCCAAACTGTTTTATCGAAAATTTCTCTTTTGGCCGTGAAGAATATGGGCGTAAATTCTTGTCCCGCCGTAAACTCGGTATTTTCGGCGATTAGAACGTCGCCGCCGTTTACTTCCCGCTGCTCGGTAACGTTTCCCTTGTCGTCCTCAACCTGTTTTAACTCGCCCAAATATTGGTTTGTAACAATCGCCCACGCTTTTCCGCTTGCAGGGAACGCGCCCGCTGTGATTTTGAATTGCAACCCCGTAATCTCGATTTCGATATCCGCGCTCGGCAAGGTCGACAACGTAACGTTTGCACTGCCTTCCACATGGTCGATAAACTTATCCAGCTTATCGGGGAACACATATAATTTCGCCTTCAACGACGGATCGCTACCGCGTACCGCAGGACAGTATGACGCCAATGCCGAACCGATGATCATATCTTTTCGATTGGTTACGAAATCGACCTGCACATTGACTTGCAACGCTTCGCGGTTATCTTTACGCAGAATATAGGGTTCCTGCCCGATCGTTGAAAAGAACTGACTGTCCCGATTGGTCGGAATGCTACCGCTGTAAGATGGCAAGTGCATGGCATCGTCGCCGCTTTGCGAAATGCTTTTCGCCAAGAAGAAATCATAATAATAAATTCTTCCGTAGGCGTCGGTATAGTTAAAGGTGTTTTGGAAATAACCCGTAATAGTCCCGCCTTCGTTGTCTTTGACAGATGCGTAATTTACCGTATCGCTTGCGGAATAGTTATCCTCATATTTCCACGAAAAGGACAAAGAATTTCCAAACGCCGAAGAAATTACGGGCAAAACAACTTTGGAATTGTCGTTACCCTTATAACTCGAACCCCATGCCACAACGCAAGAGATCGGCGTATATGTGTTTTCCTGCATGAACGTATCTGCAACGTGCTGCATGAGCGCGTCCCCGATTCTCGTATCGCTATCAGGCGTTTCCGCGTCCCCGATCACGATATACTCGCGGTAAAGAACGTTTCGCTCTAACGCATGCGTTTCGGATATTTCCGAAAAACGCTTGACGGACGATACCCCGATAAACTGCGAAATGCGGTTAAATGACTTTGTAAGCGCGATCGTACATTTGATATACGTGGGCAGCCACTCGATTGCCACTGCCGAAATCATATAATCCTCGTCGAACATGTCGCCCGCTTTCGGGATCGAATAAATGCTATACAGCATATACGAAATCGTTTTGTCGATATTGCCGAGCCGCGCCACCGCGCCTTTCAGGTTCTCGCCGTAGGAGCGCGTTTCCACAAGGTTCGTCTGCTGATTGTAAAACAATGCCGCCGCCTTGCGCACGTCTTTGTAATAGGCTTTCGTCTGCGATACTCTTGTGTTATAAATCGGCGTATAGGTCACACGGAACTGCATTTCGGGGTATTTCTTTTCGTCAATCGAGAATTTCGGATTTCCCGTCGCGGCTTTTAAGATTGCCACGATACTGTAATCCCCGAACGCCGTGCTCACTTCCGCCGCCCGTTGACGCTTAAAGTTTAAGCCATCTATATTTCTTTCACCCTGCGTATAGCGCAAAGCATAAAGCTTCGACTTCGGATACCCCTTTTCATACGAAGAAAGCAGCGAATATTCCGACGATTCAAAAAGATACGGCGTAATGTCCACTGCGGTGCCGTTGTCGTTATATTCTACTTTATCGATCGAGTAAATGGGATACTGCGTAGCGATGATCATATTCTGATCGGTAACGCGAACGTATGAATTTTCCGTCCGTACCGTCTTATAACCGCCTTGAAACGGTTCAGAAATAACGCCGCTGTATTTATCGAGCGTGTTTATAAGGTTCTCCGCGCTGCTATCGAGCGCCGAGCAAAAGCTCTCTAAGGCGTGTTGCGTTACGATTTGATAAGGCTTGTGCCGCGAAATGGTACTCATGCGCCCGCTGCCGTACATATCATAACGGACTTCAAAATACCAACCTTCCGCGTCCTTCTTGGGAATAAGGCGCGGTTCGCCGTGGATCACCTTTCCGACCTCTTGCAGACATTCGCGCAAATGCTCTTTGGTGAACGAGAGCTGCGGGCAAAGGATTTTATCGAACTGATATGCCTGTCCGACTTCTTCGCCGTCCTTCTTGTTGTCGGGCGTAATGATCGTGCCGTCCGAACGCATACCGTTCAGCCGAAAACGCGGCTTTTCGCCTTTGCGGATCGGCTCGGCAAGATCTAACAAACGGTTGATAACGTCCGTTATCGTCCATTTTTTAAGAGGTAGGGTGTTTTCAATCGCTTGAAATGTGTACGTGTAGGTAAATCTCTCAACAATAGTCCCACCGCCTATTATAGAAGTAGCCGCAATAGCACCCTTGTATGTAATAATATAAGTACCCGAATACAAAAGTTTGAACGACTCACTTCCGTTTACAGTGGTAGAAATAGTAATATCCTCATCAATAGGAGTATGTATTACAATTTGAAAATCAGGAGGTGAAAGTCCAAAACTGTATGTATATTCTGTAGTGGTAGTATCGTCTTTTTTTATGATTGTATCTTGTATGGAAGGGATGAATATTGTTTCATTAACCGAACTTGGACTCTTAAAAGGCTTTTTTACCTCTTTAACATTATTTTTTGCCATTCTTTCTCCTTTTCTTGACAAATTTATTTTATGTGCTATTATAGCTTTATGAAAAAAAATATTATTATTGAAACTTTCGTATTATTTGCTTCCCTGGTACTTCTTCTTATGTGCATTATGTTTTTTTATAGAAGTATATATGCATACCTTATGGCAAAGAAATACGACAACGATAGTTTGAATTATTTTACTCAACACAATCTCAACCGAAGTCAGCGGCTCGAAATGCGCCTTCTTGATACGCCGCAACGATAAGTACAACTCGTCAAGGCGTTCGTCGAGAAAGTCGCCCCACTTCAACGGCATAACAGCATTCGCCGTTCTGTTGATTCCGTCGATATAAACGGTAAAAGAATTTTTGTAAGACATATATACCTCACTGATCGCGGCTGCGACGCCCTGCCGTTCCCGCACGAATGTTCATCATGCCGATTGAAACGTTTTCGAGATTTTTTTCTTTTGCCAAAGTGGCTGCGCGGAAACTGTAAGAAATCGCCATATGAACTCCCGAAACGACCAATCCCGCGATCGCACCCGGCAATCCACCTGCTAATGCGCCCAAAACGACTGTTTGACCCGCATTCCATATCTGTTTACCCACGTTATATCCTGCTTGCAGGCGCTGTTCGTATTCCGATGCGCCCGTGGAAAGCTCCACCATGCTCAAATTGCCGCTTATGATCTGCTCTGCCGTGGCTTTGATCGCGGCATAAGAAACGATCTTTTTCGCCGCCGACTGAATGCCCTTTGCCGTCGCGTCGCCGCCCGTGCTTGCGCTTTCGGATTTATTTTCCGCGCCGCCTGCCATGGCGGAGCTTTCGCCCGCCTCATCTAAATGAATGTATAAATGAAAATCATTTCCCGCCATTATAACACCTCGAACGGAACGGTCGACGTCACCTCGACCTTTTTATCCGTTACCAAATACACATAATACGCGTCGGTTTCTTCTTCGTACACGAAATCGTCGGGCGTAAGCTCTGCCGTGATGCTGCCGTTCCCCTCCGCAGCTATGCCGCCGAGATAGTAATCACAGTTTTCGGCAAGAACGAACTCAACCGTTTCCGCCGTCGATACGGAAAAACGAAATCTTCCGACTTGGAAAAAAGAAGGAAAATTCAGCGTTTGCACGTTCTCGACGACCTCGCACAGCGCAATATTAGCGCCCGATACAGTCACGCCCTGCGCGTTCGCAATCGTGTTGTCAATCGTCATCAGATACAGGCGTTTGGACGCGTCCTTGCCGTACTGTAATGCCGCGAAGTGCGCCGTGTTGGGCAATCCGTCCATGAGGAAAGAAAGCGTTTCCTCGGTCGTATGATCGGCGTTTAACGGATATTGCAGATCGATCGAAAAAGCGCTCGAAGAGGAAACGGTTTTGGAAACCTCTTTGCCCGCATAGACGTCGCGCGCCGATTCGGTTGAGCGTCCGACGCGCAAAACCTGATACGGTACCGGAACGCCGTCCAACGTAAGCGAAACGTCGCGCGAGATAATTCCCCCTTTCACGAAATAGACGGTGATCGAAACGCTTGCCGTGACATGCTTGCCGATGCCCGGTTGCAAATCAACCGTTCCCGTTAAACTCGTCCCCGCTTGGAACGAGAGAGAATATTCGTCGTCACCGTCCATAAGCGTAAAGGCCTGCGCCTCTTGGAAATAGCTGTTTATCACTTCCGCGATTTCGTTCACAAACGGGTACTGCCCATTCACGACTTCTTGCAATTCTTCGGAAGTTTGGGTCGCCGTCGTGCGCGGACGCTTGACGGGAATGGAAAATTCCAACGTCAAACCGTTTGCGCCCATGACGAGCAGGTTTGCGTCGTTCGACGAGGACGACGTAAGTAAATTGCCCGTAATAAAATGCGTTACGGTGTTGCCGTCGCGGATCGGCTCGTCCACGTGTCCCGCGCTTGCCCAAATATGGAATTTTATGTACGGATTATTATAAAGCCCGTTCAATCCGTTTTCAAAAAAAGCCGCAAGCTGTTCCAATGTGATCATTTTAATTCACCTCTTAATTTTTGCGCAAGTCTGCGCGAGAACTCGGCGCAGAACCGTTCCCACCAACCCTCGTTCGGGTTTTTCTTTCCGTTCCAATGCGGCGAAACCCACGGTTCGTTCGTGTATACGGCATACGGGGCGACTTCCTCGTCGATATAAACGACAAAGGTGTCGCCTTCGATCTTGTATTGCAAGGCGTTAAACGCCAAATTTCCCGTCGACGTTTTGCCGCGCGTTCGAGGATTGGGAACGTAAACCGTCTTTTGCATTTCCCGAAACGTGGCAATGCAGGCGTTGATGATCTTTTTTCTTGTCATTGCACGCCCCACACATTGCTTTGTTCGACCATGCGAATAACGTACTCAACCGAGGGCGGAACGGGGAATATTCGCAGCGCCTGTTTTGACGCGGCGGAAAAATGCTCTTGACACTGAATGATCTGAAAGGTTTTTCCGCTCGCTAAAACGACGTAAGAGCCTTTGCGGAACGGCATCTGATCGCGGGTGCGAATTGCCACTTCGCCGTCTTGTTTTCCCTCGATGATGTTTCCGAAAAGCCTGCGGAAGGTATGGGAAAGCGGATCGACGTAATCAAAGGTAAATTCCTGCCCACCGTCCTCTGGTCCGTCAACCGTGTTCTCATAATACTTTGCCGCAGCAGGAAACTTTGGCTTTGGGTTTGCTAAATCAAGCCAATCCATGTTACACCCCCGTATAGCAGATTCCGCTGTTCAGAAGTATACGCTTTGTCATCTCGTTGATTTCTTTCCCCCTTTCGTTCCCGTCCAGCGAAAGAAAAATATCGCCGTTAGCAAGGAAATAATCGGCTTGATATTCCATAGCCCGTTGAATAACCGTCCGCAATTTGGCATTCGTGGCAATCATAAAATCCTGCCTGTCATTGTGTATGGAATAGCGGTGAAGATACTCGTATATTTCATCGCTTATAGTGCGGCATAGCTTGTTGATTACGATTTCGGGATTGACCGTTTTATTATCCGAAAGCCGAGCTCGGATGTCGATTGCGCAACGTTCTACTATCGCGTTTTCCGTCAATACATAATGCCTTGTGGATTCGTCGAAGATCATGTAATCGTCGTTGTAGGGTTCTATGCACCCGCAGGGCGCGCAGTTTTGCCAATAATGCATTTTTAACTCCTTTCATAAATTTATGGAAAGGGGCTTGGTAAGCCCAAACCCCTCAGAAAGCTGTTTATTTTGCCGATTTGGCAGCCGCCGTAAGCGCCTGCGAGACCGCATACGTCTTGGTCGCGGTGTTTGCCGCCGTGATGGCAACCGTAGCGGGCGTATAACCCTCTGCGGAAATGGCAACCGTAGCCGTGCTTGCGCGAGGCAAGTCGAAGGTGAACGTGCCGTCTTCGTGGTTGGAAACGGTGGGATACGTGCCGTCCTCCGCTCTTACAACGACTTCGACGCCCTCCGTCGCGCCCGTAACGGTAAGCGTGACCTCCGTGATGAGCGTAGGCGCGGTTACGCCGATTCTCTGAACGACTTCCTCGGAAACGTCCGTGCCGCCCTGATAGCCTTCGATAAGACCTTCCATGTTCGCAGGCGAGTTGATATCCTCGAACGCGGGAACGGGGTTGGTGAAGTCTTCGAGGTTGTTCGCCGTTTCCACAACAAGCGCGATCGAGGAAGGACGGATACATTTCACGCCCCAGCCCCAGTCGTTACGAATGATATACCCGATCGAGGTCGTAGGCGATTTGTCGACGTCCGTAACGGTCGCGCTCATGCCGAAGAGCGTACCCTCGGCGTTGGCAACGTAAGCGACGACCTTGTTCCACTGCGCATACTGCTCGTTCGTAAGCCCGAGCGTCGCGGCCGCCGTGTCGAAAATTTCGTCGGGCAGCACCTTGATGGGAATACCCATGTACTGCCCGCGAATGTAGTTGCCCATAAGGCGAGAGCCGCTTTCGTCGAGATAACCGTTGAGCAGAATCTTCTGCGCAATGTCCGAATTGACGAGCGCGCCGTTCTTGATCGTCATGAGCTTGTTGAAGAAGCTCCAACGCATGACGTAAACCGACTTATCCTGAGGATAGGAAATGATACCCTCTTTGTAGCTCCCGCGCACGTTGGAAAGCGCCGACGCGAGCTGGTTCATAATGCCCTGCACGTAACCGTCGTCGGTGTTTGCGGGATCGTACGGGATAATACCCGCGTTGCCGTTCTTCGCCGCGTTTGAGAGCGCTGCGCCGACGTGGGTCGCCAAAACGTCCGCGTCCTGCAACAGACCGACCGTCTGCGGGATATATGACGTGTGCTGACCGAGAAGATCGAGGCTTGCGCCGATGAGACGCATGTTAACGCGCGATACCTGCGCCGCTTCGTCGTATTCCTGCATAAACTTCATGTCGTAGCCGTCCGTCACGAGACCGTGCGGAAGGTTTTTATTGAACGGTTCGTTGTTGCCGGGCGTACCGTTCTGCCCCTGATCGGCGGGGCAAAGCTTGCTCCCGAGCGTTCTCTTCAAGCGCGGGGGAAGGTACAGAAGCGGGAAGCGGATAAAACCGACGTTTTCCGAGTCCGCACTGACCGAAGTTACACCCAAGCCGTCTACGAATGCACGGCTTGCGAGGTTGACCGCAATCCAGCGGCTCGCCAGCTTGCGGTTTACGAGGATGTTGCCAACAAGCGGATAGTTCCCGCTCTTCGGTTCCACCGTGAAAGGCGCGTCGACGTTCGCAACCGCCTGCAAATACATCTGGGTATCAGGCATACCCGTGGAAATTACAAGTTCTCCTGCCATTTTTCTTTTTCTCCTTTAACCTTTGATTTTTGCAATGACCTTTGCAACGTCTGCGGGGGTCATTTCCCTTTCCTTCCGCGCGGTCGTGCCTTGGAATACGCCGTTCCCTACGCCGTAAACCTCTTCCGCGCGCTTTGCCGCTTCCTCGTCCGAATCGCCTTCCTTTTCAAAGCGTTTTTCGAGTGCGTCGAGCCGTGCAAGGATCGCGCTGTACGGATCGGTCTTTTCCTCCGTCTCGTCGCGTTCGTCCTCGCGTTTTTCCTCCGCCGTGTCGTCCTCTTCGTGAAGCTCTTCCACATCGCCTTCGTCCTCTGCGTGTTCCGCGCCGAGCGCCTCGTGCTCGCGCGCTTCCGCGCTTTGGCCGTCCTCGTCTCCGTCTGCCCGTTCCTGCGCCGCAATGCTCTCATGCACGCGGTCTGCAATAGACTGATGGAAACTCTTCTTGTCTTCGTCCGACAGGTCTTCATATGCCTTACGGACTTGTTCCAAAGTTGTCATTTGAGTTTCTTCCTCCTTTTTTTCTTTTTCTTTCTTTCCAAACCAAGCCATGGGTTTTCCTCCTTTCCTTGCATGAAAAAACCCGCCTGCCAAGCGGGTTTCGTTAATCCTGATTCAGAGCCAAACGCGCCGAAAGCGTTTCAAAATAAACCGCCATGCCCTCGCGCTGCCGAATCAAGAGCGATTGCTGGTAGCCGTCGAGCGCTTTGAACTTCTCGCCGCCGATGAAAGCGTTCAGCTTCACAAGCTTTTCTTTCAAAACGGTTTGTTCTTCTTCCATGCGCACGATGAAATCTTCCTTTTTCTTCGTCTCGTCCATGAGCGTGACCTCCTTATAAGATTTTCACACGGTCGGGGTAGAATGCCCTGCTGTTATTCATGCTGAAATGTTTATATTCTTCGTACCGCTCCGTCGCTATCCTTTTCCACTTGCGCCATTCGCCAAAATCTACGTCCTTTGCAGCAAGCGCGTTTTCCCGCGCTCGCAGCACCGCGCGCTCCATTTCGCGCTGGCGCTTTGTGACCGCATATTCTCTTGTCTGCTCCGCTTTGCCTACGCGCGGGATAGCCATGCGCGGTTTATATTCGAACAGAGCATGCCGACAATTAAAGCCGAGCAAGCCGTTCTTGTACGTTCGCCCCGCTTTGGTCGTATAAAAGATATCCGTTGCGTTTTCAAGCGGTTGAAAGCTGCGCCCGTCCTCCGTTCTGCCGCTCGTACCGTCCAGCGAGTACACGCGCCCCTGCCACGGCGCACAACGGTCGGAGCAGTCGGCATGCACCGAGCAGACGACGAGCCGAGCACCGCTCGTTTTAAGGGTTGCGATCTCTTGCTGATGCCGCTCGTAACGCACCTGCATCTCGGCAAGATTGCGCAGGGAATTCCTTCCCGTAAGATCGTTCGGATCGAGCGCGCTCTCCTGCGCCAAGCCCTCCAACGCCTTGGAAATTCTGTTCATGTAGTTCTTTTGAAACTCCTGCAACGGAATCCCCTTCGCCGTCTCCCGATAGGAAAGCGTTTGCATGGCGCGCATCTCCGCCGCGCTGTTCGGCTTGTAAAACGCGCCCCTTTGCGCGCTCTGGGTAATGCCCCTCATAAGCACCACGACGGCAGGCAAAGCCTTGGGCGGTATTCCTTCAAGCGACAGCGTAAAACGCCCGTACGCCGTGTTTACATAGCGAATGAGCGACTTCTGCGCGTCCTCTTTTAGCGTTGGAGAACGTATACGGGAGAGCGCTCGCGTTATGATCTTCCGTATCCTGTCTTTGAGTATAGGCAAAGGCGCGCCCGAAAGCACGCCCTGTTTGATAGCGGTCTTTATATCCGTTTGCGCGTCTACTAATGCACTCGCCTGCTCGTTCAACGGGTCGGGAACGTATGCCTGTAATTTCACGTCTCACCTCCGCCGTCGCCGAAATAGTCTTTTTCGCTGAACAGCCTGCCGCCAAACGAGGTGTTCTGTTTGCGCTTGTCGTCCTCGTCGATCTTTGCGAGATATTCCTCGGTCTCCTCTGCGGAAAGATTGTTGACCCGCTGCACCGCCTCGGCGCGCGGGATAAGCCCTGCTGCGTAATTGTCGCGGATATTCTGATCGCGCAGGAGCGTATTGCCGATGTAGTCCGAAAGATGGATTTTTGCTTTCCCCGTAAAGCCCGCCTGATAAAGAACCTCTGCGATCATGCGGTTTAGAACGGGTGTAAGCGTTTGGTGAATGCCCTGCACGGTTGCCCGCGTGAGGTTGTCGTCTGCGCGAACCTCGGTCGCCGTCTTTGCCGAACCGTCTTCCAAGAACGGGAAAACGCTCGTAGGCGAAAACCCGCAATGCGACACGATCTGCCGAAGATAGAGCTCAAACATGCCGCGGTACTGCTCCGAACGGATATCGAACTGTACGTTCGTAGGCGGGAAATCCTTGTCCTGCTCGGTATAAATATATACGAGGCTGTCGTCCTCGTCCGACGCCGCGTCGCTTAACGTGAGCGCATGCTCGGAAAGCGCGTTCCACTTCATGCCGAGCGCTTTCAGATCGTCGCGCAGTGCACCGAGGAAACGGCGCGGCACAAGTATCTTGCCCTTGCCGAGAAGCACGTCGACGAGCGAGCCGCTGAATACAACGTCGCACGCATAGAGAAGATCAAGCGCGCCGTAGAAGAGCGGGTCACCCATCGCAAGCCCCGGCACGAAGCTGTTATTCGAGGTACGGCGGATAAGCCAAACGCCGAGCCCGTCGCGAAATGGCAGCTTCATTTCCTTATTGACCGAAATTCCCTTCCTGCGCAAGGTCTCGCGGACCACTTGCGGCAAGCCTTCCTCGGGAATGCCGCCGTCGTACACGTTCGGTAAAACCTCTTGCCCCGCGATGCCGCTCTTCAAATGGACTTTGTATTCCACGCAAGGCGCGCCCTGCTCGTCGTAATGTCTGTCTTCGACGAGCCAATAGGAATTTGCACCGCCGACCCCGTACTTCTCCGTATACAAGAGACTGTTGAGGAAGATGACGCTCAGCACGTTGCCCTCGTCGTCCGTTGTGGAATAGTAACGGTCTACCCGCGTTGCTACGGGAACACACCGTCCTCTCGAATCTTTGTTCAGCTTTACGGCACAAGTACCGCCGCCGAGCATATGATCGATGGAGCTTTCCAAAAACGTTTCAAACCCGACCGATTCCGACCATGTTTCACCGATAAACCCGCAAGCAAGATCGTCGCCGTCGAAGATGAGCTTGTCGCCCTTTATGAGCTTGACCGCGGTATTCTTGATGGAATACCCGATATTCATCTTTGCGCCACTGTTATGTGTATTGTCTGCCGCCCCCGTTGCATACGCCATACAAGGGCGCACAACGCGGTTCATGTAGTTGATAAAGAACGGATCGAGGTTCGCGTAGTACAAAGAGCAGTCGACGAAGTTTTCGGGCGGTTTCCGAAAATCTTGATTGAGCCAATCTTCCATCGGCTTGGGAATCTTAAATGACATTATCTTCTCCTTACAAAAAGTTGTAGTAGTATTCGTGCGTCGCGTACTTGTCCGCATCGATCGTGTGGTCGCGCTGCCCTTCTGGTATCTCGTTATTCTCGTCTCGCACAAAGTTCTCCGTCTCCTCGACAGACACAGCGTTCTGCGGGATATCAAGAACAAGCAACTGCCCCGAGCGGTAGCTGTTTACAAGCCGCGCAATGTCGCGCTCGATATCCTTATCCGTTACCGCCTTCGTGTTGAAATGCGTCGCCTTTTGGAATTCAAGCATTAAGTCCTGCGTGAGCGCCGCGCCGTCGAAACACCACCGTTGCTTCGAGGGAGCAGGTATCTGTATCCCCCATTCCCCCATCTGCGCTTTGAACTTCTCGTATTCGCTTAAAATCCACTCGACCTGATCGGTGTGCGAAATACCGCGCGCGCCCCGCATGAGCCTCTCGCGCTTGATATCGAGGTAAAAAGTGTATAATTTGACGAGCTTCCCGTCGGGATATAACGCCCAACAGCACACGGCCGTTGCGTCCGACGTAATACCGCTGTCCACGCCGTAAAACATATACAGCGGCTGATAATAAATATTCTTGACGATCTTTCGTTGCAGCTCCGAAAGCGGCAAGAGGTGCTTCGCTCTGTCAAACGACCAAATGACCCGACCTGCAAGCGATACGATCTCCCCGCCGTACCAATAGGCATAATGCAACGGGTCTTCCGCTTTCATTTTCAGAATGTCCGCAATTACGACGGGGTCTAACAGCCCCGCGATATCTTCCCAAGAAGGATGAATTCCGATCGCGCCGTTCCGCACGAGCTCGGGATAGTACTGATTTGCCCAGTGGTTCAGCGTGGGCGGAGGGTTGTAGCGGAAGGTGAACTTCCCCATCTCGTCCATATAACGAAGCGCCGTCGAACGCAACGCCTCCACGTACTCCTTTCCGTCGGGCTCGTTCGCTTCTTCGAGCATAACGCGCTTTAACCGTCCGCTCGGCGGCGTCATTGCCTTCGTACGGTCAATGTCTTTGTTTATCGCAAAGAACTGACAAACGTTTCCCGTGCGGTTGCACTTGATTTCAAACGGAGAATTAGAGACCTTGAAATCGGTGTCCGTTCTGTTGGATAAAGTAAATCCGCGCTGTCGGAGCGCGGACTGCATCGATTGAAATATCGATCGCCTGATCGTGTTCTCTTCCGAGCGGCAATACCAAATATCGCCCGATTCGCCGAAGAAATCGGGTATCGCCGAAATCTCGTCGTTTACCGTCTTCCCCGAGATACGCCCGCCTTTCAGCACGATCGTCTTGACACCGAGCATTTCGTCGGATATTTCCTCGCCACGCAGGAGCTTACGCTTTATCTCGGCCTTGTACTCCTTGGTAAACGCCTCTCGCTGCGCCGCCGTGTGGTTTGGAAGAAACAACGGTTTGAAGATTTCGGGAATAATGATTCTACTTTTCATCTTTGCCGTCCTTCATAGACACGTTATCAAACACAAACTCGAAAACAGGCTGCCCCGTCTTATCTTCAATCCCAACAGCTTCGGGCTTATCTACTCCTTGCCTTTTGGCGAGATTTTCCGCAGCCCTTATACGCTCTTTCCAGCCAACCTTTCCGTTTTTCATCACCTCTGTAAAGAATTCCAAGACTTCTTCTCCCGAGGCAATACGAGCCGTTTGCGGCGCTCTCGTAAGCTCTTGAATGTAATTTTGAATTTCAGGTTTTTTCAGGTTTTCCGTTCCGATTGAATACGCTGTCTTTTCGGAATATCCTGCCTTCTTCGCGGCTTCCGTCGCATTCCCCGATATCACATATTCCTCGCAAAACGTCTTCTGTTTTAAGGATAGCACATTCTATCAACTCCTTTTTTTGAGCATGAAAAAAGCACGGTTAGCACAAAAAAACGGATTTGTTCGGCAAAGTTTTTGCCGTTTTATAGCAAATCGAACTCTTGCGCCCACATAAACGCGATATTTAAGATATCTTCCACCCAATATCGTAGCGTTCTGTCTGATATTCCGATCACGTCGCAAATACAAACTTGATGATTTTTATCGATATACCGCATCTGCATGAGCTTATCTTTCTGCGTCCACTTCACCCTTTCGAGGGTCTTTTCGTAAACAAGGCACCACCTGTATTTGCAGTTGTAATCATCAAGAGTTTTGATAATTCGATCCTCAACCGCATTGCCGTGCGAGCAACATACCTTTTCTTTTGAATAGTCTAACCCCATACCGGCAAGCATGCGGGAAGATATGTAATCCGCACATTCGTTCCGTTCCTTCTCGTAGTTGTAAAAATGCGATTCGATCGTCCTTCTTTGCGCTCTCGTCATATTCCCCCCTTAAAACGGGATATCGCCGTCCTCGTCGAACGATTTGGCCACAGGCTTTCGTGCTTGACGCTTATCGGAATTATCCTGCTGACGAGTTCCCCAACCATCGTTTCTGTCGCTTTCTGAACTTGCCTTCGGCGTTAAAAACTCAACGTCCTGCGCGATAATGTCAACACCCTGATGTTTGTTCCCGTCGTTATCTTCCCAGTTACGAAGTTGTACATTCCCGGTAACGGCAACCTTGTTCCCCTTTTTGCAGAACCGCGCCACGCTCTCGCCCAAACCGCGCCACGCCGTTACGTGGAAGAAATCCGTTTCACGTTCGCCCTCGGAATTTGTATAGTTCCGATTGACCGCTATGGAAAAGCGGCAAACGCTCACGCCGCTCGGCGTTTCGCTCAGTTCGGGGTCCCTCGTTAAATTCCCAATCAAAAATACTTTGTTCATGTTTTTCTCCTTAAAATTTTTTAATCAAACGGGTTAAAATCGCCCGCTCTTATTTCCGTTTCCTTCATGCGCCTTACAGGCGACAAGCCGTTACGCGCCCGTTCCCATGCGTCCTGCTCGCATTTACAGCAGCATTTTATGACGAAATTGTATTCGGGGAAATCCGCCACCTTCGGCATATGGCAATTTTTACAGCGGATCATACCGTCACGCAAATATTCTCTTTTGCCGTCAAACTTCGCATATTCGGTTTTTCTTTTTTTCTCGTAATAATCATGTGTATGTACCGGCATACACTTTCCGATTTCAACCAACCCCATCGTTTCCCTCCCGTTTTCGTCTGATTTCAGGCAGTGCCTTCAAAAACCTTGCCCGCTCGAACTTCAAATCCGCATCGCTCATTTCGCAAAGCTCTAAAAAGCTCTGCGGATCGAAGTATGCCATGATTTCGGGCGATAAACTTCGATAAATCACTTTCATTTCCTCGTCGGCTGCGCCGTCAAGCCGTAAGTAGATCGGCGAACCGCGCCCCACCGATTCGCAGTATCGCTCTTCTTTCGCGGCTTTTAACGCCTTCACAAGCTCTTGCCACAATTGCAGATCGCCTTTCCCCTCGCTCATCGGTAGCGACGAACGGTTAAAATCCTTGTAGCTGTCGCCGATGATTTCCCGATAATGCCGCAAAAGCCATTTCAGCGACTGTTTCCCTTGCAGATAGCGGCTGCTTTCAGCGATCTTTTGCGAGAGCAAAGAAAAATCAATCCCCGAGATGTCAGAAGGGTTGTCCAGATCTTCGGTTATGTAGGCATGATCCCGCATAAATTCCAGATATCCCCGAACCGTTCCGTCTGTTTCTTCCCCCGTGGGGGGATTATAGGGGGGTATGTCTTTTTCTTGAAGGGTATATTCTTTTTCTTTGCTTCTTTCTTTTTCTTGTAGGGGAACTTCTTTTTGTGAAAAGGTATCAAAAGGTACCTTTTTTTCTGAAAAACCTAACAGAATACTGCCCTCTCATCAATTAAAAGACTTGCGAAAAACTTTTCATACCCGATGCGTTGAATGTCATGTGGATTTTGTCGCCAAAGAACTTTATATGGGGCATTCGCTTGGGAAATTGCAAAAAACCTATACGGGAAACCTTGACGATTACTTACTAAGCGAATCGAAAAAGTTAGATCATTGGTACGAACTTTACCCCAAAATTACCCCAAAAAACGAAGAAATAAACGATGAAGAATGATTAAAAAAAGCAAAAAAACCCGTTTTTCGGGCAAAAAAGCCTAAAAAACGGGTTTTCGTGGTGGGAACGGCAGAACTCGAATCTGCGACCTCTTGCATGTCAAGCATAAAAAATGATAAAATTGATGTCAACAAAAATAGCAAAAAAGCACAATATATCGTATACGATTATTATAAAAAATACAGAATGTAGCGGTCAAAGCATTGCAATTTGACACTTCGTATACACTTATTATGCAAGAGGTCGAAAAAGTTATACATAAAAAAAAATCCGCGAAACTCTTGACAAAGATCCGCGGGCAGTTCATTACTTAATCTTTAATATGGCTTTCTAAATTTCGACGAGCGTAGATCACGCGCGATATCTCAATGCATTTTTTATCTTCATCCACCCAATAAAACAGCATAAAATTATCTACAAAAGCTTTTCGATACTCGCGTTTTAACGGTTTCAACGGCATATATACGGGGTTCGAGTAAGGAAATTGCGTACAATTTTCTGCCATTTTGATTATTCGCACAATCAAATTTTCCGCTGCCGAGGGGTTTTTCAATTCATCATTTATGTACAAGGCAATTTCTTTCAAATCACCCTTTGCCAACTCACTATAAAAGAGGTTATAATTTCCCATATAAAACTTTTTTGACCTCGCTCATAACCTCTTCCGAAGTATAACGCTTAGCTGTATCCTCGGCCCGCTCGGATTCGGCAAGTTTCGTATATATTTCGCTTTCCAGCTGCAACGCCTCATATGCCTCCATACTTAAAACGACCATATCTCCGAACCCATTTTTCGTAAGGAATACGGGTTTCTGTGTTTCATGAACTGTTCTTGAAATATCAGCAAAATTATTTCGAAGATCGGAAACAGGTCTGATCATATTTTGCATAAGTTACCTCCTAAAATATTGTAGCGCAATTTTAGCACAATTATGCTAAAATGTCAATAGTCTTGCAGATAAATATTGCAAAGATTTTTTTGAAAAATTCGGCAACTCATCTGGGCGGGATCCCTGTCATGATTTTTGAGCGGCGTATATCGTGCTGTACATCCGCGACGCGGGCCGCCGCGGGAACACGCCGGGGCAAACTTCTCTGCCCTCTTAATTATCAGGACGTAAGAGCCTATACGGGTGCCGAGAATGGACGCGCGGCGTCATAATGTATCCGCATTATTAGCGAACGACGAGCGCCATACCCTGTTTAATTTTCAATTCTTTGAATGAAAATTAAACAGGGTATGGCGCAGCGTGCTAATCATGCGGACCTTGGCGACCGTAAAAGTATGTGGTTCAGATTGTGGCGGGCACCGTACCGCATAATCTATTCTCGAAAATTCGCTGTTGTTTAGCGAATTTTCGAGCGGGACCGTATAGAATCGGGAAAACGGGCGCGCCGGGGCGCGCGACCGCAGCTCGCCGTTGAAGTCACGAGCTGCGGTTCTTTATATAAGTCTTATTATAAATTCTTATAGTGGCTACTTTTGACAGCAAAAAACCCATTTCAGCGGCTACTTTTGATATGGTATCGGCTACTTTTGACACGTTCCAAATATATCATATTTAGCCATTACGACGCAAAGAAAAGGACCTCCCTGCACCGGGAAGTCCTTCGTCAGAATCTTTGAACGCTTATAAGCGCGGTCGCGCCGCGCTATCTACATTTCATATTCAATTCGCCTACGGGGTTACATAAATGATTGCTCATGGTCGTCGTCGCCCCCCTTTGGGGTAGCAACCACACAAGCGTCCGTTTGGCAGAAACCCTGTATCGGAACACTGCGTGCAGGTATAACGCGGTTTAAGATCTTCCTCGGTCATTTGCAGCGCGGCAAGACGTTCCGCACGCACCATTTTAGCGTGTTCAAGCCGCTCGATAAGACCGTCAAGCACGGCAGGATGAAACACCCTCGCCTTTTCTACCTGCACCTCTAATGCCCTTTTTTCGGCATCTGCAAGGCGATACTGCGCGTCCGATTCCGCTCTTTCCTTCATGGATTGCGCGCGATCCTCAGCCCGGCGACGGTTCTCTGAATGATAAAGCTCAAACGCAGCGCGTTCGTCCAATTCCTTCGCCGCCGCGATTGCCTTTTTCTTCGCCGCCATAACAGCTTTCTTTTTGTTCCGCAAAAAATTATCGTTTACGGTAAAATTCGTTTTACCCTTTGGTCCTAATTGCTTTGTATAATTGATCAAGCCTATTTTCTTTAATTTTTTTACCGACTCCTGCGCCGTACGGGTTGCACAATCCAAAGCTCTGGCAATATCATTTCTTGATATATGACGAATTCCTTCCTCGTCTTTCGGAAACGAAACAAGGTAAAAAAGCACTTCAATTTCTCTGTTTGTCAAATACTCCCCATCAAACTCGGCATAATAAATCCAATTCTCGATCCGCAAAAAGGAAATTTTCGCATCTTCCGAATTCTTCCCATTCTTCTTCGCCTTCTGTGCTGCATCGTCTTTTAATTTTTTCCAGACGTCATCGGTTAATTTGTAATTATGTACTCCGCCGTCACGTTCGATGAGCTGCGCCTCTATTGCCGCCCGAACCGCTCGTCCTACCGAAACGGTTGAAAAACGGTAACGCTTAAATAACTTACTGTATGTAAACTCCGTTGCGGTTTCTTCCGAAGAAAAGGTAAACGTTGCTGCAAGCGCTTTCAGCTCAGAACCATTGAGTTTGCGATCTTTGCCGTCCACATTGATTCTGATCTTACGAAAAGCATGCGGAATCCGCAGGCATTTTTCCTGCGAATCCTTCGGTTTTGCAATATTCATTTTGACCTTCGATGCGTTTACCATTTCATCACCTTGTTTTTAGTGTTGTTACGCCGATGCAATTGCCCGATCGAGTTCTTCAACCGTGCGCAGAGGTCGTTTATATGCCATTTCGGCACAGTTCGCCCGAACCAACGCCGTTGCCACGGGCGGACAGACACTATTACCGATACGCGCAATTTGCTTTGCCTCGCTGTATTTCTTGCCGATATGCCGCTCAATATCGATGATATAATCGAGCGGGAAACCTTGCGCAAGCATAAGCTCGCGCGCCTTCAACATGCGCATTCCGACGTCTGATATAAAGTAAGGAACATTATTTATTTCAAGGATCAGAATCTCGTCGTCCGCAATCGTATAGCCTGCATGATCGTTCAGCAATTTCCGCACTTTCGACCAATTTCCGAGATCCTGCACACCTTCGATCTTTTGCAAATAAGTCGTCACCTGCACTTCATGCCCGGCGTGCGCCGTTACCGTCGGAAACGGTTCGGTCATGGGCTTACAGTCCATATTGTTGCGCAAAATACATAAGTGACTTTCTGTCAGATAATGGCGCGGTGTTGCCGTTATCGTCGGCAAAGGTCCGTCGGCACGGCTCGCGTGGTCCGCCCCGCCGTAATAATGAACGATATTTGCCGCCACGACATGGCTATGATTTGTGCCTGTAACGGTCGGCGCAGGCTCGTCGACATGACTACCCCGCCCGTCCTTTCCGTCGCCGTAACGACTCGACAGATGCACCACAACAGCCGCATTATGGTCGACCGCCGTCACAGAAGGTAAAGGCTCGGTTATGTCTGCCCCCTTCTGTTTTTCACCGCTGAAATACTTAGATAAATAACAAGCATTCAGCGCGTATCGCGGCGATCCGTCGATCGTCATGATCGGTTCGTCAGTTTTTTGCCCTCGAACTTCGCCCTCGCCGCGTTCGGAATGATACTGAATGAGCGAAGGGGTGCAAAGAAAATTCCTGTTACCCGTCGTGATCGTCGGCAACGGATCTCGTGTATCGCGGCAAGCATTATTTGTGTTATTGCTCATAATGTAAGGCTGAACCTTAGGCTCTACCACATAATGCTTGTTTACCGCCGTGTGCGTCGACAACGGTTTATTTATATCCTGCGGCGCGTTCTCAAAGTTCATCTGCATAATGAACGGACGCGGATTCTTTATAACGAACTTGTCAAGCCCGCGGGCGATCCGCCGCTGCGTATTGACCGCCAGATCCTTTTTGCGTCCGAAGATAGAAGAGCAAGGCAAGGTCCAATCAATGCACTCTGCGGCGGTTCTGTACGGCTTTAACGCCTTCCCCTTGCCGTGCGTCGGCGCGGGAAAGACAATCGGTCGTCCGTCGTTGCGGGCAATCAGATAAAACCGCTTACGGATCGTCGGCGCGCCGTAGTCGCATGCTTTCAGCTCTTTGAACTCTACCGCATAGCCTAACCCGCATAACAAACGTTTCGCGTCCGCGTCGTTGGGATCGAGGTGCAGAAACTCGCAAGCCTCTGAAAATGCAGGGTGCACCTTCTCTATGCCCGTTGTGAGCATTGCCACAAAGCCCTTGAAGGTTTCCCCTTCCCGCGTTGGATCGGGGCGCATAGCGCCGTTTATCTCTTTAAGCGGTCCCCACGTCTGTATTTCGGGAACGTTTTCCATGAAAATCACGCGCGGCGCAGAGCTGCTCATAGCCCATTTCAGAATGACCCAAGAAAGACCGCGGATCTTCTTCTCAACTGGTTTACCGCCTTTGGCGCGGGAAAAATGTTTGCAGTCTGGCGAGAACCACGCGATACCGACAGGACGACCGCCGGTTACCTTTTCAGGATCGATCGCAAAAACGTCCTCTTGATAGTGTTGCGTGAATGGGTGATTGACCTTGTGCATCGCAATCGCGTCAGGATCGTGATTGACGGCTATATCGACAGGGCGCCCCGTTGCAAGCTCGATGCCGACGCTCGCGCCGCCACCGCCCGCAAAATTATCGACGATCATCTCGCGGAATAAATTATCTCGATATTTACGCATAGTCATTCCCCGCACCCGAACGCAAGGACCGCGCCTTCCTGCGCCGCAAAGCGCGTTGCCAGATCCAACAGAAACGTTGAAAGCCACTCGAACGCCTCTTTCATGCAATCTTCGCCGCGAAACTCGCGTTGTTTTCCCGGCAGCATAACCCCGATGCCGTTCACCCGCAAAAAGTTTGGATCGACCTCTACCGTCTTCGACCATACGCGAAAATCAACGTGCATTTCCACCGTCTGCAAGAGCGGAACGGAAATTTGCGTGCAGAAATACATTCCGTTAAACTCGAACCGTTTGCAAGCGCCGTCGAATTTCCTTTGCAGCCTTTTCGCAAACACCTCTTTTTCCACTTGACTACCTCCTTTTTTTTGACAAACACAACCGATTTGTGGTAAAATGAAAATTAAATAATTTTATCACCGAAATACACTACCAAATGGTTATGTTTTTAATATATTAACACCACCAAATGGTTATGTCAAGTGTTTTGGAGGAATTTTTTTGAAAAATCGAATTTCCGAATTTCGCAAAAAAGCGGGGATTACTCAACCCGAACTTGCTCACCTATGTGGACTTGCAAGCTATATTGTAATTCAGCGTTACGAAAAAGATCAACGCACCCCCCCTGTTGATATCGCAATGCGCCTAGCTCGCGCCTTAAATACTACTGTTGAGGAATTATTTATTCTTAGCGAATAGCTCTTCGACCGTTGAGTTTAATATTTCAGATATTGCGATCGCGACGTCGACCTGCGGCAACCTTTCGCCGTATTCATATCGTTGATAAACTTGTACCGCAATTCCCACGCGGTCGGCGACCTCTTTTTGCGTCAGGTTCAGCGCCTCGCGCCGTTCTTTCAATTTATTTTGATTTTGTTTCATTCGTTTTTCCTCTTTTTTTCAAAAAATCCCTTGACTGATCCCGATTTTTCGCATATACTATAAGTGCAGTAGCGATATTGCACCGAAGAAGTGAGCGGGATAGTCAGGCTGACGGGGCGTAATCCGTGGACCCTCACTTCTTTTTTTTGCGCTCTTTTTTCAAAAACCTCTTGACAATTCCCAATTTATCGCATATACTATAAGTGCATTTAAGCAGGTGCACAACCATGGAGTGCACCAACCCGCGTCTTGCTTCACCGCCGGCGCGGTTCTTTTTTATTTTTTGAAATGCTTATGCCATTTTTTCATTTTCTTTTTGTGCTTATTCTTTTTATCCCGCGTATCGCCCTTCAATCCTTTCATGACTTGCCTATATTCTTTTTGCGTAAGCTCATCGTTCATATCTTCTAAATCACGACTGTATATCGGTAGATGAACGTTTCCCTCTCCCTTCTTAGTAATACCTATGTAAACTCGCTTTTCCAAAATCGAATCTTCGGTAAGCGAACTATGCTTTGAAGGCGTTAACACAAGCTTATCAATATACATTTTGCCGTCTTTTCCCTTCTTAGTATGTATTTTAACGACGGCAAGCGCACCGTCATCGCGCTGATCAACAACCGCCACGGGACGCGGTTTGCGAATATCATCGCGTCCGTTAAAAATTCCGTCTGTCGTCTTGTAAATCTTTTTTACTACTTTCTTTTTTCGTCTGCACATATGTTTCCTCACTCAATTAAATATAGTTTTCCGCCGCGGCAACCGATGATCCTCGACGACATGAGCTTGCCGACGTTATACCTCACCGTAGAGCGGGCGCAGCCGAGCCGCGCCGCAAGCAAATTGTAAGATACGCGCTTTTCCCCGCCCACCGTTTTTCTTCTTTTTTCAAAAACCTCTTGACAATTCCCAATTTATCGCATATACTATAAGCGTAACGGAAACGTTGCATTCGGCAAATAAGCGATGAGGCAGATTTATCTGCGTGCTTATTTGCCTTTTTTCTTGCCTTTTTTATGACGTTTCCTTCGCTTTTTATAATTTCTTATTTTGCTTTTTACGTTTGGCATATCTTCGGGGGAAAACTCAAAATTCGGTAAAGTAGTCGCACCATAATATTTTGATTTTTGCGAAATAATCCCATTTCTTATGTATGCGCTTTCCGACTTGCCGTCTTCGGGATTATGTTTTAACGGCATATTTTTCTTTCCGAAAGTTTGATCTCTGTGCGTTATTCCAAGCGATTTCGATTTGCCGTCACTTTCCTCAAAAATATAATTCGGGTGATCGGTCAAATTATTATACCGAAACTCGTTGCGCACCTTACCGCTTTTTTTGTTTATTATCTTTAAGAGCGTATTGATGAGCCGCCGCATGGCGTCCTCGCGTTGCCGATTGTTTTTATCCTTTTTTTCCATAATTACCCTTCAATCAAATATAGTTTTCCGCCGCGGCAGCCAATGATCCTCGACGACATGAGCTTGCCGACGTTATACCTCACCGTAGAGCGGGCGCAGCCGAGCCGCGCCGCAAGCAAATTGTAAGATACGCGCTTTTCCCCGCCCGCCAACTCTTCAAGCAAAATGCACAAGAGCTGCGTTTCGTAATTTTCGACCTTTGCCCACTCCATATCCCCCTCGCTCATGACGCAATCTGATCATCGAACTTGTGCGGATCGGCATTCTCTTCGACGATCAAAGAGCGGTAAATATCAATATCGATTGTTTCGTCCTTGCATTTATAAAGATTTCTGTACGTTCTCGAATCGTATTGCCCTATACCGCCCGCAGGGAAGATATAAACGCCGTGCTCGCCGTCTACAATGTTCCCCTCGCTTTGCTCGTAGCGGTACGGGATTGCGCGGAACCCGATCGTGCGCAGATACATTTCGCGGTAATACAGCTTTTCGATGATATACTGCTCGCGTTCGGGGCGGTTTGCGTACTTCCCCTTGCCGCGGCGTTTGAAGAACTTTGCTTTCGCCTTTTCAAGCCGCCACAGCGCGACCTCGGGTTTCATGACCCATTCCTGCCGCCGTAACCTGATGTTATGGTCGGTTACGATGCGCATGTACTTCGCATTCTGATCGGACCCCTGCTCGGTGTTTATGAACATGAAATCGCCGAAGTGCCGGTTAAAGCGATAGAAATCGCGTACGTTGCTGCCCGCCGTCTTTGACGTGTTGGCGCCCTGCGTCAAACCGCTTTCGTCGTTGAAGATAACGGTATATTCGGGCAGCCGCACAAGCTGTAAAGGCACCTCGGGCGTAAGCGTATAGCTGAATCTGCCGTACTGATCCTTGATCGGGATCGAGGAAACCAAACAGGGAATGCCGACCTCTTCGCGCGACTTATAAAACAAATAGCTTTCCTCAATCGCCCGATAAGAAATGATTTTGTCGATTTCGCCGTCTTGGATCCAACGATCGATCATACCCGATTGAAGAATGTAATCGGACTGCAACTGTGACCACCGCGTTTCTGCAAGTGAAATCGCAAAGTTGATCGATGAAAAGGTTTTGCCGACGCCGGGCGCACCCGTGAGCGTAACCGCGCGAGATGATCCGAGATAGTCGGTCGATTGTTCCCTGAATATATTTGCGTATCGAACGTATTGCAACGCGCGGACCGTGGGTATGATGAAGGCGAATTTGAAAAACTGCAAAATATGGCAGTAGTATTTGCGCGTGTTTTTCATCGGCTCATTTGTTAAAAGCCGTTCCTGTTTGGAAAACCACCGCTCGCTATGCTGTCTTGCCATATTTCCCCTCGATTTTTATAAATACTTCTCGTAATTTTCGTCGATCCCCGCCACAAACGCCGCGTCGTATTTCTCGGCAGGAACACTCCATGCCTTTTCGTAAGCGTTCCAATGCCACCCGCGCCTTTTGAGCGCATACACGAGCTGCGGTTTCGGGCGCGTCGTAAACTTCAAAAACACCCGTTCGCCCGCGTCGATCTTTTTGCGGTATGCGTTCAAATTTTCGGTTTCGTGCAATTTTTCGGCGGGTTTCGCTTTCTGAAAGGTCCCCGCCTTGACCGACTTATAAACCTTTGCCGCGTTGGTGTTTCCGCGGAAATGGTATTGCTTGTCATACTCTTCGTACAGTTCCGCAAAACGCTGCGGATCGTGCGGGGCCACTTTAAGCAATGCGTCCGCCACCATTTGCGGCACAACGCCGTTGAACACCTTGCCGTCCGCTACCCTTCGAACCCAATCTTCCGCGCGCTGCGCCTCGATTGCCGAGTTATCGCGGTATTGCCGTTGGCTGTTCTCAACGCTCTTTTCCACGCGGTCGAACCATTCCGATATTTCGTTTCCCGCGCGAATAATCTGATCCGATTTATTAAGCCGCTTTGAATTGTACCTTGCAGGTCCTGCAACCGTCCACGGAACGTGCGCCGCCTGATAAGATAACAGCTTGTTCCACCGTTTATGTAATTCGTTCAAAAGCTGTTGTTTCTTGCCGTCGGAAATATCCATTTCCATGATCCGCTGCGCGTACCGACGATATTCAGCATTCGATGACGAGCCGCGATCGAACATGGAATTGCTGTTTGCCGTTGATATTGCCGCGGCGCTTAATTCGGGTATTTTCACGCCGCATGCGCTCACAGGCGGCGCCGTGACGGCTTTCTTTTCTTCGTTTGGAACAGTGGGCGCGGATTGCGGTTTCGGCTTAAAAGCGGGCACGGAAGGCGCATTCCGCGCCTTTATGACGGTCGCAGTCGGCTTGACGAGATTAAACCCGCCTTTCCGTTTTTTGCCTTTCTTCTTGCGTTCGCGCTCTTCCTTTCGGTAATCGTTCCATTCCGCCCACGCCTCGCGCGGGCTTAGTCCGCTTGTCGATATCCCGACGCTCTCGCATAAGCCGTAAGGGCGCTTTCGCAAATCGCTTTTGATACGCAAAGGTATCGCCTTCGGCATTTCTTCCTCGGTGATCGCCGTTTCCTTTTTCCGCATAATCAACCCCCTTTAATCGTCCCATTCGTCGTTTTCTTCTTCGTCCTTGCCGCCGAACCGATCCGCCCATGTTTCGGCGAATTTCTTTTTGAGCCGTTCCGCGGCGCAAAACGCCTTTATTTCCTCTTCCCGCGCCTGTGCGCATGAGCATACGCCCCCTTTCGCGTCGACGCCGTTGTTTTTGCAAAAAGGACATATCGGATCGGGGCGGAACACGCTTAACGAAATACCGTTTTCGCGGATCAACTCGATCATGCGCGTGCACTTGTTCCGATACATACTTTCCTGATGATTTACGACTTTCTTGCTGCCGTAGCGCTCGGCAAGGATCTTTTCAAGATTTTCCTTTTCTTTTAACAGTTCTCGGTATTCCTCGATCCCGCCGTCATATAACAGTTTTCCGTTTTTGTCCTTTTTGGGGTTGCCCTTCGTATCCTTTTGCAGCTCGCCGATCAGAATTTTATTGGCCCGAAACAGCTTTTGATTCCGTGCCTTTTCCCGCTCGGAATAAAACCTTTTTACATCGGATATCGTCAACGGATATTCCACCGCCGTGCCTTCTTCCAAAAGCGTAGCGAACGTCATTTCCAAATACAGCGCAAGCTGCATCTTCGTCCATTCGCCCAAGTAATCGCAGACGTCCTTTCGTTCCGAAACAATCAGATACAGTTCCTCGCCGCCCTTCGTCACCTGCATGCCGCCGATCTCGATCAGCATCAGCTCTTTTTCTTCCGTTCGGTGACTGTGGATCACATAGCGCGCGCCTTGATTAAAATCGTAATAAAACCTGCCGTCCGATTCCTCACGCATATTTCCCCCGTTATATCCTCGCCTACTTAGGGGCGGGCATGAACCGCCCCGTTTCGGCTGAGGTAGCGTATTAGTGTAAGTGGTACGGGTCTTTTACGCAGCTTATCCGCCGCGCGACGGCGCCCGTGATACCGTTTTTCAACGTCTGCGCGCGGGCATTCCCGCTCACAAACGCCGTTTCCTTAATCGAATTTGACCGAAACCTTTTTGACCGAACCGTTAGCGATACGTTCGTTGAACGCCTGAACGTTAGCGGCCGTCTTTTCGTGGTACTCGCGCACCTCGGTGTTTTCGTATCGACCGTTCTTATTGACCGATCTCGTCCTCGTGATGACAAACTTGTTGTCAGTCACCGAAACTTCGCTTGCGCCGTCGAAGATATTTTTCTTCGGCGAGCTTGCCTTCTTTGCCGTCGTTCCTGCGCCCTTTCCCGCCGTCTTGGCGCTGTTCGTACGCTTTGCCGCGCAACTCTTCGGCGCGGTCCTTTTTGCCTTCTGTGCCGTCTTTGCGGCGGGTTTTGCCGCTTTCTTTTTGCTTTGTTTGGTTGCCATAATTTCCTCCGATTTTTTATTATTTTCAAATTATGATCGTCCCTTGATCAAGCGTAACGTTTACGCCCTTACAGGAAATCCAGTGCAAGGCGCTTGAATTTTCATAGCAGATGCCCACGTTCTCACTTTCAATTTTGACATTTATATCCCACAGCTTTGTTCCTTGCCTTGGTTCTATATACTCACCGTTATTGTAAGTATGAGTTTGTTCAATGTAATAAGTAGCCAGTTCTTCCGTATCCATTTCATGAAAAAATGTTTGGATATCCGACCCATTCATTTGCGATGAAAATCTATGGAAATTATATAATTCAAGAAAGCGTAAATCGAAATAAATTTCTTTGTTTAATGCGTTTTCATCATTATCATAATTTATTCCGCTACTTCTTCCCGCCCCAAGCGGCAATGTATAAGCAAGCCATTCCCTTTGCCCCGATACATTACCGTAACCGTGCGACAATGCTACCGATGTTTTTGATATCTTTTCTGCAATCGTATATGTATCCGTAAGTTCATAATTTAACGTAACCCTGCCACCCTGTTCATTCTGATGAGTATTCCTCATCGTGATATCTACGGAAACATTCGTATCGCCGCCAAGATTCACGGGCACGTTTCCGATATTCACCGATACTTTCGTTATCTTCTGCCGAAAATCCACGGTGCAGGACGCGCTTTTTTCGGGATCCTCTACACTCGATGCGGTAAGAATGATCTGTTCGGCAAACGGTTCCACGCAAGTGAGCAACACCGTGTTCGGGGTGCCCTCTTCGGGAACGGCGGTAAAATAATCCGAAACGCTCTTACCAATCGCCCATTCGCTTTCGGCGTTTACAAACGCCACGCCCCACGTTACGTTTTTGTTCGTCGCAGTGGAAGGCGTCACCGTCGCCGTCACGCGGATCCCGTCACCCGCGTCGCTGCTTTGCGAAGTTTGAGCCGAATAAACAAGCGCCTTAGGAAGAGCATATACCTCGCCGCTCGTAAGCTGCGCGCCGTCGCCGTCCTGAACGCTGTTATCCTCTTTCCCTTCGCCGGGCTTTTCCTCATCACCCTCGTCGGGCGTTTTCGAAAAGATACTCCAATCGGTATACCAATCCGTCTTGATCCCCATATACACCGCGCCGCCGATCACCCCGAGCATGATGACAACAACAAGAAACAGCGCAATCGTGCCAAGTACTCCTCTTCTTCTCATTGTCTTTTCCTCCTTACATTACAATTTGGTCTTTATCGATTTCTACGCCCGTTACAGGCAAGCCGACGCTGAACCCGAACACAAGCTTACTTTTGCCGCAAACGATTTCCATTTCGAACATATCGGCCGTTTCACTTAATTCCTCGACTTTTACGCTTTCTGAAAATCCGCTTGCAATGATGCTTGCCAAGCTGTCATAACCGAGCTTAAACCCCTGTGCCGTATTTTCGAACTGAAACCCTTTCGTGAAATCCTTTCCCGCGACGTCGGCCCATTCGTATTGCTCGTCGCCGACAAGGAAGGGAAAGCTACCCTTTTGTGCGGTCGCACGCACTGTTACACTGTAACTTCCGCTACCTGTCAACGATATCAATCTTAAATTCGTATCAGGATAAATCGCCAAGCCTTCGGCACTCTCGGAAAACACTTCATCGCCAATCGTGACGATCATCGTCTTCACTTTTCCGCCGAACCCGTCCGTGCATATGTACGTTACGCCAACCGCGCCGATTCCCAATATTGCTACAAGCACGATCACGAGGATTGACTTCCAAACCTTGCCCCACACCGCACGACCTTTTCCCGTCTGTTTCGGTTGCGTCACAGGGACCGAAGTCCTCTTTTTAACCGTTGTTCCTTTCTTATTCTTGTTTTTCGGCATTGCTTTCCCGCCTTTTTCTTTTTTTTTACGCTTACCAATCACGCAGCAAGCAGCGATTATTGCGATCAGAACGATCCCGCCGCATACTCCGCCGATTATCGCCCATTCGTATTTTTCAAGAGGATTTTTTTCGCAAACTTCCGTTGCATAAACCTCTATATCTTCTTCCACAAATTTTTCTTTTGGATTCGACCCGTTTTCTCCGTTCGCAGTACGATACGACAGTATGCTTTCCGCGCAAATTTCGGCTTTCACCGCCGCATCGACCAATGAAGTACCCCAATCTACCGATAATTCCCGATATACGACGTCGCCGACGTAAAAAGTTACTTTGAAATGCTTGATTTCCCAATGCGCCGTAAGCGTTATATCTTCCGTTATCCCTTGACTTGTGTATTCCGTTCCGTCCTCAAAAAACCAACCTACGAAGTCGTATCCTTTACGAACGGGTTCATCCAAATTTAATGCTGTATTGTAAGTAACCGTTTGTTTCGGCAATTCGTTTCCGCCCGCACTGTCAAATGAAACCGTATATGTATTAACCGTAAAATGAGCGTGCAAAGCGGTTTCTTCCGTAATCGGTCCGCCGTCGTATGGTACACAATTTTCACCGTGTTGAAAATTTGCGCCATAATACCAACCCGTAAACGTATGCCCTTCTTTTACCGGAGTTTCGGGCAACGGAAGCGTAGAAACGATTTCTTTTTCCTTATATAACGTTAGCCGTTCACTGAGCCAAAAAGAGCTTGAATCGATTTGTCCGAATTTCACCGTTCCCGACATGAAAAAATTTTTATACAGTTCATATTCCGTTGTTCCAACGGCAAACTCAACTTTGTCGGGATAGGGTTCATGATAATTATTAGTTTTATAGAAGGCTAATGAGGCGTTCGTCAGTTTAATACAAGTACTTCTAATCGCGTTAGTTTGCGACAGAGAAATCGGTCCGTTAATCAATTCATTGCTGTCATAATCACGAAGATAGTAAGAAAATATTTGATTTTGAGATGAAGACTCATTTCCGTCAAATCCGACGACGTTCAGCGTGATCTTATTGTTTTTAAATAAAAGATCAAACGAACTTCCCCAATAGCCTATCGAATATTCGATTTCGTATTCAAAGGCGTCGTAATCTTTATCACGTAACCACGCATTTATCGAAAGCGACTTATTCACCTCGTTTTCGCTTGAAATCGTTTGATTGCTTTCGTTCAATATTTCCTCATAGGAATAGGAACTTGTCAAATTCGCTCGATCCTCTTCTGCTGATGCAGAATAAAATTCTTGCAAAAGGCAGCATGCCGCGGCAATTAGCATAAATGCTATTGCCGCAAGCACCACTGTTATTTTCTTTCTGGATAACTTAATCATAATTACTGCCTCTTTATATGCAATTAAGTGAGAACGATTTTAACACTTGCGTCGCCCATTACCTTGAAGAACAGGACGATTGAGTTACCGTTTTCCTCAATCAAATAGCGGTCGTTTATCCCAGTCGATTCATATGAATAATCCGCATTGTTGATTGTCGGAAACCCTACACCGCCTTCGTTTATTGTCCACTGGATCCGTGCCATGACGATTTCGCCTTCCTTGGCATACTTCGGTCCGTCAACGAACCAATAACCGCTCATTGCGCCACCCGACGAGGACGATAAATCTTCGATTACATATTCGATCGTGTGATATCCTTCGGGCAGGATCTGTTCCACCGTTACGCTCAAAATCACGTTGATTGTGCCGCCTTCCTCGGGCATGACGAAGGACCAACTGTTTTCGCCTTTCACCGCATCGATCGGCTCGCCGTAACCGTTATCGGTGTTAAAGCGTTCCACCTCGATACTTGTTACTGTAAGTTTCAACACCACGCCGTCCGCCTTCGTCACCGTTAACTCGCTGCCGAAGTCGTACGTTACCGTTTCACCCGCTTTCGCGTTGGAAATCAAAAGATCAGGATATGCCGCAATGAAATCGTTAATTTCCATAAGCCCGCCGTAACGGATCTCATGCGTCGCGCAGCGCGTGCAGATCCCGTCTGAATAGTCATGCGTTTCGCAGATCCCGCACACCGTGCATACGCTGTTTTCAAAGGTATGATCGCCGACTTCGCCGCACGTTTGGCAGACATGGCTGCCTTCCGCATACATATGCCAACGGGCATAAAGCGTTAAATCCGACATGATCGGGGTATCAAGATCAAAGAAGGTGCAAAGATACGAAACGCCGTCCACATGCTTGATGTACTGATTTTCGTCTGGAACGGTTCCTTCTTCTGCCACTTCACGCGTGTACCAACCGCAGAATGTATGCCCCGCAAAGGTTACCGAAGGCGCAACAACCGTGTTGCCATACCGCACGCTTCTCGTCGTGTTCTCCTGCGGCGATTCTTCCGTTTCAAATGTTACCTTATAATAATGTACAGACCAAAGCACATAGAGGTTGAAATCTTTCGAAACAATCGTTTCAGGGTCGAACGCCGTGGTGCACTTCGAGTTCGTGAACCAACCCTTAAAATCATAACCCGTCCGCGTCGGCTCGTTTTCAAGTTCGAGCGTCGTGCCGCCTTCCGTCCTTACGGGCACCTTGGATTCACTCAACGTTTCGCCGTTCAGAACGATTTCGCCGCCGTTCAGGTTGAGTGTGACGGAGTAAAATGTGAGCTGCGTCCATTTCGCATAGAGCGTCAGATCGCCGATGACTTCGGCGTTAAAATCGTATGCCACGGTGCAGCTTTCGTCGGTAAACCAACCCTCGAACCGATGTTCTGCTTTCTCGGGATCCGCGGGACGCGCAACGGTAAAGCGATCCGTCACCGTCACGCCCGCGATTTCCGTGCCGCCGTTCGTGTTGAACGTTACCGTAAATTCTAAAAGGCTCATGCCGCAGATTTTGCAAACGTCGTTTTCGCGCTCGTGCTCGCATTGCAAGGCGCAGATCTGGCACACGCCTTTTTTCCAATCGTGTGCCGATACTTCCGAACAGATTTTACAAACGTGACCGCCTTCGTCGTACATGTGATCGCTCACCGATCCGCAAATGACGCAGGTATGACCGCCTACTTCATAGAAGTGATTCACGCCCTTGCCGCAGATCTTACAATCGTGTTCGCCTTCGGCATATTCGTGATCGCTTATAAAGCCGCACAATTTGCATTCATGACTACCTTCCTCGTACTCATGCTTGCATGCCGTTCCGCACTCAACGCAAGCGCCGTCTTTATATTCCGCATGCGAACAATTCTCGCCGCAAACGGTACAGACGCCGTTTTCATATGTATGAGCGCCGAAGGATCCGCAAATTTTGCATTCGTGGCTGCCGTCCTCGTACTCGTGTACGCACGAAACCCCGCACACCGTGCAGACGCCGTTTTCGTACTTTTCGTGCCCGCAAAGCTCTTTGCAGATATTGCAAACGCCGCCCGTGTAAATGTGATCGTGGACCTTCGGTTTCTGCCAAACGCGGATTCCGATAAATGCACCGATCCCGACGATCAGAATCGCAAGTACGACGCAGATGACGACGAGCGCGCGGCGCCCGCCCTTTTTCTCGACGCGTTTCTGCTGTACGGGATTCCTCTTTCCTTTTGTCTTTGCCTTACTCATCTTCCTTCCCTTCCTTTATTTTCTTTTCCTTTTTGCCTTTGTTATCTCGGATCAACCGCACAATCGCCATGATTACCGAAATTAAAAACACCACGCCCGACGCTGCCATTATCAGAGTGAACCAAATCAACCAACTTTGCATAAACTCGAACTGCCCGGCAAGCCACTCGGCAAGAATACGAAGCCCCGTCATCAATGCAAATGTAATGCCCAATCGAATCATGTGTAATATCCCCCGTCGTCGTAATCATCCCAAATCGGTTCCTCGATCGGAAATTCTTTTTCGTCCTTTTTTTTGCCGCCATTTTGACCTTTCTGCTTTTCAAAAACGCCATAATAATTATTGATTATAGGATTGTTTACGCTTTTCACTTTCGTAATCTGTTTTACAAGTTCCCAAATCAGCATTGAGAGCGCCCAAACCGCGGACACGATACACAGTACGCCGAACACCTTTACCGTTATTTCCATAATGTTTTGCATGTTCCAAAAAAAGTGGTATGTTTTCACAAGATAACCGAACAAAATCCGCGCCACCAAACAGAAACACAATGTAAATACGCTTGTCATCTTCTTACCTCGCTACGCTTTGCAAGTTCCGTTATCACAACCGCTAAAATGGACGAACCCGCAATCCCCACAAGCCACCATACCAACTCGCTAATTTGAGATTCCACGCTCGGCGGCGGTTGTAATGCGGGATATATATCAATCGGTGAAGCGACAACAGGAATGATCTTGACATCATCACCAAGGACAAATCCTAAATGAATAATATCAAAGGAAAGATAAACCGTATCACGTGCTGCATACATTGTTTTGTAATCTAACCCTGTCCAATCACTATCCTTATGAAATTCCATTTCATATGCTATATATTGCGAAGTAGAAAACCTAAGGATATAAACAGCATTATTTTCCGATTCTGCTTTCTTTTGATAATCTTTTAACTCATCAATTTCGCTTTCGTCAACAAATATTTTTTTTGCTGCTTGCGAACGTGGCACATTCAAATCTTCTGCCTTAATCTCAACAATCGGCAAAATATCGTTTTCTGTCAAATAATTATGTACTTGATTATTAGGGCGAAAGATATTCAAAAATTTATCCCAATCGCTCGTTGTATTTTCAAGCGTGATATCCAACCAATCCGCCTTATTTCCCGCATCAAACTCATGCACGTTATATCCACGCTTATGTCCTTCGTCAACCTCCTCCGAAAACAAATTTGCGTTAAACTTCTTTTCCCCCACTTCAAGTATTTCATCGCTTTCATAGATCGGATAATTTTCAAAGCAGTCCTGCACAACTTTGGGCGCCACTATTTTATTAAGGTTGTTTTGTTGAATCAACGCATCTATGCGAGAAAGCTGTTCTTTGCTTTTTTGTTTGTTGTAGCCTAAACCTTGTTGTCCCGAATCGCTCGGCCCCAAATAATGATAGATACTGAACGGAATTTTGGGATCATAGCGGTTTCCCTTTTCATCAAGCGGTATTTCGTAACCCAAATATGGCTCAACTTCCTTCATTACTTCATCGCTGTCTGTCACGAAAATATAATTAGTTTTGTATTCATACCATTCCGCTTTTACAATCTGCAACTGCCCGTATTCCGTTATAAATCTTTTCGGAATTGCAAAATAAACGCTTGATAATGTTGTCGCGGAATATGATGCGTATGGATCATTAAAATCAGTCCGAAACCATGTACTGTGAATATCAAGCGATATCGTTTCGAGTTTCTGCCGCTCTACGGAAAGCGTGCTCTGATCGCCCCCGTCCGCACCACACCCCGCCGCATATCCCGTGCAGAAATATGTATAAGAAATGCCGTCACAGTCCGCACGATCACCTTTGCCGACGAAAGAATCCGTCGCATTCTGATCGCCCAAATACCACACCTGAATGCTGCCGATGTCGTAACGGCGCTTGCCTTCGTGGGCTTTGGAATAGGCTAACGCGCGGGCGTAAACGTCCGCGCTGTTCGTCAGTCTGAATTTGTAAAATCTGTGATTGCTTGTGCAATCTAAGTAGGTAATCGGGCAATTTTCGTACTTAATCGGGTTGCCTTCGGTATCATATTCGACCGCCATATTCACCACGTTCGCGCCCGCGCGCGTGGATATTTCACGCTCGCAGGGATTGTAAAGATAAAAGTAAATGCCGAAATAGTTGTCGGCTATGAAAGTGCTTTGCGAAAAGCCGTACTCCATGAACCCCGCCTCGTCGAGCAAGCGGTGTTTTTCGCCCGTGTTCTTCGGATAATTGCCGATATTCAGGCTGCGCAGATCGTCCTCGATCGTCGTTTTATCGTAGGCGGTAAATTCCGCTGCATACGCGCAAAATAAAGGCTGTGCCCCCGTCCATAGCGTGAGCAAAACCGATGCAATTATGGCGATCACCGCCGCTAAAATTGTGCGTATACTTTTCACTTTCATCATTACTTTTCCCGAGATTGTCGCACAAGCACTTTTTTCTCACGCCAATATTTCAATTGGGAGTCGGACATTTCATAAGGCTTGATCCCTGTTTTTTCTTCGGGTTTGATTTTCAATACGCGAATTTTAAGTTTACCGTCGTCATATCCCGTTGGCGCGTGGAAACGTTGACCAATTATTTCAAATTTCACACCCGCTTGATTGATCAGAATATCCCCGACCTTATCCGTCGTTGTTTTATAGACGGTCGTTTGCGTATTTTTATTCGGACGATTCCGAACACGTTTTGTAACTTTCTTTTCCGCTGATTTCTTCATTGGTTAATCCCCCTTAAAATCGATTCCGAGCCGCTCGGCGTTCTGCCGCAGATACTCTTGACAAGTTGATTTAGGCACGCATAGCAACGGACAGTCACAACAATGCTCGCCATTGCCGCACGCATGCAAAGCCTTTTCAACGACTTTGGGCAACAATTCAATCGAATTTATCACTTTGACCTCACATTTCTACTTCAAAATAAAGGACATTATCTTCGCAGTAAATAAATTGCACCCTACGCTCGCGTGGATCCTGTTCTTCTGTGAGTTCCACTCGCTCGTTTTTGTCCTCGTCATAGTAGACAATTTTGAACTCGACTTGCACTTCGTCCACGTTTTCCATGATTTCGCTTACCGTCATATCTCTACCTCTCGTTTTATTTTGATTCCCCACTCGCCACTATGGACGGGGGTTTTGCACACTCTTTTTACAACATGTAGTATTCAAACAATTGTCAAACACTATTTCTTGTGCTATAATAACATAAGCTAATACATAATTATAACACAAGAAAATAGCGCCGTCGGCAAAAGGAACTTACCACGTTCCTTTTTATCTGACCCCCGCTTATATAGAATAAGAAGGTTTCAGTTGTCGATAAAAACAAAAAGTTATAATCAAATCAAATATTTGCCTTATAAAATAGCGGCAGGGGTCGGATTAATCATTCGCAACGTCGTTATTCCTTTGATTTTCCCGAATGCATTTGAATTTTATATAAACAAGTTTGTATCCACTCTGCATCTTTCAGCGATAAGCAATCGCATAATCGTATTTTTAATTTCAATTTCGATTGATACCTTTATAATGACGCCAATCTATTATTGGTTATCATTCTTTTCCGTAAAAAGCAGTTACAAAAAAAGTACAAGACCGGCTTGGGGCAGCATTTGTTATTTGTTATATTACATAGCATATAATGCTATCGTGATTGTTCTATTTTTGTATTTTACATGGTGGACAATCCTTGCTACATGGGCAGGATATTGGTTTGTTTGCGCCTTTATATATATTTTCTCTGATATTTTCGGCACACTTCCTTATGATTGGAAATTAACACTGATCATTCAAATCGTTCTTTCTATTTTTGTCGCCACTATCCTTATCCTTGTTTGCGAACTCGTTTTCTGAATCGTTTAGATGCAATCTCAGCGAATTTTTTAATCTTTTAACTTCGCCTTTCATCAAATACATTACGAGAAATCCAATTCCTAACTGTATCAAAAAAATTAAAATGAATAATTCAATAATTGTCGATTCGGACATAGCAAAATCTACTTTCAATTTTTCTCATTATGGTTTTCATTATCGATCAATCGATTATTTGGAACTTTTTTTATATCAAATAAAAGATTAAACTTTTCCTCGACTCTTTTTATTTCGCTAAATATCAGGCCCACCGTTAATATTGAAATAAACATTGGGGCAAAAAATAATAAAATTATAAACAGAATTATTATATTTTCCGTCACTCAGTTTTCCTTCTACCGCCTCGCCCCTATGGGCGGGCGGTTTTTTGTTTTTCAAATTATCAAATGATAATTTTATTGACATTATATATTATCATTTGCTAATTGTCAAGAAAAAAATTATCATTTGATATATTTTTTTTACGAGGTGGCTTAAATGGGCTTTGCAGAAAGATTAAAATACCTAAGAGAAGAAAAAGGTGTCACTCAAAAAGAAGTAGCTAAATCATGCGATATTACTACTACTTGTATCTGTAATTTAGAAAATGGATTGCGAAATCCAACAGGCTCAACATTGCTTGCTCTTGCAAACTTTTTTAACGTTTCTACCGACTATCTGATCGGCAGAACAGACGACCTCGGCGCCGTTTTACCGAGCCAACGTCCCGCTATGCCTGTTCTGAATGAAAACGAAATGCATCTCATTGCCCTTTATCGTTCGATGAACGAGCCGCAGAAAATTCGATTTTTTGCTTTCGGCGAGGGAATCACGAGCGCAAGCGACAAAAAATATATGTCATGAACAGTCTTTTTTCTTCCCGTAATATATGCTATAATCAATCCCTATCTTTTGAGGGGGATATATGGATATTACAATTACGGAAGAACAAACGAACGCTTTGCTCGCCCACTTAAACGGCATTTATGCCATAGTCGGATACGCGCAGGGCAAAGCGCAGTCATACGATGCGCGACGGGAACAGATTAAAATAATCAATATCGAAGAGCTTAGGAAACAGGAACAAGCAACACAGGAAGGCAATGCTTTGACCACTCCGCAGGAGGGTCAAATGAAGATCTTTATTCCCGGGGTTTCGATGAACTCCAAACCGCGTAAAGACGGGCGCTTTCAAGGTTATGTGATACGCAACGGCGAAAAGCGCTATTTTTATGCAAACGAAAAAGACGCGCTTGAAGAAAAAATAAGGCGCTATTTGTTGGAGGTGGATTCGAGCACAAAAAAAACGGAACAACAAAAAAAATTCCCCAAATTCGGGGAATACGTCGAAAAATGGTTGCGACTCTATAAGGCGCCGAATTTGAAACCAACCTCTATGGAATCGATCAGAAACACCGTGCGGGCGGCACTGAAACGATTTTCGCAAAAGAGGATCACCTCGATCACGAGCGATGATCTGCAAGAAATGCTGCTCGAAGACGTCAACGGGGGCAATATGCGAAAACGCTGCCTTGTAACGCTCAATCAAATATTCAAAAAAGCGTATAATCAAGGCGTCATAAAACGGAACCCATGCGATGCAGTCGAGCTTGCGGCATATAAAAGCAAGAAAAAGACTGCCCTCACCCTATCCGAACAGGAAACATTCCTTTCCGAAACGACAGAAACAAAATATTCCTTACTATATCGGTTTACTTTGGCTACGGGATTGCGCGTCGGTGAGGCGCTTGCCCTTTTGAAATCGGACATCGATTTTGAAAAGCACACCGTAACGGTTTCAAAGAACGTGGTTTTCGTAAACGGGGAACGGATCGATCAAGCTTGCCCGAAAACCGACGCCGCCAACCGAACCGTACCGATCCCCGATCCCCTCTGCGCCGAAATCAAAAAACTCGAAGGCGAATTGATTTTCCCGTTTACATACAATTCGGTACGAATTGCTACCGAAAAAACCGCCAAAGAGCTGAAAATCAAGGTTTCGATGCACATTTTGCGGCATACTTATGCTACACGTTTAGAAGAAGCGGGCATTCCGCCGAAAATCAAACAATATCTTATGGGTCACGCCTCACTTCGCATGACGCAAGATGTGTATACAGATACACAAAACGAGTATGTAAACAGCGTTTCAGACCAAATTCGGGCTATTTTTACGCCGAAAACGCCGTGACATTCGAATTTTGACACTTAATTTGACACTTTTTTTGCGTAATTAGAGGCAAATTTCAGGCGAAATCGAAAAAATTGCAAAAAACAAAACCCCATATATCGGTACTCAGGCAAGCCTATGACACAATATATAGGGTTTCTGGTGGGAACGGCAGAACTCGAATCTGCGACCTCTTGCATGTCAAGCAAGCGCTCTAACCAACTGAGCTACGCCCCCGAAAACGCTATGCACAGCATAGCGTAGTTTATCATACAGGATTCGGGACAACTTGTCAAGCGATTTTCACCGATGAAAGTAAATTTATTTGTTTTGTTTCAGTTCGGGAAAACGCAAACACAGCAAATCGAAGATATAGCGCGCGCTCTCTTCCGCGCCCGAACGGCGCAAACGCGTCTGTGCGGCGCGGCGGTAAGGCTCGAGTTTCGAAGGATCGGCAAGATATTCTTCGATTTTATCGGCAACCTTTTCGGGATTGAAGATCTTTTCGGCACTGCCGACGTTCGTAATAAAATATTCGCCGATGTGTTTTTCGATGTTAGTCGCATAATGCGTTGCGATCTGCGGCACGCCGAAAAAGCAGACTTCCGCAAATATACTGCCGCTTTTTCCGCAGAAGATATCCGCTGCGGCAATATAATCGAAAATCTGATCGGTATATCCCACGGGGCGGAAATCGCATTTGCCCGTATGTTTAATTTCGCGGAATTCCTTATAGAGTTCCTCGTTCTTGCCGCACACGGGAATCAGTGTGACGGGAAGATCGCGCGATAAAATTTCCTCGCAGATCTCTTTCATCGTGCCGACGCCGTATCCGCCTTCGGCAAGCATGATGGTAAATTTGTTTTCGTCGATCCCGAGTTTTTTGCGCAGCAATCCCCTGTCGTCGGGAACGGAAAACGCCTCTTCCCGAATGACGTGGTGCACGAGTTTCAGATTGTCGTCGTTAAATCTTTTTTTATATTTTTTGCGCGCCTTTTCGTAACCCGTCTTAGTGGGCACCATGGCAAGATCGCAAGGATAACAAAAAAGCGGATTCATTTCCACGTCGGGACAGTACATCGCCGTCATCGGCATGGGGTCGATATGGCGCGCGTAATAATTGGTCGCCCAGTGCGTGCTCACAACCAGATCGGGTTGCAATTTCGCCATATACTCGAACGCCGCCTCGTTCGCGCCGAGTTTCAGATATTTCATCGTTGCCCAGCTATCGAGCCGCGGCCCCCAGAAATCCATGTTCAACGTCATAAAAAAGCCGAATACGGGATTGTTATTGGCCTTTACGACGGTATCGCAAAGCCGTTTTTCGAAGATTTTCAGCTCTTCGCTGCCCGTTTCCTGAAAAAATTCGGAACGGATAATTTCGACTTTGTCGCCGTACAGTTCTTCGAATTTTGCGGCGATGGCACGCATCGGCATGATATGCCCAAGCCCCGCCTCCGTGAAAGGAAACAAAACTCTCGGTTTTCTCATACTTACCCTCTGTAAAATTCGTATTTAATATAATTCTGCTTTGGTGCTGCGCCGGAAGAGTTTTCCGATTTCTTCGCGGCAGCGCACGCTGTCGTCCCCTTCGCCGTAACAGACGTTATAAACCGCCTCGGTTATGGGCAGTTCCACCCGATACTGTTGCCCGAGCAAGCGCATGGCTTTGCTCGTTGCCACGCCTTCGGCAAGTTTATCGAACCGCTGCCCCTTGGCGAGCATTTCGCCGTAGCGGCGGTTATGCGAAAATTCCGAAAAGAGCGTCGTTTCGTAATCGCCGAGGTGCGCCAATCCGTAAGCGGAAAGTTCGTTGCCGCCCATCGCCTTGATGAGCCGCGCCACTTCGCGCGCCCCGCGCGACATCAGCGGCCCTTTTAAGGGAACGCACAAGACGTCGAGCGCGCCCGCGGCAATCCCCATCACGTTCTTTGCCGCCGCCCCGAGCTCGGTTCCGATGAGATCGTCGCCGTAGTAAAAACGGATAAGATCGCTGCGGAAGGCATGTACCAAATCGCGTTTCAAAGCGGCGTTGGCGCTGTCGATCACCATACAGTTGGGTTCGCCGCGCACAAACGACTGAATATGTCCCGGACCGACCCAGACGGCGATCTTATCAGGCGACACGCCGCTTTCCGTCAGCACTTCCGAAAGGCGCTTGCCCGTGCCCGTTTCGATCCCCTTCATGCACAGCACGAACACCTTGTCCTGCACGGGATATTGCATAATGCGTTGCATGAACCCGCGCAAACCCTGCGCGCTGATTGAGATGACGATGACTTCCGCCCGCGTCACGGCGAACTGCAAATCGCAGGTAAGCTGTATATTCCGATCGAGCGTAACGTATTCGTTTTTGCCCGTTTCTTTCAATATTTTATAAGAATAATCTTCTTCGGGCCCCCAGCTTGCCACTTCGTTGCCCTGACGGGCAAGATACCAGGCAATAAAAGAACCCCATCTGCCGCAACCGAGTACGGAAATTTTCATAATCTGTCCTCACATTTCTTTGCGTTCGAGCAGCGCGCGCGTGAGCGTCACTTCGTCGGCATATTCGAGTTCCGAACCGATCGGAACGCCGCGCGCGATCCGCGTGACCGTAATGCCGAGCGGTTTGAGCAGGTTGGCGATATACATCGCCGTCGCCTCGCCCGTTACGTCGGTATCGGTCGCCATGATGACCTCTTTCACGCCGCCCTCTTTGATGCGCGCAAGCAATTCGCCCACGCGGATATCGTCGGGCGATTTTCCGTTCATGGGGTCGAGCACGCCGTGCAACACATGATACACGCCCCTGAATTCGCGTATTTTTTCGAGCGCAATGACGTCTTTTGGCTCTTTCACCACGCAGACGATCGATTTATCGCGCGTGCGGCACACCGAACAAACCTCTTCTTCGGTAAAGTTTCCGCACACTTTGCAAAAACGCACCTTGCGTTTCGCCGCGAGAATCGCGTCGGCAAACGCCTTGGCTTCGCTCTCGGACATGTCGATAATACGGTAAGCATAGCGCTGCGCCGTCTTGCCGCCCACGCCCGGAAGTTTGGAAAACTCGTTCATCAATCTGCCGATCGGCTCGATAAAGACGTCGGCGTCCATCAGAACAGTCCTCCGCCCATGCCCGAGAACTTGCCCATTTTTTCCTTATAGACTTCATCGGCTTTTTTGTAGCCGTCGAGGATCGCCGCCGTGATCAGATCTTCGAGCATTTCCTCGTCGTCGGGATCGATGACCGATTTGTCGATCTCGATGCCGTCGATGATCTTTTTCGCGTTCATATAGACGACGACCGCCTCGCCGCCCGCCGTGCCGACGATTTCCCAATCGTCTAACAGCGCTTCGGTTTCGCGCATTTCTTCCTGCATTTTCTGCGCCTGTTTCATGAGGTTCTGCATTCCCGCGCCCCCCATTCCGCCTTTATTGAATCCTGCCATAATGACTCCCGTTTATTTGATTTCGATCTTGTAATCCGAAAAATCGCGTTGTAACTGTTCGAGCCCCTCTTTTGTCGCCTTGGGCGCGGCGGAAGCAAGCCGAACCTCGAACGCCGTGATGCCGAGCGAAGAAAGCGCCTCGCTCATCGTCGCCCTGTGGCTTTCCTTGTTCAGCGCGCGGCAAACCGTTTCCGACTCGGTGACAAGCACAAACGTACCGTTTTCGAACCGCGCCGTTAAATCGGCGCACATGGTGAAGAGCACCCCGTTGCGGCTCGTCTTGCGCAAATACCGCATAAATCTGCCGAATACCGTTTCGGCGCTGTCGCCCCCCGTATACGCCGCGGGTTCCTTGCGGACGGACGGTTTTTCGGACGCGGGCGGCGCCGTTTCCCGCACAGGTTCCGCAAACGCTTCCCCGCCGAAATACGGCTCTTCCGGCGGAACGAAACTCTCGTCGAAGGGCGGCGGCTCTTCTTCCCGCGTGACCGCGGGCGGCTCGGGTACGGGCGCCGATACGGTTTTTTTCGGTGTTACGGGCAACGGCACACCGCTTTGCAACGTTTCGATCTTGGCTTCCAACGCCGCTATGCGCACCAGCAACGCGTCGATATCGTATTCCGCCTGCGGCAGAGAGGCGCGCGCCACCGCCGTTTCCAACGCGATGTTGGGCGAACTTGCAAACCGCAGTTCGCTTTCGGCTTTGGCGAACACTTCGCTTGCGCGCAAAATCGCCCTTCCGTCGGCTGCATCCGCCGTTTCCTTTACATTATTATATAATTCTTTTGGCAAAGATAGAATCCGTTCGGCGCCGCGGCAGTTTTTTGCGATCGAAATCTGCCTGAGCCGTTCGAGCAGATCGCGCAGCAGAACGCCCGCCGCCTTGCCGCCCGCAAGAGCGTTTTCGGTTTGCGCAAGCGCTTCGCCTGCATCCGATTGTAGCACGGCGGCCACGAGCGAAAGCGTCGTGGAAAAATCCGCCGCCCCGAGCACGGCGGTCACGTCGCGATAGGTCAGTTTATCCGCATAAGCAATACACGTTTCGGCGATCGAGAGCATGTCGCGGTCGCTGCCCGCACCGGCGCGCGCGATGACCGCAACCGCCTCGTCCTCATAGGGTTTGCCGATTTCTTTGAGCAGACCCTTCAAGTGTTTTTCGAGATCCTCGGTGGGAATGAGCTTGAAATCCATGCGCATACAGCGCGAAAGAATGGTCGCGGGGATTTTATGCGGTTCGGTGGTGGCGAGAATGAACACGACGTGCGCGGGCGGTTCTTCGAGCGTTTTCAACAAAGCGTTGAAGGCGCTGTCCGTCAGCATATGCACTTCGTCGATGATATAAACTTTATATTTGCCCACCGTGGGCGGGTACTGAACCTTTTCCCTGAGATCGCGCATTTCCGCCACGCCGTTGTTCGACGCGGCGTCGATTTCCACAATATCGAGACTGTTGTTGAGCGCGCGGCAGGTTTCGCACACGCCGCAGGGGGAACCGTTTACGGGGCGTTCGCAGTTGACGGCGCGCGCAAAAATACGGGCGACGCTCGTTTTGCCCGTGCCGCGCGGCCCGCAGAACAAATAGGCATGCCCCGCCGCATTCGTTTCGATCTGGTTGCGGAGTACGCGCACGACGCTCTCTTGCCTGACGATTTTATCGAACGTATCGGGACGAAATTTTCGGTAAAGTGAAATATGCGCCACCCTTGTCCTCCTCTTTATTTTCCGGCATAATTATTCAGTAATTTTTTCTTCGCGCGGACGAGCGCGTTGTCGATGCTCTTGCTGTCTTTTCCCGTTGCCTCGGCAATATCCGCATAGCTCATGCCCTCGAGATAGAGCGTGACGGCGCGGTATTCGAAGTCGGAAAGCACGCGCGAGAGTTTGGTGTAGAACTCGCGCTGTTCTTCGAGCAGAAGCAAAAATTCTTCGGGCGATTGCTGCCCCCGCGGCAAGGTATCGGGATCGCTGCCGTCGGTGCACGGCACATTGCGCGCGGCGTTGCGCAAAGCGTCGTAAATGCGGCGCGAAACGCAAAGATAGGCGAAATTTTTGAAACTCTTGCCCGCCGATTCGCGATAACCGAGCACGGCGGAATATAAGCCGATCATGCCTTCCTGTACCAGATCTTCGGTTTCGCCGCCGACGAGAAAAAACTTCCGCGCATGCGAACGAACGCCGTTTTTATAGCGACGCATCAGCTCTTCGACGGCGGCGGCGTCGCCGCCCTGCGCCTTGATTGCAAGCGATTCGTCGCTAACCGTTTTGTTCGGCACGCACCACCTCGTAAACCGCAATCCCGAGCGCGATGGACGCGTTGAGAGAATTGACCTTTCCTTTCAGGGGGATCGTAAGCACTTTATCGCATTTTTCGCGCGTTAAACGCTTTACGCCGCTATCCTCGCCGCCCACCACAAGCGCGACCTTGCCCGTGAGCTTGTTTTCGTAAATACTCTCGCCGTTCATGTCGAGTGCGTATACCCAGTATCCGTTTTCCTGCAGGACTTCGATGGCGCGGTTCAGCGAACCGACGCGGGCGACCTTGATGTGCTCCGCCGCACCCGCCGAGATCCGCACGACAGCCTCGGTGACGCTCGCGCCCTTTGCGTTGGGGATCACCACACCCGATGCGCCCGCGCATTCCGCCACACGCAGAATACTGCCTAAATTATGCACGTCCTCGATGCCGTCACACAGCACGATCAAGCTGCTTTCGCCGCCGAACAGATCATAAAGATCGCTGTACACGAAATCGGTCGTATAGGCGATGACGCCCTGATGGCGTTTTTCGGGGCATTCGCGGTCGAGCGCGGCGCGGTCCGCGAACTGTACGCGGATATTCTTCGCCCTTGCTTCGGCGAAGATTTTGCCGAGCGTGCCCTGCGCGCCCTTTTCCATTAAAATTTTATCCACCGTTTTTTGCGTTTTCAGCAGTTCCAAAACGGCGTTTCTGCCGTAAGTTTTCAAATCAGACTCCCGTTCTTATAGATGTTTCGGCACGCCGCACAGCGGCGGCTCAACATGACCTTTTACACAACGCGGCGATCTCTTTTTGACGCGACGGTTTCATTTTGATGCCGCGGTTTCATATGGAATACATATCATGTCATTCCAAGCGCCAATACTGTCATTCCGAGCGCCAATACCGTCATTCCAAGCTATAACGCTGTCATTCCGAGCGCCGACACTGTTCCGAACGCCATCACTGTCATTCCGAGCGTAGCCGAGGAATCCCGCCCAATTCCGTTCCGAAAAACAGTTCTTCGATCCGCGCGTTCCGCCCCGTCAAATATAAATACCCTACGAGCGCCTCGAATCCCGTCGAGCGGACATATTCCCCTGCCGAGGCGTTCTTGCTCTTCGTGGATTTTTTCGCGTTTCTTCCGCGGCGGAAAATATCTTCCTCTTCCTCGCTCAAACGGGGAAGAATGCTTTCGAGCGCGCCGCTTTGGGCGTGCGCCGAAACCATTTCGCAGGCGCGGCGGCTCAGTTCCCCCGTTTTTACCTCGCTGCCGAGCGTCAGCCGGGTACGCACGAGAAGGGTGTATACCGCATCGCCCACAAAAGCAAGCGTTATGGGATTCATTTGTTTTGCCCTTTCCGCAGAAATCGGCAGACGCAGTTCGCTTTCCATATTTCGAATATTGAACACATTATAACATAGACGGGCACAAAAAACAAGCGCTTAAAAGAAAACCAACAAAAAATATAACACTTTTCCGCTTGACGGCATAAAATCGGTATGAAAATTAATTGCAATTTTTCGAAAAAAGACTATAATGTTAAAGGTTATTCAATACTATTTTCGAGATGAAACATGGAAGCATTTGAATTTTTACTCCCCCTCGCAATTATATTGCTCTTTTCCAAACTGATGGGTCTGGGTGCGCACAAGTGCGGCATGCCCGCCGTGATCGGCATGCTGCTTGCAGGTATTCTGATCGGCGTGCTCAAATACATTCCGCTCGATTGGCTTCAGGAAGCCCTGTTCTCTACACAGATCGAGCAAGTGCTCTCGGTTATGAGCAAGATCGGCGTGGTGCTTATCATGTTTTCTGCGGGGCTGGGCACCGATCTTAAAAAACTCAAACAGACGGGCGTGGCGTCGGTCGTCATCACGACGTTCGGCGTGATCGTCCCCATGCTCTTAGGTTTCCTCGTCGCCTTTCTCTTCGATTTCTACACCCCTATCAACCTTTCGGACAACGGGGGCGGCGCAGGCGAATTCGATCTTTTGAGCGACTTTTTCTACGGCGCGATCCTCACCGCGACGTCGGTATCGGTTACCGTCGCCGTACTCAAAGAGTTAGGCAAGCTCGATTCGAAGGTCGGCACGTCGATCATCGCCGCAGCCGTGATCGACGACGTGATCGGCATCATTATTCTCTCGGTCTTGACAGGCTTTTCTTCCAAGGGCGGCGAAGAAACGGGCTGGAACTGGTTCCACCCCAACGCAGGGCTTGTGATCATCAAAATCGTCGTTTTCTTCATTGCGGCGATCGCGCTGGGCGTGGGGTTGCGCAAACTCTTCGACTTAATGGAACGCCGCGCGCCCCACAACCGCCGCGTACCCATTATTTCGCTCGCGGCATGCTTTTTATATGCCTACTGCGCCGAAAAATTCTTCGGCGTTGCCGATATTACGGGCGCATATCTTGCGGGCATTCTGCTCGGCGGCACGCTTTCCGAAACACCGTACGTCGAATCCAAAGTCGACACGATGGGCTACCTCATCTTCTCGCCCATCTTCTTTGCCAACATTGGCATTGCGAACATCACCTATTTCAGCGAGATCACCCTGCCATTCCTCGCGTTCGGACTGGTGTTCGTCGTCGCCGCGCTTGCGGGCAAACTCTTCGGTTGCGCGGCGGGCGCGAAACTTTGCAAATTTTCAACCAACGACAGTTTCCGCGTGGGGCTCGGCATGATGGTACGCGCCGAAGTCGTGCTCATCTGCACCGAAAAAGGCGTGGCGTGCGGACTCGTCAATCCCGCCGTGTTCCCCTTTATCATTCTCATTATCCTGATTTCTTCGGTGTTGACTCCCATTCTCTTGAAAACGTCGTACCGATCGGAAATCAAGCGCGACAGAACGCTGCCGCCCCCCGAATGGAAAGAAGATTCAAACACATAAAAAGCAACCCCTACGGGGGTTGCTTTTTTTATCACGCTATGTTATAATGAAAGACGATAAGGGGGTGCATATGCAATACAGAAATTTAGGGAAATGGGGTTTGAAAGTAAGCGAGATCGCGCTCGGCAGTTGGGTGACGAATTTAGCCGACCGCGCGGCGGTGGAAACGGCAACCGCGACCGTCGACGCAGCGTTCGACGCGGACGTAAACTTTTTCGACTGCGCGGACGCCTACTCGGGCGGCGAAGCCGAACGGTTTCTCGGCAAAGTCCTTTCCCGTCACGCCCGAAACGAATACGTCGTTTCTTCCAAAGTGTTCTTCCCGACGGGCAAAGGCGCAAACGATTGGGGGCTTTCGCGCAAGCACATTACCGAACAGCTCGATAAAACGCTGAAAAATCTCAACGTCGATTACGTCGATCTTTATTTCTGCCACCGTTTCGACCCGACCACCCCTATCGAAGAAACCATGCAGGTATTATCCGATCTGGTTGCCGCAGGCAAGATTTTATATTACGGCGTTTCGGAATGGTCGCCCGTGCAACTTACGCAGGCGCTTGCCGCCGTTCGGGAACTGCACCTGCGCCCGCTCTCGGTCATTCAGCCGCAATACAACATGGCTGACCGTTACGTCGAGGACGAAATGCTCGACATATGCGCGCAGAACGGCGTAGGTGTGACCGTCTTTTCGCCCCTCGCGCAAGGTTTACTCACGGGAAAATACCGCAAAGGTCAGCCTCTTCCCGAGGGTTCGCGCGCCACGTGGCAGGCGGATAAGCAGATCAACAATCTGCTCACGCAAGAAAATTTAGACAAGGTCGAAAAACTTTTGCCCCTTGCCGAGCAACTCAACGTGCCGCTCAGCGTGCTGGCGCTTGCCTGGATCCTGCGGAAAAAAGAAATTTCTTCGGTGATCACGGGCGCAAGCAAACCCGCCCAGCTTATTCAGAACGCGTCGGCAAGCGGACTTACGATCCCCGACGAGATCCTGCAAAAAATCGACGCGATCCTTGACTACCGCCCTTTCGTGCGAAAAATCGGTTAAACAATAAAAAATCGCCCCCTTTTGCAAGGGGGCGATTTTTTATTCGACCGTAACGCTTTTGGCAAGGTTGCGCGGCTTGTCGGGATCGTACCCGCAGGCAAGGCAAACCGAATACGCCAGCACCTGCAAGGGAATGACCGAGAGCGCGGGCGAGAACGCCTCTTCGCACGTCGGAATGACGACGTGATCGACGATCTCTTCCCGCTTGCCGTATTCGGGAAACGCCGTTACGAGAAAGACTTTCGCGCCGCGCGCATACGCCTCGTGCACGGCGTTCATGGTTTTTTGCGCCACGCTCTGTTGCGTGATGACCGCCACGACCGCCGTCTCTTTATCGACGAGCGCAAGCGTACCGTGTTTGAGTTCCCCTGCGGCATAGCCCTCGCTCGGGATATAAGAGATTTCTTTGAGTTTCAGACTGCCTTCCGAGGCAACGAAGCAGTCGGCGCCGCGCCCTAAAAAGAACACGCTTTTCGCGCCCGTGAAGTAAGGCGTCCAACTGCGCACGCGTTCGCTCGCTTTGAGCGAGAGCGCGGCAAGCGCGGGCAGGTCGCGGCATTCGACTTTGGTTCCCTGATGCGCCGCGAGCGCCTGCACCATCGCATAGAGCGTGGCAAGCTGCGCGTTAAAACTCTTGGTCGCGGCAACCGCCACTTCCTGCCCCGCGCCCGTTAAAATGACGAAGTCGGCAAGCGTCGTGATCGAAGAATGACCGACGTTGGTGAGCGCCGCAAGACAGGCGCCGCGCTCTTTTGCAAGCTGCGCCGCCGCAAGCGTATCCGCCGTTTCCCCGCTCTGACTGATGGCGAGAACGAGCGCCCCCTCGGGCACGATGGGATCGCGGTAACGGTATTCGCTCGCAAGCGAAACGCGGCAGGGAATGCGGCAGATCTTCTCGAAGGCATATGCCGCGCATAATCCGCTATGATATGCCGTTCCGCAAGCGACGATTTCGATATACTTTGCCTGACATAATACCTTGTAAAAGACTGAAAAGTCTTGATTTTGCGTAAAATCGGGCATGGAATTGCGCATTGCAAAGGGAATTTCGGTGATTTCCTTATACATAAAGTGTTCGTATCCGTTTTTTGCGGGCGCTGAAATTTGGGCGTCACAGACGAAAAAATCGCGGTTTATGCGTCGCATAGTACTATCGAAAACGGTTATTTCTCCGTTTTGAAGCAAGGCAATCTCGCCGTCCTGCAATGTGCAGACCTGCAACCCCTCTTCCGCGACGGCAGGGATATCGCTTGCGAGCAGCAATTCGCCCGCCCTGTTTTTCGCCACGACGAGCGGACTTTTTTGCCTTGCGCAGGCGATCGTATCGGGACTGCCCGCGGCAAGCACGGCGATCGCATACGAGCCCGTCAGACGCTGCGTGCACGCCCGCAACGCCGCCGCCAAATCGCCGCGGTAAAAGCGGTTTATCAGGTGCGCGATCACTTCGCTGTCGGTTTCGGACGCAAACTTTTCACCGCGCGCCAAACACTCTTTTTTCAACTCGGCGGCATTCTCGATAATGCCGTTATGTACGATGGCGACCTGCCCGAACACATGCGGATGGGCGTTGCGCGTCGAGGGCGCGCCGTGCGTTGCCCAACGCGTGTGCCCGATCCCCACGTTGCCCTTTACGTCCTTTCCGTCGCCCAGACCTTCCACCCGTCCTTTTTTCTTGACAAGGCGGTAGCCGCCTTTATAAAGCGTGGCGATCCCCGCTGAATCGTACCCGCGGTACTCTAATTTTTTTAACCCCGCAATCAAAACGGGCGCGGCTTTTCGGTTGCCGCAATATCCTACAATTCCGCACATTTACAGTTCCTCCCCGCGCGCACGCAAAGCGCGCATAACAAGACGGACGGCTTCGTCGCAGTCGTTTGCATTTTCCCCTTCCGCCATGATCCGCACAACGGGTTCGGTACCCGAAGCGCGCAACAGCAGTCTGCCGTCCCCCAGTAGCCGCCTGCCCTCTTCCGCGGCAAGGATCACGCTTTCAGCGTGCAACGCGGCGCTCTTATCCTGCACGCGACAGCTTGCGTTGCGCTGTATAAGCGGCGTATAGCCGCGTGTCAGGCAGGACAGCGGACATTTGCGCAACATGAGCGTTTCCGCAATTTTGAGCGCAGTGAGGATTCCGTCGCCCGTCGTGGCGTGTTTCAGAAAGACGATATGCCCCGACGCTTCGCCGCCGAGCAGTAAATTTGCCGAACGCATCTGCGCATAAACGGCTTTGTCGCCTACGTCGGTAAACCGTACGCCGATCCCCTCGCGCGCCAGACTGCGTTTTAGCCCCGTATTGCTCATGACGGTGGCGACGACCTCGCCACCGAACGGTTCGCCCTCCGCCTTCATTTGCAGCGCACAGACGTATAATATACCGTCGCCGTCTACAATTTCCCCGCGTTCGTCGACGCAGATGCAACGGTCGGCGTCGCCGTCGAAGGCAAATCCGACGTCGAGCGAATGACTTTTTACAAGCGCGCACAGCCGTTCGGGGTGCGTCGATCCGCAACCCTCGTTAATATTGACGCCGTTCGGTTCGGCGCCGATCAGGGTGACGTGCGCCCCGAGCGCGTCGAATACCGCCTTCGAAATCGCCCAGGCGCTTCCGTTTGCGCAGTCTAACCCCACGCGCAAACCGCGCAACGAGGTACGCGGAAGCGAAAGCAGATACCCCAGATAACGATTGCGCCCCGCAACGTAATCAACCGTGCGCCCGATCTCTTCCCCCTCGGCAAAGGGCAGCGTTCCGCCGTCGAGGTAGTCCTCGAGCAGCGCCAACACTTCCCCTTCCATTTTCTCCCCCTCGGCATTCATAAGTTTGATCCCGTTGTCGGCATAGGGATTGTGACTTGCGGAAATCATGACGCCGCAGTCAAATCCTTCCGTCCTCGTAACGTAGGAAACCGACGGCGTCGTCGTCACATGAAGAAGATACACGTCCGCGCCCGAGGCGGTTGCGCCCGCCGTAAAAGCGTATTCAAACATGTAAGAAGAGCGCCGCGTATCCTTCCCCACGACGATGCGCACGCGTTCCCGCTTGCCGCGCATGAAATAGCGCCCCAAAAACCGCCCCACCCGAAAGGCATGCACCGCGGTGAGCGAATCGTTCGCCCGCCCGCGGAACCCGTCCGTACCGAAATATCTTCCCATTCTCGCCTCCGCTTGATATTCTATGCACGGCGGATTTTTTGCGTGAAAAGACCTCTCTTTCTACAAGAGAGGTCTTTTTCAAATCAGTCTTCGGGAATGTGTTCTAAAATGTATCTGATATTTTCTTCCGCGGCGTCGAACCGTTCTTTCGATAAATCAAATTCGGGTTTTTTCCTCTGCCAATCCTTACAACAAGCGGTAAGTTTGGTCAGACGATTATGCCGATTGCAATAATGTTTCAAAATCAAACCGTATTGAAACCAGTACCTTGTATAAAACACATGGCAGGCATGACAATTTTTACACGTCTTCGTCTTTACCGTCCGCATCGTAATATGCCTCCATTCGCGCCCTGATTTCCGAAAGATCCGTTAAAAGAGCATTAATTTTATAATGCAATACCCGTTGCGATAATTTCGGTCTTTTGATCGGTACAAACTTTGCGCAACTTTCGCATTCGGTTTTCGTCTTATATTCTTTCATGCAACGGCCGTATTCGGTTCTTTTGTACCCTGTCGCCTCGTAAATATAAAAACGATTAAAATATCCGCAACGCGTACATGTTTTTTCTTGATCCATTTTTCACCTCTGGTTAATTTTTAAGAATTTAGCTATATATTTACACATATCTGTGTATATAGCATATCACACATATATGAGTAAGTCAAGCATATTACACTTATTTGTGTTAAAATATTTTTAGAGGAACATTATGATTAACGTCGGTGAAGAATTAAAAGCACATAGAACAAAAGCAAACCTAAGCCAACAAGCGTTAGCCGATTACATTAAAACAACACAACAAAGCATTAGCCGATGGGAAAACAACGAAGTCGAACTTCCCCTTTCCATCTGCATTGCTTTGGCTGATTTTTACCACATTTCCCTTGACGAATTAGTAGGCAGAGAAATAAAATAAAAAGATTCCTCGACAAGCTCGGAATGACCCCCACCCCTGCCCTTGACTCGGAATGACACCCACCCCTGCCCTTGGCTCGGAATGGCACTTCGCCCCGCCGGGCTCGGAATGGCATTTGCGCGCCCGTCATGTTGAGCGTAGTCGAAACATCTGAGATTCCTCGACAAGCTCGGAATGACCCCCACCCCTGCCCTTGGCTCGGAATGACATCTGAAACCATAACAGTAAAAAAACCGCCCGAAGGCGGTTTTTTATTCATATTCCCCGTAATCCCGACGGTCATGCGGCGGACGAGGCGGCGGAGGCGGACAGTATTCGTCGTCCCACTTATTCTTTTTCTTGGTCGGTTTGGGTGCGGACTTAATTTCGACAAGCACCACGTCGACGCCGATCTTTTTCACGTTGCACAAGTCGATAAACAAGCGCGATTTGCCCCAATGAAAGCCCCCGCAACCGGGCACGACGATGCCCTGCACCTTCCCTTCGGGATAGGTAAACACGACGTCGATCACCTTGCCTAATTTCTTGCCGTCGGTGAGATTCACCGTTTCTTTGCGTTTTAATTCGTCAAAACTCGTTTCCACACTCTATATCTATGCAGAACGCGCGAAAAAATTGACTTATTACGAAATATTCGCTTTGATCTGCTTGATCGCGTTCTTTTCAAGACGCGAAACCTGCGCCTGCGAGATGCCGACCTCGCGGGAAATTTCGGTCTGCGTTTTGCCCTCGTAATACCGTAATTGCAGAATTTTTTTCTCGCGTTCGGCAAGGCGGTCGATCGCCGTTCTGAGCGCGACGCGTTCGGTCCAGATTTCGTCGGACTGCGTTTCGTCGCAAAGCTGATCCATAAGCTGCAAGGTATCGCCCGATTCGTTATACACGGGATCGTAGAGCGACACGGGATCGGAAATGGCGTCGAGCGCGTACACGACTTCGCTCTCGCGCACCTGCATTTCCTGCGCGATCCGCTCGATCGTCGCCTCTTCGTCGCGTTCCTCGATCCCCTCGCGCACCTTGAGAATGCGGTAAGCGGTATCGCGGATCGAACGCGAAACGCGCAGCGAGTTGCCGTCGCGCAAATAGCGCTTCATCTCGCCAAGGATCATCGGAATAGCCTTTGTACTGCGAAACCGACTTCAATGTTTTAGTAAGGTTATTATAG
>CAJUSA010000012.1 GCA_910589015.1 uncultured Christensenellaceae bacterium
AAAAAAAGTACAGAAAAGGCACAGCTTAACGCTATGCCTAAATCTTTTTATTTGCATTTTATTAAATTCCTTATGGGAATTACCCTAAAAGGTCAGAGCTTTTTTTCGATTTCTTTTATCACCGTTTCCATTGTCAACCCGAGCGCGCAACAAATGCGGTAAAAGGTTTCAAGCGTGGGTTTGCGTTCCCCGCGTTCGATCGCGCTCAAATGCGTTCTGCCGATGTCGGCAAGCCCGCTGAGTACCTCTTGTGAGATCTTTTTTTTCTTTCTGAATTCCTTGATTACGGTTCCGACGGTTACGCCGTCAAGCGTCGGCACGGACATGTTTTTCACTCCTTTCCAAGTTTTGTAATATTTTATTATGGAAAAAATACTTTTTTGAATACATATGTTGACAAATGAATACTTATGTGTTATAATTTGCCGTGAGGTGAATTTATGGCGTTAATTTTGTGCCCGCAATGCGGCAAGAAAATCAGCGACAGCGCGCAGGCTTGCCCTCATTGCGGTTGTGCGTGCGGGGAAGCAAAACAAGAGCAGGCGCGGCGTTACGAAACGCTTTCACTCCTTGAGCGAAACGCGCTCGACAAAGAGTTTGCGGCGGTAGATCGGTGTTTTATCCGTTATAAACACAAGAGTATCGCGCTCTTCGTCGTCGGCTGGCTGATGCTTGCCGTCAGTTTAATCGGCATGGTGGTCGCGTTGTTCGTCTATAAAGGAAGTATGAGTTTCACGCAGGAAGAATACGACGAGGTCGTGGCGCAAATTCAGCAGCATATCGACAACCATACGGCAGACAGTGCAGACTGCAAAATACTCGTGAAACGGTTGGACGAAATGAATGCCGAACGGGAAGAAAAGAGTAAAACGATGGGAACGGTCGTTATTCTGCTTGCTCTGCCGATGGTTCCCGCAATCGTCTGCCTGAGTATTCAAAAATACGGTATGACGAAAGAGCGCGTCCTCTGCGTTAAAAAGTTTCAGCTTTGGCTCAAAAATCAAAAGGGGATCGAACAAACGCTGTATCTTACACCGCGCGAAAAAAAATTTGCGGAAGGAAATACGGAGGATAAAAAATGGCTATGATGACCTGCCCCGAATGCGGCAAACAAATTTCGTCTACGGCAAAAGTTTGCCCGCAGTGCGGCTGTACGCTTTCGATTTGCCCCGATTGCGGCGCGGTGTATGCGGGGGAAAAAGAAAGCTGCGATCAATGCGGGTGTAGGTTCAAAAACAAGGCGGAAGAGCGCAAACAAACTCACCCGTTGCCGATAGAAACTTGCCGCAACAAGGCGAAGCGTTATGAAACGGTAGAAACGGTCATATATATCGTTTGCATTCTTTTTCTTGTTGCGGGCGGGCTGACCGCGTTTTTTGCCGTGCCGAAATTGATTGATAAGATCGGGACCGATCTCTTCGGCGCCAAAAAACAAGTCGGCACCGTCTGCACCGTGCTTGCGCTCTGCTGCGCGGCGGTGGTAATCGGCGGCGGCGATCTCTGTTTTCGCGTCGTTTGGCAGGCGATTTTTGCCTCGACGATCCGGAACGAGCGGGAATCCTATTCGCAATTTCTTTTACAAACCGATGAAAGAACCGTAGTCGGGTTTTACGGTGCCGTGGAATTTTCGGAACTGCCGCAAAAAGCGCGTCTGCGCGCCGTGCTTGCCGTTTTGACGTATATCGTCTTTGCCGCGGGCGCGATTTTGCTTACCGTTTGGGCGACCGACGCGGTAAAAGATTATTTTGCGAAACTCATGCTTGCTTATGATCTCGACGACGTAAAAATTGTCTGGGATTTCAAAAATAATTTGTTCATTCTCGGGTGTATCTTTGCGTTTGCGGGCGTCGTAGTGCATGGCATACGGGAAAGGATAGACCGTTCGCCCGCACGCCTTGCCGCCATTCAGCAGGCGCTCAAAAATTAACCGCGCCGCGCAATAGCATTTTTATCTTCCGTTTCATATCATGAAATAGAAACCGAATAAGGTTTTTTATACGGAGGTAACAAATGTCATTTTTTTCCAATTTCTCATCGGATCATTGCCCCGGAACGATTTCGGGTAACCCGCTGAACGGTCTGTGCGAAAAGGTCTGCATTCAGGCGGAAAAGATTTTCGACGCAGGTATCATTCAGACGCGGCTTGAAAATTACGCCGTGACGCTGATCGATCCGCCCGACGCTTCTACATATCCTTTGACCTTTGTCAGTGCGCGCTCCGTCGGCACCGCGACCGTTTCGAACGTGACGGTCGACCGCCAGAGCGACGGCTGCAACGCCCGCGTGCAGGCGACCGTAACCGTTCCTATGGAGATCGTTTACGTTGACAGCGCCGGCAGAGACGGCAGGGCGACAGGGGACATCGTACTCACCGAGGACGTCATCATGTACGTTCCGCCTGCGTCCGTCATGCCGTTCAGTGTGACGGCGGTCGCTTCGTGCGTTTCGCCCGAGGGCACGTTCAACGCCGAAACGGGCGCGTTTTCGCTGAGCGCGTGCGTCACCTGCATTCTGAAAGTTTCGATGCAGGTCGAGCTGCTCGTTCCGAGCTACGGCTATTGCGCCATTCCGCCCGCGCAGGAATACTCGCACGAGGTCTGCACGGGATTCTTCGAACTGCCCCTGTATCCGCAGGGTAAGGCTTGTTCGAGAAAGTAAGCCCTGAAAAAAAGGAAGCCTTCTCGTTTCGGGAAGGCTTTTTTCTGTTACGGGATAAATTGCAACGGGTGTTGACAAACGGTTATCGCGGGTGGTATAATATGGCAGGAACAAGGAGGGTATTATGAATACCGAAGCGCTTTACAAAATTTCTTACGGGCTGTATATTCTTACGGCGCACGAAGGGGATAAAGAAAACGGTTGTATCGTCAACACCGTTATGCAGATCACGGAGAAACCCAACCGCATTGCGGTGGCGGTCAACAAGAGCAATTACACGCACGGCATGATCGAGCGGACGGGCGTGTTTAACGTTTCCGTGCTCACCGAGCAATCGAAATTTGCGACTTATAAGCACTGGGGCTTTCAGAGCGGCGCGCAAACCGATAAAACCGAGGCGATCGCCTTCCGCCGCGCCGAAAACGGCGTCATCTATCTCGAGGACGAATGCAACGCATACCTCAGCGCAAAGGTGATCTCTTCCGTCGACATGGGCACGCATACGCTCTTCCTTGCCGACGTTACCGACGGCGCCGTTTTGTGCAACGAGCCTTCGGTCACTTACGCTTACTATCACAAAAACATCAAACCCGCGCCGCCCGTTTCGGAAAAGAAGAAGGGCTATATCTGCACGGTTTGCGGTTATATTTACGAGGGCGAACCGCTGCCCGACGACTTTATCTGCCCCTGGTGCAAGCACCCCGCAAGCGACTTCAAACCGCTTTAAGAAAATACCGAGGAAGAAAGAATGGCGACAAGCGAAGAATTTATCAAAGAAGTATGCGCGCGGATGGGTCCGCTTTACGACGTGCGTTATAAAAAGATGTTCGGCGAATATATGGTTTACGCAAACGAAAAGCCCGTGCTGCTCGTTTGCGATAACTGTGTGTTCGTGAAAATGCTGCCCGAGGTGCAGGCTCTTTTCGCGCAGGCGGAACGGGGCGTTCCCTACAAGGGCGCGAAAGAGCATTATATTCTCGATATCGAAAACGGCGGACTCGTGCAAGAGGCGGTCGCCGTTCTGGAACGCGTTACGCCGCTTCCGAAAAAAAGAAAAAAGTGAGGAAAAGAAAATGAAGAAAGTCGTTGTCATCAGTTCCACGCCGCGCAAGGGCGGCAATTCCGAAGTGCTCGCGCAGCAATTCGCCGCAGGCGCGCGCGACGCGGGGCATGAGGTTACATACGTCAACGTGCGCGATCTGAATCTGAAATTCTGCATCGGCTGCATGGTCTGCCAGAAAACGCATTCCGACTGCGTGCTGAGCGACGGCATGAAGGATCTTTACGCAAAGATACAGCACGCCGACGTGCTTGCCTTCGCCACGCCCGTCTATTACTATTCGGTATGCGGACAGCTGAAAACCTTTCTCGACCGTCTGAACCCGCTTTATGTGCGCGAAAATTCCTTCCGCGACGTCTATCTGCTCGCCACCGCCGCCGAGGACGAGGATTTCGCCGTGGACGGCAGCGTGACCGCCGTGCAAGGCTGGTGCGACTGTTTCGACAACGCGGCGGTCAAGGGCGTTCTGCGCGGCGTAGGCTTAAACGAGAAGGGCGAGGCGGAAGCGAGCGCCTATCCGCAAAAGGCTTACGAAATGGGCGGGAAGGTTTAACCGTGCCCGTCTACCGTTCTGTTACCGAACTGATCGGCGCGACGCCGCTGCTCGAACTGCGCCGCTATGCCGCATGCAACCGTTTGCGGGCGAAGCTCTTTGCCAAGCTCGAATGTTTTAACCCCGCGGGATCGGTGAAAGACCGCGTGGCGCGCGCCATGATCGAGGACGCGGAAGAACGCGGCGTGCTCAAAGAAGGCGGCATAATCATCGAGCCGACTTCGGGCAACACGGGGATCGGACTTGCCTGCCTTGCGGCTGCCAAGGGGTACCGCGTTATCATCGTTATGCCCGACAGTATGAGCGTCGAACGCCGCCGCCTCATCGAAGCGTACGGCGCGCAGCTCGTTCTCACCGACGGCAAACAGGGCATGAAAGGGGCGATTGCCAAAGCCGAAGAGCTGTTGTTAGAATATCCCGAAGCGATCGGCGCGGGGCAGTTCACGAACCCCGCCAACCCTATGGCGCATTACAAGACGACGGGCAGGGAAATCTGGGAAGATATGCAGGGCGCCGTCGACGTGTTCGTCGCGGGCGTCGGCACGGGCGGCACGGTCACGGGCGCGGGGCGGTACTTAAAGGAACGCAACCCTTCCGTGAAGATCGTCGCAGTAGAGCCGTATTCTTCCCCCGTGCTGTCGGGGGGCAAGGCGGGCGCGCACGGCTTGCAGGGGATCGGCGCGGGGTTCGTTCCCGAAACGCTCGACACGAGCCTGATCGACGAGGTGATTGCCGTAAAAGACGACGACGCGTTATCCGAACAGGCGGCGCTCTGTCGCACGGAAGGCGTGCTTGCGGGGATCTCCTCGGGCGCGGCGCTCTGGGCGGCGGCGCGGCTTGCCAAAAAGAGCGAATACGCAGGCAAAAACATCGTTACGATCTTGCCCGATACGGGCGAGCGCTATTTAAGCAAATAAATTTTGAGCACGCAAAGGACCGACGGTTTCGTCGGTCTTTTTTTTATTAACATCGTGTAAAACGCTTGACAAATGGGGGGGGGTGCTATAATAGGTGGTATCAAAAACCAAGGAGAGAGGAAAATGTTGAAAACACAAAAGATCATTGCAGCGGCAGCGTGCGTAACGCTTGCGCTGAGCGCGTTGGCGCTTGCCTCTTGCGGCGGACACACGCATTCTTTTTCCGAAACGTGGGAAAAAGACGCAACGCATCACTGGCATGTATGCGAATGCACGGAAAAAGACGCGTATGCGCCGCACGAATTCGGCGAGTGGGTAATTGAAACCGAGGCGACCGAAACGGCCACGGGCAGCCAAAACCGGACGTGCGCAACGTGCGGTTTTGCGCAGACCGAAGTCATTCCGATCAAAGAACACAAGCATACCTATGCGTCGGAATACTCCTATAACGACAGCGAACATTGGCGCGTTTCCACCTGCGGACACGACGTGGAAAAGAACCGCGGCAAGCATGCGATTTCGGGCGGCGCTTGTTCGATTTGCGGCTACGTTGACGTGGCGACGCTCTATACTTTTACCGAAACGACGGCGGACGACGGCACGGCCGGTTACGAAATCGCAGTCAAACAGGCGGCTCTCTCGAAAGAAACGCTCACGATACCCGAAACGTATCGGGGCAAGTCTGTCGTAGCAATCGCCGAACAGGGGTTAGCGAATACCGCGATCAAAACGATCGCTCTTCCCGCGAGCATCCGATCGCTGGGTGATTATGCTTTTTGGAAGAGTGCGATCGAAGAAATCACCATTCCCGATACGGTGAAAGTTTTAGGGACAGGCGTGTTTTATGAGTGCGAACAGCTGAATAAAGTCGAACTCGGCAGCGGCGTCGAAACGCTGCCCACCTATCTGTTTTCCAATACGCCGTCGCTGAAAACGGTGACCGTTCCCGACGGCGTCAAGACCATTGCCAAAAGTGCTTTTTATCTCAGTTCGCTTATTTCCGTTACCCTGCCGGACAGCGTGACGACCTTGCAGGAAAACGCGTTTCAACAGTCGGCCGATCTCGAAACGGTCGTGCTCGGAAAGGGGATCACGAAAATACCCGTGCAATGCTTTTATAAATGCGTCAAGCTGAAACCTTTCTCGTTTGAGAATATCACGTCGATCGGGCATCACGCGTTTTGCAAATGCACCGCTTTCGAAGCGGAAGTGCCCGCAACCGTGACCATCGGCGAAAAGGCGTTTCAAGAAAGCGGAATCAAGAGCGTTGTGTGGAATAAATCGTCGACTTCGACGGACGAATTCATGAATTGTACCGAATTGATTTCGGTTGAATTTACCGATAACGTTACCTCGATCGCCGATGCGGCGTTCAAAGATTGCACGGCACTTAAAACGATTAAGATCGGCAAAGCGGTGAAAACGATTTCCGATAAAGCGTTTATCGGCTGTACCGCGCGCGAAACGATTACAATTTCGCAAGAAAACACGAATTTCAGCGTCGTGAACAACACGCTTTTGGCGCGGCAGGGTCTGATTTTGAAATTGGCGAATGCGGCGGGTGAAATTCCTTCCACCGTTTCGACGATTGCGGCGTACGCGTTTTACGGTCATAAAACGCTCGAAACGCTTGTTCTTCCCGCAAACGTGAAACATGTTCAAACGTATGCTTTTTACGGCTGTGAAAAGCTCAAAAGCGTTACGCTTATGCCCGATTCGGAAAAGGGCTCAACCTGCGTCGATTCGCACGCTTTTGAAAATTGCCGCGCGCTGACGACGGTGGTCGTTCCCGATAAAATAGCCGGTTTGGGAAAGAGTGTGTTCAAGGGCTGCACGGCGCTGCAAAGCGTGCGTTTCGAATATGCTGCCAGCTGGAATGTATATCGTAACAACGAAACAGGCACGGCGCCTTTGATTTCGGTCGACGTAACCGATCCCGCGCGCAACGCCGAATACTTCACGGGCACGTATGCCGATTACCAATGGAAGAACAGCGCGAGAAGTTAAGCGTTTCCCGCTGACGGATCAAAAAATATCCCCGCTTTTTTCGCGGGGATATTTTTTTGAAAAATTTTGCGCGCAGGGATTGCGGTAAAAGGAAGGTTGTGCTATAATGCAAGCGAAAAACTTGCTTTAAGGGGTTTCTGAGCGCAGTATTCAAACTGGAATGCGTTTTTCGCAGGAAAACGGCGGCGCAACATTTCAGGAAATAAATTCAGGAGAAAGAAATATGGAAACAAAAGAACTTTGCGAACGGGCGAAGGCGTTGTACGCGGAACGCAATTACATCGAGGCGGTCAAGCTGTGGCGCGCCGCCGCGGAACAGAACGACGCGGAAGCGCTCTACATGCTCGGCATCTGCCATAATTATAATTTGGGCGTAGACGAGGCGGACGAAACGGCGCGCGGCGCCTCGGCAAGCGGTTATTTTCTCCAAGCCGCCGCGTTGGGGCATGCCGACGCGCAGTGCTTTGCGGGGCTTTGTTACCTGCACGGCATCGGCACCGAGCAAAGCAGCGCCAAAGCCGTGGAATGGTTTGAAAAGGCGGCGGCGCAGAACAGCACGCAGGCGATGAACAATCTGGGGCTGTTGTATCGGGAAGGCAATGATACGGTCGAAGAGGACGAGGCGCTTTCGCTCGCCTGGTTTGAAAAATCCGCCGCGCTTGGCGACGCAACGGGGCTTTTATACACGGGAATCGCCTATTACGAAGGTTACGGCGTCAAATGCGATTACAAAGAAGCGGTCAAGCGTTACGACAGGGCGGCGCAGCTCGGTTCGGCGGAAGCGCTCTTCCGCCTCGGCGAATGTTACGACGATGGCGAGGGCGTGGAAGAAGATCCCATCGAGGCGTTCCGTCTTTACAAGCTCGCCGCGCAGAAAAATCACGCTAAGGCGCAGTGCTACGTCGGCTATTGTTACGAATACGGCACGGGCGTAACGCGGAATATGAAAGAGGCGATCGCCTGGTACGAGGTTTCGGCGCGCAACAATTATTTTCAGGCGTATTGCAACCTCGGCTGTTGTTACGAAGAGGGCAACGGCGTCAAAAAGGACATGAAAAAAGCGATCGAGCTCTATCAAAAGGGCGTTGAGCTGGGCAGTCTCGACGCGATGTTCAACCTCGGCAACGTGTATGCGTTCGGCAAAGGCGTAAAACGCGACGAAGCTCTTGCCGTGCAGTATTACGCGCAGGCGGCGCAGAGCGGGCATAAAGAGGCGCAGTTTAATTTCGCGCAGTTCCTGAGCGAGGGCAGGGGCGTGGAACAGGACGAAGAAGCGGCTGCCTTCTGGTATTTAGAGGCGGCAAAGCGCGGCGATTCCGACGCGCAATTTCAAGTCGGCGTTATTTATTTGCAGGGCGAAGGCGTGGAAGAGGATCCCGAGCAGGCGGTGTTCTGGTTCCGCAAAGCGGCGGCGCAGGGCGATTCCGACGCGTTTTATCTGCTCGGCAAGTGTTACGAAGAGGGGCTGGGCGTCGAGGCAGACCGCAACGAGGCATACGAATGGTATTCGCGGGCGGCGGCGCAGGGCGACAGTCGGGCGAAAAAAGCGCTGAAAAAGTTATAAAAAACAATGGAACAGTTTGAAAACGGCGACGGGATCATAAAATTTTATTACCGTCCGCAGGAAGAGCGGCAGGAAACGGGCGAACCGCCTGCCGACGGTTTGGCGCGGGAAAGCGCCGACGCGCTGTGCGACCGCGCCGCGCAGCGTTACGAAGAGGGCGACGAAGCGCAAGCCGTTAAGCTCTGGTTTGCCGCCGCGGAAAAAGAACACGCCCATGCGCAGTACTGTTTGGGCATCTGCTTTCTCGAAGGCATCGGCGTCGAACAGGACTATGGCGAGGCGGCGGCCCGGTTCGGGCAGTCGGCCATGCAGGGCAACCCGTATGCGCAGTATAACCTTGCCATGTGTTACGAGCAGGGGGTCGGCGTAAAAGCCGATCGCGATGCGGCGTTCGAATGGTATTCCAAGGCCGCCGAGCAGGACCATGTACGCGCCGAATACCGTCTGGGCATGTGTTATAAAGAAAATCCCGCGCTCGAATTAGCCGCGAATAAGGCGGTTTACTGGCTGTCGCAGGCGGTGCAGCAGGATTACACGCCCGCGTTTTACAGCTTGGGCGAATGCTATGCCGAAGGGTTCGGCAAGCAACAAAACATGCGGGAAGCGCTCGTTCTCTTCGAAAAGGCGGCGGATCGCGGCTACTTGCCTGCGGTGCACAAACTCGGCGTCTGCCGCGAAGAGGGCACGGGCGTGCCGCAGGATCTTGCCGCGGCGGTCGGCATTTATGAACGGGCGGCGCAAGAGGGCTACGCCCCGTCGAAATACGCGCTTGCAAGGCTTACGGAAAACGGCACGGGGATCGAAAAGGATCTTGCCGCGGCGGTAAAACTCTACGCCGAGGCGGCGGAGGACGGCTACCCCGCCGCGCAGAACGCTTACGGTTGGTGTTTCGTCGTCGGAAAGGGTGTAAAAACCGATTTGTGCGAGGCGGCAAGGTGGTTTCAACGCGCCGCAAAGCAAGGCGATATGCGCGCGCAGTACAATCTTGCCATGTGTTACGAAGAAGGGCACGGGTTGCGGCAGAATACCGAAAAAGCCTTTTATTGGCACAAACAAGCCGCCGAACAGGGCGACGACCGCGCGCAGTTGCATCTGGGCTGGGCGTATCAGGTCGGCAACGGCGTTGCGATCGACGGCGAACGGGCGTATTACTGGTTGCAACACTCGGCGCAGCAGGGCAACGCACAGGCGATGAGCGATCTGGGGTACTGTTATTACAACGGCATCGGCGTAAAAAAGAACAAGGCGGAAGGCTTCCGCTGGTATCTCAAAGCGGCGGAAGAGAAGAATGTCATGGCGGTTTATAACGTGGCATGTAGTTACCGCCACGGCGACGGCGTCAAAAAAGACACTCGCAAGGCGGCGGAATGGTACGAAAAGGCGGCGGCGCTCGGCATGACCGACGCAATGGTCGGGCTGGGTTATCTTTACGAACGCGGCAAAGGCGTCAAAAAAGATGTGTTACAGGCGGAAAAATGGTACCGTCAGGCGCTCGAACACGGCGAAGAGGGCGCGGAATGGCTGTTGCAGCGCAAAAAATTCGTAAAAGCGTTGCAACGGATAAAAGACCGACGGTGATACAAAGGAAGGTTTTTACCCATGCTGTTTGCGGCGCTGCGTTTTTATAAAGATCAGAATCTGGCGGACAGGCTCTATTGGTATGTTTCGGATTTTCCCGTGAAGGAAGGGGACAAGGTCTTTGCACCCGTGGGCGCGCGCGACCGCGTGCAGAAGGCGATCGTCGAACGGATTATGCATGCCGACGAATCGAACGCCCCTTACGACGTCGCGCTTGTCAAACGGCTTTGCGCTCTTTGCGGCGCGGAAAGTTTTGAAATCGGCAGTCTGCGCGTGCGCGATCTTGGCGGCATTGCTTACGACGAACGGCACTATACCCGCTTTTCCCGTCTGGCATTCTGCGAGCGGGCGGAACCGCTCACGGCGCAGGAACTCGATCTTGTGCAGCATGCGGGATACGACGGCGTGCTGTATCCCGATGACGGGCCGGAAAATATCGTTTCATGCGAACGCGTATTGCTTGTCGGGCGGAATGCGGCCGAAGCGGCTCGGAAAATTATTTTTGCTGCGCGCGGCGAGAGCGAAGAAGAACGCTTTGTTGCGCTGGCGCGGCGGCTGACGTAAAGACGGAAGGTGATAAAATGAAAAAGATACTCATGATTGCAACGGGCGGCACGATCGCCTCGAAAAACGTAGGCGGGGGGTTGCAGCCCGTCATCTCTTCGGGCGATCTTCTGAACCATGTGCCCGAAATCGCGGCGAAGTGTAACGTAAAAACCATTCAGCCGTTCAACCTCGACAGCACTAATCTGGCGCCCTGCCGTTGGCTGGAATTAGCGCGCATCGTCGAAGAAAACTATGAGCGTTTCGACGGATTTGTCATCACGCACGGCACGGATACCATGGCGTACACCGCCGCCGCGCTCTCTTATCTCATACAGCACAGCCCCAAACCCGTCGTGCTCACGGGGTCGCAGAAGTCGGTCTATCTGCGCGATACCGACGCGCGCAATAATCTATACGACGCTTTTTCCTTTTGCGCGGACGAACATGCCTGCGGCGTGCACGTCGTGTTCGACGGCAGCGTCATTCTGGGCACGCGCGCAAAAAAAACGCGCACGAAGAGCTATAACGCGTTCTCGAGTATCGATTACCCCGAAATAGCGATCGTGCGCGACGGCGAACCGCTTTATTATATTCACGAAGAAAAGGCGAAGGCGCCGCTCTTTTATCATAAGCTGAACGAGCGTGTGTTCGTGCTCAAACTCGTTCCCGGCGTTTCGCCCGATATCTTCGACTGGCTGGAAAAAAATTGCGACGGGCTGGTCGTCGAGTCGTTCGGTTCGGGCGGTTTGCCCGACTACGGCGACGGCGCGTTCTTCACCCGCCTGAAATCCTTTTTAGCGAAAGGCAAAAGCGTCGTATTTACGACGCAGGTCGAGCGCGAAGGCAGCGCGCTCGATAAATATGCCGTGGGCAAGCGTATTTTCGAATGCGGAACAACGCTCGAAGCCCGCTCGATGACGCTCGAAGCCACGGTGACGAAACTCATGTGGGCGCTTGCGACGGATAACGTAAACGGTAATTTTACCAAACCGATCGCAAACGATATCCTTTAACTTGTCTGCTCGGCAAAACCCAGACTGATCAAAATCGCCTTGTTGACGCGCGACATGGTGGCGGGCGGCAGCTCGCCGATGCGCGCCATCAGGCGTTTTTTGTCGATCGTGCGGATCTGTTCGAGCAGGATCACGGAATCCTTGGCAAGCCCGTAGGCATGCGGCAGCTCGATATGCGTAGGCAGACGCGCTTTGTTGATCTTGCTCGTCACGGCGGCGGCGATCACGGTCGGCGAATACTTGTTGCCCGTATCGTTCTGCACAACGAGCACGGGGCGCACGCCGCCTTGTTCGCTACCCACGACGGGGGATAAATCGGCAAAATACAATTCACCTCTTTTTACTACCATATACCACCTCTTTCGTGAGCGCCTCCATAAGATATTTTATGTATCGGCGCCCGCTTTTTGTTATCGATTGTTCCCCGATAAGCGGCAGAATATACTTGTTTGTTCGGGTTCGTTTTTGTCGTTTTGCGCGGAAACGTTCTTCCGTGCGGTAGTTTGTCATTCCGAGCGAAGTCGAGGAATCCCGCTTGCGGAAAAGACCCTTCGGCTACGCTCAGGGTGACAATACGGTGCAAGGGGGGAAGCGGCTCAGGGTGACAAAAGAGGCTCGGGGTAAAAAACGGCGCACGGACAAAACGGGCGAAGGGGGTGGCCAACATGTCATTCCGAGCGAAGTCGAGGAATCTCGGCAAACAGAATGCCGCCGTAAATTTCTCAAATAATTTGTTCCATATGCCGAAAAACCTTTGACAAGCATCAAAAAAAATGCTATCCTTATAGGGTCGTTTGCGAGGAATTGCGCTCTCCACGCATCTCTTGGCAAATCGAGACAAAAAATCCATAGGAGGATAAATGTAAATGGAAAAACAGGAAATCATTCAGAAGTTTGCTTCGCACGAGGGCGACACGGGTTCCCCCGAGGTTCAGATCGCGCTTTTGACCGAGCGTATCAACCACCTCAACGAGCACCTCAAAGAGCACAAGCACGACAATCATTCCCGTCGTGGACTTTTGAAGATGGTCGGTAAACGCCGCGGTCTTTTAGACTACCTCAAAGCCAAAGACATCGAGCGTTACAGAGCCGTTGTCGCGGCGCTCGAACTCAGAAAGTAAAAAAAACGGAAAGAGCGGTTTCGTCCGCTCTTTTTCTTGTGTATGCAAGCGGAAACATCGCTTCGCCGTCACGGGGCGGCGCGGCAAAGAAATAAGGAGTAAAGGTTATGACACCCAACTACAAAGAATTCAAAACAGTGATCGGCGGCAGAGAAGTCGTCGTGGAAACGGGCAAGTATGCGGAACAGACGAACGGCATGTGCGTCGTCCGTTGCGGCGATACCGCCGTAATGGTCACCGTGTGCATGTCGGCACAGCCGCGCGACGGCATGGATTTCTTCCCCCTGCAAGTCGACTACGAAGAGAAGATGTTTGCCGTCGGTAAAATCCCTGGCGGGTTCAAGCGCCGCGAGGGCAGAGCGAGCGATAAGGCGATTTTAACGGCGCGCTTGATCGACCGCCCCCTGCGTCCGCTCTTCCCGAAGGGGCTTTTCAACGACGTCGTGGTCATTGCAACCGCGCTTTCCGTTGAACCCGATATCGCTCCCGAACCGCTCGCCATGATCGGTTCTTCCATCGCCTTGGCGGTTTCCGATATTCCCTGGGCAGGTCCCACGGGTTCGGTCGTCGTCGGTTTGGTGGACGGGCAGTACGTCATCAACCCCGATGCCGCGCAGCGCGAAAAGAGCACCATTCACCTCAATCTTGCGGGCACGAAAGACGCGATCCTCATGATCGAGGCGGGCGCGGACGAAGTGACCAACGAAGAGATGGTCGGCGCCATCATGTTCGGACATCAGGAAATCAAAAAGATCTGCGCGTTTATCGAGGACAAGATCGTTCCCGCTGCAGGCAAACCCAAAAAACAGATCGAGCTTTACCATATTCCCGAAGAGATCGACAACGCCGTCCGCGCGTTTGCGGGCGAGAAAATCGACTGGGCGATCGAAACGTTCGACCGTCAGGAACGCGAAGCGCGTCAGGCGCAGGTCGAAGAAGAAATCCTTGCGCACTTTGCGGAAATCTATCCCGACAACAAGCGCGAGATCAAAGACAGCGTTTATTACCTCACCAAAGAAAAGGTGCGCGCGAAGATCTTCGATAAGGGGATCCGCCCCGACGGAAGAGGTTTGAAGGACGTGCGCCCGATCTGGTGCGAACGCCACCCCCTGCCCCGCGTGCACGGCAGCGCGATCTTCACGAGAGGGCAGACGCAGACGCTCACGACCTGCACGCTCGCCATGCTTGCCGAGGCGCAGAAGCTCGAAGGGCTGGACGACGAAACGGCAAAACGTTATATGCACCAGTACAACTTCCCCGGCTACTGCACGGGCGAGGCAAAGGCGCTCAGAAGCCCCGGCCGCCGCGAGATCGGCCACGGCGCGCTCGCAGAACGCGCGCTCGTTCCCGTCATTCCTTCCGAACAGGATTTCCCTTACGCGATCCGCGTGGTAAACGATATTCTCTCTTCGAACGGCTCGTCGTCGATGGCGTCGGTCTGCGGTTCGACGATGGCGCTCATGGACGCGGGCGTGCCCATCAAAGCGCCCGTGGCGGGCGTTGCCATGGGGCTGATCAAAAATCAGGAAACGGGCGAATTCCGCGTGCTGACCGATATTCAGGGTCTTGAGGATTTTCTCGGCGATATGGACTTTAAGGTCGCGGGTACGACGAACGGCATCACCGCCATTCAGATGGATATTAAGATCAAAGGTATTTCCGAAGAGATCATGCACACGGCAATCGAGCAGGCGAACGAGGGCAGACAGTTCATTCTCTCGAAGATGCTCGAATGCGTGCCCGAAGTTGCGCCCGAAATGAGCCAATATGCGCCCCGCATCATTTCCTTCCACATCGATCCCGAAAAAATCGGCGACGTGGTGGGCAAGCAGGGCAAAGTCATCAATTCCATTATCGCGGAAACGGGCACAAAGATCGACATCGAGGACGACGGCACGGTGTGCATCGCGTCTTACGGCGATCCCGAGGCGGCGAAACGCGCGAAAGCGATCGTCGAGAGCATCGTGCGCGATCCCGAAGTGGGCGACATGTTTATCGGCAGAGTTGTGCGTATTCTTTCGACCATGGGTGCGTTCGTCGAGTTTGCCCCCGGCAAAGACGGCATGATCCACATTTCGAAGATGGCGGACCGCCGTATCGAGAAGGTCGAGGACGTGCTCTCGGTGGGCGACGTCGTCAAGGTCAAGATCATCAAGATCGGCGAAAAGGGCATCGACTTCAAACTGCTCGAAAAAATGCAGTAAATCTACCTTTACGAAAGAAAAATCCCGCCTGCGTTGCGGGATTTTTTTGCACGGCGCGGATATTTTTATTGACAAATCGGCGCAAGTAGTTTATGATAAAAAGCACTGAAAAAGGAGGAAACGCCTATGTGGTGGGAAGTAATAACCGACGCGCTGTTGGATACCGTTAAGCTGTTTCCCTTCCTTTTTCTTTTGTATATTCTCATCGAGCTCATGGAACACAACACGCGGATCGGCAAGCCCGGCGGCAAGCTCATGGGCAAAGCCGCGCCCGTGCTCGGCGCGGCGACGGGACTTGTGCCCATGTGCGGTTTTTCGGTCATGGCGGCAAAGCTGTACGAACGCCGTCACCTCACGGTCGGAACGCTGCTTGCCGTGTTTATCGCAACAAGCGACGAGGCGTTTTTCGTTTTGCTGATTTCGTCTATGGGCTGGCTTGAAAAGCTCTATTCTATTCTGGCGCTGTGCGGCGTGAAAATCGCGCTCGGCGCGGCGGTGGGATATCTTGCCGATTTGCTCTTCCGCAAACAGAAGGCGCTCAAACCGCTCGAACCGCCCGTAGAACATAACCATGCCGGCGGGCATGATCATGAAGAACATGACCACGATCATGCGCACGAGGGCGAGCTGACCGTCTGCGAGCATAAAGAGGGGCGCAAGAGCGTGCTGTCGCTTTATTTCGTATCGCCGTTGCTGCATGCGCTCAAAATCGCCGCGTTTATCCTGTTGTTTAATTTAGCCTTCGGGTTTTTGGTTTTCGGCATCGGGGAAGAGCGCGTAACCGAATTTTTACAGGGCGCGGGGTATTGGTATCAACCGCTTGTCTGTTCGATCGTGGGGCTTATTCCGAACTGTGTTTCGAGCGTGGCGCTCGCCGAAGTCTATGCCGTGGGCGGCATTGCGTTCGGCAGTTTCGCGGGCGGACTGATCGCCAACGCGGGGCTGGGGTATATCGTACTCTTCCGTAAATCGGTGGGCGTGAAAAAAGCGCTTTGCATCGTATTGTTCATGCTGCTTTTGGGTATCGCCGCAGGCTATGCGGGCAATGCGATCGGGTTACTGTTATGAAAGATTTTTTAAGCGAACGCGCGCGGGGGATCGCCCCGTATACGGCGGGCGAACAGCCTGCCGACAGGCGTTATATCAAACTCAATACGAATGAAAATCCCTACCCGCCTTCCCCCGAGGCGGTCGCGGCGTTGCGCGGTTTCGGGGCGGAAACGCTCAACCGCTATCCGCAGCCGTGTTCCGACCGTCTGCGCCAAGTCATCGCGCAGGCAGAGGGCGTCGCGCCCGAAAACGTGTTCTGCTCGAACGGATCCGACGAAACGCTGTTTTTAAGTTTTGCGGCGTTTTTCGATCGCAACGCGCCCGTGTGCTATGCTGATATCACCTACTCGTTTTATGCCGTTTACGCCGCGTTTTTCGGCATCGAGAGCGCGGTGGTTCCGCTGAATAAAGATTATAAAATCGACCTTGCCGCCATGGCGAACACGCCTTGCAAGGGCTATTACATCGCCAACCCTAACGCGCCGACGGGCGTCGGGATCCCTCGCGCCGAGATGGAAGAGTTTATAAAATCGGTGCCCGACCGACTCGTGATCGCCGACGAGGCGTATATGGATTTCTACGGCGAGAGCTTATCAGGCGCCGTCTTGAAGTATGAAAACCTGCTCGTCGTCAAAACTTTTTCAAAGAGTTATTCGTTGGCGGGGATCCGTTGCGGCTACGCGCTCGGCAGTCGTGCGCTGATCGAGGGCTTGACCCGCGTGAAGGACTGCATGAATTCCTACCCCGTCGACAGCGTTTGCGCGGCGGTGTGCGCGGCGGCGGTTGCCGATCGGGCGTATCGGGACAAGACGGCGCGGCTTGTGTGCGACGAGCGCGAACGCCTGCGCGAAGAGCTGTTACGGCTGGGATTTACCGTACCGCAGAGCGGCGCAAATTTCCTGTTCGCGGGCAAAGGGAAAATCGCGGGCGGCGCGCTGTATGCCCGTCTGAAAGAGAAGGGCGTGCTCGTGCGCCATTGGGATACGCCCGCGCTAAGCGAATTCTGCCGCATTACGGTGGGCACGCGCGAAGAGAACGATATTTTATTGAAATCGATTAAAACCATACTCGGTTAGAGGTGTGTATGCAATTTGCCGAAAGCACCGTACGAAAGAAGAACGAGGAAGAGGAGTACGGAAGAGGCGGATTGCAATTTATGGCGGCGCAAGAGGGCGCGCGGCAATTTTTAAGCGGTTGCGGCGCGGGAAAAATCCTCGTCGTTTCCGACAGCGACTCGTATAAAACGCTGTCGCAGACGGCGCTGTCGCCCAAAGCCCTGTCGCTTGTATACGACGGCGACGCGCTCGCGCTTTTTTCCATGCCCGACGGCGTGGGCAGCGTGCTTGCCGCGGGCGGCGAGGACGTGTTGCGCGCGGCGCGGTATTTTGCGGGCGTGCGGCGCGTGCCCTGTGCGGTGTTTCCTTCTTCGGGAACGCTTTTCGGGGCGTTCGAAGAGCACGGCGAGGTCACGCTCTGTTCGGAAAAACGCACTGTTCCGTTGGCGGCGGCACAAATATATTTCGATAAAAAGGGCAGTTATTCGCTCAGCGAGGCGTACGCGCAGGTGTTTCTCACGGCGTTGGCGCGGTTCGAGGCGCAAACGCTTGCGGAATTCGGGGTGCGTGCAAAGGCGCAGTATCCCAAAATAAAGCTGGGAACGGGCTATCCCGACCAAGCCGAGTTGATCGCGCAGAACGCCGCTCTGCGGCGCGAGGAACGTGACGGCGCCCCCGTGGGGGAAGGACGTATTCTTGCCCGTCTGCACGCCGCCGACGGCAACAAGCGCCCCGTTTACCGCGCGTTTACCGAGCTTATTGCGCTCTACTATGCCTTTTTCAAGTGCGGGAAACCGCGTAAATATTTTATTTGCGATTACGCGGCGCGCGCCAAATCGGCGGGAACGCCTTATTGCGCGACCGTGGTGCCCACGCCGCAGGAATATGCGGTCCGATCGCTCGCGCTCGAAAAAATACGCTCGCAAAAACTCTTCGAACTCAAAGAAATTTTGCAATGCTGGCAGCAGGGGCCGTTTTTTCTGAAACAGGCGGCAAGTCTGCTCGACCTCAAACGGTTAAAATTTCTGCCCGAGCACGGCGGCGGATTGAGCGCGATCATTCGTGATTTCGGCTTGTTAGGATAGAATTTTTGCGTAAACGCGTTTGAAAAGGGTGCGTTTTGTGTTACATATAAGAGAAGAGCTGCCGCAGGAGGAATTATGCAGGAAGTACAGATCATCGAAGAACAGCCGTGCCTTCGCGTTGCGTTGAGCGGGGACATCGGTTCGGAAAACGCCGACGAATTTTACGCCGCCGTCATGAACGCCTATCACGGCGGGGACGTTGTGTTCGAATGCGCAGGGTTGGAATTTATCGATTCCACCACGCTCGGCACGTTCGTAAAAATTCTCAAACAGGTCAAAACGGGCGGCGGCGCGCTGCGCCTTACGGCGCTCAGTGCACGGCTCAAAAAACTGTTCGTCATCTGCGCGCTCGATAAGATTATGGAGATTGCCTGATGAAAGCCTTTTTATCGCTCGAATTGCAGTTGAAAAACGAGCTGATGACCACCGTGCGGCTTGCCGTGGGCGGTGCGGCGTCGGCTGCGGGGCTTTCTTACGACGACGGCGAGGACTGCAAGGTCTGTGTGACCGAAAGTCTGTTGTTGCTTTCCCGCCGCGGGTTTAAGAGCGCGAAACTCTCTTTTTCCGAGGATAACGGGCTGGGCGTTTGCGTCGAGGGGATTTCGAAGGAAGGCGAAGAACATACCGAGGGCGACGAAATTTCCGTCGCGCTTTTGAACGCGCTCGCAAGCGGCGTCGTGTTGGAACGGAAGGGCGGATCCGTCAATAAAATTACGTTCCGTTTTGTAGCGGAAAAATGAACGAGCGCGAATTATTTGCAGAATACAGGCGGACGCACGACGTTGCCCTGCGCAACAAAATCGTCGAACAATATCTGTACATAGCCGCCGTGCTCGCGAAAAAGTTCGTGGGGCGCGGCGTGGAATACGACGATCTATATCAGGTCGCCTCGCTTGCGCTCATCAAGGGCGTCGAACGGTTCGACGAAACGCTCGGGTTGCAGTTTTCCACTTATATCACGCCGACGATCACGGGCGAAATCAAGAATTATTTCCGCGACCACTCGCGCCTTGTGCATCTTCCGCGCAAAGTTTCGGAACTGCGCGTGGGGATCCGCTCGGCGAGCGAAGAATTTTTTTCGGCGCACGGCAGAAAGCCCACTGCAAAGGAACTTGCCGCCGCTCTGAACGTGAGTGAGGAAGAGATTTTGCGCTGTGCCGAGGCGGGCGGCGTGATCTCGCTCGATAAGCCCGCGGAAAACGGCGAGAGCGGATCCATGAGCTTTCACGAGGTTCTGCCCGCGCAGGACAATTTTTTCGAGGATTTCGAAAACCGCGACGCGGTGCACTCCGCCGTCGCCTCGCTTTTAGAGGACGAGCGCAAAATCGTGGAATACCGTTTCGGGCAGGAACTTTCGCAGGTAGAAACGGCGAAACGCATGGGTGTATCGCAAATGCACGTTTCGCGTTTAGAACGTAAAATTTTGCAGAAACTGAGAGAGAGATTGGCGGCGGAAGAATGATATTCGAGATCGACGGATACAACGCGCTCAGGTCTGCGCTGCATAAAATGTGCCTGTCGTTGCGGGAAGAACGCTTGTCGGAAGGCGTTGTGTTTAATTGCAAGCTCGTCGCCGATGAACTGCTTTCCAACGCGTTGCAATACGGCGGCGGCAGCGCGGTGTTCGCCTTCGAACGGCGCGGCGATCTTGTGCGCATCGTCGTGAAGAGCGCGAACGACTTTCAGCCCCCCGAAAGAAGCGCGTGTTCGCCCGTATACGACGAACGCGGCAGAGGATTGTTTCTTGTCGACGCCGTGAGCGAAACCCGTTTTTACAGCAAGGAAGAGGGCGTCAGCGTCACCGTGCGCATTACGTCCGATCTTTTATAAAGAATCCCCGAAATGGAAAGATTTTCGTGAAGAAACAGCCCGCTAACTTCGTGTGTGAAGTATAGCGGGCTTTATTTTTCAATTTGAAATTTAACGTTTCCTTACGTCATGTTGAACGAAGACATATGCCGTAGCCGAAACATCTCACAATTTTAGATTCTTCGGCACGACGCAAGGACGCGTCGGCTCAGAAAGACGGTTCGGGAACGGCGGGGTGACGTGACGCGGTATAACGTTAAATTCCTGTTTATTGCAATCACGGTATAGTAAAATCAGGTTTCATTTTCACGGTATAGCAAAATCACGTTTCATTTTATACGGTCGTTTTATAATCTTCGCCCCACGTCCGCATTGCGTCGAGAATGGGGCGCAGAGTCGCGCCGAGCGGGCTGAGCGAGTATTCCACGCGCGGCGGCACTTCCGCAAATACTTCGCGTTCCACAAGGCGGTCGCTTTCGAGCGCGCGCAGGTTGTCGGTCAATACCTTTTTGCTGATTCCGGGAATGGTCTTGTAAAAATCGGTAAAACGTTGCGTGCCGCGCAAAAGGTTGCGTATGATGAGTAGCTTCCATTTGTTTCCGATGAGTTGTACGGTCGTCGCTACGGGGCATTCAGGCAATTCTTCTTTGGTCAGCATGATCGTTCCGCCTTTTTTGTTTTATCATAACATATCCGCTGCAAAATGTCAATGGTTCAAAAAAGAAACAAGGTTACAAATTTATGATCGGGTAATAAAAAAGTAACGTTCTTGTATTCTCTTTTCGGTGGTGCTATACTGTGAGCATCAAAATCAATTCGGAGGATGTTTATGGCAAATTACACAAAGGTAAGCGTAAAGGCAGAGGGGCGTGCGGAACTGCACGATAAGCTCGGCTTGACGGGGGCGGAAGTCAGCGTAAACAGTCTGCCCGCGGGAGCTAACGTACCGTTCGTGCATTCCCACAAAGAGAACGAAGAAATTTATGCCGTTCTGGCGGGGAAGGGTACGGCGGTGATTGACGGCGACGGCGTTGCGCTTTCGGCGGGCGACTGGGTACGCATTGCGCCTGCGGCAAAAAGACAGTTCTTCGCCGCGCCCGACGAGGGGATAACCTATTTGTGCATTCAGGTGAAAGAAGGTTCGCTCGGGGGCTATACAATGAGCGACGCCGTGTTGTAATGCAATACGGTAACAAAAACCGCCTTAGCGTTTGCTAAGGCGGTTTTTCCTGTTTTGCTTACTTCTGCGCTCTGACTGCGCTCACATATTGGTTGAGCTTTTCGAGCAGTTCTGCCGAGATATAGTTGCGGAATCTGCCGAGGTAGATGAATACTTTGTTGAAGAATTCGTCGTTGTCGCCGCCGATCACATAGACGGGCAGGTAGTTCTGCATGCCGTATTTGTTCGAGATAAAGAGATCGCCGAATTCCGAAACTTCCTGCGAGGTGAGCTTGCTGAGGAAGGGATCGTAGTGCCCCGCCATATAAGGTGAAACGTGATCGTCCTCGATCTGCATCTGCTGCATGTTGTTCTTCTTGTAGCGGGTGAAGATAGGGGGGAATGCCTGCGCGTTGGACGTATCTCTTGTGCGTTGTTCGTAGGGCGAAGGGGGATTGCTTGCTTCTTCGCGCGCGATCGCTTCCATACGGCGTTCGAATTCGGTTTTCTCGCGCGGTTTCTGTTCGGGCTGAGGGGGTGCCTGCACGATGATGTTGGGCTGATAGATGGGCGCAGGCGCGGGTTCGCTCTTCGGCTCTTCCTTGGGCTGAGGGGCGGGCGCAGGCGCGGGTGCCGGTGCGGGCGCGGGACGGTGTTCTTTGATATATCTGTGGATCTCGTCGTCGACGATTTCGTCAACCACGTCTTCATCGCTGTATTCGAACGCGTCCGATTCAAACGCCGCGGTTTCCGCAGCCGCTTTCTTCGCGGCTTTCTTGCGCTTATTCTCGCCGATCAGAAGGAATACCGAGAACAGTGCGGCAAGAAGGGGCGCCGCAAGCATAACAATCGTGAAAATGATATCTTTTGCGAACACACCGCCTTTATAAGCGGGGGTGACGAGCAGGGCGACGATAACGAGGATCGCCGCAATCAGCATTAACGCATAGCGGACGATGTCGAAGAGGAAACCGCGTTTTCCGTTCAGGCGGGAAACGCCGCAAAGCAGGTTGAAACCGATCAGCCCCAGAAGCGCGCTGACGGCGATCACGAGGAAGGTGATTCCTGCCGCTCTGTCGTAAATGCCGAGCCCTTCGGGCGCGGCGCCGATGAGCGCGGCGGTCTGCGTGCCGGGGTAGACAAGCGCGACGAGCGTTGCAAGCGTGAGCAGGACGTTGAGAACGTTCATGAAGCCCGTGCCCTTATTGCGGATAAGCGCGGCAAAGAGCATAAAGAGGAAGGTGAGCCCTGCTACCGCCGCCGTTGCAAAGTCGAACATCGGGTCGGTAGGCGTGCCCGCGAGCGAACAGCTTGCCACAAAGTTCAAAAGGAATAGTCCGCCGTAAGAAAGCAGGATCAGAATTCCGCTACCCGTTGCACATTTTTTCGCCGACTTGCCCGAAACGAGCGAGGCGATCATAAAAACGGTCGACAAAATGACCGTTAAGGCAAGCAGGAACACGAATACGACCAGGGCGACGGACGCAATCAGCTCGAACCAGGAACGCGAACCCTGCACGACGCCGTCGCCGAATAATCCGAAATTGTTCAGGTTGGGCGCTTTGAGCCAGTTGAGCAGCGTCATGACAATGCCGCCGACCGTTCCGATCAGCGAACCTTTAAGGAAACTGCCCGAATTCGCGATGACGTCCGGCTCGAAAAGCCAGCCGTGCGAGAACAGGTAGCCGAGATTACCGGGCAGTTTCACGTTGGAAAGCAATCCGAGGAACAGCCCGCCGACGGCAAGCAAAAAGAACACGATTGCAAGGAAACGGTATCCGCCCGCCTTCACCGAGGACGAGGTTTTCGACTTATTCTTCATAATACCAAACTCCGTTCATTATGTATTGAAATTTTATGTTTATACGCCGCTAAGCCATACCATGCCTAATTATCAGCGTAACGCTAACATTATAGCACGCGCGCAAATTCATGTCAACACCATTTGAGAAAAATTTTTTCAAAAGCAAAATTTTATACAGTTTGTCCGAAAAAGCGGCGTAAAAACGCCGAAATACGCATAAAGTAAGTTTCGGTATGTGAAAATCCGCGTAAAAAATTCCCGTTTTTCTTGATATTTTGCGCTTCCCGTGTTATAATTATGCCTAAGGCTGAGAAAAGAACGGGGTGTGAAATTATGGACGCATTGTCCGAAACGCAGTGGATCGAGAAAAAACTGAGCGAAAAAACGGGGTGCGACGTTTCCCTGCGCCCGTGCGGCGGCGGGGAAGACGCCCTTTTGTGGGGCGGCAATCCGTACATGGTGTACTTCGACGGCGAAAAAGCCGGAAAAAGGGAATGCGCGTTGGTGCAATATATCCTTTCGAGCCTCGAAGAAGGCGCCCCGCAGGAAAAAAACGAAAGTCTGAAAAATATTCTGCTCGGCGAAAGCCCTCTGGCGATATTCCGCTTTATGACGCGCTACCGTATCCCCGAAGGCGCATGCTACGCCCTCGATATCGTGCCCGAAAAGCGCACGGAAGACGCGGGCGCGCATATCGAACGCTGTTTAGAAGGTTCGCGCGATATGATGGCGGTGATGGACGGAAAACGCATCTGCGTCGTCAAATTCTGCGCGGGCGAGCAGTCGCCCTATGAATTCGGCACCTTTTTAAGCCAGTCGCTCTATGAAGAATTGGGCGTGCGCGCGCGTGTGGGCATCGGTTGCGAGGAAAAATCATTCACGGGCATCGCCCGTTCCTACCAGCAGGCGGCGACGGCGGTGCGCATGAGCGGCAACTTCCGTTCGAAGGGCGACGTACATTTATATCGGGAATTTCTGCTCGTGCGGATGATCGAAGAGGTGCCCAAAGCGCGGCTGGCGGAATATTTTTCGCAGTTCGACGTGCAGGGCGCGGAAGATTTGTTTGACGACGAAGAATTGCTCGATACCGCCGAACAGTTCCTCGAATGCAACCTCAACGCGTCGGAAACCAGCCGCAATCTGTTCATGCACCGCAACACGCTGATGTACCGCCTCGATAAAATCGAGAGCGCGACGGGGCTGAATATCCGCAATTTTTCGGACGCGGTGACCTTCCGCATCGTATCGATCATCTATAAATTGCTCAATTTATAAAATACTCACGGCGATTTGCCGTGCGGAGGATAGTATGGAAGATAGCGAAAAGAACGGAAAAAACGGCTCGGGGGCAGGCATGTACGAGCCGAACGGGCAAAAAACCGCCCCCAAAGGCACGAATAAGTGGCTGATCGGCATCGGCGCGGTCGTCCTTGCCGTCGTATTTTTTCTGGTCGGCTGGTTTGCGAAGTTCTATGCGATCGACGAACGCATGCGCACGCTCATGTGGATGATCGATACGCTTGATAAAAAGTATTATCAGGACGTCGACCTCGATCAGCTTTACGACGAGCTCTACGACACCGTCGTGCCCGATAAATTTTCGGGTTATATGTCGCCCGAGGAATATGCCACGCTCATTGCGGAAAGTCAGGGCACGAGCAGCAATTTCGGGTTCGCGCTCAACACCGAAGAAGAAATCATGCGAATTGCGCGCGTGGTGGGCAATTCTTCCGCCGACAACGCGGGGATCAAAGCGGGCATGTATCTTTATCGGTTCGGCACCTCGGAAAGCGATCTGCGCACAGGCGACTATGCGGCTCTTACCGAATTTATCCGCGGAAAGGGCGGAAGGGATATTCTGTTCGAATGCGGCTACTCGCGGGAAACCGCCCGCCCTTACGCCGCGCGCAGCGAGGAATATCTTGCCTCTTACTGCGAATACCGCGACAGCGAAGCGACTTTTAAGTTCCGCGGCACCGAAGAGCTCGAACTCAGAGAAGAGGGCGCGGGGTTTGCGGGGTTGCCCGCCGATACGGCGTATATCCGTCTTTACGAGTTCGAGGGCAACGCCTCGTGGGAATTCGTGCAGTGCCTACAAAAAATGAGCGAACGGCGCAGAACCAACCTCGTGCTCGATCTGCGTTACAACGGCGGCGGATATTTAAGTATTCTGCAATCGATCGCCTCGCACTTCATCAAAAATTCCGAAGAACCCAACCCCGTCGTCGCCACGGCAAAATACCGCAACGGAAAGGTGACGCAGTTCCGTGCGGACGGCAACGATTATGCCCTTTATTTTAACGAAAATTCCAAGATCACGGTGCTGGCGGACGAAAATTCGGCGTCGGCGTCCGAATGCCTGATCGGCTCGATGGTCGATTACGGGGCGATCAAATATAACGACATCTATCTGCGCCGAACCGAGGACGGCACGGCGCACAGCTACGGCAAGGGCGTCATGCAGTCGACTTACGTCACCCTGAAAGGCGACGCGTTCCGCCTGACCACCGCGAAGATCTACTGGCCGAGCGGAAAGAGCATTCACGGCGTCGGCGTCACGCAGGACGACGGCGCGCAAGCCGTCGAGGCGCCTTTGTTGCCCGGCGAAACCGATTTGTTCCTGAAAACGGTGTTCGAACGTCTTTCGGCGCCGTCCGTTCTCTGATCAGATCGCCCTTGATAGATATTCTTCCAAAATACGCACCGAGCCGGCCGTTTCCTGCGGTCGGCTTGTTTGTTGCGGACATTCTTCTTCCGCTTGCTGTTTTACGCACGCCCCGAGGTTCGGGGCGTTTTGCATATTGAGCACGAGCGCAATGAGTTCGCGGTTGTCGCGGTAGAACTGCAACAGCCGCACGAGCGATTCCTTGCCTTGCGGGTTATCTTTGAGTGCGGACAGCAAAAGTTGCGCAATGATCCGTTCCATAATAAAATTGTATGCCGCGGACAAAAAAGGCGTTCGCGGCATACGATAAAGGGGAGGCTGATATGAAGGATTTCGCAAGCTATACGGGCGGGGATAAAAAAGACGGCGTAACCGCCGACTTCGAGGAACAGGCAAGGATTCTTTCCAAACAGTACGAAGGCAGAAGCGAGGGCGATATGCTCAAAGCGATTTACGCGCAGGCGCTCGAAGGCAAACGCAACGGCACGCTCACGAACGAGCAGATCGACGCGTTTTACAAACAGATTTCGCCCATGTTAGACGGCGTAAAACGCAAAAAACTGCAAAAAATCGTGGCGGAACTCAAAAAGATTTAACCGATCTTTTTGAGCGCGCCGACAAGCGCGTTGACCTCGCGCACCGTCTGGAAGGGCGAGAACGAGGCGCGCACCAGTCCGTATTCCGTACCGAGCGCGCGGTGAACGAGGGGCGCGCAGTGCTGACCGCCGCGTACGGCGATGTCGAAACGGTCGGAAAGCAGTCCCGCAAGCTCTTCCGAGGGGATATGTTCGTGCGCGAACGAGGCGATCCCGCAGGGGTTGGGCTCGAAATAGACGCGGTATGCGGGCATGGCGGTAAGCGCGGTGTGCAGCGCCTTCGTCAGCTTGAACAGGGTATGCGCACCCTCTTCGCGCATGGTTTTTACGACGATCGCGCCCTCGAACAGCGAACAGACGGCGGGGTAGGAAAGCGTTCCGCTTTCGAGCGCGTCGGGGTAGAAGGCGGGCATGCCGAGCGAAAAACTCTCGCTGCCCGTTCCGCCGAAAAGGACGGGGCGGGGATTGAGCCGTTCCGAAAAGAGAAGAGCGCCCGCGCCCTGTATCGCGTGCATGCCTTTGTGCCCCGCGATTGCCAGCGCGTCGATGCCGAGCCGTTTCATGTCGAGGGGAATATGCCCCGCGCCCTGCGCGCCGTCGACGAGGAAGAGGACGCGCTCGGGCAGTCCGCGCCTGATTTCGGCAAGATCGGGACATTGCCCCGTTACGTTGGAAGCCGAAGTCACGCACACCGCGCGGGTGTTCTCTTTGACGAGCGAAAGCACGGCGTTTGCGGTGAGTTTGCCGTTTTCGAGGGGCGCGACGTCGTATTCGATCGTCCCCGCCTGTTTGAGGTATTCCAACGGGCGCAGCACGCTGTTGTGTTCGAGGCAGGTCGTCACGACGTGGTCGCCCTTGCTTAGGGTGCCTAAAATGGCGATGTTGAGCGCTTCGGTACAGTTTTTTGTGAACACGACGCGGTCGTAGCCGTATCCGCCGAAGAGGTCGCACAGCAGGCGGCGGCAGGAAAAAACGCGTTCGGAAAGCGCGAGCGAAAGGCGGTGACCGCTTCTTCCGGGGTTGGCGCAGGCTTTTAAGGAAGCCAGCACCGCGCTCTGTACGCTCAACGGTTTGAAGCCGCCCGTGGCGGCGTTATCGAGATAAATCATAATATAATATACGAAGGCAAGGTGAAATAAATGACGGTTTTGGCAGTATTCCGGTCGCGTTCGCAAACGCTCGACTTTTTATCGCGGTTGCGCAGTGCGGGTGTGCCGTCGCAGGCGGTGAATACGCCGCGCGAGGCGGGCGTCGGCTGCGGCATTTCGGCAAAGTTCGACGAAAGTTTCATGAATCGCGCTCGCGCGATTCTCGATCAGTATCCCTACTCTTCCTTTTCGGGATTTTTGTCGGGTACAAAATATTACGGAAATTAACCGTATCGGGGCTTAGCCTTGCGCGTGTGAGCGCAAGGCTTTCGGGTATGCTGTGTAAAAAATCTTTGATTTTTCGGCGCGGCTGTGTTATAATAGCGGTATGAACACCAAAGAAATTCTGCTCGAACTGCAAAAACTGTATCCCGACGCCAAACCCGCGCTGCATTTTTCCAGCCCGTACGAGCTGCTCGTCGCCGTCATTTTATCGGCGCAATGCACCGACGAGCGCGTCAATCAGGTGACGGCGGTTTTATACAAAGAGCACAACACGCCCCGCAGCATGCTTGCGCTCACGCAGGAAGAGCTTGAAAAATACATCTTTTCATGCGGATTTTATCATAACAAGGCGGCGCATATTCTTTCCGCCTCGCGCGATATTGTCGAAAAATTCGGCGGCGAGGTGCCCGCAACGCTCGAAGAGCTGCAAACGCTGGCGGGCGTGGGCAGAAAGACGGCGAACGTCGTTTACGCGTTTGCGTTCGGCGGCAACGCGATCGCCGTCGATACGCATGTGTTCCGCGTGAGCAACCGTCTGGGTATCGCCAAGGGCGACACGCCCGAACGGGTGGAACGGGGGCTGATGGCGGCGATTCCCGAAGAGAACTGGTCGGACGCGCACCACTGGATCTTATTCCACGGGCGGTATGTGTGCCACTCGCGCAAACCCGACTGCAACGCGTGCACCCTCAAAAATTATTGCGAATATTATAAAAATACGCCTTAAATCCCGCATAAATTTTCCCTCCTTCGTCCATAAAACGGACAAGGAGGTTTTTTGTATGACGAATTTGACCGCGAAGGACATCGACGTCCTTTCGCACGTACTCACGGGGGAAGAAATGGCTTGCAAGAAGGCGCGCGTTTATGCGCATACGCTTACCGACGCCGCGCTTGCCGCGGAAATGGAACGCATCGCAACCGCGCACGAACAGCGTTTTGCCGCGCTGTATAACATGTTAGGGGGTAAAAAATGAAACTTTCGAAAAGCAAAACCACGCTTGCGGAAAAAGACGCGTTGCAGGATATGCTCGATATCGAAAAACTGCTCATGACGTATTATAACAACGCGCTCATCGAGGGCAGCAACAAGTCGTTCCGCAAAGAAATCCTCAAAAATTACTCTTCGCATGCCGAAACGCAGTTCTCGGTGTACGAACAGATGCTGAACAGGGGATATTATCAGGTTCAGCCCGCCGAAAAAACGCTGATCGAAAAGCAGAGCGACAATTATTCCAAAGTGCTCAAACAGATCCAATCGGTGTAAAAGCGCGTATCGGAAGCAAACTTCTGCGCATACTGAGTGCGGAGGGTGTTATGTCTGACAAAAAGAAAACCGAAACCGACGTGAAGTATGCCCACAATCCGCGATATTGCATGATCCTGCCCGACGCCGAAGACGAATGGGAAGAGGACATCGTATCGACGGGGCAGTCGTAAAGAAAAAAACCTCTCGTTTCGAGAGGTTTTTTTGCGGTGCGTGAAAGTTAGGTGTGCTGCGAAAAAGGGCGTAAAAAGGTTTGACACCGCTTTTTCGGTGTGATATACTTTTTTGCGACTTTTACACACAGAGGAAACGGAGAAATACATATGCAGGAAGAGAGAAAGGAATTTCCGGACGAAGAAGAATATTGCGGGAAGGAAGGGTATAGCCTTGCCGAACTCTGGGCGGTCGTAAAAAAACGGCTGATCTGGATTTTGGCGGCGGCGGTGCTTGCGGCGCTCGTTCTGGGGCTTGTCACACATTTCGTGATCTCGCCCAAACGCGTCAATTACCGCCTGTCGTTTATGATCGAGTATCCCGACCGCGACGGCGCTGCCGACGGGAAGCTGCATTATCCCAACGGCGAACTGTTCCGTTATGAAACCGTCATTTACGTCGACCGTCTGCGCGCGGCGAAGGAATCCGATGAGGATTTTGCCAAAATCGACGTCGAAACCATGGCGGCGGAAGGCGGCATAACCGTTACGCCTGAGTCGCAACAGAACGACGGGGTACCGACCATTTACGCGCTTTCGGTTTCGGGTAGTTATTTTAACGGCGCCGATCAGGCAACGCGTTTTCTGAAAGCCGTTTGCAACGAAACGCGCGGACTCATCGTGCAATCGGCGACGGGCTTTTCTTACGACGCCGCGCTCATTCCTTACGATACGGTTTCAACCTTCGAGAGCAAAATCGAAATTCTGGAAAATCAGCACCGTTCGGTGCTTGCGCGGTATGAAAAATATCTTTCGATTTACAGCAATTTCGCCTACAAGGGCAAGACGATCGAAGCGTGTTACGCCGAATCGTCCGCGCTCTTCGCGGGCGGCGCGGTCGATCTCGAGTTGCTCAAAATCGATTTGCAGTATAACGGTTATCTGTGCAAGCAGTCGGAAGAGGACGTGCTCGTGCGCATTTCGGTGCTCGAACGCGAAAAGGCGCTCAACGCGGCGGCGTGCGACGCGCTCAAAGAAACGGTGCGCGGATTCATGTCGGGCAGTATGATAACCGATCTCGACGCGTATCACCACAAAATTTCGGAATATACCGACCGCAACGTGCAGATCGACGGCGAGATCGAAAAACTTTACCGTTCGATCGGCTACGGGAAGAACGAGAGCGGCGAATACGAACAGACGGGCTCGCCGGTGGATTCCACAGCGTTCGAAGAAAAACTTGCGCTTTTGTATAACGCGGTCGTAAACGAGGCGCAGTCGTGCAAGCAAATGATCGGGGCGCTGTACGAAGAAAATACGGTGTTCGCCTACGAGCAGGGCAGGGCGGTCGTTACGGGCGGCGCAAACGCCATTGTCTATGCGGGGCTCGGTTTTGTCGCGGTGTTCGTCGTCGCCTGTTTCATCGCCTGCGCGACGGAAAGTATCATAAAAAGCAAAAAGACTGCTTCTGCGTCGAAAAACGCGAAAGAATGATTTTAACGCATATGCGCCGCGGCGCATAGAATAAAAAAAGCTCTTAAACCGTCGGTTTAAGAGCTTTTTTGTTCCGATATCTGTTCAAAACGTGCCTGCAAGGAAGCAAACCATTCCGCGCGCAGTTGCTCGAAGGTTTTTCCGTATACGTCCGTTTCGGTCGCATAATCGGTCGTGCATATTTGCATAAATTTTTGCTTGCCGTAAGTTTCCATTAAATAGTTGCAAAACGACGGGGCTATTCTTTCCGGTAATTTCCAGGTTACGCCCCCTAAATCCTGATTCGGGTGAAAGCATTCATAAACATACCCTAAAATGTCCCAGAATTCCATTTTGTCGGTCGGTTGATATCGAAGCAGTAATTCATAAGCTTTCTTTGCGTGTTCGCCCTGACCGATGCTATCGTATTTCGTTAAAGAGTAGAGCAAGTATTCCGTTTCGTAATCGCTGAATAACATATCGCAATAGCAAGCTAATACTTCCGCAGTCCAATTCCAATCAATTCTGTCTTTTCCCCACATAGCAATATGACAGTACTCGTGCGTGATTTCGAGAAAATAAAACATATTGCAATAATTACCGTATGTTTGATTCCACTCGAAATCATTCGACAGATAGAAATCTGCGGGTGCGGGGCTACTGTTGCCGACAAATTCGTTTACCTTTTCAAACGATGATACGGATTGAACGAGAATGGTTTTAAGATCGGTATAATGGTTCAAATAGGTTTCGCGCTCGTCGGGCAGGATTTGGTAGTCAACGTCAACAAAAAAGCGGACGTTCATATTGCGGTTTTCGGCAACGATATACTTTTGAGTATGGTAAAAGCTATAATCTTCTACGCCCATTTGAAACTGTGTAGAAATACCGGATTGATAGCATACCGTTTTGATATGCAGATTCGCAATATTTTGCCGTGCGTTCAGATCGGTCATTTCTAAAAGTTTTTGTAACTCTTGACCACCGAGCAGTTCATAAAGCTTAATCGAAAGGGTTTGTGCCGCCGATTTTTCGGCGGCGGTCGTAAACGAAGATAAAAATACGAAAGTATTTAAGTCGGTAATATCCTTGTTTTTGTTTACCGTTTCTTTTAATTGCCGATTGCTTAACGCTTTCGGAAGGTCATATTTTGAAGCCTTGCATTGACCGTAACTGTAAGCATACAACAAGCCGTAAGGCGTTTCCTCACCGTAGCGTTTCGCGTTCAATTCGACAAGCAGGTTTACGCTCGATAAGTCTTTTATATTAAAATAGAAGGTATCAATATTTTTATGAACGGTATTTTTTGCGTTGCGGACTTCGCCTACATAGGCGGTATGAAAAGATTTGCCCACAACAAATTTTACTTTCTCTGTCGGGAAGTCCTTTAAGATCCGTTCCGCGCTATCGATAAAAGAATCTTGTTGCGCGCTTTTCAGCGTCGTTTCAAAATAATAATCGGCGTGTTCGGTGGAATATTGCAGGCAATCGATCCATTCGGAACTTGCATCGACAGACTGATATATTTCGACGCGATCCGGCGCAGGACGATACTCGTATTTTGCGGCGCATGCCGTCAACGCCACGGCAAAGATACTGAAAATCAAGCATATTAAAATGTATTTTGATTTTTTCCTTCTCATATGGCATTATGCACTTCGTTCCGCTGAATTAACTGTCATTCCGAGCGAAGTCGAGGAATCTCAAAACAGATGTTTCGACTGCACTTCGTTCCGCTCAACATGACATAAAAGGTATTGTTCCGCTCAACATGACATAAAAGCCCGATCACACATTGAAACGGAAGAGGACGACGTCGCCGTCTTTCATCACATATTCCTTGCCTTCCGAACGCACCTTGCCTTTTTCGCGCGCGCCCGCAAGTCCGCCGCATTCCAAAAGAATATCCCATTCCACCACTTCGGCGCGGATAAATCCTTTTTCGAAATCGGTGTGTATCTTGCCTGCCGCCTGCGGCGCCTTCGTGCCTTTTACGATCGTCCAGGCGCGCGTTTCTTTTTCGCCCGCGGTCAAATACGAGATCAAGCCCAAGAGCGCGTACGACGCTTTAATGAGCTTATCGAGCCCGCTTTCTTTTAAGCCGAAGTCGGCAAGGAAAATCTCTCTGTCTTCATCGGAAAGTTCCGAAAGTTCCTCTTCGGTTTTGGCGCACACGACGATGACCTGCGCGTTGTGTTTTTGGGCGTATTCTTTGACTTTCTGCACGAGGGGAAGGGTATTTTCGTCGGCGGCGATGTCGCTTTCCGCAATGTTCGCGCAGTATACGACGGGTTTTGAGGAAAGCAGGAACACGTTTTCGAGCATGATCTTTTCGTCGTCGGTCATGTCGAGCGAGCTTGCGGGATTTTCGCCTTCGAGATGCGCCTTTAATTTTTGCAGAAAGGCAAATTCCGCCGCGGCGTTCTTGTCGGCGCCGCCGCGCGCCGCATTCTTGATGCGGTCGAGCCGCTTTTCCACCGCCTCGATGTCGGAAAGAATGAGTTCTAAATTGATGGTTTCGATGTCGCGCACGGGGTCGACCGAGTTTTCGACGTGCGTGACGTTCGCGTCCTCGAAACACCGCACGACGTGCACCACGGCGTCGACCTCGCGGATATGTGAAAGAAACTTGTTCCCGAGTCCCTCGCCGCGGCTTGCGCCCTTTACAAGTCCTGCAATATCGACGAATTCGATGACGGCGGGGGTGACTTTTTTGCTGTTGTAGAGCGCCGCCAGCTTATCGAGCCGTTCGTCGGGAACGGCGACCACGCCTACGTTTGGTTCGATGGTGCAGAAGGGGTAATTCGCGGCTTCCGCGCCCGCGTGCGTGATTGCGTTAAAAAGGGTGGATTTTCCTACGTTGGGTAATCCCACAACTCCGAGTTTCATAAATAACTCCTTTCCTGCTTGAAAGCCGTTCGAAATCTTTGGTCTTATTATACAACAAACTTAAAAAATCGGCAAGTCTTTCGCTTGCCGATTTTCACCTTTTGTGGTACAATTACGGGGAAGTTCGTCAGAGGAAAAAAACGGTATGAATTATAAAAAGTATATCGCGCAGAAAATCGTCATCGAGGGCGTCGGCGCAGAAGAAATCGAAGAAGCGGTATCCGTGCCGCCCGATCAGACAATGGGCGACTACGCGTTGCCCTGTTTCAAATTCGCTAAGGCGTTGCGCAAAAGCCCCGTGCTTATCGCGCAATCGCTTGCGGGCGAAATCGGCTGCGACAGCGTGATCGAATCGGTTGCCGCGGTCAACGGCTATCTCAATTTCAAGATTGCCCGTAAACCCTTCGCGGAACAAACGCTTGCGCGGATCGAGCGGGAAGGCGCGCGCTACGGCAGCGCGGACTTGGGCGCGGGCAAAAAGATCTGCATCGATTATTCTTCGGTCAATATCGCAAAACCCTTCCATATCGGGCATCTTTCCACCACGGTGCTCGGCGGGGCGCTCTATAAAATTTTCAATTTCCTCGGTTACGAGGCGGTGGGGATCAATCACCTCGGCGATTACGGCACGCAGTTCGGAAAACTTATCAGCGCTTATAAGCGCTGGGGCGTCATGGAAGAGGTCGAACGCGGCGGGATTCATGCAATCAATGAACTGTACGTACGTTTTAACAACGAGGCGGACGAGGAAATGGAACGCGAGGCGCGCGAATATTTTCTCAAAATCGAAAGCGGCGACGAAGAGGCGAACGCCCTGTTCGAGTGGTTCAAATCGCTCACGCTCGAATATGTAAAGGGCATTTATGAAAAGCTGCACATCAACTTCGATTCCTACGCGGGCGAGCGGTTTTATACCGATAAAATGCAACCCGTCATCGACGAGCTGCGCGCGAAAAAGCTGTTAAAAGAGAGCAACGGCGCAAGCATCGTCGATCTGGAAGAATACGGCATGCCGCCTTGCCTGATCCTGCGATCGGACGGCGCGTCGCTCTATGCTACGCGCGACCTTGCCGCCGCGATCTACCGCAAAAACACCTACGATTTCGAAAAATGTTTATACGTCGTCGCCTATCAGCAGAACCTGCATTTCAAGCAGGTGTTCAAGGTGCTCGAACTCATGGGCAAGGAATGGGCGAAGGATCTTGTGCACGTCGCTTACGGCATGGTATCGCTCGAGGACGGCGCCATGTCGACGCGCAAGGGCAAAGTCGTCTGGCTCGAGGACGTCATCGCAAAGTGCGAAGAAAAGGCGTATGCGATCGTATCGGAAAAGAATCCCGCGCTCGAAAACAAGCGCGAGGTCGCCGAAAAGGTGGGCGTGGGCGCCGTGATCTTCGGCGCGCTGTGCAACAATAAAATCAAAGATATTGTCTTTTCGTACGATAAAGCGCTCAATTTCGACGGCGAAACGAGCGTGTATGTGCAGTATACCTGCGCGCGGGCGGCGTCGGTGATGCAGAAAGCGCGGGCGGAAGGGTACGCGGTCGGCGGCGCGTGCACCCCGTGCGACAGCGAATACGAGCTCATAAAGGCGCTGGCGCAATTCCCCGATACCGTGTGCTCGGCGGCGAAGAACTACGAACCCAGCCTGATCGCACGCTATTGCGTGGATACGGCGCAGAAGTTCAACAAATTTTATATCGACTGTAAAATTTTGCAGGCGGAAGAAACCGTTCGCGCTTACCGGCTGTCGCTCACGCGGGCGACACTCACCGTGCTGACGAACGCGTTGGGACTGTTGGGGATCGGCGTGCCCGAGAAGATGTAAGGTATGATCAAGGCTATTTTATTCGATTTAGACGGCACGCTTTTAGATACGCTGCCCGACATTGCGCAAAGCGTCAACGAAATGTTGCGCCTGCACGGTTATCCCACGATTTCGGAAGAACTTACGCGCGCCTATATCGGCAACGGCGCGCGCGAGCTTGTCGAACGCGCCCTGCCCGCGGGTGCGGATACCGATGCGTGTTTTGAGACGTTTACGCAGGTCTTTTCGCACAATAAAGGGGATAAAACCCAGCCGTTTGCGGGGGTAGTCGCGGGACTGTTGCGCTTAAAGGCGCAGGGTTATAAACTCGCCGTTATAACGAATAAACCGCGCTATGCGACCGAAACGCTTGTTGCAAAGTATTTTCCCGATTTGTTTGATTATATCGTCGGCGACGACGGCACGTTCCCCCGTAAGCCCGATCCGACGGCGGCGCGGTATTGCGCGCTGACATTACGCGTGCCGTGCGGCGAATGTCTGTTCGTCGGCGACGGCGAGACCGACGTGCTTACGGCGAAATATGCGGGCATGCGTGGCGTTGCGGTGCTCTGGGGATACCGTTCGCAGGCGCAGCTTGCGGCGGCGGGGGCGATCGATTTTGTGCAGAGCTTTGATCAGTTGGAAAATTTTGTCAAAAATTCATAAAATTATCGCGTTATATTATTGATATTTAGTCTTATTTGTGATATAATACGATTGCCTTTAGGCAAGAAAACAACATCAAGGAGATTGTTATTATGAAGAAATGTGCAGTTTGCGGTGAGATCGTCGAAGACGGCGTTGAGGTCTGCCCCGTATGCAAAGCAAAGAAGTTTGTTCCGGTTGACGACGCGGGATTTGCCTGCGAGCACCACGTCGGCGACGGCAAAGTGGACGACAAAGAGGTCACGGAAGGACTTCGCGCGAATTTCGAGGGCGAGTGCTGCGAGGTGGGCATGTACCTTGCTATGGCGCGCGTAGCGGAACGCGAAGGCTATCCCGAGATCGCCGAGGCATATAAGCGTTACGCTTACGAAGAGGCGGAACACGCAAGCAAATTTGCGGAACTGTTGGGCGAAGTCGTCACCGACAGCACGAAGAAAAATCTCGAACTGCGCGCTGCGGCGGAAACGGGCGCTTGCGCGGGCAAACTTGCGCTTGCGAAACGTGCAAAAGAACTCGGCTACGACGCGATCCACGACACCGTGCACGAAATGGCAAAGGACGAGGCTCGACACGGCGCAGGGTTCAAGGGCTTGTTGAAGAGATACTTTGGCAAATAATTTCAAAACACACAAAAAGAGCGGGTTTTGCCCGCTCTTTTTGTGTGTTTTGGATGTTGCGTAAGAAAATAGTCGGAAAGATTGATTTCACGATAGCAACAAGAAAACGGCATTATATTTTCACAGGAATTTCTTTGCCAAAGTTTGTTATAGATGATATAATATATAGTATCATTTTTTTGAGGCGAAAGTTATGTCGAAAATTAAAAGATTTTTCATTTGTTGTCTCGGCTGTGCGTTAATCATATGCGTGGGGTTATGCTCGTTTGGCTGTGCGAATAAAAAAGAAAAGAAATACGACGTAACAATTAAGATAAGAAACAATTTCGGAAGCGAGTGGATATTTACGCCGGATATTAATGAGCTTACCTATGAATTTGAATATACGGGCGAAGAAATGTATTTCGGGGTAGATTCCTACAACCTTCCCGATCATCCGGATTGGGGCGATAAATGGTTTGGGTTGACAGGCGAAGGACCTAATACGTTTAATGTAGGTTCATATTTATATGGAGATGGAGAAAAATGGACAACTACAGTAAACCGAGTGTTGGAACGTGGTTGTTATTGTGTTTCCATACAAGCAAATTCAACATCAAATTTATGGAATTTTAGAGCGGTTCGGTTATATGTAACCGTTTTATAAATTCCTTCACAATCTTGCAGTAGAGTTTTAATTTCACGCTCTACTCACGGTAGAACGATTGACAAACGCACTCTACTGCGTTATAATTGGGCTATGGAAGAAGAAAAGAGCGTACAAACCGACGATTTGGCTGTTACCGTGGGAAAAAACATTATGCGCTTGCGCAGAATGGCGAACATGACGCAGCTCGATTTGGCGGAAAAACTCAATTATTCCGATAAGTCCATTTCGAAATGGGAACAGGGGAACGGCATGCCCGACGTGCGTATTTTAGTGCGCCTTGCCGATCTTTTCAACGTTTCGCTCGACGATCTGGTGCGCGATCATTCCGAAAAGCAGATCGTGCCCAAAAAGACCAAGCTGATCCGCCGTATCATCATTATCGCCTGTTCGGTGGGGCTTTGCTGGTTGGTGGCTACCGTTCTTTACGTTCTTCTCGGGATCTTCGTTCCCGTCATTCAAAAAGATTTATGGCTGGCGTTTCTCTATGCCGTGCCGTTCTCGTCGATCGTCGTTCTGGTGTTCAGCAGTATCTGGAACTACCGCGCGACGCGCGTCGTATCCCTCTCGGTGCTCATTTGGACGTTGCTTGCCTGCGTCTATCTGACGGCGTTTGTGTGCGGTTACCGCGAAAATATGTGGCTGATCTTTTTGATCGGCGTCCCCTTGCAGGTGCTTACGCTCTTTTTCTTCGTCTGGTGGAAGGGCGCGAAAATTTCAAAAGAATAACGTGATACGGCGCACCGCGGGGTGCGCCTTTTCGGATTTGAGGTGCAGTATGAAATATATCGATTCGATTCCGCAGAATGCGGATGAACGCGCCAAAGCGCGCAAATCGCTCGTTCGGAAACGCAAAGCGTTAACGGGGCTGTGCTTTGCCTGTGCGCTCGTTGCGATCGTGTTGCTTTTAGGCACGCTCGGCGTGCTGCTGGCGGCGGAACTCGCAAACGCGGCGCCGCAGACGAAAACAATGCTCTATATCCTTACGGGCGTGTTTTTGGGCGGTGCGGTGCTGTTTGCCCTGCTTGCCGTGCTCTTTTCGAAAACGGCGCAGACGGCATTGTTGCGCGAGCTGGACTTTATCGAACGGTGTGACGGCGAGAACAGCTTTTTCGTGGGCGAAGGCACGCTGGCGACCTTCGGGAACGGAAAGCTCACGCTGCACGAAGAGGCGGGCGGCAAAGTCATCTTCGTGCCGTATGCGGAAATGCGCTTTTTTTCGGTGTGCACCCGTCACGCGCCCAAAGATAAGGGCGAGTGGAGTGTCGTGATTGAAATTCCCGCCCGCTATATCGCCAAAAACAAGGCGGATAAGGGCGCGCCGCCCGCGCTCGTGCAAACCGATTACAAGCCCCGCCTTTACGAATGTATCGGGCGCGAGGGGCTGGAACTCATCGGGGAAACGCCCGCCGAAAGCAAACGCGAAAAGAAACATTACGAATGTATCAAAAAATTCGTCCGTCCCGATTCGCCGAAGCGTAAGCGCGCGGCGGTGTTGATCGCGGCGGGCGCGGTGCTGTTGGCGGCGTCCTTCCCTGTTGCGTTTTTGTGGGAAGCGACGGTGGGCGCCGTGGCGGGCGTCGTAGGCGCGTTTTTGCTCGGCAGGTCGGTTTATTCCTTCCTGAAAGCAAAATCGGTGCTCGCGCTGTACCGCGAAGGGCTTTGGTGGAAGGAATCCGCACGCAACGACAGCGTCTTTCTTTTGTGGAACGAGGTGGAAGGGTGCGGCGTCGAGGACTGCGGCGGCAGGGAATTGCTTGCGGTGCGTTGCGCTTACGGCGCCTATCATTTCCCCGTGTTCGAGGGCGCGCAGGAAGAAATCGCCGCGCTGACCGAAAAAAGTGCGCAGGAAAGCGCGCCGTTGAATTCGGCTGCGCAAGAGTAGTTGCCAAATACGCGACGGTATGCTATACTGAAAGGGAAGGAGTTCGCCCGTGAAATGCAGAAGCTGCGGTAAACCCGCTAAAAAATATACGATCAGCCGCGGCGGCGCGGAAGTCGCCGTCGAACTGTGCGAAAAATGTTACCGCCGCCTGTACGGGAAGGAAAACCCGACGGCGGAACAGGAAAGCGGGTTGGAATGTTCCGCCTGCGGCACGACGTACGAGGATTTCAGGCGGACGGGTCTTGTGGGGTGCGCGGAATGTTACAACGCCTTCCGCAAAGAGATCACGACCATGCTCGGTTACATACAGCACAGCGCGCGGCACGTCGGCAAGGTGCCCGAGGGCGCGGGGGAACGCTACGACGACTTGCGCAGCCTGATCGCGCAGGAAGATAAATTGCGGGAAGAACTCGATCTTGCCGAACGTGCGGGCGAGAAACAGAAAGCCGCCGAACTGCGGCAGCGGCTCGGCGCGGTGGCGCAAAAGCTGAGGAGGACCGATCTATGAGCGCTCTTGCGATCGATCACGAGTGCGTTGCGGTGTCCACGCGTGTGCGGCTTGCGCGCAACTTTTCCGATTATCCCTTTCCTTCGCGGCTCATCGGCGACAAGCATGCCGAAGAACAGTCGCGCGAGATCGTGCAGATCGTCTCGGGCGCGTTGGGCGCGCTCGACCGGTACGATCTTTACGAGATGAATACCATTTCCGACGAGGACGCGGCATATTTCGTTGAGCGTAACCTCATCAGCCGCGATTTATTGCGGCACCGCAAGATCGGCGCGGCTCTCATCGACGGCAGCCGCAGCAAGGCGGTCATGATCAACGAAGAAGATCATATCCGCGAACAGTGTTTTATTAAGGGGTTCGATCTGACGTGGGCGTATGAACAGCTTTCGGGGATCGACGATCTGATTTCGGAAACCATACCGTTTGCCTACGACGAGCGGTTCGGCTATCTTACCGCCTGCCCCACAAATTTAGGGACGGGGTTGCGCGCCTCGGTCATGGTATTCCTGCCCGCGATCGCGCGGCACAATCTGATGCCCGAAGTCGAACGCATCTTAAAGGGACTGGGACTTACCGTGCGCGGCTCGCTCGGCGAGGGCAGCGGCGCGGAAGGCGAAATGTACCAGATCAGCAACGAGGTAACGCTGGGCATGGAAGAGAGCGAGATCCTCGTGCGCGTGGAAAAGGCCGTGAAAACCGTCTATAAAATCGAAATGTGCGAACGCGAATGTATGCTGGTCGAAAACGATATGCGCATTAAGGATTGCGCGATGCGCTCGTACGGCGTGCTGGCGAACTGCTGTATGATCGGCGAAAAAGAGTTCGCGCGGCGCATGGCGGACGTGAAGCTGGGCGTTGCGCTCGGGTTTTTCGAATCGGCGTACGGCGAAGAGGCGAAACGCATGGCGGAACTCGACGAGCTTATCGTCGAAACGCGCCCCGCAAACCTCAACCGCATTAACGGCGCGCCGCTTTCGCAAAACGAACAGAGCGTTTGCCGCGCGAATTTAGCGCGGAAAAAAATTCAGAAACTGTTGTCTTTGTAACATGCGGAGGGAAATGTGAATCCTCAATTTTACGACGAGCACTTAAAACAGGTCATGCAGCTTGCGACCGAATCGGCAGAGCAGTATAATACGTTTTACGTCGGCACGGAACACCTCATTCTTGCCATGTTGATCGTGGAAGATTGCGAGGCGAATAAAATTCTGCGCCGCGCGGGCGTGCGGTTCGAGGCATACCGCGACGTGTTCCGCCGTAATCTCGACCATACGCAGATGAAAATCGACTACACGCCCAACACGAAGGGCGTCATTCATCTTGCCGAGGAATTTGCCTTTCAGGACGATTCCGTCACCCATAAACAGGTGAGCACCGAGCACATGCTGCTTGCGCTCGTTACCAAACAGTACACGGGGATCGATCATCTCAAAGAACTCAACGCCGACCTCGATCTTATCGCCGAGGAATGCGAAAAACTCGTGCAACCAGCCGAAATGACCGCCGAACTCAACGCGATTCGGGCGCGCGAGAAGTTCCGCCCCGTTCGCAACATGTCCAAGCGCATCAGCGAAAAACTGTTGCAGTACGGCGACGATCTCACCCAGCGCGCGCGCGAGGGGAAACTCGATCCCGTGATCGGAAGAAGAAAGGAAATCGAAAAGGTTATTCAGATCCTTTCGCGCCGTATCAAAAACAATCCCGTGCTCATCGGCGAGCCGGGCGTGGGCAAGAGCGCTGTCATCGAGGGATTGGCGCGCGCGATCGTTGCGGGCGAAGTACCCGATCTTTTGCGCGATAAAAAGGTATATTCGCTCAATATCGCCACGCTCGTGGCAGGTACGCGCTACCGCGGCGACTTCGAAGAACGGCTAAAAGACGTCATTACGGAAATCACCGAGGATAAGGATATAATTTTATTTATCGACGAGATCCACCTTATCACGGGCGCAGGCGCATCGAAAGAGAGTTCGATGGATGCCGCGAATATCCTCAAACCCAAGCTCGCGCGCGGCGAATTACAGACGGTGGGGGCGACCACGCTCGAAGAATACCGCAAATATATCGAAAAAGACGCCGCGCTCGAACGTCGTTTTACGCCCGTCATCGTCGATCAGCCCAACACCGACGACGCGATCACGATTTTAACGGGCTTGCGCGATAAATACGAAGCGCACCACAACGTGGTGATCACCGACGAAGCGATCGAAGCGGCGGTGCGTCTTTCCGACCGCTACATAACCGACCGTTTTCTGCCCGACAAAGCGATCGATCTGATCGACGAGGCGGCGTCGCGCGCGCGGCTGGCGTCGTTCAACGGCCCTGCCGAACTGCGCGAGGCGGAAGAGGAATTAAACCGCCTGAACGCCGATTTCAGCAAGGCGTATAAACGGGGCGACGACGCGCGGCTCGAACAGACGGGCAAGCGGATCCGCATTCTCGAAGACCGTATCGACGAGCTCAACGCCGAATGGCGCCGCAAGTGCAACACCGAACATGTGTCGATCGGCGCAGACGAGGTGGCGGAAATCGTCGGCAGCTGGACGGGCGTGCCCGTATCCAAAATCAACGAGAGCGAAAGCGAACGGCTTGTGCGCCTCGAAGAGGATATCCATAAACGCATCGTGGGGCAGGACGAGGCAGTCGAAACCGTTTCGCGCGCCATAAGAAGAGCACGGGCGGGCTTAAAAGATCCCAACCGCCCGATCGGCTCGTTTATCTTTGTCGGCCCGACGGGTGTGGGTAAAACCGACCTTGCCAAAGCGCTGGCGGAAAACATGTTCGGCGACGAGCGGCTCATGGTGCGGCTCGATATGTCGGAATTCATGGAAAAGAACAGCGTGAACAAAATTATCGGCGCGCCGCCCGGTTATGCCGGTTTCGACGATACCGACAGCACGCTCACCGAAAAAATCCGAAGAAAACCCTATTCGGTGGTGCTGTTCGACGAAATCGAGAAGGCGCACCCCGACGTGTTTAACGTGCTGTTGCAGATCCTCGACGACGGCAGACTTTCCGACAGCCGTGGCAGAGTGGTGTCGTTCAAAAACACCGTGCTCATTTTAACGAGCAACGTGGGGGCGCATATGGCGGCGGAAGCGCCCCGCCTCGGGTTCCGTTCGGAAGACGGCGACAGCGGTTATACCGATATGAAAGAGCAGATCAACGACGCGCTCAAAAAGGCCTTCCGTCCCGAATTTTTGAACCGTCTCGACGATATTATCATATTCCGCAAGCTCACGCGCGACGACGCCGTGCTCATCTGCGATAAAATTCTGCGTTCGCTGCAAACGCGCATGAGTCTGAAAAATATCCGCATGGTCGTTTCCGACCGCGCCCGCCTGAAAATGGTCGAAGAGGGGTACAGCGAGGAATACGGCGCGCGTCCGCTCAAACGGGTGGTGCAAAAATTAGTGGAAGATAAACTCTCGGAAGAAATTTTGCTCGGCACGGTCAAAGAGGGCATGTCGATCCTCATCGACGAAGAAAACGGCAAAATCGTCATTCGCGACAGCGAAATTTAAGAAATAAGCGCCCTTCCTTGCGAAGAGCGCTTTTGTTTATAATTGCCAGTCGATCGGGGGAATGCCGTGCTGTTCTAAATAGGCGTTGGTTTTCGAAAAATGTCTGCAACCGAAAAAGCCGTTATAAGCCGAGAGGGGGGAGGGGTGCGCGCATTCCAAAATCAGATGCTTGCCGCGGTCGATGAGCGGCACCTTCTTGCGGGCGTTCCCGCCCCAGAGCAAGAACACGAGGTGTTCTTTTTCGCGGCTCAAAAGCTCGATCACGCTGTCGGTAAACCAACTCCAACCGCAATTCGCGTGCGAATTTGCCTGATGCGCCCGCACGGTGAGCGCGGTGTTCATGAGCAGGACGCCCTCGTGCGCCCATTTCGATAAATCGCCGCTGTTCGGTTCGGTGCAGCCCAAATCCTCTTTGAGTTCCTTGAACATATTCACGAGCGAAGGCGGCTTCTGAATGCCGTCGGGCACCGAAAAGCACAGCCCGTGCGCCTGCCCTTCGTTATGATAGGGGTCTTGCCCCAGCAACACGACTTTTACTTTATCGTAAGGCGTATAACGGAAACAGTTGAAAATATCGTGCATATCGGGGTAGATCACACGCGAGGAATATTCGCTTTTCAAAAACGTGCGGATCTGTTGGTAGCGTTCATCCTCGAAGAGCGGGGCGAGAGGGGTTTTCCAGTCGTATAAATCAATCATTTTGCACCGTAGTATTTTATATTTTCGCCAGAATGCCGAGGTAAGAGCGCAATTCTCTTTTTGCGTCCTGCAGGTCGTGTTCGAGATAGTTGCCGCATTCCTCGCGTTTGCTGCCCGGTATTTCGTCAAGCGCGAGCGCGATGGCGATCGCCTCCGCGAGCAGTTCCTTCACGCGGTCGTACTCTAAATTGCGCGTTAAAAGATAGAACCCCGTGCGGCACCCCATCGGCCCGAAATAGACGATATTGTCTTTCTCGGCGCTGTTTCTGAGCACGGTCGCCAAAAGATGTTCGATGGTGTGCAGCGCTTTGGGCGAGATATAATCGCCTGCGTTCGGTTTTTTGAAACGCAGATCGAAGGTTGCAATGCCGTGTGCGTCGGTCTGCATATGCAAGCCGACGGCAAGCTTGTCGTGATCTTTCTGAAACGAGGGGATTTTTTCCATCAGATCGCCTCGATGATTTCGCGCATATGCGCTTTGAGGTTGACGAGCGCGTATTTCAGATTTTTCTTGAATTGCTCGGTCGTGCTGCCCGTGCCGTAGACGTCGGAAATGCCTTTCACGCTGATGCACGGCACGCCCGCATATTTGCAGACCTGCGCAATCGCGCCGCATTCCATTTCGCGGATATCGCAGCCGAGTTCCAAAAGCAGAGCGTGGTCGGTCGGACTGTCGTTAAAACGGTCGCCCGTGCCGAGCGCGCGGCGGGGGAAATCGAGCTTAGCGGGAACGGTGAGCGGCAGAAAATTTTCTTCTTCGTTCGGTAACGTGCCGACGGTTTTGCCCGAGAGCTGAACAAGGTCAAAATCGTACTGTACGACCTTGTCGATGGTATACAGTTCGGTCACTTCAGTATTGTTATGCAGACCGCCCGCCACGCCGAAGTTGAGAACGGTATCCGCACCCTTCGAAATCACGGCGCACGCGCCCGCGGCGGCGTTAACCTTGCCTTCGCCGCAGATGACGAGTACGACGTCTTTTCCGAACGCCTTGCCCTCGTAAACGGCTTTGCCGTATAAAGACGAAATGTTTTCGATTTCCATGCTTTCGAGCAAGGTTTCCGCCTCGCTTTCCATTGCAATTACGCAACCTATCATATGTTACTCCTTGTTTTGTTGTAATTTTTCGGTTTCGGTCTGATCGATCAGGGCGAGATTTCCTTGCGTGGAAGCGACGACCTGCGTTCCTTTTTCATAAAATTGCCGTCCCGCGGTCGTATATTCCGCACCGTCGATTTCGATTACGGTGATAAAAACTCTTTCGTTTTCCTGTTTTTCTTCTTCGGAAGACGCCGTGCAACTTATTACGGTGCCCACGCGGTCGGGTTGATCTTCGCCTTTTATGGAATAATCGCTCTTTTTTACGTCTTTCATGATAAAACACAAAAATTTGATGATCGCCGTCAGCGTGAGGGAAAAGATCGAAACCCCGAACACACAGAGCAAGACGAACGCCGCGGGATACCAATGCGCGGACAGCAAACCGATCCCGCCGAACAAACAGCTTATCACCGTAATTTGCACGAACATGCTTACGAGCACGACGTTCTTTTGCTTGATTTTGCCGCTTAAAATACTGCCGCCGAAGAGGTAGGTCGCCGCGCCGTCACGGTCATGGGGGTTTAACTCTTCGCTTTCCTTCGCGCCCGCATTCTTCGCTCTTTTATAGGCGAGAATACTGTTTACAAGGATCGCGGCGAGCAGTACGAGGTAAATTCCGCCGAACAGCACGGCGATCCCGCAGCGTTCCATGACGAGATTTTCGTTCAGCGCGCCCGCGTAGCTCAAAGTAATGCCTGCCGCGACTGTAAGTATGAACAAGAAGATCCATAATTTTTTCATAAATCGATCCCAGGGATGATACGCTACACGGTTATTATAACAAATTTTTTGCAAATAGGCAAGTAAGCGCGGGACGGATTTTCCGTCCCGCGCCCTTCGTTTGCAAAATTATAGGTGTTTTCGGATCCATTCATCGATTTTTTGCGCCGTTTCCGCAGGGGAAAGGGTTGTGTTGTCGATGATCGCCATGTTCGGTTCGGTCTTGTCGGCATGCGTTTTCAGCCACTCGTTAAACGTGACGGAAGAGTCGATCCAGCGTTCGTCGGTGATGCCGCGCCCCGTTTCCATGCGGCGGCGCAGTTCGTTTCCGTCGCACGTTACGGCAAAGTATCGGATGTCCGAAAAGAGTTCGCGTTCGGGTTGGTGCTCGAACTGTTCGGGAATACCGCATCCGCACAGCACGACGGGTTTGCCGATCTGCATCACGTTTGCCGCCATGCGCATCCACAGGCGGCGGTAGGCGCAGTAATTGTCGGCAGGGGTATCGAAGATCGTGTGCCAGAGCAAATCGCTTTCCAAAACGATATAGTCGCTCTCGGCTTGAAAGAGTATTTCGCAAGCGGTCGATTTGCCCACGCCAGACGCGCCCGTGACAATATATAAAGGTAATTTTTTATTGGGATTCATCGTTTTTCCTCTTATAAACTTAAAAATAAAACGCTCGGGTACGATCCCGAGCGGCGAATGAATTGATTGCATAAAATTTACGCGGCAAAAAACATGTTCGTTTCCGATCGGGTTTTATAAAACTGATAACGGGTCGTAAAAATGGACATCTTCATGCAGTTTAACACGGTTTTGCGCAATTGTCAAGATATCCGTATAAAATTTTTTGGGTTGGAAATAAATTCTGCAAAGGAGGATTTATGAATCCGTTTGAATTAACGCCGCAAAAAGCGGACAAGATTTTTACTTCGTGGAATAAAGTGCTCGTGAAACCTTACGACAAGAACACCGTCGATCCTTATACGCGTTTGAGGGTTATCCTGATGTCGGGCACCGAATTCGAATCGGTGCGCCTGACCCATGCGTTCTCGCGCCATTGCCCCAACAACGAGGTGCGCCGCCGCCTTGCCGTTATGCGCAGAGGGGAACAGATCCAGCAAAAACGCGTCGCGGGGCTCAAACCCGCCGACGAAACCATTCTCGAGCATACCATCGGTTACGAACAGCTTGCCGTCGATCTGACCGCGAACCTCGCGATCTCGGAAAAAAATTCTTATGTGAAAAAACAGCTCGATTTCGCGTTGTTGGAAGATTTCGACCACCTGTACCGCTATGCCGATTTAATGGAACTCGAAAAGAGCGGCGATCCGCAAAAGCTTGTGGGAAACTACACCGAAATTATGCCCGGTCGCCCCACGGTCGCCGAATACCGTCATCCGTTCGACGACGTGGATTTTTATCTGAACGGCTATTTGAACGACCTCAAAACCAAGCTCAACGTCAACATTATCACGGCGGCGGAACAGCAGACCATGAATTTTTATATGAACGTGGGCAATTTGTATATCACGCCGCTCGGCAGAAAGCTCTATAACGAGATCGCCATGATCGAGGAACAGCACGTTACGGGTTACGGCAGCCTCAAAGATCCCTGCATGAGCTGGTGGGAAAATCTTTTGATGAACGAATATACCGAGTGTTATTTGTATTATTCGTGCTACGAGGACGAAAAAGACGAGCGCATCAAGGCGATTTGGGAAATGCACTTCGAAGAAGAAGTTGCGCATCTGCACGAGGCGGCGCGCCTGTTGCAGACTTACGAAGGCAAGGTGTGGCAGCAGTGCTTCCCGAGCGGCGCGGAATTCCCCGAACTGTTGAAATTCCGCTCGCAGAAGGAATATATCCGCGAGGTATTGAAGAGCGTACGCTTGACGGGCGTGGAAGAGGGGTGGGAAGAACTCGACAAGGTGCCCGAAACCTTCCGCTATTTCGGATACAATGCGAAAATCAACGGCAATATCCAAACGGTGGGCACGCACAGCGTCATCGAACGCACGATCAAAGAGCTCGGCAGCGATTGGCGCAAGCAGGATAAGGATCACCCGATCAAGGCGCTTGCCGACCGCAAAAAAGATAATACCGACGTCGGCAGAGTCAAAGGAAAATAAATAAGCAGATGGGCGCGGGATATTTCGACTGCGCGCCTTCGGCGCTTCGCTCAATATGACAAGGGACGCGCCGAGAGATACTGCGCTTAATATGACAATAAGGTGCGCCGAGAGATACTGCGTTTAATATGACAATAAGGTGCGCCGAGAGATACTGCGCTTAATATGACAATAAGGTGCGCCGAGAGTCGCTGCGCTTAATATGACAATGTGGTGCGCTAAGAGATAAGAATAATTCCCTTGTCATTCCGAGCGCAGTCGAGGAATCTTTTTTCAAAACATTCCAAAACAGGACAAAGGGCGGATTTCAATCCGCCCTTTTCAACTTGCTTTTTTCGTCGGAATATGCTATATTGAATGAGAGGTGAAACAATGGAACGGGCACAACAGGCAAAACAGAATTTTCTCAACGGTCTGAACTGCGCGCAGGCGGTCATGCTCGCGTTTTCCGACAAACTGAACGCGGACGAGAACACGCTCAAAGCGGTGGGGCTGCCCATGGGCGCGGGCATGGGGCGGCTGCGGCTGACCTGCGGCGCCGTTTCGGGCGCGGCGATGACGCTCGGATTGCTCTATCCCGAAAAAAGCAAAGCCGAAATGTATGCGCTCGTGCAGGAATTCATCAAACGGTTCAAAGAGAAAAACGGCAGCGTGATCTGCGGCGAATTGCTGACGGGTGCGCACATAAAAGCCGATACCTCGCCGAATCCCGAGGCGCGTACCCCCGAATATTACAAAAAACGCCCGTGTCCCGATCTTATCTACGACGCGGCGGCGATCCTCGAAGAGATGACGGGCGGAGGACAATCGTGAAACGCAAGCTAACGGGCATCTGCTGTTTATTGATTCTTTTCGGCGGAATTGCCTTGCTCATAGCAGGCATCGTCGTCGGGAACACCTCTCTGCTCTTTGCGGGGATCGGCATAACGTTCGGCGGCGGGTTCGTCTGCGCGGTCGTCGCGTTTATCCTCAAATGCCTGCGCGTGCACGACCGTCGGAAAGATCCTGCGGTGGAAGAAGACTATGTTCCCGAGGACGAACGCATGATGGCGGCGGTGGCGGATAACTGGAATCTTTCCTCCCACGGCGATAAAATCAAGGGTATTCTATTTGTCGGTTGTTTTATTGCAAGTTGCGTGCTCTTCGTCGTGTTTTCCGCGATCGGAAAAATGACGTGGGCGTTTGTATCGTGGGGCTGCGGCATGGGCATGATGCTCGTTGCGTTTGCGGTCGTAAAAATAAAAGAGCGTTTTTCATCGAAGTGCATGACGGACGGCCGCTTTTTTGAAACCGAGGCAACCGTGCTTTCGTGCGAGCTTATGTTTGAAGATCGGGCAAAGGGCAGGAGCATGTATCATGCGACGGTCGACGTCGCGGGCAAACAGGTAAAATGTACTTGTTTCCGCCCGTATGAAACGGGGCAGAGCGTGGTGATTTTGCACGATAAGAAGACTGATTATACCATGATCAAAGAATAAGAAAACGCGGCGCATATGCGCCGCGTTGCATTTATGCCGTTTTTTTGCGTTTTAGCGGTTTCATGCACAGTAACACATATGCAGCCGTCAGCAAAACGATCGCAATTCCGACCACGAGGAAACACACCCATTCGGGCACGACGTTTCCGAAAAATTCCAGCGTGCAGTCGAATCCTTTTCGGCATTCCGCCGCCGCCTGTTCGCTGAACGTTTCGCCCAGCCGATCGATCGCGCCGCCCATAAAATGTTCGTGCATGAGCGCGGTGCCGTAGGTTCCGGGCAGAAACATCAGCGTGTTTGCGATGGGCGCGGCAAGCGTTTGAATGGGCATGTAAGCGCCGCACAGAAAGCCGTAAGCCGCCGAAACGGTGGCTTCCACCGCCGTAATGCCGCCCTGCGATTTCAAAAACCGGCAGACGATGGAAGAGAGCGCCGTGCCGAACAGCACCAAAAGAAGGGTGTCGGCAATCGTCAAAAAGACGTCGGCAACCGATAAATACCACCCCGCGCAGGCGAGATAGATGTAGCCTACGGCGAGCGCGACCGAGCAAACGAGCATCGTGACGATCGCCGTCGATAAAAAGTAACCGAGCGCAAGCGTCGAGCGCGGCACGGGCGACACGTTAAAATCGGAAAGGCGGTCGGTCGCTTTATCCTGCACCATGACCATGTTCGAAGTAAAGGCGATCGTAACGGCGCACACGGCAAGCAGAGAGGACATCAGCCAGCCGCCCGCAAAACCCTCGACAAGGCGTTTTTCGAGTTCAAACCCTTCGAACACCGAAGTCAGACTGTCGCGATAGACGTCGCCCAAAAACGCCACGAAGAGGAAAAAGAGAATGAGCGGTGAGATGAGGGAAGAGAAGAACAAGCCCTTGTCTTTGAAATATACTTTGCAGTTGCGCGCGATCAAAGCTCTCAGTTTCATAGGTCGCCCCCCATTTTTTTGCCCGTTACGTTGAGAAATACGTCGTCCATTTTCCCCTTCGTGATTTCATAGTCCTCAAAGAGTTCGGGGTGTTTGAGAATGAGCGCGGTTGCTTCGGCGGTGTTCTTCACTTCGATGCGCCACGCTCCCGCAATCTCTTCGTATTTCAACCCGAGTTTTTTCACGGCTTGTTCGTTTGTGCCGTACAGCGTGATATAATCGCCCGTATATCGGTTCTTGAGTTCAAGCGGGGAAGCGTCGGCAAGAATTTTTCCGCCGTCGAGAATAACGACGCGGTCGGCATCCGCCGTTTCTTCCATATAATGCGTGGTCAAAAACACCGTGAGCGCGTGTTCGCGGCGCAGCTGCATGACGATTTCCCAAACCGATTTGCGCGTTTGCGGATCGAGCCCCGTCGTGGGTTCGTCGAGAATGAGAATTTCGGGATCGTGCAGAAGGGCGCGCGCGATATCGACGCGCCGCCGCTGTCCGCCCGAGAGTTTGCCCACGGGGCGGCGCAATAGGTCTTTGAGGTCGAAGAGCGCGATGAGCTCGTCGAGCCGTTTTTTATACGCCGCGCCGCCGATTCCGTATAGCCCCGCGCGGCAACGTAGATTTTCTTCGACGGAAAGGGGCGCGTCGAGCACGCTGTTTTGAAACACCACGCCCAATTTGCGTTTGGCTTCGTCGAGGTGCGTTTGGATTTCCTTTCCGCCGATGAGCACTTCGCCCGCCGTGCGCGGCAGCTTTCCGCAAAGAATCGAGATCGTCGTCGATTTTCCCGCTCCGTTCACGCCGAGGAAGGCGAAGAACTCGCCTTTTGCAACGGAAAAAGAAATATCGTCGACCGCTTTCACTTCACCGAAATACTTTTTTAAGTTTTTAATTTCGATTACGTTTTCCATATGCACCATTATAAAGTTGCGCCGCGGCGCATGCAACCGCCTTCGGGTTGCGTTATGCGCGGCAGCCGATTTTCGTGCAGGGGACGCGTTCCGAAAGCACATCGGCGATCGAATATTTCGCGTTGGCGATATAAACGGTCGTGCCCTGTGCGGCGGCGTCTTTCACATATTCGAGCTTGGCGCCCGCGCCGTTCGCGCCCGCACGGCTGGCGCCCGCGCAGTATTTTTTGTGTTCGTCGATGTTTTCGAGCAGTTCGTAAATGTCCTTTCCGCTTATCGTGTGCACGAGGGTGGCGGGGTTTTCGGGATCGGTGTAAATGCCGTCGACGCTTGTAAAAATCAAAAGGCGGCTTGCATGCACCAAACAGGCGATGCGCGCGGCGGTTTCGTCGTTGTCGACGCATTCGTACACGCGCGCCTTGTCGTGTTTGAGCGAAACGATTTCAAGGCGGCGGTTTTCTTCGTTCGATACCGCGTCGTTGTAGTTGACGACGGGCACGGCGTTCTGCTCTTTGCAACGAAGAAGAAGGGCGCGCAGATGTTCGCTCTTTTTCTCGTCGTTAAAGTGCTGGTGCTCGACAAGCACCTGCCGCACGCCGTAACGGGGGTCGATAAACTGGCGGTAGGTCTGCATAAGCACCGCCTGCCCCTGCGCGCTGTAATCGGTTTTGGCGTGTTCGCCTTCGAGCTCTTTGCCGCCGCGGGCAAGGTAGTCGAGCCGACCGATTTCGGTTGCGCCGCTCGAAATCCAGATGCACCCCGGTTTCAGCTCGCGCGAGAGCCGCGCCACGCGCGTGTAGTCGATCAGGTTGTGTTCTTTGTCGATGAGCGCCATCGAGCCGATTTTGCCGACAAGTTCGGTATCGAAGTTCATAATCGTTCCTTTTTGTTCTGCAACACTTGTTTTAGATAGAGTATAACATAAAATTATACGTAATGCAAATAATTTGAATATGAAAAAGCAAAAATATTCGGTCTGGAAAAAGCTGTTCTGCACGATGGCGCTGTGCTGTTCGCTTTTTGCGATGAGCGGTTGCAGCGTAAAAGAAATGAGTTCGCTTACGGAAATTTCCAAACCCTACGCGGGGTTATATGAATGCGAGAGCCTGACGCTCGGCGGAAAAGAGATGAGCGAGAGTTTCGAAAAACTCTATCTCGAACTGAGTTCGGACAACACCTTCGAGCTCATCTACCGCGGCGCGGAAGGAAAGAAAGGGGGATATAACGGTCGTTACGAATATAACGAAGAGGCACAAACGATCACGTTTTATGCCTACGTCGGGCGGCGTTCCCGCGCCTATACCTTCCCCATGGAAAAGGGCAAGATCTATATTGACTACAATCTCGGCGGGCAGTTGTTGCACGGCGTATTTACGGGACCGTAAAAATTTTCACAAACACAAAACAAACGTTTGTAAATTGCGGCGCAATATGGTATAATGGGGGCATGAAAGTGATTTTGCCCGAAAAGACGGCGCGTTTGACGCCCGATCAAGCCGAGGCGGCGGAACTGATCGAAGAGTGGTTTACGCATCTCGATACGAAAATCTTCGTGCTGTGCGGCTATGCCGGCACGGGAAAGACCTTTCTGATCGATCATATCGTCGAAAAATTAGGGCTTGTTCCGGGCGAGAGCGTATCGTTCGTCGCGCCCACGGGCAAGGCGGCGTCCGTGCTGATCCGTCTGGGGAAGCCCGCCTCGACCGTACATAGCCTTATCTACACGCGCGAAGAGGATATCGAGGTCGACGAGAACGGCGAGGTCATTTCCGAACGCTTTCTGCGGTTCGTCAAAAAAGAAAAGATCGACGGCAAGATCGAACTCATCATCGTCGACGAAACGTCGATGGTGTCCGACGAAGTGTTGCGCGATCTCTTGTCGTTCGGCGCAAAATGTCTGTTCTGCGGCGATCCCGCCCAGCTTCCGCCCGTCGGCGGCAGCAATACGCTTTTAACGATGCCGTGCGTTACGCTTAAACAGATTGTGCGGCAGGAACTCGATAACCCCATCGTGCGGCTCGGCGCCATGGCGCGGGCGGGGCAGGCGCTTGCCTACGGCGACTACGGCGGCGGCACGCGCATCGTTCCGCGGCGCGCTCTTTCGCGCGAAGAGCGCAAACAACTCTTTCTCGAAGCCGATCAGATCATCGTGGGCACCAACCGCACGCGCGCGCAGATCAACCGCGAAGTACGTTCCTATTACGGCATTTCGCCCGACGCCGTGCTGCCCATCGACGGCGAAAAGATTTTGTGCACGCTTAACGACTGGTCGAAAACGCTCGACGATAAAGGCGAATTTCACTTAGTCAACGGCATTATCGGCAAATGCTACAACGTGCGCGACTGCGGCGAGGGGCTGGGCATGCTCGATTTTCAGCCCGATTTTCTGAGCGAAATCAGTTACAATCTGCCCTTCGATACGGGCATCTTCGAGGGCGGCGCCTATGCTTACGGTTACGGCGAAAAGGCTTGTCTGCTCGAAAACGGCGATCTTGTGCATGAAAATAATTTTGCCGCGTTGCGGAAGCATAAGGTGAAACGCGAAGATACCGTTTGCCGATTTGAATTTGCCTATGCCGTTACCTGCCACAAGGCGCAGGGGTCGGAATACGATTATGTCGTCGTCATCGACGAGAGCGGATTTTTCGAGGACGGCAAAAGTTGGCTCTATACCGCGATCACGCGCGCGAAAAAACGTCTGGTGGTGATCCGATGAGGTTTCCTTATCGAAAAATATTGATTGTCGGTTGCGGCGGCGCGGGGAAGTCGACCTTCGCGCGGGCAATGGGGGAACGGTTTGTCCTGCCCGTGGTGCATCTCGATAAGCTGTGGTGGCTTCCCGGCTGGGTGCAACGCGAACGGGAAGAATTCGACGCGCTTTTACAAACCGAGTTGGATAAACCGCAATGGGTGATCGACGGAAATTTCTTCCGCACGTTCGAACGGCGGTTGCAAGCCTGCGACGCCGTCGTGTTTCTCGATCTGCCCACCAAAGAGTGTTTGAAATGTATCTATGCGCGCGTGGAAGAATACCGCGGCAGAACGCGCCCCGATATGACGGAGGGGTGCCCCGAACAGGTCGACGGGGAATTCCGCGAGTGGGTCGAAAATTTCAATACGACGGTACGCGGGGAAATGCTCGCCGCCATGCAAGCGGGCGGCAAGGATTGTTTTATGTTTCCTTCGCGCGAAAAGGCATATGCGTGGCTGAACACGTTTGAAAAAGCATAAAACCCGCCCGCCCCGCGCTTTGCGCGGGGCGGGCGGTTGTCAAGTTGTTTCGGTTTATGGCGGGCGACTGTCATTTCGATTGGGTTTAGCCGTTGTCATGTTGATTTGGTTTAGCTATTGTCATGTTGAGCGAAGTCGAAACATCTGAACAACAGGGCAGAGATTCCTCGACTGCGCTCGGAATGACAAAGGGGGAAGTCGACGTTTCGGTTTGTGGCGGTTGTCATGTTGAGCGAAGTCGAAACATCTGAAAAAAAGAGCAGGGCTTCCTCGGCTGCGCTCGGAATGACAGAGGGGGAAGGTGATTATTGTTTGAAATATAATCCCCGTGAAGCGTACGCCTTGGCAATATTTTCGAGAATGCGCGCGATATAGTTGACAATCGGTTGCCGAAAGGATAAAATAAAAGAAAAATTTACAGAGAGTTTTTTCTATGAATTACAGAACGCATACCTGCGGACAGCTTCGCAAAGAGGACGTCGGCAAAAAAGTAAAACTCGCGGGTTGGCTCGATAGCAAACGCGACAAAGGCGGACTTCTGTTCGCCGTAATACGCGATTTCTACGGCGTGACGCAGGTCGTCGCGGCGGAAGAACCGTGCCTTTCGGCTTTGCGCGAGATTCCCACCGAATCGACCGTTTCCGTCGAAGGAACGGTGGTTTTGCGCACCGCGCCGAACGAGAAACTGCCCACGGGGCTCATCGAAATCGTGCCCGAAAAGGTCGAAATCTTAGGTAAACGCGTGACGAACGCGTTGCCCTTCGAAATATCGCACTCGCTCGACGCGGGCGAGGACGCGCGCCTGCGCTACCGTTTTCTCGATTTGCGCAATCCTGCCGTGAAGGATAAAATTATTCTTCGCGCGCAAATTATATCCGAACTGCGCCGCCTGATGACCGAACAGGGCTTTTACGAAATTTCCACGCCCATTTTAACGAGCTCTTCGCCCGAAGGCGCGCGCGATTACATCGTGCCCAGCCGTATCTATCCGGGCGAGTTTTACGCGCTGCCGCAGGCGCCGCAGCAATATAAACAGCTTCTGATGTGCGCGGGGTTCGATAAATATTTCCAAATCGCGCCCTGTTTCCGCGACGAGGACGCGCGCGCCGACCGTTCGCCCGGCGAATTTTATCAGCTCGATATCGAGCTGGCGTTCGCCTCGCAGGACGACGTGTTTGCCGTGCTCGAAAGCGTGCTGCCGCCCGTCTTTGCCAAATTCTCAGGCAAAGCCGCCGATAAACCGCCGTTCCGCCGCATTCCTTACCGCGAGGCGCTCGAAAATTACGGATCGGACAAGCCCGATCTGCGCAATCCCTTGCTCGTAAAGGACATTTCGCACCTGCTCGACGGTTGCGGATTTGCGCCCGTAGAGGGTAAAACCGTCAAAGCGATCGCGGTGAACGGTTTCACGCAGACGCGCAAGTGGATCGACAAGCTCGTCGAAGATTTCAAGATCAAAACCGAGGGCGGCGCGGCTTACTGGTTCCGCATCGACGAAAACGGCGCGCCCGTGGGCGGTATTTCCAAATTCTTGAACGATAAACTCGGCGCGCTCAAAGAAAAACTCGGCTTGCAGAACAATTCGTTCGTCGCGCTTGTGGCGGAAGACAAGCTCTCGCTCGCGCAAAAGCGCGCGGGAATCCTGCGCACCATGATCGGTACGGGGCTCGATCTGATCGAAAAAGACGTTTTCCGTTTCTGCTGGATCGTCGATTTCCCCATGTACGAGATCGGCGAAGAGAGCGGGCAGCTCGAGTTCTGCCACAATCCCTTTTCCATGCCGCAGGGGGGCATGGCGGCGTTTGAAAAGGATCCGCTCGATATTCTTGCCTATCAGTACGATATCGTTTGCAACGGCATCGAGCTTTCTTCGGGGGCGGTGCGCAATCACGATCCCGAAATCATGCTCAAAGCTTTTTCGCTCGTGGGGCTTGATAAAAGCGTGGTCGAAAGCAAGTTCCCCGCGCTCTACCATGCGTTCGAATACGGCGCGCCGCCGCACGCAGGCGTGGCGCCCGGCGTCGACAGAATGGTCATGCTCATCTGCGATACCGTCAATATCCGCGAAGTCATTGCGTTCCCCATGAATAAGAACGCGCGCGATCTGATGATGAACGCGCCTGCGCCCGTCGAACAAAAACAACTTGACGAAGTGCATATCGCGCTCGATCTGAAAAAGAGAGGTTAAACGTGATGAAAAAATTATTGGCGCTTGCTTTGGCGGCGGTTACGCTGCTTTCCCTGTTCGTGCTCGGCGCGTGCAAAAATCCAAACGACAACAACGAAGGCGACGGCGGCGATATCATTATTCCTCCGCCCGACCCCGTAGACGGGCTTACCCTGATCGCGGGCAACTGGAAGATCGACGAATTGCAGGTGATGGATCCGGGCGAAGGAACGATGCCGCAGCCCGTACCTACCGAAAATTACGCGCTGCACATCGAATCGGACGGCAGCCTTACGCTCAACTATTTCGACGGACAGACCGATCACGCCTATCAAGGAACCGCGGAAAACGCCGAAACGTTGAATTATTACCGTTTCACCTGCACCATGGACGAGATCACGGTGCGCGCGGACGCGTATCTGTATCCCGACGGAAACACGCTTTCTTTCTCGTCGATCGTGTGCGAAGGCGGATTTTTCACCCAGAATTATTCGAGTTGCATTTGCGTGCGCTCTTCCATGTAACAAACTTATATTAGTCCCTTCCGAATTTCGGAAGGGCTTTTTTTTATGAAAAAATTTAGAAAAAATATGGTAAAAAGTGCTTGACATTTGCATAGGGGGGGGGTGCTATAATGAGTTTATAAACAAAAACAAAGGAAATTTTTATGAAAACCGTGGCAAAAATTTTGTTGGGTATCGCTTATTTTTTCTTTGCGTTCGCGGTGATGTTTCTCGTGATGTTTTTAATCGGGAATGCGAAGAATTTGGACGTAATTTATCTGTTCCCGAATTTCGGTTTTGAACGGAAGATTTGTTTGATTGCGTTTTTTATCACTTTGGTGCCGTTTGCTTTTTTCGGCATTATATCGCATATTATTTTGAAAAGATCGGATTTGGAAGGAAAAGCGGATATGGCGTCCTATATTCTGTCGTTTCCGCCGTATATCGTGATTTGGCTTGTGCTGCTTGCATTGCTCGCCGTCGTAAAGTTTATCGATATAATGATTTACATGTTTACGGGCGGGGAAAAGGGACTCGGAAACGTGGTAAGCTTTTTCTTCGGCGCGACGTTCGGCAACAAGAAAAAACAAACGGTCGCCGCGGCGAACAGCGAGGTGTATACGGTGATCGACAACGGTTTTGAACGCGTTCTCACCATGGTCGAAAGCAAGCAGGACGCCGATCCCGATTCGCCGTACTACACAAAATATTATAACCGTTTCCGCGACGATTTGGGTTATTATTGGCGTTCGTACGATAACAACGAGCATTTCATAAAAGAAACGCTGCAACAGCGTTCGAACGGATATTGAGTAATTTTTGCGCAAAATCAGTTGACTTTGCGTGCGTTCGGCGTTATAATACGGTTACAGGCTGTGAAACGGAAGAGACGTGCAAGCCGTTTTTCCCCAGAGAGAGAGCGCCGCGGGCTGAAAGCGCTTTCGGAGAACGTGCGCGGTATTCCCCCGTGAGCCGCTTTGCCGAAACGAACTTTAAGCAAAGCCGTTTTCCGCGTTAAGGACAAGAAGGCGCAGAAGGATTTTCTGCGTGAAATTAGGTGGTACAGCGGAATTTTTCGCCCTATGGATCATAGGGCGATTTTTATTTTTAACGGAGGTTTTATGGAACAGGATACCGAGTTGATTGCCGCGGAAGCGGAGCGTGAAGCGGAGCAGGCGGCGGACAGCCGCGCGCTTTACGAAGTGAAAATGAAATTTCTCGGGCGGGCGGGGAAGGTGACCGAACTGCTTAAAGGCATGAAGAACGTGGCGCAGGAACACCGCCCCGCGTTCGGGAAAAAGATCAACGAATTGCGCGTGCGCCTCGAAGAGAGTTTCGCCCGTCTCGAAGAGAAGATCAAGGCGAAAGAACTCGAAAAAAAGCTCGCGCAGGAAACGGCGGATATCACCATGCCCGGTCGCCGACACGCATCAGGCGCGCTGCACCCCGTCACGCGCGTGAAAAATATGTTGATCGACGTGTTCGTCGGCATGGGGTTCGAGGTGTACGAAGGTCCCGAAATCGAGAGCGATTATTATAACTTCACCGCGCTCAACACGCCGGCCGACCACCCCGCGCGCGACATGCAGGATACGTTCTATCTCACCGATGAATTTTTACTGCGCACGCAGACGAGCGCGGCGCAGATCCGCGTCATGGAAAATAAAAAGCCGCCTTATAAAATTCTTTCGCCGGGACGCGTGTTCCGTTCGGACGACGACGCGACCCACTCGCCCATGTTCCACCAAATGGAAGGGCTTGTGGTTGATAAGGGCATAACGCTGTGCGATTTGCAGGGCATGCTCGACGCGTTTGCGCGCGCCGTCTTTTCGGAAAACAGCAAAACGCGTTTGCGTCCCTCGTACTTTCCCTTTACCGAGCCTTCGGTCGAGGTCGACGTTTCGTGCGCGCAATGCGGCGGAAAGGGGTGCCCGCTGTGCAAGGGCACGGGTTGGATCGAGGTATTGGGCGCAGGCATGGTTAACCGCCGCGTGCTCGAAAACTGCGGCGTCGATCCCGAAGAATATTCGGGTTTTGCCTTCGGTATGGGCGTCGAACGCATCGCCATGCTCAAATACGGCATCAATAATATCAAGTTGCTCACCGAAAACGACGTGCGGTTCTTAGAACAATTCAAGGATTAAGGGGGACGGTATGGTTATTCCTTTCAGTTGGTTAAAAGATTATGCGGATATTAACGTTTCCGCCGAGGAATTGCAGGAAAAACTTTTCTCGTGCGGGTTCGAGGTGGAAGAACTGACCTATCTCGGCAAAGACGTAACGGGGGTTGTCGTCGGTAAAATAACGAAGTGCGCGAAGCATCCCGACGCCGATCGTCTTACCGTCTGCACGGTCGATTGCGGCGCGCACGGCGTTAAACAGATTTGCACGGCGGCGACGAACGTATACGAAGACGCGATCGTGCCTTGCGCGCTCGACGGCGCAACCGTGCTGCACGAGGCCGGCATTCAGAAAATAAAGAGCGGAAAATTGCGCGGGCAGCTTTCCGAGGGGATGTTCTGTTCGGGCGAAGAGCTGGGCATTACCGACGATTATTACGAGGGTGCGGAAGTCAACGGTATTTTACTTCTCGACGGGGATACGCCTGTCGGGGAAGATATCCGCCCGATCGTGGGGCTTGACGACTGGCTGTTCGATATTGCCGTTACCGCCAACCGCCCAGACTGCCAAAGTGTTTTCGGCATGGCGCGCGAGGTTGCCGCGATCCTGAAAACGCCCTTGAAACCGCCTGCGACCGAATATAAAGCCGCGCATACGACGGTGAAGATCCCCGTGACAATCGAGGATAAAGCGCTTTGTCCGCGCTATATCGGGCATTACGTTAAGGACGTGAAAATCGGCGTTTCGCCGCGGTGGCTGCGCCGCCGCCTTGCCCTGTGCGGACTGCGTTCGGTTTCCGACGCGGTGGACATCACCAACTACGTTTTGCTCGAATTGGGGCAGCCCATGCATGCGTTCGACCGTAATTTTCTGCGCGGCGGCCGCGTCGTCGTGCGCCGCGCGAAAGCGGGGGAAACGATCACCACGCTCGACAAAAAGGAATTTACGCTGACGGGCGAGCATCTGCTCATCTGCGACGGCGAGGGCGGCGTGGCGCTCGCGGGGATCATGGGCGGGCTCGACAGCGAGATCAAGCCCGACACAAAAGAAATTTTCTTCGAGGCGGCGAAATTCGCGCGCGATAACGTGCGCAAAACTTCCCGTGCGCTCGGGCAGCGCAGCGATTCTTCGGCGCGGTTCGAAAAGGGCGTCGACGCATTCACGCCCGAATTTGCCATGAACCGAGCGTTACATCTGGTGCAGCAGCTCGGTTGCGGCACGCCCACCGATTACCGTTGCGACGTGAATTCTTCCGACATGAAGCCCAAAGTCATTCTGACGACGTACGACAAGATCAACGCGCTTTTGGGCATTTCCGTGCCGAAGGAAGAAGTCAAAGAAATTTTAACGCGGCTGTGTTTTGCCGTGCACGAGGATAACGTCCGCGCGGGCGGGCTGTGCGTCGGCGTGCCGCTGTGGCGCGAGGACGTAGACGGTTATGCCGATCTTGCCGAAGAGGTGATCCGTTCCTACGGATATTCGCATATTCAACCGACCTTCCTTAACGCGGCGTCGGTGACGAACGGCGGCTTGACGCATGCGCAGAAACAGGAATTAAAATTCAAAAACGTCTTGCGCGAACAGGGCTTTTTCGAGGCGTGCAACTATTCGTTCTATTCGCCCAAGGATTTCGATTTGCTGCGCCTTCCCGCCGACGCGCCCGAACGCAAAGCCGTCAGGATTCTCAATCCCATCGGCGAGGATCTCTCGGTGATGCGTACCATTCTGGCGCCCTCGATGATCGCGAACGTGGTGCGCAACGTGCGCCGCGGCAACGACGCGGGCAGACTGTTCGAACTTGCCAACGTGTATCTTACCGACGAATTGCCCCTTGCAAAACTACCCGAAGAACGCAAAAGATGCGTTGCGGCGCTGTGGGGCGAAGGGGACTTCTTCGATCTGAAGGGCGCAATCGAGGCGATTGCCGATTCGTTCGGGCTGAATCTGACCTTCGTCCGCCCCGAAACGCCCAAACCCTTTTTGCACACGGGCATTTCTGCCGACGTGAAAATCGGCGAAAAGGTCGCAGGCTGGATCGGCGAACTGCACCCCGTGATTGCCAACGAGCTGGCGCTCGAAAAAAAGGTATGTCTGTTCGAACTCGACTTTGCGTTACTCGAACGCAAATTCGCAAAGGATATCGTATATCGCAATCTGCCGAAATTCGCCGACGTACAGCGCGATTTAGCTATCGTCGTCAAGGAAGAAGTTACATGCGGCGAGGTGCAAGCGTGCATTCTGCGCGCGTGCAAGAGCGTGAAAAAAGCCGAACTTTTCGACGTATACCGTTCGGAAAAGCTCGGCGCGGATAAAAAGAGCATGGCGTTCCGTTTAACGTTTGCGCACGAGGAACAGGCGGAAAAACCCTTCGAGCCCGAAACGCTCGATAAGCTCTTCCGTAAAATCGTGGGCGCGCTCGAACATACGCTCGGCGCCGAACTGCGTTAACGGGCAAGACCGAAAGGGGTAGCGTTTGTTACCGAAGTTCCATAGGGAATTTTACCACAGAAACAGAATGTAAGTATAGCGTACTACACCTTGCAAGCAAGGCAGTGCGCTTTTGCTTGACTTATTCATTTAAGTATTGTATAACAACAGAGCGATAATCAGTAATTTGGCGTTGCAAAAAGGAGAACGGCAATGAAAGATAAAGAGATGACTTTTGAAGAAAAGTTGAACGTAATGAAAAAATTAGGACTTCAAAAAGAATGGGCGAAATGGGAATTGAAACAAGAAAGCGACGTTTGGGCGGTTTTGGCTTCTTTCCGTTTTTTAAAGCCGATTAGCGACCACCTTGAATTTCATAGAGGCGGCTTTGCGAATATGATAAAAAAATATCAAGAGCGAGGCGAGCTTGACGAAAGATTTCCCGAAGTATCCGCATTGATAAAAGAAGGCGCTTCGATAGAAAGTATAGAAAAGTTTGCATTTGAAAGAGTTCAGGAAGCTGTCGAGTGTATTTTATATCAACTCGGCGACCAAGAGTCTGCGGAATGTGCAGACGTTTTCGACGAAATTGATTTTTCCCAAATGAATTCACTTAGGCTTATGGAAGTCGGACCGGACGGAAAGCCGACAGGGCGTTATGCTATCGAACTTCACGGAAAAATTCCGTTTTCAGATATGGAAGATTGACCGTGTTTTTGCCTATTATATAATATTATTACGACCAATTATAAAAAGCGAAGAAATTTGAATTTCTTCGCTTTTTATATTCCCTGTTTGCCGTTATGCCGCTAAGGTAAGTTTGCCTGTTTCGAGCGAATAGGTGTACACGGCGGTGTTGTCGGAATAGTTTTCGTTGGCGACCCACAGCACGGTTTTTTTGGTGAGGTTGTAAACGGCGCTGTGCACGGTTACGCCGCCGCCCCCGTTCCAGGTGCGTCTGCCAACTTCTTTGAGAATATCCATTGCCGCCCATTCGTCCTGCACCGTGCCGTTCGTCGCGTTCAGGCGGTTGTAGATATGGTTATAACGGTCGAGCCCCGCCATGTCGTTATCGTCGTCGTAGTAATTGGGATTGAGCACGAAGTTCGTGATCCACTGATAGTCGGCTTTCGCCTCGCGTTCGCCGAGGTAATCGTCGCCCGTGTTGTAGTGAACGACGAGCTTGCGCGCCGTGCCGTCGTTATCGGTGGCATCCTTGCCGTTTTCGGGCACCCATTCGAGAATGGCGCTTTTGCCGCTTGCGTCTGCGACCATATAATGGAACGACGTGTTTGCCGAGTCGTGCAGGTTATACTGTTTGATGAGTTCCACCGCTTCGTCGACGTCGTCGGCATAGTCGAGCACCATGCGCAGCATCGTGGTGGAAGTGATGTTTTTCTTGTCGGGGTCGCGCTGATCGGTCGCCACCGCGCCGTCGCCGCTGCCCTGATAGGTCATGTAAATGCCGCAGCTCACGCCTGCGTCGTTGATTCCGTCGAGCGGGGCGTAGGGCGCCGCAAGGCAGGTGATTTTATTCATCGTGCCCGAAACGTCTTTTTCGATATCCATGCCGACGTAATTGAGGTCGACGGTGGAAAAGGACTTATGTCTGCCGCCGCCCGGATTGCACAGGGTGATGCACACGTTGGTCTTGTCGAAGTCGTAGTTGCGGGCAAAGAGTTTGTCGCCGTTCTGTGCCGTCGCCGTGAACGACGAGCAGCCGATGTCGGTTTCCTTGATCGTCATTTTGATCATGCCGCGCGTGATATTGTTCGTGATATAACCGATCAGTTCTTTATCGTTGGACGCGCCGCCCTGTTTTAAGAATTTATCGAAGTAAAAGCCGCCTTTCACGTCCATGCGGTAGACCGAGCCTTCTTTGTTTTCGTCGTTCCGCTCGCGCAAATGCTTGAAACTCGAAACGGTCGAAATTTCGTTGTGCCAAACGCTTGCAAACGTGATCGCCAAAACGGCGACAATGAGGAAGATTGCCGCAAGCACAATGCAGGCGATGCGCAGCGCAAGCCGCTTTTTCGACGCGGCGGGGGAAGGGGTTTCGGACATAGTTCGTTCTCCTTTATTAGTTCATTTTTTGAACTATTTTAGCGCGCTCGCCGTAGTTTGTCAAATAAATCGACGCCGAAATTACGGAAAAAATAAAAATTTTTTCACCGCCGCGCTTACACCGTGCCGATACAGAGGATATCGTCGGCGGAAATCCCCAGATAGACGCACAGGCGCGAAAGGGTTGCAAGGCTCGGCTGCGCTCTGCCCGAGCAGTATTGCGAAACCGTTGCGCACGATATGCCGAGGGCGGCGGCGATCTCTTTCTTCTTTTTGCCGCTGTGTTCGATTTCAAATTTCAGGTTGTCGCGGATGGCTTGTTCGAGATTGTGTTCCATGATTCCATTTTATTAGGCAATGCTTAAATTTGTCTTGACATTTAGGCATTGCCTAAATTATAATGGTTTAAGGGAGGAAAGGGAAGGGTGAATATTACGGAATTTGAAAATTTTCTCATGAAATTACTGACGCAGAGCGGCGTTGTGCGGATCATCACGCAGGATTTTGCCGCCAACACGCTCGAAGTGGAATTTTCCGACGGCACGGCGCGCATTGTGCAAATCGCCTGATTTCCATATTTTGTGGTTTGATTTTTACATGGCACAATATTTAGTATTTTTTTCTTAAAAAATTTGCGGCAATTCGCTTGACAACGGCGGCGGGGCGTGTTATCATAGTATCAACTTCAAAACCCTGCGGCGACTGACGATAAGCGGAATAAACCGCAATGGAACCGCAGTGGGAATCAAGCCGTTCGTCTGGGCAATTTTTATCGGAAGATAGAAATTGCCCATAATTTTTCGGCAAAGCGGCAAACTGCGGAGGGGCGTATGGCACAAATACATTCGTATGAATCGCTCGGCACGGTCGACGGGCCGGGGGTGCGGTTCGTCGTGTTTATGCAGGGTTGCCCGATGCGGTGCAAGTACTGCCACAACCCCGACACCTGGGATTTGTCGGGCGGAAGGGAAGTCACGGCGCGCGAAGTGTTCGGCGAGGCGGTCAGGTATAAGCGTTATTTCGGTAAAAAAGGCGGCGTGACGGTGACGGGGGGCGAACCCCTGTTGCAGCTCGATTTTCTCATCGAACTCTTTACGCTGCTCAAAGCTGCGGGGATCGGTACCTGTATCGATACTTCGGGGATCTGTTTCGATGAACGCGACGCCCGTTACGAAACGCTGCTTGCGCTCACCGATCTGGTGCTGCTCGATATCAAGCACCCCGACGAAGAGGCGCATAAAAAACTGACGGGCAGACCGGGCGGCGCCGCGCGCGCCTTTGCGCGGTATCTGAGCGAACGGGGCGTGCCCGTCTGGATCCGCTATGTGCTCGTTCCCGCCTATACCGACGGCGAAGAAACGTTGTTGCGTCTGCGCGGGTTTGTCAACACGCTGCGCAATGTGGAAAAGATCGAAGTGCTGCCCTATCACACGATGGGGGCGGAAAAATATAAAAAGTTGAATATGCCGTATGCGTTGGAAGGTGTTGCGCCGCCCGACGAGGAAAGCATAAAACGCGCGCGGGAAATACTCGGCGCCTAACCAAAACGGTTATAAAGGAGTGGTAGAAGATATGGGAAACAAGGCTTGGCAGGGATTTGAAAAAGGGAAGTGGTGCACCGAGATCGACGTGCGCGATTTCATTCAGCACAATTACACGCCTTACGAGGGCGACGGCGCTTTTCTTGCGCCGCCCACCGAGGCGACCAAAAAACTGTGGGAACAGATTTTGGCGCTCTCGAAGGAAGAGCGGGCGCGCGGCGGCGTGTATGACGCCGATACGAAAACCGTTTCCCGCGTGAACAGCCACAAGGCGGGTTACTTTAATAAAAAGCTCGAAAAAATCGTCGGGATCCAGACCGACGAGCCCTTCAAACGCGCGTTGCAGCCCTTCGGCGGGATCCGCATGGCGGAAGAGGCGCTCAATATGTACGGCTACGAGATCGACGGGCAGGTCAAGGATATTTTCACGCACTACCGTAAAACGCACAACGAGGGCGTTTACGACGTATACACGCCCGAAATGCGCCGTGCGCGCAGCGCGCATATCCTTACGGGTCTGCCCGACGCCTACGGCAGAGGGCGCATTATCGGCGATTACCGCCGCGTCGCGCTTTACGGCGTGGATTTCCTCATCAAGCAGAAAGAGGCGGACAAATTGTTGCTCAACGGCGAGATGACGCCCGAAAAGATCCGCGACCGCGAAGAGATCGCCGAACAGATCAAAGCGCTCGGCGCCCTCAAAGAAATGGGCGCGGAATACGGGTTCGATCTTTCCCGTCCCGCCGAGAACGCCAAAGAGGCGGTGCAGTGGCTTTATTTCGGTTATCTTGCCGCCGTCAAAGATCAGAACGGCGCGGCAATGAGTATCGGCAGAAATTCCACCTTCCTCGATATCTATATCAAGCGCGACCTCGACGCGGGCACACTCACCGAGAGCGCGGCGCAGGAACTCATCGACCACTTCGTCATGAAGTTGCGCGTCGTCAAGTTCATGCGCATTAAAGAATATAACGAGCTGTTCAGCGGCGATCCCACCTGGGTGACCGAAACGATCGGCGGCATGGGTATGGACGGCAGAACGCTCGTCACGAAGAACAGCTTCCGCATTCTGCACACGCTCGTGAACTTAGGCCCCGCGCCCGAACCCAACCTCACGGTGCTGTGGTCGGAACGTCTGCCCGAAAACTTCAAAACCTTCTGCGCGGATATCTCGATTAAAACGTCGGCGATTCAATATGAGAGCGACGATCTCATGCGTCCCGAAATGGGCGACGATTACACGATCGCCTGCTGTGTTTCGTGCATGCGCGTGGGCAAGGATATGCAGTTCTTCGGCGCGCGTGCTAACCTCGCAAAAGCGCTGCTCTATGCCATCAACGGCGGCAAAGATGAATTGCTTAAAGATAAAAAGACGGGGCTGCCCGTGCAGGTTTCGCCCGAGTACGCGCCCGTGCTCGGCGACGGCCCGCTCGAATACGATATCGTCGTGAAAAAGTACACGCAGGTGATGAGCTGGCTTGCCCGCCTTTACGTCAACGTGCTCAACGTCATTCACTACATGCACGATAAATATTGTTACGAAGCGCTCGAAATGGCGTTGCACGATACGAAGGTGCGCCGTTTCTTCGCCACGGGTATTGCGGGGCTTTCCTGCGCGGTCGATTCGCTTTCGGCAATCAAATATGCCAAGGTCTATCCCGTGCGCAACGAGTTCGGCATCGTCACCGATTTCCGCATCGAGGGCGATTATCCCAAATACGGCAACAACGACGACCGCGCCGACGAAATCGCGGTGTGGCTCGTGAAAACGTTTATGGAAAAAATCAAGTCGAACACCCCTTACCGCGAATCGGTGCCCACGACGTCCATTCTGACCATTACTTCCAATGTGGTGTACGGCAAGCATACGGGCAACACGCCCGACGGCAGAAGGGCGGGCGAACCGCTTGCCCCCGGCGCGAACCCCATGCACGGGCGCGACACCAACGGCGCGGTCGCCTCGCTCGAATCGGTCGCCAAACTTCCTTACGATTATTCGCGCGACGGTATATCGAATACCTTCTCGATCACGCCGCAGTCGCTCGGCAAGAGCGGGGGGGAACGCTGCGAAAATCTTATTTCTCTGTTAGACGGCTACATGCAGGGCGGCGGACACCACCTCAACGTCAACGTGTTCAACCGTGATACGCTGCTCGACGCGCAGGCGCACCCCGAAAAATATCCGCAACTTACGATTCGCGTCAGCGGCTATGCCGTCAACTTTATCAAACTCACCAAGCAACAGCAGGACGACGTTATCGCCCGCACCATTCACGAGAGTATGTAACTTTACTAAAAAGAGCGGAACAAACCGCTCTTTTTTCTTTCGGCGGACTTTTTTTCGTTTGCACTTGTATTCGGGCGGAAAATGTGTTATAATGCAAGCGAAAAACTTGCTTGCAAGATGGAAACAAACGGTAAGGAATTATGAAAAAGAAAGATCTCACCCCCGAAGAACGGGCGCAAAAAGAGGAAGAACAGCGCGCCAAACAGCGCGCGCGCTTGCAAAAGCACATCGTCCTATGTCCGCATTGCGGCGGCGAGGCACTCGATCATATGACGAAGTGCCCGTGCTGCGGCGGCGAATTGCAACCCGCGGGCTATAAACCCATGAATGAGAATACGCGCAAAAAAATCCGCATCGTCACTTATACGGTCGGCGCGGCGGTGGCGGTTGCGATCGTGATCGTGTTGCTCATTCTCAAAAAGTAAAAATACTTCCTTCTACCCACGGTAGAGGGAATTTTTTTTGCGGTAGAGTTGACTTTTGCGGGGGTAGAACGGCGCAGATAAGAAGTGGGGCGGCGGCGTGAACAAGTAGGTTTTCTTTTCGGACGGAATGGGATATACTGATAGTAGAACCTGTTCGGGAGGAAACGTCATGGAAGTCACGTTAAAAAGAAACGGGGCGGAAACGCCGCGCAAAAAGGGATTTCAGTCCTTTTATTCCAAGGGGGAAGAGATCTTCAACGCCGTATCGCATATCGTGGGCGGCGCGTTCGGGTTGATCGCCTGGATCGTATTGTTGATATATTCCTATCCGAATCCCGCCGCTATGACGGGCGTAAGCGTATTCTGCGCTTGTATCGTTCTGCTTTACACGATGAGCGCGCTCTATCACTTCCTGCCGAGCGGCAGAGCAAAGGGCGTGTTCCGTATCTTCGATCACTGCACGATCTATCTTCTGATCGCGGGTACTTATACGCCTTACTGCCTGATCGCGTTTGCGGGAACGGCGGCGGGCATCGCCGTGCTCGCGTGCGAATGGGCGCTTGCCGCCGTCGGCATTACGATGAACGCGATCGCCATGAATAAAAAGGTCGTCAAGGGTATTTCCATGGCGCTCTATCTTATCATGGGCTGGTTGGCGCTTGCACTCTATCCCTTCGCGGCGGGGCTGATGAGCACGTTGAGTTTGCTGTTGCTGCTCTTCGGCGGCATTGCCTACACAGCGGGGATCGGCTTTTTCGCGTTCGGGAAAAAAGTGCCGTACTTCCATGCCGTATGGCATCTCTTTGTCATTTTGGGCACGGTGCTGCAATTTCTGAGTATCTTATTTTTGTTATAAATTCGTTGACAAAAACGCGCCTGCGGTTTATACTTGAACCGAGAGGTGAAAGTATGAAAAGAAAATTCGGATTGATTGTTGCGTCGGTTTCGGTTGCGCTTACATGCATCTTTGCGTTCGCAGGATGTTCGTTTTTTCAGGTGCAGGAAAAAACCTTTGAAAAAGAGGGCATGAGCATCACGCTCAATACGAGCTTCGTGGAAAAAGAGATTGAGGGGCAAACCGTTTACTACGAGAGCCTTAAAGCGATCGCGACGGCGTTAAAGGAAGAATTTACCATGCTCGCGGGGTTGGCGGATTACTCGCTCGAAAAATATACCGATCTGACGATCAGCGGCAATCAGCTTTCCGCCAAAGCGGAATATCGGGAAGGGCACGATTACATGTACTTCTCGTATCAGAAAAACGTGAGCGGCAATACCTTTTATTATCTTGCCACGACGCATAAGATGAGCGACGCATTCTGGCTCATTCAGTTCGCCTGCCTTGCCGATGAAAAGGATAAATATTTCGAACAGTTTTTAAGCTGGGCGGATACGGTGACCGATTTGCATCAGGCGCCCGACGTTCCCGAAATTTTGGTATAATTTGTTAAATCAAGACTGAGCCGACGGTTTCCGTCGGCTTTTTGATTGAAAAATATGACAATATGCTTGACAGATTGTCATAAAAACTATATACTTTTGTCATAGAATATTCTTACAAACGAGGTTTGGGAATGATTGTAGCCATGACGGGTGTCAGCGGCAATATGGGCAAGGAAGCCTTTGCGCAGGCAATGCAGTTGCCCGGTTTAACCGCGAAAATCCTGCTTACACATAAAAAGGCGAACGATAAACTTGCTAAAATACTCAAAAAACGTTACGGCGCCCGCGTGACGATTCTGCGCGGCTCGGTTGCCGATAAAGAGCTGTGCAAAGAACTCGCGGAAGGCGCCGACGTCGTCGTGCATATGGCGGCGGTCATACCGCCCGCGTCCGATAAGAGCTTTTCGGATAGTTACGAATGCAATCTGCTCGGCACGGTCGCGCTCGTCGACGCCGTTAAGGCGTGCAAGCCGCAACCCAAATACATTCATATTTCTACGGTTGCGCTCTATGGCAACCGCAACGAAATGCACCCGTGGGGACGCGTGGGCGATCCGTTGCTTGTCAGCCCCTTCGACGCGTATGCCATGCACAAGCTCTTTGCCGAGCGCTATGTGCTCGAAAGCGAACTCGAAAGCTGGGCGGTGCTGCGCCAGACGGCGATGCTCCACCCGAACATGATGAGGAACAATATCAAAGACGGTTTGCTTTTTCACACCGCATATAACGCGCCGCTCGAATGGTCGACCTCGCGCGACAGCGGTCTGCTTATCAAAAATATTCTTGCCGCCGAGGGGAAAGGGGAAATTCCGTTTTTTTGGAAACGCATCTACAACATCGGCGCGGGTAAGCGCGGCAGAGAAACGGGGTACGATACGTTCAACGACGGATTTGCCATGATCGGCGGTACGACCGAAAAATTCTTCAAACCCTATTGGTTTGCCTCGCGCAATTTCCACGGCTTGTGGTTTTCGGACGGCGGCGAACTCGAAGAAATGTTTCACTATCAGCGCGACGGCGTAAAAGAATACTGGAAGGAAATTGCGGATAAGCATAAGCTCTTCCGCATGGGCAGGATCGTTCCGAAGGGTTTGATCCATGCGTTTTTATTCAAAAAATTACTCTATCACGAAAATTCGCCGTATCGGTGGTATACCGACGGGGAAACGGCGCGCATAACGGCGTATTTCGGCGGAAAAGAGCAGGCGGACGCCGTTCCGCGCAAATGGTCGGAAGTTAAGCTGCTTGCGCGCGGCGATTTCGGCGATTACGACAAGATGCGCGAGGATGGCTATGCCGAAGAGAACGGGTTGCTTCTCGATCACGGTTACGACGAGAGCAAACCGTATGAAGAGTGGGATATCGAAGATATGCGCCGGGCGGCGGCGTTCCGCGGGGGCATATGTGTTTCCGAACAGATGAACGACGACGCAGTTTACGGCAAACTCGTCTGGAAGTGCAGCGAAGGACATATGTTCGAATCCGCCCCCTATACCGTGTTGCGCGGCGGGCATTGGTGTCCGTTCTGCTGTCAGCCCGCGCCGTGGCGTTTCGACGTCTTAGCGAAAAAAAGCCCGTTTTTCGCGCAGGTGTGGTATGATTCGCACGCGAAAGAAGAAAAGTATTTTTACGAGCTGGACGAACAGGGGCGTCCGCAGGTCAGAGAGGATATCGAATGAAAATAGGATTTTACGCCTTTACGGGCACGGGGAACACCCGTCGCGTGTGCGGAATGTTGGCGGAAGAATTGCAGAATATCGGCGTCAATGCCGAAGTCAATCTCATTCGAGCGGGGCAAACTCTTCCCGATCCCGAGGAATATGACGCAGTCGTGGCGGCGTTCCCCGTGCACGGGTTCAACGCACCGACGGCGATGCTCGATTTCCTCAAAGGTCTGCCCGTCTGCGCCGTCGGCGAGGAAAAACCTGCGTGGATTCTACGCGTATCGGGCGAGCCGCTCGGGCTCAACCATGCCGCGGGCATTCTTCCCAAACGCATTTTGTCGGCGCGCGGATATGTCGTAAAAGGCGAATTTGCGTACGTCATGCCTTACAATATTATATTTCGCCATTCCGACGGAATGGCGGCGCGCATGCTGCGCGCCGCAAAACTGTTAGCTTATAAAGACGCGCAAACAATCTTACAGGGCGAAGGCAAGCTCTATTTCAACGGCCCGTTCCGCCGTCTTGTTTCCTTCATATGTCGCATCGAACATACGGCGATGCCGATCATGGGCAAATGTTTCCGGACCGCCGAAAATTGCACGGGCTGCGGGGCGTGCGCAAAACTATGCCCGCGCGGCAATATTTCGATCGAGAACGGTAAACCCGTCTTTCATAAATCGTGCGTGGGGTGCATGGCTTGCGCGTTTGGCTGCCCGCAGGACGCGGTGCGTATTTCGGTGCTCGACGGCTGGCGCGTCAACGGTGCTTACCGCTTCGGTGGCGAACCCGCCACCGACGGCGAAGTCTGCGATTATTGTAAAAAGGAATATCTGCGGTACTTCCGCGAGGCGGAAGCGGGTACGGCGTACGAAAACGGCGCTTGCGACGACGCAGATCGGATCGATTTCCACGGCTACGCGCAATAAAATCCGAAAATGTAAAAATTTTCCGAAATTTCCGAAAAAAAGTTAAAAAACAAATAAAAAATTGCTTGACGAAAAGAAAATGATTTGATATGATATGTAGGCTGTCTTTTGAGACAGTCTGCTTTTTTCAAAAGCTCTCTCTGTTGAGAGAAACCGAAGATTGACAACTGCATAGCAAGAGCAAGAAAACAGAAAGGCAAGAAGAAAT